>CAYSEW010000004.1:0-91351 GCA_964430245.1 uncultured Flavobacteriales bacterium
GCCAATACCATTGAAAATCTTTTAGCGGTTCCTACTGAAGAGCTTATCGAAATAGACAATCAGATCAATAATGAATTATATGAAAACCCATTGGTTGTTCTCAACGAACAAGAAATAGAATTCTGGAGTGTATTTAGAAGAATGATTAATCTTCCTTACAGGGAGATACATATTGGCAAAACATATGGCGATCCACACATACAAACTTTCGATGGGTATAAGTATTCTTTTCAAACTGTTGGAGAGTACACTCTATGTACCAACAAAAAAGGAAACTTTGAAATTCAGACCAGACAACAAGCTACTGGCCCATCGGTTTCATTGAATACAGCTACGGCTATGAATGTAAATGGCGATACAGTATGTATATATTCTAAAAATCACCCAGATGCATTTACCAATGAACCAATAAGAGTGAATGGAGCAGTTTTTGAAATGAAGAATTCTACCTCCCTGCTTAAAAAAGGCGGGATCATAAAAATAGTTGGTAAAAAAATCACCATTCTATGGCCAACAGGAGAAGAAGTGATGGTAAAGCTGGCCAACAACTCATTGAATGTTGTCCCTAAAGTATACACTTCTAACAATGGTGAATATTTCGGATTGTTAGGAAACGCCAATGGAAATCCTGCTGACGACCTTGTTACTTACGGTGGCAATTTTTTTGAACCAAGAGCTGCCTTTTATGAACTAAATGACTTAACATCTAATTCTAAAATTAAAAAAAGGGTGATAAAGTCTGAAAAAAATTATAAGGATAAATTGATCAAAATATTTGGAGATTCTTGGAGAATAAAAGATCATAATTCATTATTTCTTTATAAGCCCTTTGAAAACACTTTAACATACACAAATTATTTCTTTCCAGCAGAACAATTTTCTTTAGCTGAAGCAGATAAAGATGAGGTTAGAAAAGCAAAGAAAGAATGTCAAAAAGCAGGTGTAGCTGGAGATGAAATGGAGGGGTGTATCTCCGATATCATTACCACTAAAGACATAAGCTTTGCCAATGAAGCAGCTCTATTAAGTGATAACGAAGAGATATTTGAAAGAACCTTCAATTCAAACAACAAAATGAGAAAGCTACCTACCTTAGAAGAGGCTAGAAAAATAGAGCAAGAAAATATTGAAATAGCAAGAAAAAAGGAAAGAGAAGAGAATAGAGTTACAGTAGGTGATATTATTAGAACAGTTACAAATGATGATTCATCGTCAGATGAAAAACCAGCTATAAGATTACCAGAAAGAGAAAATAATTCTAACACTAGTAAACCTTCTACTAAAACGCCAAGTAGTTCTAAACCTACTACTACTTCTAGGCCAAGTAATAACAAGAAAGGAAAGTAGAAATATAAAATATTATTTAATATTAATGAATAATAGATAAAATATGTTAAAAAATTGGAACTTTAAAATATTATAATTATTGAATTAAGATCTGCATTTCATGACACACCTATATAGGTTTGCAGAAAAAATAAAACATCATGAAATCAATCTTTAAACCACTTATTTTATCCCTAACATTCTTTATTTATTCATTTTACGTAAATGCACAAGGACCACCTACAGCCATTGCTAATGCATTACAAAATATAACTGATAATGCATTGCCTTCACAAATGAACAACTCCGGAGTTGTCTTAGGCATTTATGTTCCGGGAGAATGGTCTTGGCAAGGAGCTAGCGGCTACGCTATATCAGGTGCAACATCAGGACAACCTGCTGTATTAGCTCAACCCAATAGCAAATTCAGAACTGGAAGCATCACAAAAACAATGGTAGCTACCTGTATTCTAAAACTTGAAGAGAACGGGCTATTAAATACAGAAGACCCTATTGAAAATTACCTTAGAAACACATTGGTAAATGACACAATAGCAAGTAGTGGAACTCTAAAAATACGTCACTTATTGAACCACACAAGTGGTATTTCTAACTCCGCAGACAATCCCACATGCCAATCTACTGTCCTAAATAATCCATTAACATCTTGGTCATTGGAAGAAGCTATTTATTGTGGCGCCAGCCAGGGAGAGATTTTCCCACCAGAATTTACATGGGGTTACTCTAATACCAATTATTCAATACTAGCCATGATCATTGAAGAAGTAACCGGAGATAGCTATGAAAATTATTTACTTCAAAACATCATTAACCCCTTGAACCTACAAAACACAGAGATTCCACCTAACCCTCAAATAAATGGAAATCACATGGGCTGTTATTGGAATATAGGAAGCTGGGTAGACCTTACCATTATTCATCCCTCAACTTATACTGGATGGGCAGATGTGGTTAGCACTACAGAAGATCTCAATATTTTTTATGCCAATTTATTGGAAGGTAATTTAATCTCTAACAGCTCTCTAACGAAAATGAAAACAATAGATCCTGCTTCCTTTGATTATGGTTTAGGTTTGGATTTCTACTTATTAGACGGCAATGATTACTATGGTCATTCTGGAGAAGTAGCAAATACCAGCTGTATGTTCTTTGCTGATGTAAGCACTGCGTTAGCACCCAACGGATACTACATTTCATTTAACTTTAATATGCAAGGAGCCGACATGTACAACTCAATAGAATGGCCCGTTTACAACTTGTTGAATTCAGGAGCCTCCACTGCTATTGAACCTACAAAAACCATTGAATACAAATTATACCCTAACCCCACTAAAGACATGGTTTATTTTCAGCATTTTAGCAATGAAAAAGGGAGCTGCAATATCATAAACCTACAGGGGAAATCAATTAATTCTCATGAAATTAAAAATGGAATGAATAGCATTGACTGTAGCCATCTTGAAAAAGGAATATATACTATAAAGTTTATTACAAATGATCAATCATCAAATCAAAAGCTGATCATACAATAAATAAAGATTTTAAGTTAGCCTGTTCTCTGTGTATATTTGTCTGTACTACAAAGCGTCAGACAGATGTTATCGAACAATGAAAAAGAGCAATACAGCCGACATTTACAATTAGAAAATATCGGAACAGCAGGTCAGCTAAAGCTAAAACAAAGCAAAGTGCTTGTTATAGGTGCTGGTGGATTAGGATGTTCGGCACTACTTTATCTGACCGCTGCCGGTGTTGGAACAATAGGAATTATTGACCATGACACCGTCAGCAGATCCAATCTTCAAAGGCAAGTAATTTATGGTGTTTCTAGTATTGGTAAACATAAAGTAGCTGTAGCTGTAAAACATTTGAGTGATATTAATCCAAATATTGAACTCAATCCATACAACTATCAATTAACCAGTAAAAATGCCTCACAGATAATTAAAGAATATGATCTTATCATAGATTGCTCTGACAATCTACCTACCAGATATATTATTAATGATGCTTGTGTTTTAAACAATAAACCATTTATCTATGGTGCCATTTATAAATTTGAAGGTCAAATTGCTGTTTTTAATTACAACAACGGCCCCACCTATCGTTGTCTTTTTGATAAAAACGAACAAAACATACCTAATTGTTCAGAATTAGGAGTGATAGGCACTTTACCAGGAATAATAGGCACCATACAAGCAGATGAAGCGCTTAAACTAATTATTGGTCACGGTAATTCCCTTAACGGAAAGCTAATGCTCTACAACTCATTGAATAATCAAAATAATATTATTTCCATTCATAGAAAAGAACACGCTATCTATGATAGAATTATTAATCAACAAGGACTTTCAGAATCCGATTATATTATAAATGAGATTTGTGACTCCCTCTTAGAAATAGACATGCATGAATTTATTGAATTACTCAACAAAGACATTCAAATTATAGATGTAAGGCTTCCACTAGAAACACCTTTCATAAAAGAGTTAAATGCAATTAACATCCCAGCCCAAGAAATTTCTGATCATGTTGATAAACTAGACCATCAAAAATCCTGTGTACTAATCTGCCAAAGTGGTAAAAGAAGTCTTAAAGCCGTTAAAGAAATTAAAAAACATTCAGATATTCAATACATTTACAGCTTAAAGGATGGACTAAAGAACTGGGAAAAAATAAAAGATAAAATAGTAAATACCTATACTACATGAGTGATAAAAAGAATACCATTAAAAACTGTTTTAGAGAAGGAGCTATCTCACCTGACTTTATAGCCAATTCCATTGCAAAACATCAAGCAAAAACTAATATTGGAGCTCATGAGATCTTTTTAGGTCAGGTTAGAGCAGATAAAATTAATGACAATGAAATAACTGCAATAGAATATACTGCACATGAAGAAATTGCCAACAAAGTATTTCATGAAATAAGAGAAGCAGCATTTGATCAATTCGATCTAAGCTGTATGCACATCTATCATAGCTTAGGAAAAGTAAAAGCTGGAGAAATCTGCCTATTTGTTTTCGCCTCTTCAAAGCATAGAAAACCAGTGAGGGCTGCTCTTGAATTTTTAGTAGAAGAGATCAAAACAAAAGTTCCAATTTTTGGAAAGGAGCTCTTAAATAACCAAAGTCACCAATGGAAAGTCAATCAATAAACACATTTACACATGATCGACATCACTCATAAACCCACCACATTAAGAATAGCTACTGCACAAGCAGTTGTAAAAGCTAGTGACAAGGCCACTATTGAAGCCATTAAAAATGACAAAGTACCTAAAGGTAATGTATTAGAGATGGCAAAAACCGCTGGATTATTCGCAGTAAAAAAGACAGCTGAAATGATTCCAGACTGCCACCCTATGCCGGTGGAATACACTGGAATAGAATATGAAATAAAAGGACTAGAAATCAGCATATTCGTTACAGTAAAAACCATATACAGAACTGGAGTTGAAGTAGAGGCCATGCATGGAGCAAGTGTAGTAGCATTAACCATCTATGACATGCTCAAACCTATTGACAAATCAATTGAAATAAACAACATAAAGCTAGTCACTAAAAAAGGCGGTAAATCGGATTTCAAGGATAACTATAAAAAATCCATTGAAGCTGCTGTTGTTGTTTGCTCTGATAGTATCTCAGCAGGTAAAAAAGAAGATCAGGCAGGAAAATCAATTATCAAGAAACTTGAATCCTGTGATGTAACTATTATTGATTACATTATCATTCCAGATAATATTGACAAAATACAAGAGCTGACCAATCAACACGCTAAGAACAATACCGACCTGCTTATATTTACAGGAGGTACAGGCTTATCTCCGAAAGATGTTACTCCAGAAGCCATTCTTCCATTACTAGATAGAGAAATCCCAGGTATAGCAGAAGCTTCTAGAAATTACGGACAGGATCGCACCCCTTATGCTATGTTATCAAGAAGTTTAGCTGGTGTTAAAGACCAGACATTAATTCTTGCATTACCAGGATCTACGAAAGGAGCCGCAGAATCTATGGATGCACTATTCCCATCGTTATTACATCTTTTCAGGATTATGAAAGGAGCCAGACATAATTAATTATTTGAAACAGAACATTCAACATATCAAAGATACTTTTGGAAGAACTCATGATTACCTGAGAATTTCATTAACCGACAAATGCAACCTAAGGTGCTTTTATTGCATGCCAGAAGAGGGCATTGAACTTAGAGACAGGTCAGAATTCATGACTGCAGAAGAATTAATTGAGATTGCCAAGCTGTTTGTTTCCATGGGAGTAAAAAAAATAAGGCTAACTGGAGGAGAACCCCTTGTGAAAAAAAATGCTAAAATGGTGATTGAAGAGCTAGGTAAACTACCAATTGAGCTAACTATTACCACCAATGCTATATTAGTAGATAAGTTTATTGATACATTTAAAAATGCGGGGATAAAATCAGTTAACGTAAGCCTTGACTCTTTAAAAAAGGAACGCTTCAATAACATTACTAAAAGAGATTATTTCGACAAGGTTCTTTCGAATATTGACTTACTTATTGATGCTGGTTTTAAAGTAAAAATCAATGCAGTTGTGATGAAGAACATAAACGATGATGAGATCATTGATTTCGTAAAGCTATCAGAAAATAAACCTATTGATGTAAGGTTCATTGAATTTATGCCTTTTGATGGGAATCAATGGAATTGGGACAAAATAGTTTCATATAAAGAGATAATTCGCCTTATTCACAACAATTACAAAAAAGAAGAAATTATTCAGCTTAAAAGTGCGCCCAATGACACTTCTAAAAATTTCAAGCTAAATAATGCATTAGGAACATTCGGGATCATAAGCTCAGTTACCAATCCTTTCTGTGATACTTGTAACCGTATTAGATTAACAGCTGATGGAAAAATCAAAAATTGCCTTTTTTCTGAAGATGAAACTGATCTTCTAACAGCATTCAGGAACAATGAAGACATTTCTCCATTAATCATTGAATCAATTAAAAATAAAAAAGCGCATCATGGTGGTATAGATTCTTTTGAAAAATCTGACCCTTCAGAATTTAAGAATCGATCTATGATAGCTATTGGAGGTTAATTTAACTACGCCCTTATTCTTTTTAACCTAAAAATAACCATGGTTAAAATTCCCAGAATACATGTTGCGAGAATCAGATGAGCTGTTCTTGCCAACCCAGGCAGGTCTGCATGAGCTAATAAAATTCCAGAGATCAGCTCAATAGCTAAGAGAATAAAGATCCATTGAATCGAAGGATACTTTTGACCCAATTGATTAAAATAAGCTAGTACTCCCAACAAAATTAAAACAAGCCATGAAAAACTACGATGAATAAAAAATGAAATGCCTAGCATTTCAGACCAATCTTCTTTACCATAGCCCTGACGAGTTAACTCATCTATATGCTCTCTTACCTGCGTACCTAAAAACATCTGATAAATAGTAATAACAAAGCAAATCCAAATAAGTACATACATACCCGTAGAAAATTGAAGCTTCTTATTTTGAGAAGGACTAACCAAGCGAATAATATACAATTGCAAACCAATTATAATAAGAGCTAAAAGAAGATGCACAGTAATGGTCCAAGGAATCAAATTAGAGGCAACTACAATTGAACCGAACCAGGCCTGAAAGGCCAACAAAACAAGGTTGGTTAACGAAATAATGACCAGCTTTCTTTTTCTATATTTCCAAAGAACCCAAAGAAATACTAACAGAACTGCATTTCCAGCTAAAAACCCAAAAAGGCGATTAATATATTCTGTCCAGGTTTTACGAACATTAAAAGACTCTTCTTTTTTTAGAGCTGGATCATTGGCTAATTTTTTAGCTGTATTATCCATACCTAATGCAGTTAAAAGATTACTGAAGTTATTTATTTTTTTGACTCTTTTCTCTAAATACTTTTCCTTATAATCTTCAGGCAGTTCATCAATACTTACAGGAGGAACCCATTCTCCAAAACATTTAGGCCAATCTGGACAACCCATTCCACTACCAGTTATCCTAACAAAGCTTCCAGCTATAACTACTAAGTAGATAAGAACAAGCGCAAGCCAATTAAAACGAATGAAATTTCTGGAATATTCCATGGCCTTGTCAATCAATTATTATATTTATTCATCTTTATTATCAAACCCTTTTCTGAGATTTACCTTTTTATGGCTATGGAACATTTTTTTATTTTCTTTTCCTGCCCTGAATTTCTTTTGCTCATCCTCAGGTAATTTAACAATTTCTATACAACTAGGAGAACAACATCCAATATGTTTTTCTTGACAATCATTACATTGAATAAACAATAAATTACAATGTAGGTTTTTACAATTAACATGCTCATCACAGGGTGCTCCACATTGGTGGCAATTACTGATCACATGATCAGAAACACGCTCAGCAATTCTATCATCAAAAACAAAATTCTTACCAATGAATTTATTTTCTAATTCATCATCTTCATTGACTTGATGTACATAATCGATAATACCACCATGCAATTGATTGACATCTTCAAAACCAAAATGTTTTAAATAAGCAGAAGTCTTTTCACAACGTATACCACCTGTACAATAAAGTAGTATCTTCTCATCTTCTTTACCTTCTAAAATTTCTTTTACTTTAGGTAGTTCATCTTTAAATGTCTCTGAATCTGGACAAATAGCTCCTTTAAAATGACCGATTTCACTCTCATAATGATTTCTCATATCTACCACTATCGCACCATCATCCATGGCTTCATTCCATTCATCTGCAGTTAAATGTTTACCCACATTAGTCACATCATACTCTCCTTGACCTAATCCATCTGCAACGATCTGCTTACGCACCTTAATGGTAAGCTTATAAAAAGACCCTGACCCTTTTTCCTCTAATGCCACCTTAAAAGGGACCTCTTTAAAACTATCATATGAATAAACAATTTCAACAAATTCATCCCAATGTTGTTCAGGCACATTCAGCTGAGCATTGATGCCCTCTTTTGCTAAATAGATTCTTCCAAGCACTCCTAATTCAGACCATTTTACAAATAGCTCATCTCTTAAAGATTGAGGGTCTTCAATAATTGTATATCGATAAAAAGAAACTGTTTTCCTCTGAAAATCTTCCTGAGCTAAGAGTTTCTCGGCATATTCACGATTGTATTTATTGAATAAAAAATTAGGATTCACTTTACCTTTCATGCCTGCTAAAATTGGACTGCAAATTTACAAAAACCTTGACAAATGCTTTTATAATATTATTCAACTAATCTAGATGATTATTATTTTTATCACTTAAAGAAATTAAATGCTTAACAAACCACAATTACCTTTCTGGATTTTCACAGCATCTATTTTCATCATACTTATATGTCCTACTCTGTTTCAAGATGGAATGTTCATGGATGGCATTCAATATGCCTGTGTTGCTAAAAATCTCGCAAATGGAACAGGAAGTTTCTGGCATCCCTTTTTAAGTGAAACATGGTGGAAAGCAGGTTCAAATTATTTTATGGAGCACCCTCCATTAATTTATGGCATACAAGCACAATTCTTCAAACTATTAGGTAATTCTTTATATACAGAGAGAATTTACTCATTGATCACAGGACTATTAACTGCAATAATGATCGTGAAGAATTGGAGAATAATCCCAATAGAAAATTCTATTAAAAACACAGGATGGCTTCCTTTACTTTTATGGATTATTACTCCTGTATGCTACTGGTCATATCAAAATAATCTTCAGGAAAACACCATGTCTCTTTTCATACTTATAAGTACTTATTTCACTATCAAAGGGTTAATTTCTAAACAAAAGATCTATTTATTCTTTTTAGGAGGAATAGGACTCTTTTTAGCCACTTTTTCTAAAGGAGTTCCTGGAATGTTTCCTTTATTTATCATACCAATATATTATTTAATATTTAAGACTATTTCAATAAAAAAAACAATTATCTATTCTAGTATCCTTGTAATTACTCCAATCATTATCTACTCTATTTTATTAATGAATGAAAATGCCTATCAATGTCTATCTTTCTATCTAGAAAAGAGATTACTTTTTAGAATTCAAGAAGAAGGTGTCGTATCCAATAGACTTTACATACTATATCAACTTTTCATGGAATTATTACCGTCTATTATTTTCACGATAGCTATCTTATTGATATCGTTTACCAACAAAACAGCCACTCTATGGAACCAAAATAAAAAACTAATTATCTTCTTTCTATTAATTGGATTTTCTGGATCTTTACCTTTAATGCTTACTGATGTTCAAAGAGGGTTTTACCTGTTGCCTGCAATACCATTCTTTAGCATCTCTTTATCGTTGACAATTGCACCTATCGTTCATCAATGGACTCAAAAGATAAAGCCCTTAAGCTTTTTCTATAAATTGATTACATGGGGGAGCATTTCACTTTTAATCATAAGTGTTTTAATAACAGTGTCTAAAATTAATAAAACTGGAAGAGATCATGACATATTACATGACGTTCATTTAATTGGTAATAACATTCCTAATGGTAGTAACATACAAATGAACAGAGCATTATATGAAAAATGGAACTTACAATTCTATCTATTGAGATATTATAATATCACTTGTACTTACTCTCAAAATAAATCTAATTACATTCTTAGTAATAAAAGTAATACCACTTTACCTAGATTAAAGAAAATCAATCTTAATACTGTACAGTTTGACCTATACAGGCAGAAATAAATAAATAAATATCATTTTCTGTTTTTACAATCATTTTCTTATATACATTTGTCGTGAAATTGTTCTTTAAAAATTCTTATCAAGAAAAGCTGAGGGAAATGGCCCGATGACGCTTTAGCAACCACGACAACATGTTGAATGGTGCTAATTCCACCCAATATATTTGGGAAAGATAAGTGCAGAATATTGCTTTAAAACATTACATATATACAAAGCTCTTCTGACTTGTCAGGAGAGCTTTTTTTTTGCTCTTCCTGATGCTGCTCTTGAAAAAGATTTTAAGGACCTATTAATAACTTAAAACTTAATACCATGAGTAGAATTACTGAAATTATTCACGCAGTACCGGTAGATGAACTTACAGGATCCATTTCTGTTCCTATTTACCAAACTTCCACCTTTGTACAACAAGCTCCAGGCAAGCACAAAGGTTTTGATTATGCCAGATCTAACAATCCCACTAGAAAAGTACTAGAAGACCTAATAGCCCAACTTGAAAAAGGCCATTCAGGATTTGCATTTTCTACTGGATTAGCCGCCATAGATGCGGTAGTTAAACTATTATCGACAGGAGATGAGATAATAGCTGTTGATGACATCTATGGAGGAGCATATAGATTGTTCACCCATGTATATGAAAAGCTAGGCATAAAAGTACATTATGTAGATACTACACGTGCCGAAAACATCTTGAGCTATATTAATAATAATACAAAAATGATCTGGATTGAATCCCCTACCAATCCAACTCTTAAAATTTCTGATATAAGTAGGATTTCTAAAATTGCTAAATCAAAAAATCTATTATTAGTAGTAGATAATACTTTCGCAAGTCCTGTAAGCCAACTTCCATTAGAATTAGAAGCTGATATAATTATTCATTCTGCAACCAAATACATTGGCGGACATTCCGATTTATTAGCAGGATTAGTAGTAACTAAAAATAATGAATTATCAGAAAAAATAAAATTTATTCAAAATGCATCAGGAGGAGTATTAGCACCATGGGATTGCTTTTTAACCATCAGAGGAATAGAAACAATAGAGCTAAGAGTAATCAAACAAAGTGAAAATGCAAAAAAAATAGCCGAATTTCTCTGTAAAAGAGAAGAAGTTGACAAGGTTTATTATCCAGGATTAAAAAACCATCTTAATCATAAGATAGCAGATAAACAACAAAATGGAGTATTTGGAGGTGTAGTATCTTTCAGTTTAAAGGAAGACACCAAAGAAGCAGCCGAACAGTTTGTAACTAGCACAAAATACTTTCAGCTAGCTGAAAGCCTAGGCGGAGTAAAAAGCTTAATCTGTCATCCTTCACAAATGACTCATGCATCTGTGCCAAGAAAGAAAAGAATAGCATCAGGAATACAGGATTCATTGATTAGACTTTCTTGTGGAATTGAAAATGCAAATGATCTTATAAAGGATCTTGAACAAGCTTTAAATTATTATCAACCAATCAAATCAATATTAAAATGGAAAAACTAACAATCGGATTATTTGGATTTGGAGTAGTAGGAGAAGGTATTTACAAAGTACTTTCAAATAAAAAAGAACTAGGATGTAAAATAAAAAAAATCGCAATAAAAGATCCTGCAAAAAAAAGAAATGCTCCTTCTTCTTTATTCACCACTTCTGCCAATGAATTAATTAATGACAATGAGATTGATCTTATTGTAGAATTGATAGACGATGCTGATATTGCCTTTAAAATTGTATCCAATGCAATGAATAAAGGAAAATCAGTAGTAAGTGCCAACAAAAAAATGATCGCAACTCATCATTTGGAACTCATTGAGCTAAGTAAAAGAAACAATGTGTCTTTTCTATATGAAGCTGCAGTATGTGGCAGTGTTCCTATTATAAGAAATCTTGAAGAGTATTTTGACAATGATCTACTTACGTACATAACTGGAATTGTAAATGGATCTACAAATTACATACTAAGTAAAATGAAAAATAACAACCTGAGTTATGGGAATGCACTTTACGAAGCTAAAAAGAATGGATTTGCTGAAAGTGACCCAACTCTTGATGTAGAAGGAATTGATGCGGCTTATAAGATTAGCATCATCACACTTCATGCATTTGGTAAACATATCCAAGTAAAAGATATAATTCGCAAAGGAATTACTTCATTAAAAGAAAATGATTTTTTGTATGCAAAAGAAAAAGGGTTAGTTATAAAATTAATCGCCAAAAGTCATTTAAATAATAAAGGAGAGCTTAAGAATATTTCAGTTTTACCCACATTTATTGAAAAAGAAAAATCACTTAGCAATACCAATAATGAGTTTAATGGTGTACTGATAGGAAGCTCACTTGCAGATGAACAATTCCTATATGGTAAAGGAGCAGGCAGATACCCTACCTCATCTGCAGTACTTAGTGATATTTCAGCCATTAAATACGGATATAAATATGAATACAAAAAAGGAATAAGAAACAATTCAGAACACTCAAAAGAATTAGTAAAATGTTATGTCAGTTTTAATCGTGAAGTTGCCTTTGATAATTCTGTTTTTGATTCAATCAACGAAGAATATTCATGTGAAGACACACGCTATATAATCGGATATCTTCAACCTGATTTATTGAAAAATACATCAATTTTTGATGATAAAAGAATCTCCCTTATTTGTTGCAATTAATATAATAATCTAATATAGCCTCTTGAATAAAAGGGGCTATATAAAATTTATTTATTCCTGAACTTAAAAGTGAGACCAGCATTGACAAAAAGACCTCTCATAATGATATTCCAATCCGCTATTTGTGAACGATTCCAGCTATCATAAGAAGTACCATTAATGACAAGTGAGTCCATTTGCATGGGTTGATTAACAAAGCCTGTTTGAATAAACAAGCCAAATACATTTCCAAAATATTTATTATAACCTAAAAATATAGAGTTGTAAATACCATTCCCAATTAACTTCCCTACATTAAGGTCAGCATCTATTACCTTATATCCAAATGAAAATCCGCCTAAAGAAGTACCAAAATAAGCACTTGATTTCTCTTTATTTAGAAAATGAAATTTTATGTTTAAACCTAACGAACCACCATCAACATCTCTTACTTTAGCAGTGTCAGCTGTTATGAAATACTGACTAATCACTTCTAAGCCAAATGAAATCTGATTTTTTACATTAAGATCTAACCCTAAAAATGCTTTTGTACTTGAAAATTCCTTTGTAATATTAATATTACCATTCCCCTCTCTTTTCATAAGGCCAGCTCCTCCTCCTAAATAAACATTAACTTTACCTTTATCTGCAGATTGAGCAAGAACTGATTGAAAAATTGATAGCTGGAATACAATAATTAAAAATAGTAGACTATATTTTTTCATAACAACCAAGATACTAAATTATTAAAATATAATTAAGGTAATTTATTTAGCTCTATACCAAAATCATATTGAAGGTCTTCCTCCAAGCCTTTGAGGGATTTTTTTATATAAATTATTTGCCGATCATAGATTTTCCTTAATGCAATATTTTTGTTCATAGATGGACTGAACTCAGCAAGTTTTTGACAAAAAAACAGAAGAAGTTCAATTTCTGTTTCTTTATTTTTAGAATATCGAATATGCTTTTTTATTTCTCTTAAAATTTTCCGGACGCTTTTTTTAATAAAGTAATAGCTCTTAATATTAATTTCTTCAAAACTAATAGTAATTATTTTTTTAAGCTCTTCTATATAAAAGGCTTCATTGTCAGCCTCAAAAAGAAGATAGGTAAGTAATTCTTTGTTTTCTTTTTTGAATTTAGCCATTCGAAGGCAAAATTCTAGTAGTTCATCTTTAGAGAAATGTTGAAGCTCGTCCTTTATCTCTTTTACTGTGGCTGTTTTCATTACCTGAAAAATACTTTAAAAAAACGAGAGTTCACAGTTTTACCATTCTGCTTACCAGGACTCCAATCAAATAGGTGTTTTTACCTATATATCTACCACTTTTAACGTATTTATTTAATATCACAAGAAAATTTACGCATTGAAATATTCTTATATTTATCTATTATGATGTCAACAAATTATTAATAGATAAAACAACCCATTTATAAGTTAACTATACTACTTAATGAATGATTAAATACACTAAATATATCATCTATAGTATGTCAATAGGATGCTTGTGCATTTTAGTGTTCTTAATGCTAGACCTTTCTAACACTATTGATCAATTAGCCATTTCCTTAATCGATCAAAAAAAAGAACAAACTAAAAAGGAATTAGATCTTTTTTTTAATCCTGTTGTAGAAGACATAGAAACCACAATAAACCATGGTAAATCTAATTTTTTTGATAGTTTGTCAATAAAAGAATTCAACCTTCATTTTATTCCTTTTATTCAAAGCTCAAAACCAATTTCTTCTATGATGCTTGCCAACCTAATGGGAGATGAAAAAATGTTATTAGAGATGGATAGCACTTGGATCAATCGTCATACGTTCATTGGTTCAGCAGAGAAAAAATCTGATAGATATGAATGGGAATATAAAAACGGGCAATTAGACACTATTAGGAATTGGAAAGAAGAAAAGGATTACGATCCAAGAGAACGCCCATGGTTTAAAGAAGCAATTGAACAAAATGGAAAACTAAACTGGACAGCACCCTATATATTTTTCACAACTAAAGACCCAGGAATTACCGCATCAATAAAATGGATTAATAATCACAATGAACCAGAAGTTTTTGGGTTTGACCTCATGCTAATGGATATATCTGATTTTACTTCCAACCTTAAAATAAGTGAAAATGGAAAAGTCTTTATTTTAACTGAAGATGAAAAAATACTTGGGCTTCCTTATGATGAAAAATTTAAAAATAAAGACTCTTTAAAAATTAATGTATTAAAGACTATTTCTGAAATAAATATTCCTGTTTTAAGTAAATCAAAAAAGATATGGGAAAGTTTAAACAAAAACTCTAAATGTTTTTCTTTTGAGCATAATGATGAAAAATGGTGGGGTTCATTCTCTGAATACAAACTAGGAAACAACCTATTTTTAATAGGTGTAATTGCTCCAGAGTCTGACTTTTTATCTTCCATTCAAGAAACAAGAATGCTAATTTTAGGTGGATTTATATTGATTTTATTTTTTACACTAATCATTACTGCAAATTATAGGCAAATAAGAAAAGGAAATCTTAAGCTAAAGGAAAAAAATATAGAAGTTGAATTTCAAAAATCTCAAGCTGAAGAGCAAAAACAAATTGTAGAAGAAAAAAACAAAGAAATTACAGACAGCATACAATATGCAAAAAGAATTCAAAACGCCATTCTTCCCAGAATAAAAGTAGTTAAAGAGTGTATAAAAGAGTCATTTATTCTTTACAAACCCAAAGATATTGTAGCAGGTGATTTTTATTGGTTAGAACAGAAGAATGGCTATGTATTATTTGCTGTAGCAGATTGTACTGGACATGGTGTTCCTGGTGCTATGGTAAGTGTAGTTTGTAATAATGCTCTGAATAGAGCAGTACGTGAATATGGCATTACAGATCCAGGAAAAATTCTAGATAAAGCTAGAGAAATCGTAGTACAAGAATTTGAAAAATCTGATGAGGATGTAAAAGACGGAATGGACATAGCGCTATGCTCTTTAAAAGAAAATCAATTACAATATGCTGGAGCTCATAATCCACTTTGGCTCATAAGAAATGGAGACTTAATAGAAACAAAAGCCGACAAACAACCAATAGGGAAATTTTCGAACGCTTTCTCTTTCACGACACATAATATTCAACTACAAAAAGGAGATACCATCTATATATTTTCTGATGGTTATGCTGATCAATTCGGTGGAGATAAAGGCAAAAAATTTAAGACAAAAACATTAAAAGAGTTGATAATCAAAATACATCATAAGCCCATGGAAGAACAAAGATTTGATCTAGAAAATGTATTTGAAAATTGGAAAAAAGACTTACATCAACTAGATGATGTTTGTATAATAGGAGTAAAATATAATTAGCTATATTTATTTATAATATAAAAACCATGAAACTTTTTTTTTCAATCCTAATGACTTTAAGCATATTGGTTTCTAATGGTCAGCTTCAAAACTTCACTCATAATGGAATTAACAGGCAATATATATATTACGAACCACCTAATTTGCCTTCAAATGCACCTTTAGTAGTGGTGCTACATGGGTATTCAGGTTCTGCAAATGGAATAAAAAATTATTGTGGAATGAATGCAGTGGCAGACAACAATGGCTTTGCAGTATGTTACCCTCAAGGAACTTCTGACAGCTGGGGGTATAACTTCTGGAATGTTGGTTATGATTTTCATTGGAACGAAACTGTAGATGATGTTGATTTTTTAGTTCAGCTTGTTCAATATTTACAAATCCAACACAATTTAAGTTCTCAAAATACTTTTTCTACTGGAATGTCTAATGGAGGTGAAATGAGCTATATGCTAGCATGTCAGCAACCTCAAAATTTTAAGGCAATAGCCAGTGTAGCTGGCACCATGTTCGATTCTTACTGGAACACATGTGGCTCATCAGTAATTCCTGTTATGGAAATCCATGGCACTAACGATAATGTAAATTTATGGGCTGGCGATTATAGTAATGCTACAGGGTGGGGAGTCTTTTATGATATAGACTCTATTATCAGCTTATGGGTTAATAATAATAACTGTACTCAATTTACCAATAGTACACTTCCTGACCTCAACACATCTGATGGCAGCTATGTTGAAACTGATAAATACACCAACGGAACCAACAGTAATGAGGTGTGGCTTTACAGGGTAGTTGGAGGAGAACATGACTGGCCAGGTGCTTATGGTAATATGGATATTAATTCAAGTGAAGAAATCTGGATTTTCTTTAATCAGTTTATTTCTAGTTCGACTAGCATTGAAAATGAAAACTATATCTCAACTAAAAAAAGAGAGCTTATTCTAAGAACAGATCTTCTTGGAAGACCGATTAAAGGAGCATATAATGGAATTGTTATTTACTTGTATTCTGACGGCACAACTGATAAAAAATTTGAATTAAAACCTTAAATAAAAAAAAGCCATGCGATTTGCATGGCTTTTACAAAAAATGAAAAAATTATTACTCTTATTCTTTAATCACCTGGATCATCTGAAAATTATTTTCATAATTAACCTGAACCAAATAAGCTCCTTTATTTAAATCATATAGACTAATGCTTCTACTATTATCAGTAAAAAGCAATCTTCCAGATAAATCATATACATTCACAGTAATTAAACCATTGTAATCTCCAAGGTCAATATTTAAAAGATCATGAGTAGGATTAGGATAAACATTTAATGCTATTGACAGATCATTTGTATTAGCAGTTCCACATGGTCCAGAACAATGATGATTAAAAGTAGTTATTGGATCTACATGAATTAACCAATTAGTATTAGCATAGGTTTCATCATCAACTTCTACACAAACAAGATCCTGATTAGAAGAAGCATAGAAATACATAAAATTGATGTTATTACCATTTTTAACATTTAAACATCTTAACTTATTATTCTTGCAATTCAATCCTCTTAGCATTGAATTTGTTCTAATATCTAGATCCTTTATATTATTATCTGCACAATTCAATTGTTCTAATAAGGAATTGAAAGTAAGGTCTAGCTCATTTAACACATTAGCCTGACAATTTAAATAATTCAATGCTCCATTTTGCGTCACATTAATTTCATTCAATAAATTATACGCGAAATTCAATGTTGTTAAATTATTATTAAATCCAACATTTAAAGCTGTTAAAATATTGTATGAACAATTTAAAGCTGTTAAATTATTTAACCCAAATAAATCTAATTGAGACATTAGATTATTGTTACAATAAATAGTATGAAGATTTGTATTTGAAGATAAATCTAAAGATGACAAATGATTAGACTCACATGCCAAATGTTCTAAATTAATATTGTTAGATAGATCTAATTCTGGCAATGAGTTAAAACCACAATTTAAAAAAGTCAACGCTGTATTATTAGAAAGGTCTAATTGCGTTAGCTCATTTCCAAAACAATTTAAAATAGACAAATTTGTATTTTGAGATAAAGGTAAATTAGTAATATCATTGTGTATACAATTCAATGACTGTAATGATGTAAATGCCTCAATTCCCGTTAGATCTACTATATTTTTATACGAAATATTCAGGTATTGAATATTATTTACACTGGCAGTAGGTACAACACCATCAACTACATCTTTATCAATTCCAAGATCAATAAGTGCTTGTTCAAAATTAGGATCTAAAATAAGCGTGTTTTGCCCTTGAATCAGCAAGGGAAAAAGCAATAAAGAAAATAATATTTTTTTCATCGTTTTTTAAATTTTGCGCGAAATTAGAACAATTTAACTGACAAAAAAATATAATTGCATTATTTATGCAGCATTTGACATATTATAATATTTATATATATAAAAACGTATTTATATTTTATTATACATATTTAAATTAAAATATTATTTTAAATATTAGTGGTGGCTAATATAAATTAGATTTTAAAGACTTATGATCTGCAGAATATTTGTTTAAACAAAGAAAGAAAAACCACAATATAAAATTACATTTGACCATGTTTCGAATTATAAGTGCATTAATATTTAAAATCAAAGGCTGGAAAGTTAAAATTGACCCAAAACTTATAAAGAATAACAAGCAATTTGTACTATTAGGCATTCCCCACACTTCCAATTGGGATGCTGTTTATTTTACAGGAGCTGTTTTTTTAGGGAAAATTAAAACTCATTTTTTAATTAAAAAAGAATGGATGCGCTTTCCTTTTAACCTAATTTTCAAACCTATTGGAGGTATAGGTGTAAATAACAAATCTAAAAATGGTTCAAAATCTTCAATAGTGATTGAAGAAATTGTTCAACTATTCAATGAAAAGAAGGAATTGATCATTGCAATAGCTCCAGAAGGAACCAGAAGCTTTAATCCGTATTGGAAAACAGGTTTTTATCAAATAGCTCTTCAGTCAAAAGTCCCTATTGCACTTGGTTTTTTAGATTATAAAAACAAAATAGCAGGGATTACAGATATTTTTCTTCCAACAGGAAACTTACAAGCCGACTTATTAAAGATTAGTGACTATTATACAAAATTTACCGGTAAAAATCATGATCAATATTCAGGTTATAAAAACAAATAACCCATTATTTAATTCATTATCTATCTCCTCCATAAATCCAATTATATCACAGCTAAAAGAAGCATTAAAAGACAACAATAATGCATGGAGAATTGCTTGGAGAATTGGACACAAAATAACAAAAAACGATGAGTGTATTATACCACATATAGACGCTATTATAGCTGCTTTAAATTGTAAAAAAGATGGCCACCAGCGAGAATTATTGAAAATTCTTGAAAAAATGGACCTGAATGAAACACAAGAAGGATTACTTTTCAATGAATGTATTATAATTTGGAAAAAAACAGATAAGATTCCATCGGTTAGAATTAAAGCTTTTCAAATTTTAAGTAAAATTGCAAATGATTATCCTGAATTAAAAAAAGAGCTCATACATTTCACTTCGAATGAATACACAAACACCTTAGGAAAAGGTATTAGACAATCATTTAACAAAATGATCATTTCTATGGATATGAAATAACCTTTTATTAAATAAAACGTCTTTATATATATATGAAAGCTATATCCCAATTAATCTTATTCATTTTTTTTAGCACAAATTTAATTGGGCAACAAACAGACTCAACATTTAACGAAAATATAAGAATTGGGGCTACTTATTCTCCTGATTATTGTTACCGAACTTTAACCACAGATGTAAACATCAATAATCAATCAATTAAAGAATGGAGAGATTCTATTGAAATTCCCAAATTTGGATATACTACTGGAATTACTTTATTTTTTCCATTATCTCATCGTTTATCAATTGAAACAGGAGTCTTATTTTCGAAAAAAGGAGAAAAAACAAAACAAATAGATGTAAGCTTCATCAATTCACCGGGTGGAACTATTCAGCCCATGAATATTGCTTACAATTATCATTATCACTACTTAGACATACCACTAAAGCTAAATTATTACATTCTTAAAAAGCCATCTATTTTTATGTCTGGAGGCATATCTACCAATGTATTTTTGCAAGAAAAAACCACAAGCACAATTGAACATTCTGATGGCTCTATTACAACCAATACAGCATTAGTGAATTCTGAAATGAACATGATCAATCTTGCAGGAATAATAGGACTTGGGTTTGAAGGAGAAATTTTAAAAATAGGTGCCAGCAATGCTTTAATTCGTATAGAACCCATATTTAGACAATCAATCATTAGCATAATAGATGCGCCAATAAATGGATACAGCTATTCATTTGGAATCAATTTTGGGATAATCTATAATTTATATTAAGTCCTAACCTATTTATAATGAAAGAACAAGAATATATTATAAATGGGATTACCATCAAGCTATCCAAAAACAGCAAAGCAAAAAACATAAGTATTACCATTCAACCATTTAAAGGAGTAAGAGTAACTGTTCCAAGATATGTTACATATAAACAAGCACTTTCATTTGTAAATCATAAAATAGAATGGATTAAAACTAAACACACTAAAATAAAAAACACTGAAACCAATTATTCAGCTTTTAATATAAACACGACTTTCTCAACAAGAAATCATAAACTTGTCATACAACAAAAAAACATAACGAAAATCAACTCTAAAATAAAAGATGGGGAAATTATCATCAATGTACCATTTACTGAAACGGTTGAAAAAATTGAGATTCAACAATACATCAGACATAAAATAGAAGAAGCATGGAGATTAGAGGCTAAAGAGCTTTTACCAAATCGCATAGATGTACTTGCAAAAAAACTCCAATTAAATTACAATAAACTCAACATTAAAAACACAAGATCCAGATGGGGTAGCTGTTCTTACAACAACAATATAAATTTAAGCCTTCATTTAATGAGGTTACCCGACCATTTAATAGATTATGTGATTTTACATGAGCTTGCTCATACAAAAGTTAAAAACCATAGTCATGATTTTTGGGACTTCTTAGATCAACTTACATATAAAAGTGCAAGATCATTAGATAAAGAGTTAAAAAACTACAGCCTTAGAATTTACTAAACTAATCAGGGTTCATAAGAATAATGCCCTTTAATATGTGCATTGAACATAAAATCTTCAACTGCCTGCCCCCCTCCTACGTTATGTACCATTAGATGTCTTGACCCATCAGCCGTTTTTCTATTAACGACTATTCCAATATGATCAATTCCGCCAGGTCCTCCTAATTCCCACCATATTATATCACCAGGCTGATAGTCACCTGGATCATCTGTCACCTCAAGTTTCTTACCATGCCTAGTGAAAAACACTGCTAAATTTGGAACTCTCCTATGATCTATATTCTTATCTATCCTATCAACCCTAGAATAAGCTGATTTACTTTTCAGTATATCTTCATGCAACTCTTTTTGAAGATCAATATCTAAAACCCTGTATGCCCTAATAATCACATCTGTACATACCCCTGTCTTAGGGTCAACATCTCCACCAGGATATTCCAATGAAACATAAGATGGATCATATACAATACTTCTATCTTCAATAGACTCACCAGCAGCAGCTAACTTTTGACCAAATGTAAGCTCCTGCTCAAGGTCAGGCTGGACCTTCACAACATTCGGCACCTCTTCACTAGATGAGCTTAAAACCTCTTTTTCATTTATTTCATGAGTAGAATTATTTTCAGATTGTCCTTCTGCTTCTGATATACCACAAGCATTTGCTAGCAGCAAAAGGAAGATAAATAAGTATTGCAAGGATTTCATTTTAGTAAATTTTTATGGTTCTATTCATATAATAACAATCTCTTAAAAAGGAACGAAATGGCAAAGATTAAAATAATAAATCCAATTTTACGTTATATCATTAAATCATTAATTTTATTTATGAACTTATTTAAATGGCATAACAACATTGTCAATAAAACCATGATAAATTTAGGCATAAGTAATTATCAAGCCCTGTGGCTGGCTTTTATAAAAGGCATAATAATAGGAGCTGCAATTATATTCTTTATAAGCTGTAATAAACAATCAAAAGATAACATCATACATCAAATTGTAGATGAAGAATATGTTGTAATTAGAGATGTTGCTACTTTACAAACAAGCAACGACCCTATCTCTAGCCACATAGACAGTATTCTTTCTGGTTTTATCAATACAACTATTATTTCAACAGGACAAAAAGGATTGGATCTTGATGGTGATGAATCAACAGATCTCTATTTTGAAATTATCGACCTTCAACCATATAATCCTGGCGGGCTTCCTACTCATTTTGATTCTTTAGCTGCTAGAGCTGGATCATCCTCTATACAATTTTTAGATAATTCAACATGGCATTATGCAGATGCCTTAGATCAAAATAATTTAATAGACAACTCTCAACATTGGAGCTCTGACAATATAGTATTGGGCACTTTTATGAATAGCGGCCAATTCAATGGTCATGGCAACAAATATTTAGGCATAAGAATACCTAATGGCAACGACTACAATTATGGTTGGGTGAAGTTATATTGCAGTGAACACAATGACACACTAAGAATTCAAGAGTACGCTTACAATGAAACAATTAACAATAGTATTCTAGCGGGGGAAACTGAATAAAAAAATTAAACTAGTTTGATTTTTTAAATACGGGGTAGTGTCTAAAAATTATGAACCGCAGCCTATACAGTCAAAATGCGAATCAGTTGGCTTAACACCATTGACTTTCATTTCCAAATTATGAATTTTATCACGGATCTCCATGTCTTCCATCATGTTGCCGGTTAGCTTTCCTTTTAATTCTTCGATCTGTTGTTTCAGCATGTCTAGTTCATTCATAAGCGTGGATTTATTAGTAATTAATAGCATCGAAAATAAATAATCAACGTGAATTTTTCACCAGCTAAAAAACATACTTATTAAAAACGTTATTAACAATCATCCATTTAATCTATAAGTCAATGCATTATAAATATCAATGGTTAATAACTATGCATAATCGTTAAAAAGTTATTTAAGCATTATTAATAATACTAAACAATTCCATCCTTTTTAAGTTTCAAAACTTCATCATTTTCATAACCTAATTCTTTTAAAATCGCATCAGTATGCTCTCCAAGTAGTGGCGCAGATTGATAAATATCAAATTTGAAATTTGAAAATTTAACAGGAAATGAAAATTGACTTACTAACCCCTCTTGAGAATGCTGGTGAGTCACCACTACCTCCCGGTCTTCGACATGAGGTTGTTCTAATGCTTCATCTATTGTCAAAACAGGAGACAAACAACAATCAACACCATTAAAATGATCTACCCATTCAAGCATTGTTTTTTCTTTAAAGATTTCAATTAAAGTTTCATACACTTCTGTTGAGCTGCCACCTCTCTCTAAATGTCTTGCAATTAAATCTTCACGACTCAACGCCTTACAAAACCTTTCCCAAAATTTATATTCTAGAGCAGCCAGAGCCATATATCTATTGTCTTTTGTTGGATATAATTGATAACAATGCAACAGCCCATTAAGCATATCTGAAAGATCAATACCAAATAGCTCTTTACTTTTTATATTAGACATTCCTACAACAGAATGAGAAAGCAAGCCATCCATAATAGAGACATCTAAATACTGACCAACACCTTGAGTCTTTTGCTGAAGAATGGCTGCCATTATACTCATTGCTCCACAAGCAGTACCTCCAATTAGATCACCTATCTGTATATTAGGTATAGAAGGCAAACCATTCGATCTCGGAGTAGGCTTTATGACTCCTGCATATGCTAAAAAATTAAGATCATGACCTGCTAATTGACTATAAGGGCCTGTTTGACCATAACCCGTAATAGAACAATAAACTATACTTGGATTTATTTGTTGAATTTCTTTATAACCTATGCCTAGTTTATCGACAACTCCTGGTCGAAAGCTTTCAATAACAACATCTGCTTTTTTAGCTAATTCTAAAAAAACTTTTTTACCCTCTTTCTTTTTTAAATCTAATGTCAAAGACCTTTTGTTTCGATTGATAGCCAAAAAAAACTTCGAAATATTCTTTTGAAATGGCGGTACTGCACGAGCATAATCGCCAGCCACTGGATCCTCAATTTTAATAACATTCGCCCCAAGATCGGCAAGATGCAAGGTACACATCGGACCAGGTAACAATCTAGTTAAATCAAGAATCTTAATATTTTCCAATGGTTTATTCATGTAGCTATAATTGAAAATTATTAGTTATAAAAAAGGACACTAATTCTTTAAATCATACATACTCTATCATGAGCATCTAATTTGGTCTAAATTTAAAAAAGAAATACTCAATTGTATTTTTATCTGTTACAAATTAATTTTATAATTTTTTTAAATTAATATTTTGTAGTTTAAAATTGTCGCATTAGTTTTGTACTAAGAAATGAGAAATAAACAAAATATACTATCTACAATTATTAGCATTATCGCAATTATTTGCAAGCAGTGCTAAGGATGGTATATTAAAATAACTATATGTAAAAAAGCCATCCTTACCGGATGGCTTTTTTTAGTTTAAAGAAATTAAAATGAATAAAAAACAAATTATAATCAGCATCAACCTAATTATTATTATTCCAATGATAACGTGAGAAGGCTATATATAATTTAAAACAGTTAAGCCCTTCTCACTTCGAGAGGGGCTTTTTTTTTACAATAAAAAAACAAAACCATGTATTACAACAAAAACAGCACAGTTTATTTAAATGGAAAATGGATAAAAGCATCGAATGCAAGTACTAGCCTTTATGGCCAAACATTACATTATGGCAATGGAGTATTTGAAGGAATTAGAGCTTACAACACAGAAGACGGGACACAAATATTTAAAGCAAAAGAGCATTATGACAGACTTCTTTATTCAGCTAAAAAAATGCATATAAATGTAAAATACAACTCTCAGCAATTAGTTGACATTACCTATGATTTACTACAAAAAAACAAGCTAACCAATGCTTACATAAGACCATTGATTTCACTAGGACCCAATATGTCATTACAACCAGTTAATGAAGTTAATTTATTCATATGTGCTTGGAAATGGGAACGTTATTTAGGAGACCAACTACTGAGAGTACAAACATCTTCTTATACTAGACCTGACCCAAGATCATGTCATGTAGAAGCGAAAACTGTTGGTCATTACACAAACTCAATACTAGCTACTACTGAAGCTAAACAAAATGGGTTTGATGAAGCACTATTGTTAGATGTTAACGGCTATGTAGCTGAAGGGCCAGGAGCTAATTTCTTTTTTGAAAAAAACAACAGTCTTTACACTTGTCCATTAGGTAATATATTACCTGGAATTACTAGAGCTACTGTACTTGAAATGGCAAAAACATTGGACATTAATGTAGTAGAAAAACATTTCACTAAAGAGGAAGTATATAATGCAAATGCTGCTTTTTTCTGTGGAACTGCAGCAGAAATAGCAGGACTAGCATCATTAGACAATATTCCTTTTAAAAGCAAATGGAAAAACAGTCTGAGCTATGAGCTTTCACGAATGTACCAACGAAATGTAATTAAAAGAACCTACCAATTTTTTGAACTAGTATAAAATTAAATAACATGGAACTAAATAAATACAGCAAAAGAGTAACTCAAGATCCTTCTCAACCTGCAGCCCAAGCCATGCTGCATGCCATTGGATTGAAAAAAAATGATTTTAAAAAACCACTTATAGGAATAGCTAGCACTGGATATGAAGGTAATCCTTGTAACATGCACCTGAATGATCTTGCAAAAGAGACAAAGAAAGGAGTGAATAATGCTAATGGAGTTGGACTGATATTTAACACTATAGGTGTTAGTGATGGGATCTCAATGGGGACACCTGGAATGAGATTTTCATTGCCATCAAGAGATATCATAGCAGACTCTATGGAAACAGTAATGGAAGGCATGAGCTATGACGGAATGGTAACCGTAGTGGGATGCGATAAGAATATGCCAGGAGCACTTATGGCCATGCTTCGTGTAAACAGACCATCAATCTTAGTTTATGGTGGAACAATAGCTCATGGAAAGCTAGGTAATAAAAAACTAGATGTTGTTTCTGCATTTGAAGCATGGGGAGAAAAAGTAGCTGGAAAGATCAGCAATAAACAATTCGAATGTGTCGTAGAAAAAGCTTGTCCCGGTGCAGGTGCCTGTGGGGGAATGTATACAGCCAACACAATGGCTGCCGCAATAGAAGCAATGGGATTCAGCCTTCCTTATAACTCCTCTAATCCTGCCTTAGGAAAAAACAAAGTAAAAGAAGCCGAAAAAGCAGGAAATGCAGTAGTTAAACTCATAAAAAAAGACCTTACCCCATCAAAAATAATTACTAAAAAATCAATGGAAAATGCAATGGTTATCGCAACCGTTTTAGGAGGATCAACCAATGCAGTATTACATTTTCTAGCCATTGCAAGAACAGCAAATATTGACCTTACTTTAGAAGATCTAAAAAAAATAAGTCAACAAACACCTCTACTTGCAGACCTGAAACCTAGTGGGAAATATTTAATGGAAGACATCCACAAAATAGGTGGAATACCAGCAGTTATGAAATACCTACTAGAAAACAAAATGCTTCATGGGGATTGCATGACTGTAACTGGAAAAACAATCGCTGAAAACCTAGCGAACATCCCATCATTAAATCCAAATCAAAAAGTAATAAGAAAAATAAATCAGCCTATTAAATCATCTGGACATATCAGAATATTAAAAGGAAACCTTGCACCAGAAGGTGCAGTTGCTAAAATCACTGGAAAAGAAGGATTGAAATTCACTGGTAAAGCAAATGTCTTTGACAGCGAACAAGCCGCCAATCATAGCATACAAAAAGGCTTAGTGATAAAAGGGGATGTTGTAGTAATAAGATATGAAGGTCCTAAAGGTGGACCTGGAATGCCAGAAATGCTTAAACCAACTGCAGCCATAATGGGTGCAGGGCTAGGAAAAGAGGTTGCACTCATAACAGATGGAAGATTTTCTGGAGGAACGCATGGTTTTGTTGTTGGCCACATATCTCCAGAAGCACAAGATGGAGGACCATTAGCATTTGTAAAAAATGGAGACCAGATCACTATAGATGCTGAAAGAAATTCAATAGATGTGAAATTATCTAGCGATGAATTACATAAAAGAAAATCTAACTGGGTTGCTCCAGCGCTTAAAGTAAAAAGAGGAGCTCTTTATAAATATGCATCAATGGTTTCATCTGCATCAAAAGGATGTATAACAGATAATTAAAATGAAAACTCAACAAAAAATAAAGAAAACATCAGGCGCTCAAGCAGTTATTGAATGCTTATTAAATGAAAATGTAGATACCCTTTTTGGATATCCTGGAGGTGCCATAATGCCAATTTATGACGCACTGTATGATTTTAAAGATAACATCAACCACATACTAGTTAGACATGAGCAAGGTGCTACACACGCAGCTCAAGGTTATGCTCGAATTGCTGGAAAAACAGGTGTTTGCCTAGCTACATCAGGTCCTGGTGCAACTAACTTAATTACTGGAATTGCTGATGCACAAATAGACTCTACTCCAATAGTCTGCATAACAGGACAAGTAGCAAGTCACCTATTAGGAACTGACGCTTTTCAGGAAACTGATGTAGTTGGAATTTCAACTCCTGTCACAAAATGGAATACACAGGTAACTAAAGCAAAGGACATTCCTGAAGCAATAGCCAAAGCATTTTACATTGCTCAATCCGGAAGACCTGGACCAGTATTAGTTGACATAACAAAAGATGCTCAATTCGAACAATTTGATTTTGAATATAAACCGTGCAAATCTATACGTAGCTATGTTCCATCTCCTAAAACTGACTATAAACAAATCGAAAAAGCTGCTGATTTGATCAATCAAGCTAAAAAACCCTATGTGCTATTTGGACAGGGTGTACTATTAGCAAATGCTCAAAATGAATTTAAATCCTTTATAGAAAAAGGAGACATTCCTTCTGCATGGACAATAATGGGACTTTCTGCCTTACCCACTAATCACCCTTTAAATGTAGGGATGCTAGGGATGCACGGGAATTACGCACCCAACCTGCTCACTAACGAATGTGATGTGCTAATTGCAGTAGGAATGAGATTCGATGATCGAGTAACTGGAGATTTATCTAGATACGCTAAACAGGCAAAAGTCATTCACTTAGAAATAGACCCAGCTGAGATTGACAAAAATGTTAAAACTGATGTGGCAATAATTGGAGATTGCAAGAAAACTCTTCCATTGTTAACTCAATTAATTAACAAAAAGAGCCGTCATCAATGGCTTCACCAATTTAAAACATTAGAAAAAATAGAATTAGAACAAACTCATCAAAGTACTCATCACAAAGGAAATGAGCTTTCAATGAAAGAAGTAATTGAGGCTGTTTCTAACCAATCTAAAGGAGAAGCTATTCTTGTGACGGATGTTGGTCAGCACCAAATGATCGCACAACGAGTTTATCAATTTAAAAACTGGAGAAGCAATGTAACTTCTGGTGGATTAGGAACCATGGGATTTGCATTGCCAGCTGCTTTTGGCGCTAAAATGGCAAGTCCTAATAGAGAAGTAATAGCTGTTATTGGTGATGGTGGATTTCAAATGACCATCCAAGAATTAGGGACAATATTCCAATCAAAAACTACTATTAAAATCTTACTTCTGAACAATGAATTTCTGGGAATGGTTAGACAGTGGCAAGAATTATTCTTTGACAAAAGGTATTCATTTACGAACATGGTCAATCCAGACTTTCAAACCATTGCAAAAGGATATTCTATAGAAAGCGAAAAAGTTATAGAAAGAGATCAGCTGACTGCAGCAATAGATAAATTCTTAAATCATAAAGGCAGCTATCTACTGGAAGTAAAAGTAAAAAAAGAAGAAAATGTATTTCCAATGGTGCCAACTGGTGCATCAGTCAGTGAAATAAGATTAAACTAAATTATGATGAGAAAACAATATACCATATCCATATTTACTGAAAATCAAATTGGCTTGCTTAATAGAGTAAGTATAATTTTCACCAGAAGACATATCAATATTGAGAGTATTACAGCATCAGAAAGTGAAGAAGATGGCATACATCGTTATACAATTGTTATATCGGAAAAAGAGGAATTAGTCAAAAAAGTAGTTCTTCAACTTGAAAAACAAGTGGATATAGTAAAAGCTTTCTATCATAAAAACGAACAGGTTGTTTTCCAAGAAATAGCGCTTTATAAATTACCTGGAGATGTATTCAGAAACCTTCATGTAGAAAAAATAATAAGACATCATCACGCAAGAATTCTTGCGGTTGAAGAAGAATTCATTGTACTTGAAAAAACAGGATACAAAGAAGAAACTCAAGAACTATTTGAAGAGCTAAAGTCTTTTGGATTATTAGAATTTGTTCGGTCTGGAAGAGTAGCAATAAGTAAACCCATGACAAAATTCAATGCCTACCTTAAAGAAGTTGAGAGGGCATCAATACAATAAATAATAACAAATAAAAAAAACAAAACAATGGCAACAATTAATTTTGGAGGTGTAGAAGAAAAAGTAATAACTAGAAAAGAATTTACACTTGAGAAAGCACGTGAAACACTAAAAAATGAAACTATAGCAGTTCTAGGTTATGGAATTCAGGGGCCTGGACAAGCATTAAACCTTAAGGATAATGGATTTAATGTAATAGTAGGTCAAAGAAAAAACTCTAAATCTTGGAATAAAGCTATCAAAGATGGATGGAAACCAGGTGAAAACCTTTTCCCATTAGAAGAAGCAGCTAAAAAAGGAACAATTTTACAATATCTTCTATCAGACGCAGGCCAAATGTCTCAATGGAACATGATCAGAAGTCAACTTACATCAGAAAAAACACTTTATTTTTCTCATGGATTTGGAATCACCTATTCGGAGAAGACAGGGATAGTTCCTCCAAAAGATGTTGATGTAATTTTAGTTGCACCAAAAGGGTCAGGAACCTCACTAAGAAGACTTTTTCTAGAAAACAAAGGATTAAACTCAAGCTTTGCTGTACATCAAAATGCAACAGGAAATGCATTTAATAAAGCTGTAGCCTTAGGAATTGGTGTAGGATCGGGTTATTTATTTGAAACAAGCTTTAGAAAAGAAGTCTATTCAGACTTAACAGGAGAACGCGGAATACTTATGGGGGCATTAGCTGGTTTATTTGAAGCACAATATAATGTGCTTAGAAAAAATGGCCACTCACCTTCAGAAGCATTCAATGAGACAGTAGAAGAATTAACACAAAGCTTAATGCCATTAGTTGCCGAAAATGGCATGGACTGGATGTTCGCTAATACATCTACAACTGCTCAAAGAGGTGCATTGGATTGGAGACATAAATTCAGAGATGCCACAACACCTGTTTTTGACGAACTATATAATAAAGTTGCTTCTGGAGAAGAAGCTGAAGTTGTGATCAATTCAAACTCTAAAGGTGACTATAGAGCTCAACTTGAAACTGAGCTAATGGAAATAAAAAATTCTGAATTATGGAAAGCAGGTAAACAAGTTAGAAACCTACGACCTGAATTTAATTAAAAATGAAAACAAAAGGGATTACATATACACCAACATTAGAAAATGTAAAAGCTGCAGCCAATTCACTAAAGGATATAGCTGCAGTAACACCCTTATTGAAAAATGAAACGTATTCTGCTAAATACAATGCTAAAATCTATTTCAAAAGAGAGGACCTTCAAGTAGTAAGATCCTATAAAATAAGAGGAGCCTATAATAAAATAGTTAATCTTTCTAATCTACAGCTTAAGAATGGAATAGTTTGTGCAAGTGCTGGAAATCATGCTCAAGGAGTAGCCTATTCATGTAAAAAGTTAGGAGTGAAAGGAACCATATTTGTACCTGAAACAACTCCTCTTCAAAAACTAGAAAGAATCATTTGGTTCGGAGGAAAAAACATTGAATTAATTCTTCATGGAAGCACTTTTGACGATGCTAATAATAAGGCATTAAATTATGCTAAAAAGAAAAAGAAATCATACATACCCCCATTTAATGATAAAAAAATAATTGAAGGACAAGCTACCATAGCACTTGAACTATTAGAGCAATCAAAGAAACCAATTGATTATTTATTTATACCCGTAGGTGGTGGTGGACTAGCAGCAGGAATAAGTGAAATATTCAAAATACTATCTCCAACAACAAAATTGATAGGTGTTGAACCTGCAGGGGCTCCTTCAATGACAGCATCAATTAAAGAAAAAAAGGTTATATCCTTAAAAACGGTGAACAAATTTGTTGATGGTGCATCAGTTAAAAAAGTTGGTGATTTGAATTATGAGATCTGCAAAAACAACCTAGATAGAATGACCACAGTTAAAGAAAAAACCATATGCAAATGTATCATTGAACTTTACAACAAAGATGCTATAGTAGCAGAGCCTGCAGGTGCTTTAAGCATCTCTGCTTTAGAGCAATACAGGAATGAGATTAAGGGTAAAAATATTGTTTGCATATTAAGTGGGAGTAATAATGACATCAACAGAATGAATGAGATAAAAAGAATAGCAACACGTTAAATTTCATTATAATATTTTGTTTGTTTTTTTTAAAATATTACTTTCAAATATGATAATCAAACAAACAGAAAGCCTCATCTGCTTTGAATTTGGAACTATTGAACTTAAAAACGGAATCCTTGTTCAATGCTATCATAAAAACACTATTGTAGACTTAGATAAAGTGTATTTAATGGAAGCAGCTATAGAAACTTTAACCAAAAAAAAGAAAATACCATTTTTATTTCTTGGAAAAGAAGGAGTCGAACCAACATTAGAAGCTAGAAAATATAGCTCATCAGAAAAAGCAAATAAATACATTTCAGCTATTGCTATAGTAATAGAAAAAGGAAATTTAGCCCATAAAATTTTTGGAAACATACTTTTAACTATAGACAAAAGACCAAACCCCATCAAAATTTTCACTAATGAAAATAAAGCCATTTCGTGGTTAAGTAAATACTAAATTTCTATTTTCAGAATATATATTTAGCTATTTCGTAAAACAATTCAAATTATTACATACTTCAATATGGAATAACGAAATCCTTTATTCAGTCATTGATTAGAGAATAAAAAAAATACTTACTATGTATTTTACTTTTTATTTATTAAATAATTCATTATCTTATATTTAACTAACTTCTTCGGTCATTAAAACAGAAACAAAAAATATTATCAACTTTGATTTTGGATCCATAGAATTAAGGAATGGAATTCTTGTACAGTTTTACAATGAAAACACTACAGTTGATATGGAAAAAGTGCTGTTAATTAAGAAAGCAACTAAAGAATTGACAAAAGAAAAAAGAACCCCTTTATTACTTATTGGTAAAAGAGGAGTACAACCAACAATCGAGGTAAGGAAGTATGGTTCTACTGAAGAAGCCAATAAATACATTTCTGCTATGGCAATTTTAATTATTGAAGGAAATATAGCCCATAGACTATATGGCAATATGATATTAAATTTAGATAAAAGACCAATGCCTTCTAAACTTTTTGTCAATAAAGAAAAGGCCATTCAATGGTTAGAAAAATTCAACAATAAATAAATATTTAATCTCAAAAAATAAATTACTGTTTTCAATATATAATGAGCGAATCTCAACCAAAAGTAAAATGTGATAAATGTTCCGAAAAGATTCATCGTCAAAATAGAGTTACAGAAATTAGAATCTATTAACTTTTTCTTTTAATTATTCTAATAAAAACAATAATTCCAAAGGCATGTGATCTGAAAGACCTACTGTTTCAGGATACATTCTCTCACCTACTACCCAATCATTCCCAATTAACAAAATCTTTTTCAGCACTTGTTCAAATGACGAATCATTTTCACGTATAAGAATATAATCGATAATGCTTGTTTTTTCATGATTACTATAATTATAATCTCCATCTAAAGGCGTATCAACAGCATTAAGAATAGAAAGCATGGAGTTGTAATTTTTTTCATTTTCAAAAGAACAATTTAGGTCACCGCAAATTAGCTGCGGAACACCTTTTGATTCATATGGAAGTATTAATTCATCATAAATCATTTGAAATTGACGATTATTCACACTTCCACCATTGGTATGGGTTCCTATGAGATGAAATGTCTTTTCATTCCATTTTCCTTGAAATAGAACAGCGCCTTTGCGTGCCCACCTGCTGGATCCAGTTGCTACATCGAACTTGACACTAGCAATTTCTTGAAGATCGATCTTACTCAAAACCCATACTCCTCCATTGGTTTTAAAACTAAAGAACCTAAAATTCAAAGGTTTGGATATAAAAGGGTATTTATCTTTTAATTTTCTTTTTAAGACTCTTCTAGCTCTAAAATGAAAAGCTTCCTGTATCACCAAAATATCATAATCTCTTTTAATGAATTCATCAGCAATTAATTTTGCCCTTTGTAGCTTTTTAGTAGTATGATAAATAGTTCCTGGAAGCATGTGTATATTCCAGGATAAAACACTGATGGTTTCTTTATAGTTAGTTGTATCGGCCTGCCCAATTAGTGTATTATGAATGATTGATAATAAAATAATATTTAATTTAAAGAACTTCATAAGACAATTATTTCAATATAATCATTTCATTATGTAAATTAAACAACTTTATTTTTTTTATACGTTTTAAATTAGACTATCTCATCATTTTATGAAATTAAAATGCCACATAGTCATATTGTTTTTCTTCATCAATTCTAATATTGTTGGGCAAAGTGGCTATTTAAGAGCTTTATCTTCCGGTTTTGACGATTACCCTCAATGTGCATTAAGTGTAGCCAATGGAATTGTCATTGGAGGATATTCAAAATTAACAACCAATGACTGGGCTATATATGTAGCAAAATTTGATCTTAATGGATCATTACAATGGAATAAAAGACTAAATGGATCAGGAAAAGACCTATTGCATGATATTGAATTAACTTCTGATGGAGGATTCCTGCTTTCTGGAAGAACCTGGTCTTATCTTACCATGGGAGGTGATGCTTTCATTACAAAACTCGATGCAAACGGCAATCAGATATTCACAACAGTAGTGGATGGATATCAAAATTACTACAATGCAGGCTTAGCAGCCGATGAATTGTCGAATGGCGATTTCATTCAGATAGGCAAGCACCATCTTTTTTATAATCCTGTTAGGTACGATTGGGAGATCAATCATTTTAGTCCAACAGGTCAGCATTTAAATAGCTATGTAATAGGAAAAGTAGATGGTGATGACGGAGGTTTTGATATTCAAAGCATCAATTATGCAACCAATCAATACATTGCTACTGGATATACAGAAGACTTAACTACAGGAGATGACCCCAGTATCCTTTACGCAAACCTTAATGGACCCATCTATTTTGCCAGTTATGCTGGCCCAGGAGATGAAAGAGCAATTAGGGTAATTCAAAGCCTAGATAATTTCTTTTACATAATTGGCTACACCAATAGCTTCGGAGCTGGCGGAAATGACATTTTTGTAATAAAATTAGATGGCTTCTGGAATATTTGGTGGCAAAAAACTTATGGAGGAGCTGGTGATGATTTGATAATGGATGCTACTGTAGATGACAACTTTGGAATAGTAATAGGAGGATCTACTGATGGTTTCAATGCTCAGGGAACAGATAACTTGATCATAAGAATAGACAAGAATGGCAATTTGATTAAATCTGTTAGCTTTGGAGGACCATATGATGAAAATATTGAGTCTGCAACCTTAGACAGCTCATCTCACTTCATCTTTCAGTCAAAATCTAATTCATATACAAGCGGCTCTATTAATGATATTGTTTTAATAAAAACAGATTCTCTTTTAATTCCTGGCTGTGACTTTAATGAAGTACCTGTTCAAGTGACCAATTCGTCCTTTACAACAGTACTGAACGCCACCCAATCTACTGGAAGCATTAATAACGCTAGTGTAAGTATGAACACAAGTAATCAATCCTTTACTGATCAAAACTTACTACCAATAATAGATGCTGGAACAGATCAAATTGTTTGTGACAGCACCTTGATTTCTTGCATAGCAAACAATCCAAATAATTTTACAATAACTTGGTCTGATGGTATTATTGAAGGAGTTCCTTTTTACCCTTTGGATTCAAATTATTACACAGCTACTGCCATTAGCTTTGGATGTGAGTACTCAGACTCTGTACTAGTTATGGTTGAGGACCCGTTACAAATAGGATTTACTGCAGATACGCTTTATGGATGTTCCCCATTAACAGTTAATTTTTCGGATCTATTTTCTCAGCAATCTGCTACTTGTTTATGGGATTTTGGAAACGGAAATACTTCATCACAATGTGGGAATATTTCAACAACTTATACAGACACAGGATGTTTTGATGTCACCTACTCTTTAACCAGTCCAAATGGATGTGTGAAAGACACTACTATTGACAACATGATCTGTGTTTATGATTATCCCATTGCAGACTTTTCCTATAGCCCTCCCTTTTTATCTTTTGACGACACACTAGTTTCTTTTAACAATAATTCTTCTGGAGCTTCTAATTATTATTGGGACTTTGCAGGAATAGGCAATTCAACTTTAGAGGATCCTTCTTTTACATTTTCTGGAATTGGCATCTATAACATTACTTTAACAGCAACATCTAGCTACGGATGTACAGATATAACATCACAAACAATTGAAATAGGAACTGGATCAACATTTTTTGTACCCAATTCATTTACGCCAAATGGTGATGCGATTAATGATCTTTTTATACCTATAAGCTATGGCACAACCATCGATCATTATTCATTGAAAATTTACAACAGATGGGGTGAGTTGATCTTCACTTCTAAAAACATAGAATATGGATGGGATGGATCCTACAAAGGAGAAACAGTTATGCAGGACATGTACATTTGGGTAATTGAATTAAGGAATTCATTGAATGAAATAAAAAAGAAAACTGGACATGTATTTGTTATAAGATAATTATACTACTTTTTTTATTTCATTCGACTTACAACATTTCAACTATTAAGTTGTTATATTTATTTCATCTGTATTTATAATATTTCATGTATATAATTGGTAATTCTAGATCAGAAATTCATCTATTCAAAAAAGGAGCAGGAATGATGGGTTATGGGATGTTCCATAATACTGTTCAAGATATTGAAAGTGCAATTTATGCAAGAACGTTTTTTATTAAAGAACAACAAACCCAAGATTGTTTTTGTTTTGTTAATGTTGAAATTTGTTTTATTACTATCGCTATTAAAAGAGGGGTTCTTAAAAAGCTAGAAGAGCATCCAGATATTCATTTAAATGACCATAACTTAATTATCACAGCTCAGCATACTCATAGTGCAACAGGTGGTTATTCAGAATATGCATTATATAATATTACAATTCCTGGATTTATCCCAGAAATACTAAAAGCTATAATAGAAGGAATTACCCAATCTATCGTATTAGCATTTCAATCAAAACAAAATGCTAGCTTAAAATACAATGTAGGAGAATTTGACACTGATAAAGAAGTGGCCTTTAATAGATCCATTAAAGCTTACAATCAAAATCCAGAAGTCACCAAAAGAAGCAATCATGAAAAGCACTTAGCTGTTGACAGAACAATGAAGCTGTTTAGAATTGATAATTCGAATGATCAGCCTATTGGAATGATCAACTGGTTTGGAGTTCATTGCACTAGTATTTCCAACGATAATCATAAAATAAGCTCAGATAATAAAGGCTATGCATCTGCATTTTTCGAAAATGAATTAACAAAACTAAACCCTAAAAACAGCTTCACTGGAATTTTTGCTCAAGAAGCAAGTGCAGACATAAGCCCATGCTATATATGGGATAAAAAAAAGAAATGGAGCAGAGGGAAATTCGAAGATGATTTTAAGAGCGCTAAATACAATGGAAAATTACAAATGGATAAAGCGCTGGAGATTTTCATCAATGCTAAAAACAAATCAACAATAAATGGTAAAATAGATCAGGCAGTAATGTATGTGGATTTTTCTAATGTTATTCCCGACAAAGAATTTACTAATGGTCAAGAAAATGCACAAACTGGACCATCTTGTCATGGAGTTGCTTTTTTTGCCGGCACTGATGAAGGTCCTGGCATGTCTTTATTTCTGAAAAACACATCTATTCTTTGTACCAAAATCGTTAAATCTTATGAAATGATCAAATGTATTTTCACTAACTCTGATCATAAAAAATTGATAAAAGAAAAACACAGAATACATGGCAAAAAAGACATACTCATGGAAACTTCTGAAGGGAAAATATTGGGAACTAGCAATATTAAAAACTTCTTTATTCCCTCTTGGGTTGACCTAAATATCAAATACTTTAAAAAATACCATAGAAATGGAAGCTTAACAGGAAAACCCTGGATCCCACAAATTTTACCCTTACAGCTTATTATAATTGGTCCTATTGCAATTGCTGGGATTCCTGGTGAGATCACTACAGTTGCAGGAAAAAGACTTAGATCTACTATTATGAGAGTATTAAGTAAAATAGGAATCACTGAAGTGATCCTATCCCCTTTTGCTAATGCTTATTGTGGATACATTACAACTAAAGAAGAATATCAAGTACAGGCCTATGAAGGGGGACACACTGTATATGGGGAGTGGACATTGGCAGCATTTCAAACTAAATTTAAAGAACTAGCCGAACAATTAATAAAAGAACCAAATCAAAGAGAATTTCCTTCTACTAGACCTCCTGTTTTTAATAAAGATGAATTAGAAAAAAGAGCTTTTAGAGACCTTGATTTATAAATGATAATGATAAAGACCTATAGATTTGCTTCTATAGTTCATCTTTAGTAAATTTCACTAATCTAAAATTAGGCTTTGTCATTGCCTTATAAATTAAACTATGAAAAATTGGTCAGGATATCTAACATGGAATCCCAAAAAGATTCTTTATCCTGAATCTGAAGAAGAAATACAAAAGATTGTAAAGTCTGCAACATCTGAAAACCAAAAAGTAAGAACAATTGGAACTGGTCATTCATTCACACCTTTATGTGCTACTAATGATATTCTAATAAGCTTAGATAAATATCAAGGATTAACTTCATCCGATAAAGATAAATTAACCGCTACAGTTAAAGGAGGTACTAAATTGTTTTTCCTAAATGAACTACTGCATGACAAAGGAATGGCTTTAGAGAATATGGGAGACATTGACCAGCAAAGTATAGCAGGTGCTATTAGCACTGGTACTCATGGAACTGGACTCTCATTTGGCAACATTAGCACACAAATCCTTAACATCACTTTCATTAACGGTCTTGGAGAAAAAGTGATCTGCTCTTCAGAAAAAAACAGTGATATATTCAAATCCGCCCAAATCTCATTAGGTACTTTAGGAATCATTACAGAAGTTACTTTACAATGTGTTCCAAGCTATAAACTTGAGCTGATTATCAATAGATCGACATTAGAAGAAACGCTTTCTAATTACAAGTCAATCAATCAAAAAAACAGAAATTTCGAATACTATTGGTTTCCCAATACTGAGTATGTTATGACCAAGGTTTGTAATGCCACTAATGATCCAGTAGATAAAAGTGGAGTTAAAAATTACTTTCAGGATTATGTCCTAGAAAATTATGCCTTTAAGCTAATCTGCGAATTTGCGAAAGCATTCCCTAGTAAATCAATATGGACCTCTAAATTTTCTGCAAAAACTATTAGCTATCATCGCAAAGTAAATTACTCCCACAAAGTACTAGTAGCACCAAGGTTGGTAAAGTTCAATGAAATGGAATATAATGTACCATTAGAAGCTTATAATGATGTAGTAAAAGACATTGTAAAGTGGATTAATAAAAACAATAAAACCGTTCATTTTCCAATTGAAAACAGGTTTGTAAAAGCAGATGATATTTACTTAAGTCCATCTTATCAAAGAGATTCAGCATATATAGCTTGTCATGTATACAACAAAAAAGAATTTACTCACTTTTTCTCTTCTTTAGAAGAAATTTTTCTATCCTATAACGGAAGGCCTCATTTTGGTAAGATCAATCAGTTCAATAAGAAATTAATGAGTAAAAGCTATCCGAAATTTAATGAGTTTTGCAAAATAAGAGAAATGAATGACCCTGCTAATATTTTTATGACAGATTATATGAATCAGCTTTTCATCAATTAAAAATGGATCAGTACCAGCTATATAAAAACACTCTATCCAATGAAAGCTATCCATTAGCTGTTCTTAACCTTGACCTTTTTTACAATAATATTCAATTGAATATTCAGAGATCTAAAGACAAAAAAATAAGAATAGCTTCTAAATCCATACGTTCAATTGAAATTTTAAAGCTCATACAAAAGGAATCTGATCAAATTCAGGGTATCATGTCCTATCATGCAGAAGAAGCACTTTTTTTATCAAACGCTGGTTTTAAAGATATTCTCATTGGATATCCTGTAGTCGACCATAGATTGATCCATAAAATTGGAGAAGGAATAAAATCAGGCCACTCTATTTGTCTAATGATTGACAGTATAGATCATTTAGCGCTTCTTCAAAAAGAAGGAGAGAAATCTAATGTTATATTTTCTGTATGTATCGACATTGACCTATCAATACAGTTCCCAGGTATTTATTTTGGAGTAAAGCGATCTCCAATTAACAATAAAGAAAAATTAATTAACCTATTGTCTTATCTGAAAAAATGTAATGCTATTCGACTAGAAGGATTAATGGGTTATGAAGCACAAATAGCAGGTTTAGCTGATAATGCCAAAGAATATGGATTAAAGAACAAGATCATCCAGCTATTAAAAAAACGCTCTATACCAAAACTGAATAATTGGAGAAAAGAAGCAGTTGATTTAATTAAACAAGAAGGGTTCAATTTAAAATTCATCAATGGTGGAGGAACAGGAAGTGTAGATACGACCATTGAAGATCCTGTAGTTACTGAAATTACCATTGGATCTGGTTTTTTTAATTCACATCTATTTGATAATTACGCTAACTTTCAGCTACATCCTTCTATTTTATTCGGTATTCAAATCGTTCGTATTCCTAAAAAAGGCACTTATACTTGTCATGGAGGTGGTTTTATTGCTTCTGGTGGAATCGAAAAATTAAAAGCTCCTAAAATCCACCTTCCAAAAGGTGGTAAATTAGACAAAAATGAAGGTGCTGGAGAAGTTCAAACCCCTGTTATTTACAACAATGACATTGACTTAAAAATTGGAGATCCTATATTTTTAAGACATGCTAAATCTGGAGAACTTTGCGAACGATTCAATGAATTAATTCTAATTAAAGAACATAAGATTTCAGGCAAAGTATCTACCTATCGTGGGGATGGACAATCCTTTGGTTAATCCATTATATTTTTACCGTAAGCATATCGGAAAACCGTGTCGTATAACAAGGCGACAAACGCTCCTGCTTAAGCCTCCATTTACGATCAAATCCTTGTACTGCTAGACGGACCTTATCTCTTCCGACACGTGCATTGATCTGGTCTAAAGCCCTCATTAATTGATTCCGTTTTGTTCTATTAACGCTATCAAAAAGACTCAGCTGCACCTGCTCTTGCGGGACTACTTCAGAAACGATCACCCCAGCTTTTTTATAAGCATATCCTTTACGATAAATAGCTCTTAAACCTACTATAGCTGCCTTAACGATCTCCATACTATCATTGGTCGGGGTATCGAGCTGTATTTTCCTGTATCCATTATACTGTCCCTCTGCATATTTAAATGGGTTAGTATTAATAAAAATACTTACTGTAGAAATACAGCTTTTCTCTTTCCTTAGCTTAGCTGCACAAGTATTAGCATAAGCACCTATGGCTTCCCTAAGCTCTTCGAAAGTATGTACATCCATTCCAAAAGAACGCGCTGTGCAGATATTTTTCTTTCTTAATGGATATTCTTCAATAGGAAAACAAATTATTCCTTTCAATTCCTTTACTAGCTTAAGACCACTTACTGTTAAGTTGCTACGGACCCATCCTTCATGAGTATTTACCAGTTGCAAAGCCGTAAAAATACCTCTGTCTTGTAAAAACCTGGCATACTTCCTCCCTATCCCCCAAAGCTCATGAACAGGAAACTTATCGAGGACCCTTCTTACCTTTTCATAATCTTTAAGCACAAAAACTCCTTTTTTAGTATGCTTTTTAGCAACGTGATTGGCTACTTTGGCGAGTGCCTTAGTAGGTCCAACACCAATAGAAACCGGAATCCCAGTCCATTGCTTTACCTTTTGCCTGATCTCAACTGCTTTTTCTTCTAGTAAATGAACAGCTGAAAAATCAAGAAATGATTCATCAATAGAATAGATCTCCATGTTATCTACTTCTTCTTTCATCGTAGCCATTACCCGATTAGAAAGATCTCCATACAATGCAAAATTGGAAGAAAAAACATGCACTCTATTACGGTTGAATATTTTTTTCATTTCAAAAGCAGGAGCTCCCATTTGAATACCTAACTCCTTAGCTTCATTACTCCTTGCAATAACACAACCATCATTATTAGAAAGCACTACAATAGGCTTGCCTTCCAACAAAGGCTGAAAAACACGCTCACAAGAAGCATAAAAATTATTACAGTCTGCTAATGCAATCATACCTTATGAATGACATGGGTTACTACTCCCCATACATGAAAACCCATTTCCTCTGTTACTAAAATCGATGAAAAATCATCATTTTCAGGAGCAAGAAACAATTGCTGTTTCTTTTTTTGAATTCGTTTAACGGTGAATTCCCCATCCAATACTGCCAGCACAATATTATTATTTTTAGGTTCTAAAGCCCTGTCAACAACCATTACATCTCCACTGTGTATTCCTGCCTTGATCATAGAATCACCTACTGCCCTTACACAAAAAGTAGCTGAAGGATGCTGTATTAAGTACTCTTGAAGATTGAGATCCAAATCCATGAAATCCTCTGCAGGAGAAGGAAATCCGGCAGACACACTTTCCTTGTAAAAAGGAATCTGACTAAGCAGATCACCATTCATCGAATAGAACGCTAAATCATCATTACTTTTAATATAAAAAGGCTTTTTTTTCATGCATGCAGAATCTCCCTTAAAGTTCCTATAATTCCAACAAAAAAGCGCTTTTGTTTGCTGTTAGTTATGAACAAGCCTTATTCCGACAGCAACCAATCATTCATCTTCATTCAATTGGGGTTTATCTAATAGATCAACTTCAAAACCAACCTGACTCTCACCTCCTGAAATCTTTATAACATCTTTATCTATCTTCTTAAATTCCTGAGAAGAATTATTAAAATGATTAACAGCAGTAGACAATGTATTTCCTAGCTTACTATGATAGACCTTATATGCATTCAAATGATTAGACAGCTTATCTACATTTTTTTTAATGTCTTCAATTGACCTCTCTACTTTAAGGTTATGTAATGCCTTTACCGTTATTTGCAACATAGGAAACAAGCTCATAGGCGATACGATCATGACCTTTTTAGAATAAGCATAAGATACCAGGTCCTTAGAGTTAATCTTTAATGAACCAACTCTGCTATTTAACAGATCCTGGTACAAACCATCAGCCGGAATAAACATATAGGCATAATCCGTTGTGCTTTCTGAGGGTCTAATATATTTAGAGGTCTCATCGATCCTGTTCTTTATGTCCTCCTTGAATTTTTTCTCTAATCCAGCAATTTCATTCTGATCGCTGCTTTCGATCATCTTATTGTAATTATCTAAAGAGAATTTAGCGTCAATAGGAATGATATAATCTCCTACTCTAACAATAGCATCTACAGCTTCACCAGAAGTAAAAGAATACTGCATCTGAAAAAGTTCGGGAGGCAATACATTGGCCAATAAATTTTCCAATTGGATCTCTCCAAGAATACCCCTTTGCTTTTGATTCCCAAGTATCTTTTCTAATGTTTTCATCTGATTAGCAAAAGACAACACCTGTTCATTAGTTCCTTTAATCTTTTCAAGCTCCATTGTAACCTCCTTGATGACTTTCTTAGAGTCTGCAAATTGTTGCTGCATATCAGTTTTAGAAGATTTATGAAACTCGTTGATCTCTTTATTGATATCCTTTAGTTTACTATCAATTTCCTTCCTGCCTTTCTCAGAATTATCACTTACCTCTTTCCTAATATTCTGAATTTCATTTCTAAGCTCAGCATTCAGCTGAACTAATAATTCTTGAGATTTACCATCAGTATCTTCTTTTTTCTTGGTTAACAAAAAAACAACAGCTAGTAAAAGAATTGACAGTAATATAATGATAGTAATATCCATTTATAAATTATTTAAAGTTAAATGTAATAACATATTCTATTAATAGTTTAAAGGTAACAAACTACTACGTAAACAAATTAAGTAGTAAAAAATAAAATTGTCATTCTAATAATTAATAAGTTTTATCTAATTTTCAGAAATAATACTTTCAAAGATGAGTAACGAAAATTCTATTCTAAATAAATTATTCAATGCTAAAAATGAGCATATAGAAAATGCACCAATAATTGACAAAGCTGAATTTATAAAAACCGTTAAAAGTAGAAGAAGTGTAAGAGTTTACACAGATGAGCCAGTTCAAGAAAAAGACATGATGGAATGTCTTGAATTAGCATTACTAGCGCCTAATTCATCTAACCTGCAGCCATGGGAATTCTATTGGGTAAGAGATAAAAAGAAAAAAGAAAAATTAATTAACTTTTGTTTAAATCAACCAGCTGCAACTACAGCACAAGAGCTAGTAGTTTGTGTAGCCAGATATGATAATTGGAAGATCAATCAACAAAGAATGCTGAAACTTTTTAAGGAAAAAGGTGATCAGGTACCAAAGTCAGCCATTACCTATTACAAGAAAATCGCACCATTGGCCTACAATCAAGGACCACTTGGGATTTTTGGAGTTCTTAAAAGAATAATCGTATTCTTTAGAGGATTAAAACACCCAACACCAAGGGAACCGGGGTCTATCAATGACATGAAAATATGGGCACATAAATCTACAGCATTAGCCTGTGAAAATTTAATGTTATCATTAAGAGCATATGGGTATGACTCATGTCCTATGGAAGGTATGGATTCATATAAAATTAAAAAATTACTTAACTTACCCAGAAAAGCTCAAATCACCATGGTTATAAGTGCAGGAAAGAGAGCAGAAAATGGAGTATACGGTAATCAGGTAAGGTTTGACAACAAACATTTTATAAAGATCATCTAACTCATGAAGAGATTAATAGTAATATTTAGTATTCTATACTTCCCTTTGTATTATGCACAGAATACAGAGACAACAAGAGCATTGTTAAATAAAATGCATCAGTCTATTCTAAAATATCAAGATCTTAGGTTCACATTATTAAGATCTGAAAGAGATGGATCGGAATACATAAAAGGAAGTTTTGATGGGAAATTAACAATGGAACCCTTTAGAGTTTACCTTAAAAACCACTTTCCTAATAAAGGTTCAGAAATTTTATATTTAGAAGGTAAAAACAACGACAAAGCATGGGTGAATCCAAATGCTTTTCCCTATCTAACTTTATCATTACATCCAGAGAATAAATTACTACTTGCAGGAGTTCATCACACATTAAAATTATTGGGCTTCTCAGTAATTAATAAGATGATCTTATTATATAAAAAAAATTATAAAGAAGAGTTTTTCAATTTCACAAAATACCTTGGCAAAGTAGTATGGAAAAACATGAATTGCCATAAAATTATTTTGAATTTTCCAGATTATAAAATCATAAGATACGCTGCTAAGAAAGGAGAAACATTAAAAACAATTGCAGAAAATAAATTATTAAATATTGCTAAACTTAAAAAGCTAAATCCAAATATTGACCCAAAAAAAGAACTTAATAATGAACAAGAAGTTATAATAACAAATGCATATGCAAAAAAAGCTATTATTTATCTTGATTCTAAATCATATCTTCCAGTTGTCCAAGAAATACATGATGAAAAAGGAGTATATGAAAAATATGGTTATTTTAATTTGAAATTTGGTAAAGAAATACCCGATGAAGAATTTTCAACTAAATACGAAGACTATAATTTTTAATTATTCCCCTATATCTTCATTCCATAATTCAGGATTCTTACTGATAAAATCTTTCATCAGCTGAACACATATTTCATTATCAAGATCTACCACCTCAACACCATGCTCCTCCATGAATTCTTTAGCACCTGAAAAGGTCCTAGATTCACCCACTATTACTTTTGGAATTTTAAATTGAACAATAGTTCCTGCACACATATAGCAAGGCATTAGGGTAGAATAGATAACTGTATTTTTGTAATTCCCAATTCTGCCGGCATTATTCAAACAATCCATCTCACCATGTAAAATTGGATTTTTTTCCTGAACTCTTTTATTATGTCCTCTTGCAATACAAACACCATCCTGAACTAACACGGAACCAATAGGAATACCCCCTTCAGATAAACCAATATTGGCTTCCTCAATGGCCATTTTCATGAATTTATCCATAGTTTACTTTGCTCGTTTTCCAGACTTATCTTTTCTTATAGATTTTAATGCTTCTAAAGGTTCAGGCACATAATGTCCTTTTCCACCAGCTCTATCATCATTCCAGGTATTTGGAATCTGATCAGAATTAGTTAACTCATCCCAAGTTTGATGCTTTGATCCATCATCATGGCGTTCCATAGTAATACAATTTTCTACAGGGCATACTAGTGAACAAAGATTACATCCTACACAATTTTCTTCAATTATCGAAGGAATTCTAGTGCCATCAGTAGGTAAAGCTATAGCTTGATGGGCTCCATCGTCACAAGCAATGTAACAAAGGTCACATCCTATACATTTTTCTTCATTAATCTTAGCCTTTACATCATATTTAAGATTAAGGTCTTTCCATTCAGTAATGTTAGGCAATGCCTTTCCTTCAAAATCATAAATAGTTTGATACCCTTTTTCATTCATGAAGTTAATTAAGCCAGCCTCCATTTCTCTTACAATTCCAAATCCATAATGCATAATTGCTGTACAAACCTGTACGGAAGTAGCACCTAAAAGAATATATTCCACCACATCTCTCCAATTCTCAATACCTCCTATTCCACTAATAGGAATATCTTTTATTTGAGGATGTTGCTTTAAATCTTTAAGCATATGTAAAGCAATCGGTTTTACGGCTGGACCACAATAACCTCCATTAGATCCTTTTCCATCAACAACAGGGTATGGTGCATAAGTATCCAAGTCTATACCCACTATACTTTTAACAGTATTAATTAAAGAAATAGCATCTGTTTTTGCCTGAACTGCCGCCAAACCAGGATCTGTAATGTGTGAAATATTAGGAGATAATTTAGTAATCACTGGAATATTGGCAGCATCCATCACCCATTCAACAATAGTTTTAAGAGCCACTGGATCTTGACCAACTGCTGAACCCATACCTCTTTCACACATTCCATGTGGGCATCCAAAATTGAGTTCTATACCCTTAGCGCCTGCATCTTCAACTTGTTTAATGATATCAATCCACTCTTCACGTGTATCCACCATCAAAGATGCGATAGTTGCATGGTCAGGAAATCTTTTAGTTACTTCCCGCATTTCACGAAGATTATCTTCTAAGGGTCTATCGCTGATTAATTCAATATTACTGAACCCAGCCATACGAGTATCCCTATAATTAGTAGAACCATATCTACTTGAAACATTAATGGTAGGCATGCCTAATGTTTTCCATACTGCACCACCCCATCCTGCATCATAAGCTTTCATCACCTGATAGCCTGTATTAGCTGGAGGAGCTGAAGCTACCCAAAATGGATTTGGTGATTTAATCCCTGCAAAATTGATTGATAAATCTGCCATGTCTTTTCTAATTTATTTATTTAACCATTGATGTATTCCTTGAGCTGCCTGCTTACCATCAAAAGCACCATTCACCACTTCAGCACCACCATTAACAGCATCTCCACCAGCAAAATATTTATCATTTGAAGTCTGATAATTCTCAGGGTTTACTTTGACTTTAGTAGCTGAATCAACTTCCAGACCTTCTATCATTTCATAAAACGAACCTTGTTTCGCTTGTCCAGTTGCCTTTATGACCATGTCTGCTTTTACTATAAAATCTTCACCCTTAGAGTTTTTAAATCTAACTCCTTCAACAGTATCATTACCTAAAATTTCAACTGGTGAAGCATCAAAAACACTTTTTACACCAGCACCAATAATAAGATCATATTCAAATGAATAAGCTCCCATTTTATCCTTAGATCCTCTATATGCCAAAGTTACGTTTGAAGCTCCCATTCGTGCAGATTCTGATGCTGCATCCATAGCAGTATTACCACCACCGAGTACTACTACTTTTTCACCTACTTTAGTTTGTGCATGGTTAATTTTAAGGTCTTCTATAAACTCAACAGCTCCAATTACTCCTTCTAAATCTTCACCTGGAATATTTCTATATGCAGTAACGCCCAATCCAACACCAAGAAAAATAGCATCATAATTATTTTCAAGCTCAGCCAATTGTTCTTTAGAGTTAATAGGAGTATTATATTTTACATTATACCCTAACTGATCCTGAAGGTAAGAGGTCTCCTGAAAAACTTCTTCATTAGTGATTTTATAAGGAGCATTGCCATATAGTAATAATCCAGTAGGTTTATCTTTCGCCTCATAGATATCTACTGTATAACCTAGCATTCTCAACTCACAAGCACACGCTATTCCAGCAGGACCTGCCCCGATTACTGCCACCTTTTTTCCATTATCATCACCTGGACTATATAAATGTTTAGATGAATCAATCACTGATCTAGTAGCGTAGTTTTGCAGCCTACCTATTTGCAATGGAGGAACTTCCTGATGATTATATACACAAGCCCCTTCACACAACACTCCTGTAGGACAGACCGCTCCACATGCATTTCCTATCCAGTTAGAATCATAAATAGTACTAGCAGCACCTTCTACATTACCTGAATGAATTTGTTTGATGAATAATGGTATATCAATACTTGTTGGACAAGCATTTACACAAGGAGCATCATAACAAAACAGACATCTAGCACTTTCGTAATAGGCCTGAGTGTCATTCATAAGAGGTTTTTTCTGTTTAAAATTCTCCTTGAATTCTTCTTCGTTCTGAGGTCTTTTATATTCAGCCATAATTATCTAAATCAATATTTAAAAATGGTTATAGTTTTGTTAAATCTCCATATGTCTCTGGTCTTCTATCTCTAAAGAATTGCCAAGTTGAACGAACTTCTTCTATCAAATCTAGGTCAAATTCCGCTACTAATAATTCATCATTATCTCTCGATGCTTCAGCAAAGATCTGTCCTCTAGGATCTACAAAATAAGACTGCCCATAGAATTTACCTAAATTCCATGGTTTTTCCTCTCCCACTCTATTAATACAACCCATAAAATAACCATTCGCTGCAGCATGAGCAGGTTGCTCTAACTTCCATAAATATTCGCTTAAACCAGCAACTGTTGCTGACGGATTATAAACGATCTCAGCTCCATTTAAACCCAAAGCTCTTGCTCCATCCGGAAAGTGTCTATCATAACATATATAAACTCCAACTTTTGCATACTTTGTCTGAAAAACTGGATAACCCATATTACCTGGCTTAAAAAAGAATTTTTCCCAAAAACCAGTAGTATGTGGAATATGATTCTTTCTGTATTTTCCTAAATATTCACCATCCGCATCAATAACAGCTGCTGTATTATACAAAACACCTGCTTGCTCTTTTTCATATAACGGTGCAACAATAACCATGTTATACTTCTTAGCTATCTCCTGCAATCGCTCAGTAGTTGGACCAGGAACAGCTTCTGCTGAAGCATACCAAGCTCGATCTTGTCCTGGACAAAAATAAGGAGTATTAAAAATTTCCTGTAAGCATAAGATCTGAACACCTTGTTTTCCGGCATCTTCTATATATGGAATATGCTTTTGATACATCGCTTCACATATTTCCTGAATAGTTCCTTCTCCTTCCGTCATAGGAAGACTCAATTGTATTAATCCTGATTTTACTTTTCTAGGCATATCTTAATTTTTAAATTATTAAATTACCAAGGATGATTTCCCCCTGGATATAAATTTCCCATCACCCGGTTTTAAATGACATTCATTATTTTCAATTGCTATTTTACCCCTTAACAGTACAGTTTCTGTTTTCCCAGTTACTTCCCATCCTTCATAAGCAGAATAATCACAATTCATATGATGATTATCTACTGAGATTACATGTTTTTTGTCTGGATCGAAAACTACAACATCTGCATCTGCTCCAACAGCTATGGTTCCTTTTTTTGGATACATACCAAATATCTTTGCAGCATTAGTAGAGCAAACCTCAACAAATTTATTTAAGGATATTTTTCCTTTCCTTACTCCTTCAGAATACATAAATTCCATTCTATGCTCAATAGCTGGATGACCATTAGGAATCTTTGCAAAATTATCTTTTCCCATTGCCTTTTGATCCATATTAAATGGACAATGATCTGTTCCTACTACCTGCACCATGCCCTGATTAATTCCACTCCATAAAGCTTCCTGATCTTTCTTTTCTCTTAATGGTGGACTCATCACCCATTTTGCACCATCCTCTTTTTCATATAACGATGCATCGATCATAAGGTATTGTGAGCATGTTTCAACAAAAACCTTTTGATTCCTCATGGTTCTTTTTCTAACAGCATTCAAAGCTCCTTCACAAGTCATATGTACGATATATCCAGTACAACCAGTATAGTTTAACATATCACAAAATCTTCCTGAAGCTTCAGCCTCAGTCACTTCTGGTTGTGATAAATAATGGTATAAAGGTTTAGTATTACCAGCAGCTAAATTCTTAGCGATCAAAGAATCGATCATGTCTCCATTAGTAGCGTGTACTGTTACAAGACCTCCATGTTTTTTAACGACTTTCATCAATTGAACCATCTGTCCATCATCTATCATTAATGCACCCTTATAAGCCATGAAAGTTTTAAAAGATGTAATACCTTCTTCTTCAATCATCTCTACAACTTCTTTAGCTACCTCATCATTAAAATCAGTAACTGCCATATGATAACCAAAATCTCCAACCGCTTTAGGTATGGATTTTTCCTGCCATGTTTTTAGAGCATTACGTAAAGTATCACCTTGTGTTTGAAGTATAAATTCTATCACTGAAGTAGTTCCACCAAACAACGCAGCTCTTGTACCTGTCTCATAATCATCGCTAGAAAAGGTCCCCATAAATGGCATCTCTAAATGTACATGTGGATCAATTCCTCCGGGAAAAACCAATTTACCAGTAGCATCAATTTCTTTATCAGCATTGAAATTTAAATCTCTACCAATAGCAGATATCTTTTCTCCTTCAATAAATAAATCAGCTATATAATCTGACTCTGCTGTGACAATTCTACCATTTCTTATTAAAACTGACATTTTAAACTTTGTTTTTCATTAAAAAATAATACATGGCAAAAGATACAATAAAACCACTAAACCAAGAAATAGAATACAATGGAGCCATTAGAGGAATCCATTTACCACCTATGGCAATAAATGCTCCAATAAGTAAAGTAATAATAGCAACTTTATTAAATCCTGAACCACCAAATGAATAAATGCCATTTTCTTTATAAAGTTCAGCCAATTGAATTTCTTTTTTTCTAATGATGAAATAATCACATACTAAAATTGCTAACACTGGACCTAGTACAGCACTTACATCAATCAATAAACTTTGTATTTCATTAAGTAATAACCAAGGACATATAATAATACCAACTATTCCAGTTATAGTACCTCCCATTCTAAAACTAATCTGTTTTGGAAGTAAATTTGAGAATGCATTAGCTGGAGCAATTACATTAGCAGCAATATTAGTACTCAAAGTAGCTATGATCATAAATAACTGTGAAATAACTACTACCCATGGATTATCAAATTTAGCCAACAATGAAATTGGATCCCATGGTGCATCATTGGCTATTAACACATCATCGAAGTTGATAACAGCAGCACATGTAACAAAAATACCTACAAAAGAATAAAGCATCATTGTCCCAGGTAACCCTATAAACTGACCTTTAACCTGATCCGATTGTGAAGATGAATACCTGGTAATATCAGCTATACTTAAAGACATTGTAGCCCAAAACCCTACCATGGCTGTCAACCATATTAAATAAGACCAGATCTTGCTTCCATTGTCACCTTCTTGCATTACAACAACTTCAACTACAGATGATTCTAATTTCTCTTTTTTAAGCTGAACTTCAAATTTATCATCCTCTTTAAAATCTTGAATATAAATTGGTGTGGTTTTTAAATTTTCCCAGCTTAATGTATCTTTTTTGTTAATTAAGCGATAGCTTTCTGCTTTAGGAACTCCATTTTTATCAGTGATTGGATTTATAGATATAAAGGTTGAATCATTATGCTGGTACAATACAGCAGCAGGCTTTTCCAATTGGGCACTTTGATCTAATACAATACCAAAACCACCTGCTTTATTCATTCCCCAACCTATTAATAGTAGACCCATTACTATGAGAATTGGAGCAGAATATTCCTCAAGCCATTTTATACTATCTGTTCCTCTCCATATAAAAAACATATTCAATAACCAGAAAATCCCAAAGCATATAAATTGCCCCCAAGAAAGACCAATTTCAGGATCATTACCTGTAATTACCATAAAGATTGAGTAAATAGCTAATCCGCCTAGCCATGTATTTACACCAAACCATCCACAGGCAACAATTCCACGAATTACAGAAGGAACATGAATTCCTTTAACTCCAAATGAGGAACGACCTATAACAGGAAATGGAACTCCATATTTAACACCTGCATGACCATTCAGTACCATAGGTACAGTGATAATAAGATTTGCTAAACCAATAATAATAAGTGCTTCCCACCAAGTCAATCCTGTTGTAATCATATAAGAAGCAAGAAGATAAGTAGGTATACATACAGCCATCCCTACCCATAAAGCAGCCAAACTCCATACTGACCAAGTGCGTTTATCTTTTGGAACAGGAGCCAGATCCTCACTATACAAAGGTGATGAAGTAACATCTTCTTTAAGTTCAATTATTTCTTCTTTCATTTTTAATTACAATATTCATCAGCAATTGAAATAACTTCTGAAATGATCTCCATTCCTTCATCTATTTCTGATTTAGTTATACAAAGCGGTGGAGCAATAAAGATCCAATTCCAACGAACGAAAGTAAACATCCCTAATTCTCTTAATCTAGCAGACATTCTATTTGTAGCCTCCATTTCATCAGGCTTTGCATTCCATGGTGTTACGGGTTCTTTAGTATTTCGATTCTTCACTAATTCTATACATCCCAACAATCCAGTATTTCTAAAATCTCCAATAGATGGATGCTTAGATTTTAAGCTTTCTACTTTTTGCTCAATATATCTACCCATTACTGCAGCATTCTCAACCATACCCTCCTCTTCTAACACTTTAATATTTGCAACAGCAGCTGCACAAGAAACAGCGTGTGCAGAATAAGTTAGACCAATAACTAGTGGATTATCATCAAAATGTTCAGCTATTTTTTTAGATACTATTGTTGCACCCAAAGGTAAATACCCAGAAGTAAGCCCTTTTGCACAACACATTATATCTGGTGAAATATCATGGTGCTCTATGGCAAACATTTTACCAGTTCTTCCAAAACCACTCATTACCTCATCATCGATCAAGAGAATACCATATTGATCGCAGATATTTCTTATTTTCTTTAAATAAAACGGAGGGTATTTAATGCAACCCGAAGAACCTGATTCACCTTCCAATAAAATAGCAGCAATACTATTAGGGTTTTCATACTTAATAACCCTTTCTAAATTTTGGAGAGCCATTTGACCACAATCCTCAACATTCTCAGTTCCCCAAGGGCACCTGTATGAATAAGGGTTTTCTACATGGACTATATTAGGTACAGCCTGTGAGTCAACTGGAAATTTTCTTGGATCACCACCCGCTGAAATAGCTCCATAAGTAGCTCCATGATAGGAACGATAATGAGTAATCACCTTATGACGACCTGTATACATTCTTGCAATCTTAATGGCATTTTCAATTGCCTCAGCACCACCTAAAGTGAAAAATGTTTTTTGCAAATTACTAGGAGTTATTTCTGCTAGTTTTTTTCCTAATTCTGCCCTAGGGTCAGTAGACATACCAGGATAAACAAATGAAAATTCATTCATCTGTTTAGAAACAGCAGCAGCAATACGTTGATCACCATGACCAATATTAACATTCATCAACTGAGAAGAAAAATCTATGTATTTTTTCCCATCTCTATCATAAAAGTATACACCTTTTGCGCGTACTGCATCAATAGGATCTAAGCCTCCCTGCTTTGCCCAGGAAAACAAAGTATAATCTAAACAATTTTGAACGCTTTGACTTTTCATAGAAATCTGTTTCTTGAAAATTTAGCTCATCCAGTTGGTTTTTGCCCCTGGATTCCATTTAATAGTTGTCTTCTTATTCTGAGTCCAAAATTCAATTGAACTTCTTCCAGTAATATCACCCACTCCAAATTTTGATTCATTCCATCCTCCAAATGAAAATGGTTCCCTTGGCACAGGCACACCAATATTAACTCCTATCATTCCAGCACTAGCTCTTTCCATGATCTCTTTAGCTAATTTTCCACTTTGAGTGAAAACCGCAGCAGCATTACCATAATTGGAGCTGTTTTCGATAGTAATGGCTTCATCAATGTCTTTTGCTCTTATTATTGAAATTACTGGTCCAAATATTTCTTCTTTTGCTACACTCATATCTGGAGTTACATGGTCAATAATGGTTGGTCCAACATAATAACCTCCTTCTTTACCTTTAACCTCAGAACCTCTTCCATCAATTAAAATAGTAGCCCCATCTTTTTCTGCTTGAGTAATGTAACCTTCTATTCTCTCTTTAGCTGCTTTACTTATCACTGACCCTAAATTTTCACCAGGAATAACAGACCTAGAAAATTCAACCATTCGATCAATTATATGTTGTACTTGATCCACTCCAACCATTACAGATGCAGCCATACACCTTTGACCTGCACATCCAGACATGGATGCAACGACATTGGTAGCCGTCATCTCAACATCAGCATCAGGTAGTACGATCAAATGATTCTTTGCTCCACCTAATGCAACACACCTTTTTAATGATGAAGTGGCTCTTTTATAGACAATTTTAGCAACTGCTGTTGAACCTACAAACGAAACAGCTTCTATTCCAGGATGATCACATATAGCTTCAACAATCTCTTTCCCTCCATTTACAATATTAAAAACACCGTCAGGCAAACCTGCTTCTTTTAATAATTCAGCTATTCTTACTACGCTTAAAGGAACAACCTCAGATGGTTTCATGATCATTGTATTGCCCAACATTAAAGCATTTGGCATTGTCCAATGAGGAACCATGTTAGGAAAATTAAAAGGTGCTATTGACGCAACAACACCTAATGGTTTTCTTTCAATTCTGCATTCAACACCTTTACTTACTTCCTGTACTTCATTTGCGACAATTTGAGGCAATGAAACAGCAAACTCACATAACTCCATACTTTTTTCAACTTCTGCCTTTGACTCTTCATAAGTTTTACCATTTTCCAGCTGACATAGTTTTGATAATTCATCCAAGTTCTTTTCTAATAAAGCTCTATACCTGAAAAATATTTGTGCTCTTTCCTTAAATGTCATTGAAGACCATCCTTCAAATGCGTTTTGAGCTGATTTTACAGCCATATCTAGATCATCATAAGTTGAAAGAGGAAGGGTTGCAATAGTAGAACCGTCCAAAGGGCTCTCGACATTCATAGAAGCGTTCCCTTGATTTTCAATAAATTTTCCATCTATATAATTCTTGACACTAGATTGCTTTAACAATGTTTCCATAATGTAATTTTAATGTTAATGCTAATCAATAATAATTATTGAATAAGCAATTCTCAAATTTAATTAATAAAGTATAATAAAGCTAGCGTGGTTTCGATAGACACTGATGGTCTATCTTTAGGATATTCACTACTAAATCTTTGCAAATATAAAAAAACAATTTTTATTTTTTTAATAGTGCCAAAAACATAAAACAATACCAACGTGCAAATCTCTAATTGTTAAATAACTTAAGTTATATTTATAAATCATTTAACCATTCACGACTTATTAGATGAATTAGATTGAATAATATCTGGAATAAAATATCAGAAAATGGAATTCCATTAGAAATGGAAGACAATGAAAAGAAAAGAATAAGGTTTCTAAATAGAATACTTTTTGTAATCTTTATTCTATCGTTGTCTTTTTTATGTGTGGATTTAATTCATATGGTTTATGAAGGTGTGGCTATAACTTTATTAACCATTTTTACCGTAATTATTATTCTATTCCTTATTCATAAAAGGAAATACACCATCTCAAAATGGTTCTCTATTATTTTTATTATAGCTTATATTTCTTTATTAACAATATTAACTGGTAAAAACACAGGCACCATTATTTATTTAATTCCTAGTGTTTTATTCCCTACTGTTATTTTTCAAAATAAAAAAACCATCCTCTTCTTATCAATCTTAATCATATGCCTCTTCTCTACTTTATTCTGGATAACACAATCAATAGATCCAACTATAAAATTAACTGCTGATATAAGAGTAATTTATCAATTTTCTGGAACGTTAGGAGTCATCATTGTCTCCTTTCTCATGATCTGGTATTTTAGAAATTTAAATGATGAATATGAAAACATCATTATCGATAAGAACAAAAACCTTATACATTCAAACGACAAGGTCAATCAACAAAAATTAAAACTAGAAATTAAGAATAAAGAAATTACTGATTCAATCAATTATGCTAGTAGAATACAGAATGCCATTTTACCCCCAGAAAATAAAATCAATGAGTATTTAAAAAACAACTTTATTCTATTTCTTCCGAAAGACATTGTTGCAGGAGACTTTTACTGGATGGAAGAAGCTAATAATCTATTACATTTTGCAGTTGCAGATTGTACAGGTCATGGAGTTCCAGGTGCTATGGTTAGTGTTGTATGCCATAATGCGCTTAATAGATCTATTAGAGAATTTAATTTAAAAACACCTTCAGAAATATTATCCAAAACAAGAGAGCTTGTTATTGAAACATTCGATCAAGGAGATGAAAATGTAAAAGATGGGATGGATATTGCATTATGTTCATTAGACATGAACAACAATATCTTACAATTTGCAGGAGCTAATAATCCTTTGATCATTATAAGAAATAAAGAAATAATTGAAATTAAAGGAGATAGACAACCTATCGGGAAATATGCCAACAGCAAAGGGTTTACTAATCATCAAATTGAATTAGAAAAAAATGATTCAATTTATATTTTTAGTGATGGTTTTCAAGATCAATTTGGAGGAAAAAACGGAAAAAAACTGAAACTAAAAGGTTTAAAAGAAATCTTAATTTCAAACAATGACAAATCAATGAGGCATCAAAAAAACAGGATTGAAGATGCATTTAATTTATGGAAAGATGAACTTGAGCAAATAGATGATGTATGCATCATGGGTTTCACTATTTAAAAAATGAAAAAATGAAATCAAATTGAAAAATATTTGGACATTAATAGCAGATAATGGGATTACTTCTAATCTAGAAGAAGCAGAAAAAAAACGACTTAATTTTCTCAACAGATTAACAGTTTTTGTTTTAATCAGCTCTGTTGTTTTCTTTCTGATTGACTATTCAAAAGGAATTCATGCTATTTTATATATTGACGGGCTTTCTTTTCTCACTGCCGTCATCATTTTATTATTGATCAACAAACAATTTTACCTTGTTGCTAAGTTTACTACATTCTTTGGACTTATAGTAAATATAGGCGCCAATACCATGATTTCTGGTGACCACACTGACAGCATCTTATTGCTTATTCCTGCCATACTTTTACCTCCTATTTTATTTAGAAAAAAGCTATTAATATTAGGTTTTTGCATCTTAACTATTTCAATGTTTTTCTTCTTGTCTTGGTATATTAATAATTTTGAAGGACATATTAACCTCAATGAATCAGAAAGTAAATTCTATAGACAAATTGGAAGGTTAGTAGTACTTATTTTTTGCTTCTTAATTATTTGGCATTTTAAAAAAATCAATAAAGAGTTTGAGAATATTATAATTTCAAAAAACAAGCTTCTTACACAATCAAATAATAAAATAAATAAACAAAAGGCGAATCTTAAACTTAAAAATGAAGAAATAACTTCATCTATTAAATATGCTGGAAATATTCAAAGAGCTATTTTACCTAAAAAGAGAAAGCTTGACAAACACTTTAAAGATCACTTTATACTTTATTTACCAAAAGACATTGTAGCGGGAGATTTTTACTGGACTGAAAAAATTGGAGATTATTTATTGATTGCAATTGCAGATTGCACAGGACATGGAGTTCCTGGAGCAATGGTTAGTGTAGTATGCCACAATGCTCTAAATCGTTCTACAAGAGAATTTCAACTAATTGAACCTGATCTTATTTTAAATAAAACTAGAGAATTAGTTATTGAAGCATTTAAACAAGGTGATGAACCTGTAAGTGACGGCATGGACATCTCATTATGTTGTATAAATTGCAAACAAAACATATTATACTTTTCAGGTGCATATAACCCATTGATCATTATTAGAAATGACCAAATGATAGAGCTTAAAGGAGACAGAAAATCTATTGGAGAAGCAAATGCTGATTCACCATTTAATAGACAAGAAATTGACATATTAGAATCAGACATTTTTTATTTATTTACAGATGGTTTTCAAGATCAATTTGGAGGCCCTAATAAGAAAAAACTTAAGCTTAAAGGGTTAAAAGAAATTTTGCTTTCAAATACTAACAAATCTATGAGGCATCAGAAAAACAGAATAGAAGATGCATTTAATTTATGGAAAGACGACCTTGAACAAATTGATGATGTATGTATAATGGGATTCACTATATAAAATAATATTTATGAAAAGAAGAAATTTTATGAAATTGGGTGCACTAGGAACAGCTGGAGCAATGATTGGTAATTCTAAAGGGCAATTACAGCCTATTTTAAAGGGGATAAACAAACCCATTATAACAGGTAATCCCAAAGTTGTATCTACCTGGAATCATGGTTTAGATGCCAATAAAGCAGCTTGGAATGTTTTAAAGAACAACGGAAATGCATTAGATGCAGTTGAAAAAGGAGTTAGGGTAACAGAATCAGACCCTAAAAACAGAAGTGTAGGTTTAGGAGGTCTACCCGACCAAAATGGTATCGTAACACTTGATGCATGTATAATGGATCATCTTTACAATTGTGGAGCTGTTTCCTTTCTTCAGAATATTGAAAACCCTATTTCTGTAGCTAGAAAAGTAATGGAAGAAACACCACACATTATGCTTTCTGGAAAAGGCGCTTATGATTTTGCAAGAGAAAAAGGATTTAAACATACAGAATTACTTACTGATGGAGCTAAAGAATCTTGGTTGAAATGGAAAGAAGAGAATAAGTCTCAAAAACCTGAAGTTAACATAGAAAATCATGACACGATAGGCATGTTAGCAATTGATCATAATGGTAATTTATCAGGAGCATGTACTACTAGTGGATTGGCTTACAAAATACATGGAAGAGTAGGTGATTCTCCTATAATTGGCGCTGGTCTATATGTTGATAATGAAGTTGGGGCCGCATGCGCTACGGGAGTTGGAGAAGCTGTTATTAGAACATGTGGAACACATGCTATAGTTGAGCTAATGAGAAATGGAGCTACTCCTCAAGAAGCCTGTGAGATCGTTATAAATAGAATTAAAAAAGCACATAAAGATATCAATGGATTACAAGTTGGTTTTATTGCACTCAACAAAAATGGTGAGGAAGGCGCTCACTCCATTTATAAAGGATTTAACTATGCTCTTAGAAATGAAGAAAATGAAATCATGGTTGCATCGAGCTATGAAATGGAATGGTAACTTTATTTTAGTTACGTTTTTATTGTTCAATTCTTGTGTTCAATATAATTTAAAACATGAATTAGAGCATCCATCCAACTATGACATTATACCTTACCCTCAAGAAATAATTAAGAATAATTCATTATTCGAGCTTTCTTCCAGTCAAACATTAGTCTATGACTCTATTTTTAAAAATGAAGCCCATTATTTAAAGAATTATTTGTTAGCTGAATTCAATATTCACCTCAAATTAGCTATTCTTGATTCAAGAGCAATTAAAAAAGGTCAACTAGTCATTCAAAATACTGAAAGACCTCTAAACAAAGAAGGATATTACGAATTAAACATCGATTCGGATAAGGTTGTTATTTCTGCTCCTCAATCCAAAGGTGCTTTTTATAGTATACAAACAATTATTCAGCTTATTAGATTGAATAATTTAAAATTAGGTGACAAATTAATCCTTCCATGTTTAGAATTAAAAGACTGGGGAACTTTCTCTCATAGAGGAATGTTAATGGATTGCTGCAGGCATTTTTTTGATGTTAGCACTGTTAAAAAATACATTAACCTTCTAGCACTCTATAAAATGAACACATTGCATTGGCACCTAACTGAAGATCAGGGTTGGAGAATTGAAATAGAACAATATCCTAAGCTAACTCAAATTGGGGCATATAGAAAAGACAGCAATGGGATCTATGGTGGATTTTACACTAAAAATGACATCAAAGAAATTATAAAATATGCAGAAGAAAGACATATCAATATTATTCCAGAAATAGAGCTCCCAGGACATGCACAGGCTGCACTAGCTTCTTATCCAGAATTATCTTGTAAAGGTAATGATATAGAAGTAGCCAATGACTGGGGAGTATTTAAGGAGATCTATTGCGCAGGTAACGATAGTGTCTTTTTGTTTTTAGAAAATGTATTATCTGAAGTTATCGAATTATTCCCCTCTAAATACATCCACATTGGAGGAGATGAAGCTCCTAAATTTCGTTGGGAAAACTGCAATAAATGCCAACACAGAATTCAACAAAATGGATTAAAAGATGAACATGAATTGCAAAGTTATTTCATAAAAAGAATTGCTGACTTTTTAGTTGAAAAAGACAAAGTATTAATAGGATGGGATGAAATTCTTGAAGGAGGATTAGCTGATGGAGTAATTGTACAATCCTGGAGAGGAATGGAGGGAGGTATTGAAGCAGCCAAGCATGGAAATAGGGTTATAATGTCCCCTACCTCACATGCCTATTTTGACTATGATATAAAAACCACAGATCTTAAACAGGTTTATTCATTTGATCCTATTCCTTCTGAATTAAACCAAGATGAAAGGTCAATGATCATTGGAGGTGAATGTAACCTATGGTCTGAACATATCCATGATGAAAACGAATTGGATGCTAAAGCTTTCCCTAGACTACTGGCCATGACGGAAGTACTATGGTCCTATCCAGCTAAAAGAAATGAAAAGCATTTCTTTACTAGAGTTTCCTCTCAATACTCAATCCTAGAACAATTAAATGTAAATTATGGGTTAGAAGTATTACCCAGCAAGATCAAAGTAAAAATAGATAATGATCAAACTTTAGCAATAGCAGAACCTGGCAGTATAGATTTAAAATTAAAATATTGTTGGGATGATGAAACTGAGTACATTGATTTTGAAAATAATTCAAATACAATAATCCTAGATAGATCGGGAAATCTAAAAGTCCAAGCTTATAAAAAAAATAAAGAATATGGCAATCCATCTGAACAGGTATTTGAAACTCATTTTGCAATAGGAAAAAAAATAAATTATATCTATCCCTACAGTGATTATTATCCAGCTAATAAAGAATATGCACTAACAGATAGTAAGCTAGGCTCATTGGATTTTAGGGATGGTAACTGGCAAGGGTTTTGGGGAACAGACCTTGAGATTATAATCGACCTTGAGAAACAAATAAATATTGAATCGATTAGTGCCAACTTTTATCAGTATAATAACTCCTGGATCTTTTTTCCTGAATATTTTGAAGCATGGAAATCCGATGATAATACTAATTGGACCCAAATTGGAAAATCATTAAATGGCAAAAATCCAGAAAAAAGGGGTAAATTGATACAAACCTTAAGTATTAATAACATCAATGATAAAGTCAGGTATATTAAGGTTAAAGCAAAAAATATATTAAAAGTACCTGATTGGCACGAAGCAGCTGGATCTGATTCCTGGATCTTTATTGATGAAATTTTAATTAAATGAAAATTGAATTTTGCATAGAATCTATTGATGGAGCCAAAGCAGCTGAAAAATGGGATGCAGATAGGGTTGAGATTTGTAGTGAATTATCCAAAGACGGATTATCTCCAGGAGAAGAACTAATTAAGCTATGTCTATCAAATTTTAATGGAGAATCACATGTCATGATCCGACCAAAAGCTGGTTCCTTTTGCTACACAAAAGAAGAGATCATTCAAATGAAAAAAGAAATTACAGCTGCTTTTCACCTAAATGCTCATGGAGTTGTATTTGGTATTTTAAATGCAAAGGGGGAAATAGATATCCCTTCAAATAAATTATTATGTAACCATGCTAAAATTCTAGGTCTTAAAAGCACCTTCCACAGAGCATTTGACCAATTACTTGACCCTCTAAAGTCACTAGAAGAATTAATAGAAATTGGTTTCAATACTTTATTAACTTCTGGACAAAAAGATAAGGCTATTGAAGGTATTTCAATAATTGAAGAACTAGTCAATTTGTCCAAAAATAGAATTGAGATCATGGCAGGAAGTGGAATAGACCACACCAATCTTCTAACAATAAAAAACTCTGGTGTTCATGCGGCTCATTTCAGTGTTCACAATAAGAGTGATCATACAATAAACAATGATAAAATAGAAAAAATAATGCACTTAATAAGTCAATAATGAAAGTAACATATCAGACTTCCATTATATTAATGCTGAATTTCATTGCACCCATTTATGTTGCTCAAATCAATGAACATCAAAAAGTTTTCCTCCATGAACAATGGTCATTTCATCAATCAGGGGAAAACAAAATTTATTCTGCTACAATTCCTGGTGTGGTACATACAGATCTTCTTTCAAACCAAATTATAAAAGACCCTTTTATTGGAAATAATGAAAAGCTATTGCAATGGATTGAAGAAGAAGACTGGGAATACACCACTCATTTTCAATTGACTGATAAACATTTAGACAATCAGCATCTACAATTGGTTTTTGAAGGATTGGACACCTATGCAGATGTGTATCTCAACAACGAGCTGATCCTAGAAAGTGAAAATATGTTTATCGAATATAAAAAAGAAGTCAAATCTTATTTAAAATTGGGTCACAACGAATTAAAGGTAGTATTTCACTCACCATTGAAACATAATAAAGAAAAAGTAAAAAACTACCCATATAAGCTCCCTTCTGGATGTGAATCTGTCTCTTTAAAGGTAAGTCCTTTTACTAGAAAGGCCGCCTATCATTTCGGGTGGGATTGGGGTCCTAGGTTTGTTACAATGGGAATCTGGAAACCTGTTTATATTGAAATATGGAATGATGTAAAGATCAACCACATTAATTGTCAAACAATATCCATTAATAAAGACAATGCCATTGTTTCATTAGAAGTTGAATTAGAAGCCCATATCTTAGAAACTCAAAAATTTCATTTAACCATTAATGATTCCATTCATCAATTCAACTTACAAAAAGGAATCAATCTTTATAAGTATAATCTTAGAGTTGAACAGCCTCAATTATGGTGGACCCATGATCTAGGAAAACCATTTCTATATGATATGGATGTGGCGCTATTCATAAATGAACAGCTTGTAGATAGAAAAAAAATAAAGTATGGGATCCGAACTATTGAATTGGTCAATGAACCAGACGAAATAGGTACTTCCTTTTATTTTAAACTCAATGACATCCCTGTCTTTATGAAAGGTGCCAATTACATACCTCAAAACAGCTTTTTAACTGAAGTAACTGATGATAATTACAAGCAGCTGATAGGCTTAGCAAAAAATGCTAATATGAACATGCTTAGAGTGTGGGGAGGCGGCATTTATGAAAAAGATATTTTCTATGAGCTATGTGATCAAGAAGGTATTCTTGTTTGGCAGGATATGATGTTTGCCGGTAGTCTATACCCTACAAATGATACTTCCTTTTTAAATTCAATTTATAAAGAAGTAGCACAAAATATTAAACGACTCAGACATCATACATCCATTGCTTTATGGTGTGGGAATAATGAAATAGATGTGGCTTGGAAAAACTGGGGATGGCAAAAACAATACAATTACAGCAAAACTGATTCTATAAAAATATGGGAGGGATATAAAAACTTATTCCATGATTCTATACCTTCTATCGTCTCAAGACTTGATAATAGAAATTACACTACAACTTCTCCGTTAAGCAATTGGGGGAAAGCTGAAAACTTCAACCATAGCACCATGCATTACTGGGGAGTTTGGCATGGAAAAGAAGAGCTGACTGAATTCAGTAATAATATTGGAAGATTTATGGTTGAATACGGGTTCCAATCCTATCCCTCAATTAAAACAATCAATCAATTTGCTGCACAAAATGAGCATGACTTAAATGGTCCCATCATGAAAAACCGCCAAAAAAGTTACATAGGTAATAGTATGATCACTGAACATATTGAAAAATGGTATGGAAATCACAGCTCATTTGATGATTTCGTGATTAAAAGTCAAAAAACACAAGCCCTTGCATTAAAAATAGCTATTCAACAACACAGAAAAAATCAACCTCATTGTATGGGAAGTTTATTTTGGCAGTTAAATGACTGTTGGTCCGGACCTTCATGGAGTGTAATTGATTATTATGGAAACCCTAAATTAGGTTATGAAGTCGTTAAAAAAGAATTTCAACCTATTATCGCTGTTATTGATACTATCAATAATAACATCACAGCTCATATTATCAATAATAGTGGGAAAGAGTTTAATGGAACTATTAAGTTGAGACTATTAAAAGGAAAAGAATTTTTATGGACTGAATCCGAACAACTTAAAATAGGAAACAATCAATCCATATTAGCTTTTAAAAAATCAATTACAAATCATAATGAGCTACGTGCAGAAATAGAAATAATAGCAAATGAGATTGTAATCTATAAAGATGTCTTTTGGTTTGACATTCCAAAAAATAGATAAGACTACTTAATAGTAATTTCATCTAAAAACAACCAGGTCTTCCCTCCTTTTCCCAAATGCCAATCTGGACAGGGACCATAATTTATAGCTTCTACTTTTATATACTTACAACTAATAGTCTCCTTTAAAGTATATTCTAAATCTTGTATAAATGAGCCATACTTTTTATCAGAAAAATTATTTTTAACAGTAGCAATTTTATTAAAGGTTACATTGTCATTAGATGCATAAAAACTAATTTCTCTCGGATAAAAAATCCATGATTTAATATCCTGCAGTACACCCAATGAGATATAATTAATTTTCTTTTCTTGTCCAAGATCAACAACAGCAGAAAAATCTTCTCCCTGATAACCCTGCCAGAAACCAGTCATGAAATTATTAGGCCCCTTTAAACCATCGATCAAAGCATCATCTCCTCCTCCATTGTACTGATTATCATACTGATGGAATAAATTAAGCTGCCTCCCTCCATCAATTTTAAAATAGGACGCTTTTACAATTTTACTTTTTCTATTATCAATTTGAGCATATGCCTCAAAATCTCTAGATCGATGTATGTAAAATGGGGTTTTATAAAGCTTAAAAATACTATCCTGTTTTTGTTTATAAAAAACATCACCTCTATTATCTACTGACTTTAATTCAACTTTAAGAGAATCGACAAAAGATGGTTTTACTGAAGTATAATAAGGTACAGAAGTAATGCTGTAATCATCTTCTATGTAAGATATAGCTGGAATTTTTTTCCATAATTCCTTATTTGGTTTAGGCCCCATTACAAAACGTAATTCTCCACCATTCATTATCAATTCATGTGAAAGAAATGCAATTTCAATCATCCTTTCATTTAAAAATAATTCCTGTATATAAATATCATCTTGAGTTTCTCTTTTAACTACAATTTTCAAATGGTTTCCATTCTCTAATTGAATATCTACTTCATCAAAGACTGGTGAACCTATTGCGTAATAAGGAATACCAGGAGTTACTGAATAAAAACCAAGAGCACTTAACACATACCAAGATGACATCTGACCACAATCTTCATTTCCAGAAAGACCATCTGGTTCAGATGTATATTGCTCATTTAATATTTGAGCTACTCTTGCCTGAGTTTTATGTGGTTTACCCACATAATTATATAAATAAGCCATATGATGACTTGGTTCATTACCATGTGCATACTGACCGATCATGCCTGTTATATCGGACTGATGTCTTCCTGAAAGTGTGGAACTTGTTTCAAAAAGTTGATCCAATTTTAATTCAAATGATTCATTTCCACCATGAAGCTTAACAAGACCATCTATATCCTGAGGAACGAACATACTGTATTGCCAAGAATTTGCTTCTGTAAAATTAAAATTGACTTCTTCTGGTTTAAATCCATATTGCCAGCTACCATTGAATTTAGCTTGCATAAAACCCGATGAAGGATTAAAAATATTCTTATAATATTGAGCCCTTTCAATGTATCTATTAAATACCTCATCAACACCTAATTCTTCTGCCATTTGTGCAATACACCAATCGTTATAGGCATATTCTAAAGTTTTGGATACAGATTCGGTTTCTGATTCTGCTGGAATATAACCATGGTATTTATAATAAGGAATTCCCAATTGATCCCTTTCAGCAATATGTGTCATTGCATTTAATAATTCCATTTCATTTTCTAATTCTATTCCTTTAACATATGCATCAAGAATCACCGAAACAGCATGATAACCAATCATACATCCTGTATAATTGGCCGATAACTCCCAGACTGGGAGCTGACCTCCGTCTTTATAATTTCTTAAAAAAGTAGCTATGAAATCCCTAGTTCTTTCCTGCTCAATGATCGTATATAGTGGATGAGTTGCTCTGAATGTATCCCATAATGAGAAAATAGTATAAACAGCAGTTTTATCTGCATGATGAACCTGAAGATCTGTACCTCTATAATTCCCATCAACATCACTGAATAGATTAGGAGCTATCATGGAATGATATAAAGCTGTATAAAAAATAGTTTTCTGGTCATCTGCACCTCCATTCACTTTAATTTTAGAAAGAGCTCTTACCCATATGTCTTGCCCAGCAGATTTATAATTATCAAAATCCCAATGAATTGCTTCTTTTTGTAAATTTCTTCTTGCACCCTCAATACTGACTGCAGAAATGCCCACCTTAATCATGATTTTCCCCTTTTTAGGTTTTTTAAAAACTAAGGCCATTTTAGTTACATCATCCTCATTACGATGATATACACCAGTTCCCCTCATTTCTTTTATATTATCTATTGATTGAGATGTTTGTAACACAAAATAAAAATGCTGCTCTTCTGCCCAGGAATGTGATATTCTATAACCAACCACCTCTTTATCTGATATCTTATTAATATTCCAGTCCAGCAGCTGATCTCTGTGTTCAAGGTCGATGATAAGATTAACCGCTCCTTTATTATTAAAAGTATATTCATGAAAACCGACTCGGTCAGTTGTCGTTAATCTAACGTCTATATCATCTTCCTCTAATTTTACTTGATAATATCCAGGACTTGCCTTTTCGGTAGATTTGTTAAATATTGAAGCATATCCCTTTTCTGAACCCAGTACTTTTCCATTATTAAATTCAATCTCTCCCTGTGTTGGCATGATCAAAAGATCACCATAATCCGCCACACCTGTTCCACTTAAATGCGTATGACTAAAGCCATAAATAATTGAGTCCGAATAATGATAACCTGAACAACCATCCCATCCCTCAATACGAGTATCAGGACTTAGCTGAACCATCCCAAAAGGCATTGTAGCCCCAGGGAAAGTATGTCCATGACCTCCAGTACCTATAAACGGATCTACCCAATCAATAATTGAATGCTGACCAAAAAACGATATGGGTAAAAAAAATATTAAGAATGTTAATCTCATGCTGGTTCAGCATCATAATTAATGCCTTGGCTATTAAGTACTTTTTTTGTTCTTATTGCATAAAAAATTAAATATACAAAACAAAGTACAGCTACCCAATATGAAGATTGTATACTAACTATATCAGCTAATTTACCTTGAATTGGTGGAATGATAGCACCACCAAGGATCATCATAATTAAGAAAGCAGAGCCTTGAGATGTGTACTTTCCTAAACCAGCAATACTTAAAGAAAAAATACATGGCCACATTATTGAGCAAAAAAGACCTCCACTTAAAAAGGCAAACAATGCTAAATTCCCAGTAGAAAACAAGCCAATTAACATAGCCAACACCCCAATAGAACTAAATATCTTCAAAGTAGCAACAGGTTTATCTTTAGCCATAAAGAAGCCAGCAATCTGAATAGCCACACATGCAGTAAAGATTAAAATTTCCGATACAGTATAAGATCCATAATTCACTAATAAAATTACACCAAATGCAACATAAGGAACCAATATTAACAACCATTTCCTTAATCCTTCTGAGGGGTTAAAAACAGTTATAGCGCCCACCCATCTACCAATCATTAATCCACCCCAATACAAAGAAATAAAAGGAGCAATTTCTGCATCATTCATGATTGGCAATCCTAAAGGATTAGTAGACCCATTATCAGAAAATTTCAGTAACTCCCCTAAATTACTTTGAATGGTTACTTCAACCCCTACGTAAGTGAAAATAGCAAGCATTCCTAAAACCAATTGAGGATATTGCATCGCACCCCAACCAGAAGGATTTACAGATGAACTTTTATAAGCATAAAAAGTACAAAACACAACAGCTAACAAAGAAGCTAGTAATAAAAATAATCTGACATTTTCAATATTTTCAACTTTAAATATTTCATGTTCTCCATAAGACATAAATACAATTGTAAAACATGTAATCATAAATACTGAAAGAACAATTAATAAGTTTTTTGCCTTATTAGCAGGTTGAAAAGTAGCATCTGAATTGGACTGAGGAAGTCTTTTTGAAAAATAAAACAAAGCTGCAGCAGCTAAAAACAAACCTGCTACCCCTAAATAAAGACTCTGAATAGTATTTAATTTTATCTCATTATTCTTAACCATTAATTCAAGCTCTTCACCTGATAAAGGTGTTGATCCAAAAATAATAAGTGCTACTACAATAGGTCCAATAGTAGTACCAAAAGAATTCACTCCACCTGCTAGGTTTAATCTATGAGATGCTTTAGCAGGCTCACCTAATGAAACAGCAAAAGGCTGGGCAGCAGTTTGCTGTAAAGAAAATCCTAATCCTACTATAAATAATGCTCCCAACACATAATAAAAAACAGCAGTATCTCCCTGCTCTGCTCCATTTACTGATGGATACATGGCTAAAGCGCCTATTGCTGATATCAGAAGTCCATAAATTATTCCATTTTTATAACCCCAACTATTTAGTATATCTTTTCCAGATGAGCTAGATAAAATAAAAAGCATTAATGCCCCAAAATAATAAGCACCATAAAAAGCAAAATCGACCAACTGTGACTGAAATTGATCTATTTGAAAATAGGTTTTACAAAAGGGTATAAAAACCCCATTAGATGCCGCAATGAATCCCCAAAAGAAAAATACTGTTACTAGTGTGGCTAGTGCTGAATTATTGTTTTTCATAGCTAACGAATTTAATCAAATATTAAAAAGTACTATTTGATTTGATTTGATTATTTACAATATCTTTCATGTTGTCCAAACTACCCTCCATTTCCATCGCTAATTTAATCTGATTTCTAGCCCTGTCTAGGTTATGGTTATTTCTAGATGTTTTAAAATAAACATCACCATTGATGTGGTCATGTAAAAAACGGATTCCTTGTTCCAATGTAATGATGTAAGGTGAATAAGCCAACCAAGTAAGTTCATTTTTAGAAATAAAATCCTGTGCTATTTCCAAGTAACCTTTAGAAAATGACTCAAAAAATAAAATGTTAAATTGAATTTTATCTAGATCACTTTCATCTTCTACTGCACTATTGGCTCCTGTTCGTATGGCATCACCAAAATCATTTAAAATACAGCCTGGCATAACTGTATCTAAGTCTATGATCGCAATAGGTTCTTTCGAGTTATTATCAAAAAGAATATTATTGAATTTAGTATCATTATGACAAACTCTTATTGGCAATTGACCTTTGTCTTTTAAAGATTGATATAAGCCAAAATATTTTTTTCTTTCATCAAAAAAAGAACTTTCATTTGAGACCTCAATAGACTTTCCATTTTTATCTAATTGAAAATCATTAACAAATTGTTCATAGATAAATCCAGTATTGTGAAAATTTTCAATGGTTGTATGTAGCTCTTCTGTTGGAAATTCTGAAAGTAAAGAATGGAAATTGGCAATGGCTTTTCCTGCTTTGTACATTTGATCTGAAGTTGTTACTTTTTGATAACTGATCGTTTTCTCTATATAATCGAAAGCCCTCCAACAATCATCTGTATTTAATCTTAGGAATAACTCATCATTCTTTGTTTTTACAATTTGTAGCGTTCTTTCTTTAATTTTTAATTTTGATTGCAGGTAGTTAGATACCACATTAATATTTTGCATTAAAGCCAATGGGTCTTTAAATATATTGGTATTGATCTTCTGAAGAATATAGATTCTTATTTGACCATTTGAACAAGAAAAAGTCAATTTATAAGTGTCATTTATATGACCATTCTGAATTATAGTAGCGTCTATATAATCACCCGAAAAACCGAACTTACTTATAATTTCAACTAACTTTTCCATAACTCTTTTGGATATTTTTTATTCGAAATAGATTCTTCTAATAGTATCTTATCTTTATTGTATGTTAATCCAAACCATTGTTCATTAGTTGCAATTACTTTAAATTTTTCTGAATGTTCTTTAATTAGTTCATTAACTACTGAAGGAAGAAAAAACTCTTTATCTAATTGTGTTGAAGATTGATCTAGGAAAATCAAAAATCTTTTCTCCAACTCTTCAAATATTGAAGGATATAACCCCCATAAATTCATTGAAACAATAGTGCTGGAATTATTATGTTCTGTATGATTTAAATTAGTTAATTCTTCAATTAATTGAAGAAAGTTATTGCTATCTAAAGTACAGATCCCCCTATTTACGTTTCCATGCTCAGAGAGTGTCTTACCTAGCTCATATCCTATCATTAACTGGTGATCAGATTTTGTGTAAAGCTGTTCATATAAGATTTTAAAAACAGATTTCCCATAATAATCATCTGCATTCATCAGCACAAAAGGTTCATAAATAAGGTCCTTACAAGCCAATAAGGCATGACCCGTTCCCCAAGGCTTAGATCTCTGTGTTTTTTGGGTATTTTCATGAGAATTTATTAACTGAAAAGCGAAATCAACCTCAATAAGGTTAGCTAATTTTTTTTCGAGCTCTTTAAAGTAGCTCTTAAATTCTTTTTTGATGATAAAAACTACTTTTTCAAACCCTGCTTCTATGGCATCATAAATAGCATATTCGAATAAATAAGCATTGGCAGCACCCACCTTCTCAAATTGTTTTAGAGAACCATACCTGCTTGAATTGCCTGCGGCCATTATTACTATTGTTGGAGTCATTTTTGAATAAAATAGCTAAGATTTAAACCTAAAGTAAACAGAATATTCATTATAAATCATTCAGATTTAATTTGAGTAGAATAAAATAGCCGAATTAAGCGTTGTTTAGACTAAATTTGCAAAAAAATTAAGCATGGGCAAGAAATCAGTTGTAGGGTTTTCAAAGCTATCTAAAGAAGCTAAAATGGAATGGATCGCCAATGAATATCTCGATGGAGATAGTAATTGTATAGATCTATTAAAAAGCTATTGGCATGAAGACAAAAAGGTACAAAAGATCCATGATGAATTCATAGAGAACACCATTTCCAATTTTTATTTACCATTTGGCATAGCACCCAATTTCTTGATCAATGATCAGATCTTTTGTGTTCCTATGGCAATTGAAGAAAGCTCAGTTGTTGCTGCTGCTGCTAAAAATGCTTCTTTCTGGTTGGAGAGAGGTGGTTTTAAAGCAGAAGTTATTTCAACTATTAAAATAGGTCATGTACATTTTGCTTGGTATGGTAAATATGAAAAGTTAGTTGAGCTATTTGACAAGATCAAAAATAAATTCATTGATGAAACTGATCATCTTACTGCCAACATGAGAGAAAGAGGTGGTGGAATTTTAGACATCCAATTGATCAACAAAACAGATCTAGAGCCTAATTATTACCAGCTAATGGCAAAATTCGAGACCTGTGAAGCAATGGGTGCTAATTTTATCAATAGTATTCTTGAAGAGTTTTCTAAAATTTTACAAAGAGAGATCGAGGATAGCAACTTTACTCAAGAAGAGAAAAGACTGGTGATCATCATGTGTATTCTAAGTAACTATACACCAGAATGTATTGTTAGATCAGAAGTTTCCTGTCCCATTGAAAAATTAACTGAAGGAACTAATTTATCTCCAGATGAATTTGCCTTAAAATTCGAACAAGCCATTCATGTTGCTACCATTGAACCTTATAGAGCAACCACTCATAACAAAGGTATTTTTAATGGAATTGACGCAGTAGTACTGGCTACTGGAAATGATTTTAGAGCAGTAGAAGCATGCGGACACACCTATGCTGCTAGAGATGGACAATACAAAAGTTTAACACAAGTTGAAGTAATAAATGGACAATTCAGGTTTTGGATTGAGGTTCCTCTTGCATTGGGTACTATTGGTGGTTTAACTTCCCTACATCCTATGGTGAAATTTGCTCATCAGCTACTTGGAAATCCAAATGTTGAACAATTAATGAAGATCATTGCTTCGGTTGGATTAGCTCAAAATTTTGGAGCCATTAGGTCTTTAGTTACTACTGGAATTCAAAAGGGGCATATGAAAATGCACTTATTAAATATTCTTAATCAATTGGGAGCAACGGAAGAAGAAAGAAAAGATGTTAAAGAATATTTTTCGAATAAAGTAGTTTCTCATCAAGCAGTAGTTAATTATTTCTGTGAATTAAGAGGTGTCTCCCAAAAAGATCTATTAAAAAAAAATAAGTGAACTCTTTTCATGCTAACGGAAAATTACTGATCAGTGGAGAATATGTAGTGCTAGATGGTGCGCTAGCATTAGCAATTCCAACTAAAAAAGGGCAATTCTTAAATTTTGAACCAACTAATCATTCTGTCCTTCATTGGAAAAGTTTAGATGAAAATAAAAATCTTTGGCTAGAAGTAAAATTTAACCCTAATGATCTTGAAATAATAGAATCTACAGATATAGTCAAAGCAGAAAAGCTAAAGACAATTCTTAAAAAAGCCATTGAATTAAACAATCAATCTACCCTAATAAATGGCCTAATTACCACCCAATTAGAATTCCCTCTTGAATGGGGTCTTGGCTCAAGCTCAACATTAATCAGCTGTATTGCTCAATGGTTGAACATTGATCCTTATGAATTACACTTTGAAGTAAGTAATGGCAGCGGATATGATATAGCATGTGCAGAAAATAGCTCTTCTATTACTTATCAATTAGCTAACAATAAACCCATTACTACAACTATAAATTGGAATCCTTCATTTCATGGATCACTATTCTTTGTGTACCTAAATAGGAAACAAAAAAGCGACATTGAAGTCAATAGGTTCATTAATAACACCAAGAATATAAATACAGCAACAACAATCAACTATATATCTGAAATCACAAGCTCAATTATTAATTGCAACCAGCTTCTGGCTTTCAATTCATTGATTGAAGAGCATGAAAAAATAATGAGTCAATTACTTAACCAACCTACTATTAAAGAAAGTGATTTTCCTGATTTTAATGGAAGTATAAAATCATTAGGAGCATGGGGTGGAGATTTTATTTTAGCTACGGGTGATAATGAAGAGAGAGCCTATTTTAAAAAGAAAGGTTTCAACACTATAATTGAATTTAAAGACATGGTTAAATAAATAGCCAAGATTTCAAAAAACAATGTTTATAATTTTATTAAACAAAAAAAGTTCCAACCATACAATCAACTATTTTAGTATCCAATGAACACTAGTGATTTTAAATGTAAAAGCACAATTAATTTTCCTAATGAAGGTGAAATAACCTGGGAAAGTCCATCTAATATTGCTTTAATAAAATATTGGGGGAAAAAACCTGTTCAGATTCCGACAAATCCCTCTATTAGTCTTACATTAAATGATTGTTCAACTACAACAAAATTAAGGTTTAAAAGAGCTGATTCACCCAAAATAAATTTATCGCTTGGAGGTGTAGAGAACACCTCTTTTCTTAAAAAGATCCATGCATTTATTGACAGAATTGAACCCTATTGTCCATTTATTAAAAATTATTCTCTCTTTATAGAAACTGAAAACACATTTCCACACAGTAGTGGCATCGCTTCTTCAGCATCTGGTTTCAGTGCTTTGGCGCTATGCATAGTTAGCATTGAAAAAGATTTAATGAATTATTCTGATGATTTTTTCTTTCAAAAAGCATCGTTCATAAGCAGACTAGGTTCGGGAAGTGCTTGTAGATCATTATATGGGCCTATTGCTGTATGGGGGAACCATTCATGCTATAAAAATAGCAATGATGAATATGCAGTACCATTTTATGATGCACATGAAATATTCAATAATTATCAGGATACTATACTTATTGTGGACAAAGGCAAAAAACAAGTTAGCTCATCAGTTGGACATCAGCTAATGAACGATCACCCATTTGCAGATAGCAGGTTTAAACAAGCCAATCAAAACATTGAAAAAATCAAAAATATACTCATTGAAGGAAACCTTCCTGCTTTTAATGAATTAGTAGAAAAAGAAGCTTTATCTCTTCATGCTATGATGATGACCTCCAACCCTTACTTTATGTTATTTAAAGCAAATACTATAAATATCATCAATAAAGTATGGGACAAAAGAAATTCATCTTCATTACCTATGAGTATAACGTTGGATGCAGGTGCAAATGTGCATTTGCTTTATCCTGAAAAATACAAAAACGAAATTACGGGCTTTATCAGAGAGGAATTAATTGGTTATTGTGAAAATCAGCAGTATATTTGCGATAAAGTTGGAAATGGCCCTTTAATGAAAAAGGAACATTATGCTTAAAGAATCACTATATTATAGTAAGATCCTATTATTTGGAGAATATGGGATCATTCAGGATTCAATGGGGTTATCAATACCCTATAATGACTATAATGGAAAATTTATATTTACAAAAGAGCCCAATGATTTTTCAAAAAAATCCAACAAGAATTTAAAAAAATACCTGGATCACCTTCTTCAACTCCAAGAAAACAACAAAATACCTTGCCAGCTTGATCTAATTAAATTTGGTGAAGACATTAAAAATGGCATTTATTTCGATTCAAGTATCCCTCAAGGATTTGGTGTTGGAAGTTCAGGAGCTTTAGTAGCAGCCATCTATGACACTTATTGCCCCAAAAAGATTGCACCTGAAAAGAACCTAACTAATAAAAACTTTTTAAAGCTAAAAGTTATCTTCGGTGAAATGGAAGCTTATTTTCATGGAAAAAGCTCTGGGCTGGATCCATTGATCTGCTATTTAAATTTACCTATCCTTATTAAATCTAAAAGTAATCTAGGAACAGTAGGTATTCCTGATTCTTCTGAAGGCAAAGGCGCTATATTCTTAATGAATACAGGGCAAACTGGCAAAACACAGCCACTCGTTCAACATTTTATGGAAAGGTGTAAAGAAGATGGATTTAGAAAAATGCTTAAAGAGAAATTCAAAAAATACAACGATGCTTGTATTGAAGCATTCCTAAATAAAGAATCTAAACCTTTACTTCAGAATGTAAAAGGACTATCTAAAATCGTACTAGAACACTTCAAACCAATGATCCCTAAAATATACCAGAAACTTTGGCAGGAAGGTATAGATTCTAATGCCTATTATCTAAAGCTATGTGGCTCTGGTGGAGGTGGCTTCATCCTAGGTTTTACTGAAGACATTGAAAAAGCAAAAGCTAAACTAGAAGGTTATCCATTAGATGTCATCTATCGATTCTAAATCCTCTTTGGATCATAACAACAAAAAGAAGGAAGTTCTTCTTATAAAGGTCATTGCCATGTTATCTTTGGTAAGATGGTACAACATATTGTTGATGGTCATTGCTTTGTATTTAAGCTCAGTTTATATCTTAAATCCAAAAGTTCCTAAACTAGAGCTACTAAAAGATTTACAGCTTCATCTCAATGTATTTGCAATTGCAGCATTATTAATGGCTGGTTATATCATTAATTCCTTTTATGATTTTGAAAAGGACATGATTAATCATCCTGAAAAAACTGTATTTGGAAGAGTGATAAGTAAATCATCCTGCCTTAATACATATATTATTTTATTATTGATAGGATTTGTTCTATCTGCTTTTATAGACTGGAAAGTATTTATTTTCAATGTTGGGTTTTCTTTTAGCCTTTGGGTATACTCTCATAAGCTTAGAAAAAAAGCATTAACTGGAGAAATGGGAGCTTCTTTGCTAACCATAGCTCCATTTGCCAGCATTAGTCTTTATTATATGCATACCAATTCTACCATTATACTTTTTGTCGGCTATATTTTTGCCATCACCTTCACTAGAGAGGTTGTTAAAAAAATGGTGTCTTTAAAAGGAGATCTTCTAGTGAATGAAAAAAGCATTCCCATATTATTTGGAATTAGAAATACAAAATACATTATTCTAATTCTAATGCTCCTTTCCATTTGTCCAATTGTTGTTATTTTTCCCGAAATAATCAACAAGCAAATTGCTTATTATTTTGGATTTAGCTTATTAATGATCATCCTCTCAATATTGTTGCTTAAAAATTCTAAAACACCAACACATTTTAATAAGATCAACAATATTTACAAGATTATATTAGTTTTAGCAATTGCATCCATTATTTTGTATTAAACTATGAAAAAAATAGCCCTACCCTTTGCATTTATTATTTTACTCGGATCATGTGATCCCAATAATCCCGCTCAAAATTCCAATCAAATGACAGAAAGTATTACTATTCCTGAATGTAAAAAACAGCCAAAATCTCTTATGATTCATGATCATGAAAGGATTGACAATTATTATTGGCTTAATCAAAGAGAAGACCAAGAAGTAATAGATTATTTGAATGCAGAAAATGAATATACCCAGCAGATAATGCATCCAACAAAAATGCTTCAAGAAAAGCTGTATAAAGAAATGAGAGGGAAGATCAAAGAACAAGACGAAAGCGTTCCTTATTTCTTGAATGGATATCATTACCTTACCAAATACAATGAAGGATCTGAACACCCCATCTTTTCAAGAAAAAAAGAGCATCTTGAAGCCAATGAAGAATTGTTATTAGATTGTAATCAGATGGCTGACGGATTTGACTTTTTTGACTTTGGATCTTTTGATGTAAGTCCTAACAATAGTATAATTGGATATTCCTACGATACGCTTTCTAGGAGAATGTATGACATTCAATTCAAAGACCTCAACTCTAATAAAATATATCCTGAGATTATTAATAATACTACTGGGTCTATGGCCTGGGCCAATGACAATCGAACTGTATTCTACACAAAACAAGACCCCGTTACTTTAAGATCCTGTAAGATCTATAAGCACATCCTAGAAACTGACCCAAAAAATGATGAGTTGGTCTATGAAGAAAAAGACGAAACATTCGATTGCTCAGTTTATAAATCGAAATCCGATAAATACATTATTATCAGCACATCTAGTACCCTTACAGATGAATTTTTGCTGATCAATGCAGACGAACCTAATAGCCAACCTAAAGTTTTTCATCCTAGAGAAAGAGGATTAGAGTATAGGATCTACCATTACAAAGACCAATTTTATGTTCAGACAAATTTAAATGCACAAAACTTTTGTTTGATGACCTGCCCAGAAAACAATACAGCAAAAGATAACTGGAAAATACTCATAGAACCGAGGACCAACACTTTATTAGAATACATTGAAACTTTTGAGAACCATTTAATGATCTGTGAAAGAACAGATGGACTACTTCAACTAAGGATCATTGATTTAATAAACGACACAGAGCATTTCGTACCTACTAATGATGAATCCTATGTCATTCAAAGTGCGGCCAATTTCGAATTAAACACCAATAAGCTAAGGTATTGGTACTCATCTTTAACAACTCCAGGCACCACTTATGAATACGATATGGATAGTAAAGAGCATACTATTCTAAAACAAAAAGAAGTACTTGGAGATTTTAATCCAGAAAACTACATTTCCAAAAGGATTTGGGCTTCTTCTAGAGATGGTGTTAAGATCCCTATCTCTATAGTTTATAGAAAAGATGTAGCAATAAATGGTGAAAACCCATTATTGCAATATGCTTATGGGTCTTATGGCTATAGCATGGAACCCTATTTTAGCTCAAACAGATTAAGCTTATTAGACAGGGGATTTATTTTTGCCATTGCTCATATTAGAGGAGGAGAAGAATTAGGAAGGCAATGGTATGAGAATGGAAAACTATTAAAAAAGAAAAATACTTTTACTGATTTTATTGATTGTTCTTTATTCTTAATTGAGAACAACTACACCAATAAAGAGAAGCTATATGCATCTGGTGGTAGTGCTGGCGGATTATTAATGGGAGCAGTGTACAACATGCGCCCAGATCTTTATAAAGGCATGATCGCTGCTGTACCCTTTGTTGATGTAGTAACTACCATGCTTGATGAGTCTATTCCATTAACTACAAGTGAATATGATGAGTGGGGAAATCCAAACAATAAGGAATATTATGAGTACATGCTCTCTTATTCACCTTATGACAATGTAGAAGCCAAGGAATACACCAATCTATTGGTAACCACTGGCCTACACGATTCTCAGGTACAATACTTTGAACCTGCCAAATGGGTAGCCAAGCTACGTGAGCTAAAAACAGATAACAATCTGGTATTATTACACACCAACATGAAAACAGGACATGGAGGCGCCAGTGGAAGGTTTGAATACCTTAAAGAGATCGCTCTAGATTATGCATTTCTATTTATGTTAGAGGACATTAAAAACTAAGCTGACCCATGATCTGATGACAAACCTCATCAGCTGTAAGTAGATCACAGTCTATAACAAGATCTGCTCTTTCATACAATGGTGCTCTTTTTGTCAATAGCGATTTAAATTGATCGTCATTTTTAAAATTAGGTCTTGATATTTCATCAAACCCTATTCTTTTAATTAAAAGTGTAGCTGAACATTTCAAAAAAATAGTCAGCCCTTTTTGAGATAATAATTCATCGATTTGATCTAGCTCTACCATTCCTCCACCAGTAGCAATCACTGTATTTTCACAATTTAGATCTAAAATAAATTGCTTTTCAAGCTTTCTAAAATAAGCTTCCCCTTTATTTTCAAAAATAGATGCTACAGATCGTTGTTCTTTTTCTTCGATCATTTGATCTGAATCCAGAAAATGATAATTCAATTTTTTAGATAATAATCTACCTACTGTGGATTTACCACAACCCATCATCCCTACTAAAAAAATATTTTGATCTTTAGATTTAATTAACCTCAGATTTATTAAGCATGTTCAAATAGGTAACTACCTGATTGATATATTCTTCGAAATCTTCTCCATTTAGGTCTATCATCATGTCATAGAATGGTTCATTTTCTGATGAATAGGTTCCCACTTTTAAATAAGCTTTTGAATAATGCAATACAAATCGCTGAGAAATTTCTTTTTCCCTAATTATATCTAGTAAAATATCAAAGTTTTCATTCATGAAATTCCTGGCTTCATTAATGGTGGGCATACAAAACCAGTTTAAGTCTTTTAATTTATAATAATCCAGTCCAAGCTTACTTTGTAAGAAATGCGGATCATCTTTTTTAGGATAGAATGCAAGGGCTTTAATATTTCTTATACCAAATTCATCTTTAAGGTACTTGATCAGCTTCACCACCTTTTTATAATCATCTTCTTCCTTAACAACACAAAGAATACCAAATGAATTAGCCTCATTAATATTACAAGACTTAACCTTTCTTTTTTTGTATTTCTTTATTTGATTAGTAAGGACTTTTTTGCCAAAAAATTTCTTTATATGTAAAAATGGCTGTTGCATGATGCAAATTAATAAAACATCTAAAAGGGTAGCTCACCCTGAACAGGATGATTTCCACTTTCTTTTGTTACTGAATCAGTGATTTTAGATAAAAATTCTTGTTCTGTAGCTATTTTAATCCCCAACTTTTGAGCTTTTTCCAGCTTAGATGGGCCCATATTTTCACCTCTAACTATCAGATCAGTTTTTGCAGATACAGAAGACACCACTTTCCCTCCATTCGATTCTATAAGTGCTTTGATCTCATCTCTAGATCTTAAAATGAATTTTCCGGAAACTACTATACTCATCCCATTCAATTGATCGGAGCTTTGATCCTCTTCAATTACTTTAAATGACAAGCCAGCTTCTTTAAGTCGTTCAATTAATTGAAGATGGTCTGGATCCTTAAAATAATCAATAATAGATGCTGCGATCTTTTCTCCAATCTCATCTGCTTCTATCAGTTCTTCTTGTGTTGCTCCAATAATCGCATCTATGTTCTTAAAATGTTTAGCCAGCTTTTTAGCTACAGTAGCTCCAACATATCTAATACCCAAGGCAAACAATACCCGTTCAAAAGGAACCTCCCTAGAATCTTTAAGCCCATTGATAAGATTATCAACTGACTTTTGGGCCATCCTCTCCAAGGGTAATAATTGATCGGCTTTAAGATCATATAGATCAGCTACATTCTTTATCAGCTTTGCTTCAAATAATTGATCTACAGTTTCCGCTCCCAACCCATCAACATCCATTTGTTTTCGACCGATAAAATGCTCAATTTTTCCTTTTAATTGAGGAGGGCATTCTTTGTCGTTAACACAATAATGCTGTGCTTCTCCTTCTATTCTTTCTAATACTGCATTACACTCCGGACAATTCTCAATAAAAACAGTCGCTTTAGATTTCTTTTTTCTTTTAGAAAGGTCCACCTCGATGATCTTAGGAATGATCTCTCCTCCTTTTTCAACAAAGACAGTATCCCCAATTCTAACATCCAGCTTCTCGATCTGATCTGCATTGTGTATACTCGCTCTTTTAACAATTGTCCCACTAAGCTCAACAGCACTAAGATCTGCAACAGGTGTAATGGTTCCGGTTCGACCTACCTGATAAGTAATGTTCTCCAACAATGTACTGACTCTTTCGGCCTTGAACTTATAGGCAATTGCCCATCTAGGAGATTTAGCTGTTGAACCGAGCTCTTTTCGTAAATGTAAATCATCGACCTTAATAACTACACCATCGATATCAAAGGGAAGTGATTTACGTTTATCATCCCAGTAATTAAGAAATTCCATCACTCCATCTATTGAATCAAATCTATCGATGTATCGGTCTTTTAAAGATGGTACCTTAAATCCCCAATCTATTAATTGCTCATAAATAGAAAACCCAGAGCTATAAGGTAGATTATCCATATGGAGACCGTATAAATAACAATCTAATTTTCTTTGAGCTACTATTGATGAATCTTGCATTTTTATGGTGCCAGATGCTGTATTTCTAGGATTGGAAAACAGAGATTCCCCATCCTTTTCTCTTTGCATATTTAGCTCTTGAAAAGCTTTATGTGGAAAAACAATTTCTCCTCTGATCTCAAAATAATCTGGATAGCTTCCTCTAAGTTTTAACGGAATGGATTTAACGGTTCTTACATTAGCAGTTACATCCTCCCCTTTCTCACCATCTCCTCTTGTAACACCTCTTAATAAAACTCCATTTTCGTAGGTAAGACTAATGGCTACTCCATCGTATTTCAATTCACAGGTATATTCAATGTCTTTTTCTGTTAATTTTTGAATTCTTTTTTCAAAATCAAGGATCTCTTCTTTAGAATAGCTGTTGCTTAACGACAACATAGGAAACCGATGCTCTACAGTAGGAAAATTCTTAGTGATGTCTCCTCCAACTCTTTTGGTAGGTGAATTAGGATCTTCAAATTCAGGGTTCTCTTGCTCAAGCTTTTCAAGCTCTTTTAGCAGTACATCAAACTGTTGATCGGAAATACTAGGTTCACTCTTTACATAATAAAGGTAATTATGCTGACTGAGCTCCTTCCTTAGCTTTTCTATTTTGTCTTTCACTGACATGAATTAATCAATTGTTTATATAGCGGCTTTAATCATGCGATCCTTACCCTGCATGTCTTTTTTTACCTCAATATTTACAAACCCTAAAGATGCCAATAATTTAACGATTTCCTCTCCTTTTTCCTCATGAATTTCAAAAAAAAGCAGGCCTTTTGATTGAAGATTAATACTAGCTAATTGGGCAATCCGCTCATAAAAGATCAAAGGATCATCATCTGGAACAAAAAGTGCTGTTGCAGGTTCATGGTCCAGTACATTTTTTTCCATTATCAACGACTCGTTTTTAGCTATATAAGGAGGATTACTTACAATGCAATTCCATTTACCTATTTGATCCTCTTCAAGGATATCTATCTTTTCAAGCTCTAGCTCCAATCCATGATGATCTGCATTCCACCTAGCGATCTGCAATGCCTCTTCGCTAACATCAATTCCCTTTACCTGCACACTATTCATTTTACTTTTTAATGCCAGTGCTATGCATCCCGAACCAGTGCCAATATCTAAGACCCTGTCATTATCATTAATATGTTTTATTACAAGGTCAACAAGCTCTTCTGTCTCTGGTCGTGGAATTAATACAGCAGGACTCACCTTTAAATCAAGCTCATAAAAAAATGTACTTCCAAGGATATATTGAATAGGCTCTGAATTAAGTAACCGTTCTAATACATTGCTAAATTGAGCAGATTGATCTTCTTCTAAAACCAGCTGTTTATTCATAGATATATCCAGCTTATTCCAGCCCATTAGCTTTTGAAAAGCTACTACAATAAATCGATCAATTTCTCTATTGGAATATAGCGAAGAAAGCTGATCATTAAATTGTTTAGATAACGCCCCTATTGTTTTACCAGAATTCACTTAACAAAGTAAATGAATTAAAGATCATAGCTCCTCTTTTTTATCGGTATTCTTTCTAATGGTATGCATATAGGTAATTCTTATGATCCTGATCTTTTTAGGATTCCAGTAGCTTCTTTCTTTTTCTTTTATGTAACAAATACTGATCCTTTGTTCTTTATTGAATTTATAAGAAGTCCCTATACCCATTCTGTATTTTGTAAATCCATTTAGAGCGCCAGTCTGATAATGATGAAATGTTTCAAAAAATATTTCAGGATCAAGTTTCCAGCTTTTAATGTTGTACCTGCCCTTCCATCTGAAACGAATATCATGACTATTATAATCACCCTCATCTTTTGTTCTACCTAATTCATTTCTTATTTGATAGCGTATTCTATAATTACTTGAAAAAGGATCTTTAGGGTTTGAATCTATTTTATAATTATAATCTATGTGAAACCTTATATGGTTCTCAAATTCAGTATTCCCCACATTATCATTCATGAACAGATATCTCGTACCTATTGTTAAAATATGTTGATCAAAAGATTTTTTATCGCTAATTAAGTATCTACCCTCTATTTGCGTAAAAATCCTATCAAAAGTAGTTGAGTTTTCTTTCATCCGAAACTGCCCCCCAATATCTACTCTTAATTTTTCCGAAAGGATATATCTTATTTTTCCAGCAGACCAAGTTTCAAAATCCTGATTATTAGGGTAATTAAAATCCTGAGTATAACCATTGATTAACATCAAAAAGAATAGAAATAGACCATATGTTCTTTTTTGGATCATTTATTATTCGTTGTAACATTTTCCTGTAGAATATTCTGCTCCTATTGGTATGTCAAAAAGCAGCTGATATTCTATTTGATTTCTTCTATTTACAACCCAGCTTCTGAGTTCATCTACCTTTAATGAATAACCGGGATCTATTTGTGCTGTTTCTACTAATACAGAATAATTATCAATAAAGGAAATAAGGAAATTTTCATCCCAAACATCATTCAACAATCTTTGTAATTCTATTTGTAGTTTTGCAGACATTATCGGAATCCTGGATAATCTTCTTGGAAGCTCAGCATTCATAAAACTGATAAGATCAGATCCCTCTTTGTTGTAGTAATCTATTCCCCATGGAATAAGAGTAGCTCTACCACCATCATTTGGATCGAAATAAACAAAGAAATTATTCCTGTTTACAGTATAACCATCGTCCATTGAGAGTAAGATCTCCAATGCCCAAAAAGAGATAAATCGATCTATATTCAGGTATTGATCTAAAGTAGAGATCAATTGTTCATCAGGCAATTCTAACGCTTGAGCAATGTTAATAATTGGCAAGCCAACATTATTGGTAGCCGCAGTTTTAGCCGTCCACCTTGGCAACCAATCTTCTACAAAATCTACTAGCTGCCCTTCATACAAATGTCCAGCACTGTTCCCAAAAGCTCTTTGTAAAAATTTTTCATCTAGGGGCTCAATTCGTGTGTAGACCCCTAATGCTTCATCATTGATAGAGACATTTGCCAGATGACTTCTAGGAGCTGGATAATTAGCCAATTCATATATATAATAAGCCAATGAGGTCCAGATCCGTGTTACTTCCTGAGAATTATTATTAAATGTGATACTGCTTGTTCCACCTAGATCTTGACCAGCTATGTATTTATCTGTAATGATACGCAATGAAGGTGCTGGTGAAAAAATAGAACCAAGAAACCCTTTTTTCCTAATACCAATATTACCCAATGACACCCCATCCAATTCTATATTTCCAGAATACCAATTGTATTCATTAGGAAAAGGAACATCACATTGATCTACATATTCAACCAAAACAGCACAGGCTGTATTGCCTTCATTGTCGTAAATATTAGGACCAAATCTCGATTCTTCTCTCATGCTTTTAAAATCATTGGCATCCATTTCAATATTAACACAAAGCATATGATTGTGATCGAATGCGATCTCCTGATTAGCAAAAGTAGCATTGGACAAACCTTGAGAACAGGGGATTCCTTCCGGCCGATCTTCCCAAAGATCAAAAGCATACATTAAGCTATCTGCTATAACTGAAAGAATGATTTTTTTACAAGAAACGCCTAGAATGAAACTGACAATAAATAGCAATAAAAACCCAGATAGTTTTTTCTTCATGCTTTAAATTTACACAAAAATCATACCCTCACTCCCATCACACAAACATCATCTATTTGTTCAAGCTCTCCCTTCCAAGAATCAAAGGTCTCTTCTATTATTCTTTTATGCTCTGCTATAGGTTTATCTTCTACAGAAAGCAATAGTTTCTTAAAATTCAGCTTTTTAAATTTCTTTCCTTTTTCTCCTCCGAACTGATCGGCAAAACCATCGGAGAAGATGTAAATAGTATCTCCTTTTTGTAATTCAAACTCATGCGTGGTAAATGGCTTTGAATGATCGAACTTTCCGATTGGCTGGCTGTCTCCTCTGGTTTCAAGCAATTCTCCATTCCTTACGATCCATAAAGGATTATTGGCTCCTGCAAAGCTCAGCTCATTTTCTCGAATCATACACAAAGCAATGTCCATCCCATCTTTTACCTCTTCTTCACTTTTTTGAAATTCCTGAATTAAAAGAGCACGGGAACGATCCAGTATTTTACCGGGTTCTGTTAGCCCATGTTCCCTTACAGAACGATTCAATGCATTGTTTCCTATTACCGACACCATGGCCCCAGGTATTCCATGACCGGTACAATCGGCTACAGCAAAAAGCACCATATTGTTGACGGTTTCCATCCAATAAAAATCTCCGGCTACAATATCTTTGGGCAGGTAAAGAACAAACGAATTTTCTAAGTGCTCTTTCAATGATTTTTGAGGAGGAAGTATGGCAGACTGAATGCGCTTGGCATAGTTTACACTATCTAAAATGTCGTTATTTTTCTCTTCCAGCTTTTCATAAGCCTCATCCACTTCTGCTTTTCTGGCTCTGATTATACGGTTGTCCTTTTTCTTTTGATAAAAAGACCAAAATCCAATGCCTGATAGTAATAACAACACGCCAATACCTGCATACAAAAACATTCTTTTATTGGCCGCATCTGTTTCATTGGCTAGAATTTCTGCTTGATGTTGTATTTGCTCAGCTTCTTTTGCTTTTACAAAAGATATGCTGTCTAGCTTATGCTGATTGTCAAATTCAATTTGAATGATTGATTTATTGAGCTCATCTTTATTAAGGCTATCCGCTAATAACTTGTACTTCTCCAAATATTCTAAAGCCTTATTATTATTACCCAAGTTTTTATAAATAATATATGAACTATTATATATTCCTTTTAATTCATGAAAAGAATTTTTGAAATGTTCTTCAGCTTGGTCTATATATGGCAATGCCTCTTTATATTTTTCATCTTTTATTAAAACATCTGCTAACAATTTATTACATTCTATAATGCCAGACAGATAATTTAATCCTTTAAATATTTCTTTACTTTCAGTTAAATATTTTAAGGTTTCTGAATGATTCTTTTTATTATAATGTACTTGTGCAATTAATAATAACGAGTAACCAACATCTTTTTTATTATTAGTTTTTTCAAAAACATCAATGGCTTTTTCAATATAATATAGTGCCGAGTCATATTCTTGCAGGTCTTTGTATGTAGAGGCAATGTCTTTTAAATTCCAGCCTATACCTGCATTCCATTTAATTTCTTTTCTGATTTCTAGACTTTTATGAAAGTATTCTATGGCAGACCTTTTACCAGATTCCCCTAACAATTTTTGAATGACACCAATTTCTGTATAAGCATTGGAAATACCTTTCGGGTTATTATTTTCTTTACAAATATCAACAACTTCTTTGTACGTTTCAATAGCTGATTGAACATCTCCTTTTTTAAAATAAATATTTCCAATTTCGTTTAAGCAATTAGCAATTTCTTTTTTATTCCCCAGTTCCTCTTTTATTTTTAAGCTTTTGGTGTAATAGTCCATTGCTTTGGTATAATCGCCCTGTACATCATAAATAATTCCAATGTTATTTAAAGCATCAGCAATGCCATCTTTATCTCCTATTCCCTCTTCTATTTTTAAGCTTTTAGTGTAATAGTCTATGGCTTTGGCATAATCTCCCTTATCTTGATAAATAATTCCAATGTAAGTTAAAGCATCAGTAATGCCATCTTTATCTCCTATTTCCTCTTCTATTTTTAAGATTCTGGTGAAATAGTCTATGGCTTTGGCATATTCTCCCTGATTAAAATAAATACTTCCAATGTTATTTAAAGCACTAGCAATGCCTTTTTTATATTTCTGTTTTTCCTTTTCTGTAAGCTGTTTTGTTAAATTGCTTTCACATATTTCTATTATTTGTTTATTTAATTCTAGGTCAAGTTCTGGATCTGATACATATATTATATTATCCCAAGCAATTAAAGCATTTACCTTAATAGTATCGTATTTAGCAGTACTAATTACTTCTTTTAAAGAATCTATTTGTTGAATTTCTTCACCCGATAGCTGAGCTATAGAGCTAACCCCAATAAAAAGTATTATGAAAAACGCTAGGTGCTTTTGCATGTGATAAAAATAGGAAAGAAAATAGGTTTTTTTAGTTAATAAGGTAATTAAGTTGAGTATTCATGAAATATAATTGCATTTATCATTAAAAAACTTAAATTTATTCTATCCTCTACAAAACCATCCTATTTGAAAACACACCTTGAATATTTTTACAGCTGGGAACAAAACACTCCTGACAATCTATTTTTAAAACAGCCCTATGGAAATACCTGGCACACGCTCACCTATAAAGAGGCAGGTATTGAAGCAAGAAAAATGGTTGCTGTTCTTCAAAAAATGGGCTTACAAAAAGGAGACCATATAGGAATTCTCTCCAAAAACTGCTACCACTGGATCTTAGCAGACCTTGCCATCTCTATAGGTGGGTTTATTTCTGTACCATTTTATGCCAGTCTGCCAAAAGCACAGCTCAAAGAAGTGATAGAAAAAAGTGACATTAAATTGCTTTTTGCTGGAAAGCTTGATCATTGGGGAGATAAAGCTACTGCACTCCCAGAAACATTAAAAGTGATCAGATTCCCCCATTACAAAGGAAATGCAAAAATTGAAATTGGTGAATCTTGGAATGACCTTATAGAAAATACCACTCCATTCAATGAAAGCCCCATCCCTGCTCTTGAAGATGTCTGGACCATTGTATTTACATCCGGTACTACAGGAAGTCCTAAAGGAGTAATACTGCCCTATGGAAATAAAGCCATCTTGTTCGACAACGAAGAAACCTACAATACTTTAGGTATACACGATTTAAAGGAGCATACCTTTTTTTCCTTTTTACCACTCAACCACGTGGGTGAAAGGCTGGTAATTGAAGGAGCTGCTTTTTTTACAGGTGGATGCATTGCATTTGCAGAATCCATCGACACTTTTATGAAAAACCTACAGGATATTCAGCCTACAGTTTTCTTTGCTGTTCCAAGGATCTGGAGTAAATTCCAATCGGGTATCTTATCAAAAATCTCTCAGAATAAATTGAACCTTCTGCTTAAAACTCCCCTTGTTTCTAACCTTATTAAAAACAAATTAAAAAAAGCACTGGGCCTTTCAAAAGCAGAGATCATTTTAACAGGAGCTGCCATTACCCCAAAGCACATCAAGCAATGGTATAGAAAGCTGGACATTAATTTAAGAGAGGTATTCGGAGCTACTGAAGCTTGTGGTGGAGTTACCATTACTCCTATTGGAGAGTTCAGTGATGAAGGAGTTGGCAAACCCATTAAAGGAGTAGAATTTAAAATAGATGATCAAACAGGAGAAGTCATTTATCAATGCGAACAATTAATGACTGGCTACTACAAAGACCCTGAAAAAACAGCATTAGTCATTAAAGATGGGTGGTACCATAGCGGAGACAAAGGTTTTTTTGATGAAATGAATAACCTGCATATCATTGGCAGGATCAACGATGCTTTTAAAACAGAAAAAGGAATCTATATTACTCCCAACCCTATTGAATCAAATATCCTGAAAAATGAGCTGATCGAGCAGGTCTGTGTTGTAGGGTTAACAGCTCCTCAGCCACTGGCGCTGATCAACCTATCGGAGCTGACTAATGATATGAGCAATGACGATATTCAGAACAACCTTTTCGGATTAATAGAGAAAATCAACCAAGAACTTGCCAATCATACTAAAATTGCATGCATGGTAATTACCAAAACAGAATGGAACGAAGAAAATGACCTGCTTACTCCTACCTTAAAGGTTAAGAGAAACAAAATAGATGAGCAATACATGCATCATTATACCCAATGGGTAAATAACGAACAAAAAGTGATCTGGGAATAAAAAATTTAAACGTTATTTCAGCTTAAATTCCTTCATGAGATAATAATCTCCTTTTTCTAAAAATGCCTTGGCTATTTTTCTTCTTTCCTCAATTAAATTAATGGCTTTATGACCTGTAAGTCGTTTGAGTCCTCCTAGCTGTATGGCCAGCATATCTTCTTTTACAAAACCACACAACGCTTCTTTACCTCTTCGATAAGAAGATTGCATGAGCTCCATAACGAGTACTTTTGTCATAGACAGCAATACGGATGTCTTATCCATCCCATGCTTATCAATCAGTAGTTTGGTTCTTAAAAGCGAAGATTCTGCAATAAAAATATCCATGGAAATATCAGCTATCAGCATCATAATCTCCTGCTCCTTTTCTAATTTATCCATCAAGGTCTGTGCTGCACTAGCTGCCACCAACAACCAAGCTTTTTTTGCTTGAGCAATCAAATGATTCAGCTCATCAAGCTCATCATCAAAAGCTGGTTTATTTTCTGGAGGTTTCATTAATTCCTGCTGTTGCTTTAGTGCTGAGCTCATCAAATCCAATCTACCTCCCATGGCCCTTTTTAGTAGCATTCCAGTTGTAAGCAAACGGTTGATCTCATTCGTTCCTTCATAGATCCTGTTGATCCTACAATCCCTATAAGCCCTGGCAATAGGTAGCTCTTCGGAATAGCCCATACCTCCGTAGATCTGCAAGGTCTCATCCACAATCTGATCGGCTATTTCAGAGCCATATACTTTTAGCATGGCACACTCAATGGCATATTCCTCTGCTGCGATCTGTTTGGCCATGTAGCTTTTTTCTCCACTTTCAATCTTATCATTTACCATATTATGGATCAAACCAGAAGTACGGTAAACTGCCGATTCGGAACCATAGATCTTGATCGCCATATTGGCTATTTTATGCTGTATCGCTCCAAATTCTCCAATGGGTTGATTGAATTGCACTCTTTCATTGGCATAAGAAAGAGCATGTACCAACATGGATTTAGCTCCACCAGTAACACCATTACCTAGCTTAAACCTGCCAATATTCAAAGTATTGAAAGCAATGCGGTGTCCTTTCCCAATTTCTCCCAACACATTTTCTACAGGAACCTCTACATTTTCAAAAAAGACTTGCCTTGTAGAAGATCCCTTAATTCCCATTTTTTTCTCTTCTTCACCTAACCTAACCCCTTTGGAATGGGCATCTACCAGAAATGCTGTAAAATGCGATCCATCGACTTGAACAAAAACTGTAAATAGATCAGAAAAACCTCCGTTGGTGATCCACATCTTCTGTCCATTTAAAATGTAATGTGATCCTTCTTTATTGAGTACAGCTTTGGTCTTGGCCGATAGTGCATCGGAACCAGATGTAGGCTCCGTTAAACAATAAGCCGCTTTGATCTTACCACACGCTATCATAGGAAGGTATCTCTTTTTTTGCGCTTCTGTTCCAAAGTAAAGAATAGGCAAAGTTCCTATACCAATATGCGCACCAAGTGATAAAGCAAATGAATGGGCAATGCCTAATTGCTCGAAAAAATAAGTTTCGGTATTAAAATCTAGCTCCATTCCCCCGTACTCTGCAGGTATGCTAATCCCCAGAAAACCCAATTTTTCTGCTTTTTCTAACAATGATAAGGTTAAGCCCTCTTCCTGGGCATCAAGTCTATCCAATACTGGATGGACCTCATTGATAAAAAAATCCCTAGCTGAATTACTGATCATCTCTTGCTCCTGTGTGATCATTTCAGGAACATAAATAGTGTGTTGGTCAGACTCCTTTAACAGAAATTCTCCACCTTTTAAACGCTCTTCTTTCAAATCAATTTCCGCTTTTAATTTAAACTCTTCTTACAATATTCAACTTAAATAAAAGTTAATCGTCTAAAAATAAAACATTTAAAGAAAGTTTATTACTAAATATTAAAATTTTATTCTTAAATTTAGCCAACGTAGTGCCATGACAAGAAGAATAAACTCTTTTAAATACCTTTTTTCCTTTTCGGCATATATTTTCGCTTATTTCAGCTTTACATATACCGGCATACTAGCATTTTCTGTAATTATTTATGCTTATGCGTTTATTCCTCTTCTAGAATTGTTTTTAAATCCCAATGAAAAAAACTTATCCTTAGCAGAAGAAGAGCTGATCAAAGACGATCCTGTTTACGACTTCTACTTATACTCCATGATCCTGGTTCAATACATTACCTTAGGGTATTTCCTGTATTCTATCTGTGATTTTTCCAATTCATTGGCCTTTAATTCCGAACTAACTGCAGTAGACATTACTGGAAGAATTTTATCCGCAGGAACATTGTGTGCACAATCTATCAATCTTGGTCATGAGCTAGGGCATCGCACGAATAAATTCGAACAGTTTTTGGCTAAATTGGCTTTACTTGTATCCCTTATCATGCATTTTTTCATTGAGCACAATAGAGGACATCATAAAAGAGTAGCCACTCCACATGATCATGCTTCTGCTAAAAAAGGAGATATTTT
>CAYSEW010000004.1:91451-97014 GCA_964430245.1 uncultured Flavobacteriales bacterium
ATAAAAGAGTAGCCACTCCACATGATCATGCTTCTGCTAAAAAAGGAGATATTTTATATTTGTTTTGGATCCGATCTATGTTCCTAAGCTATTTTTCTGCATGGAATTTAGAAGCATTCAGGCTTAAAAGAAAAAACCAGCCAGTAATAAGTATCCACAATGAGATGATCCATTTTACCATTGTACAAATCTCTTTTATAGGTCTAATCTATTGGATCTTTGGAGTCTATGTTTCCCTTGCCTTTATTGCTTCTGCTATTCTGGGGATGCTAATACTAGAAACCATCAATTACATTGAGCATTATGGGCTAAGGAGAAGAAAAAATAAATACGATAAATTCGAGAGAGTATTACCTATTCATTCCTGGAATTCCAATCATATCATTGGCAGGATGATGATCTTTGAGCTTTCAAGACATTCAGACCACCACTTTAGAGCTTCCAGAAAATACCAGATCTTAAAGCATCATGAAAATGCACCTCAAATGCCTACTGGTTATCCTGGAATGATGGTATTGAGTCTTTTCCCCCCTTTATGGTTTTATGTAATGAATCCTAGAGTGGATAGTGTTATGTCAGAAAACTCCTAATCTTATTTATACAATTCTTTTAACAGCTTATATTCATCCCTTTTATATATTTATGACAATTAAATATTAATATGTTATTAGTTGTAGAAAGTGGGTCCACTAAAAGCGATTGGGTATTGGTAGAGAATAAAGCTATCACCCATAATTTCAAAACCATGGGCTTCAATCCTTTTTTTCACGATGAAAAAATTATACATCAAGCATTAAAAGAAAATACAGGGCTTTACCAAATTGCTGATCAAGTAACCAATCTGTTTTTTTATGGCGCGGGATGTTCAAGTGAAGAAATGAACAACATCATAAAGAATGCTTTTTCTAAAATTTTCAGTAATGCTACTATTGAAGTTGAGCATGATCTTTTGGCTTGCGCATTGGCTACTTACGAAGAAGAACCTGCTATTTCTTGTATTATAGGAACTGGCTCCAACTCTTGTTATTTTGATGGAGATCAATTGATAGAAAAAGTACCTGCTCTAGGTTATGTATTAGGCGATGAGGGTTCCGGCTCCTATTACGGAAAAAAAATTCTTACTGATTTTCTATACAATAAATTACCTAATGAAATTAAAACTGATCTAATTGACAATCAGCAGATCAGCAAGAATGTAATTTTTGAAAATATTTACATGAAACCAAATCCAAATGTGTACTTAGCTTCATTCATGCCATTTATTGCTAAATACAAAGAAACTGATTATGTAAAAGAAATGGTTATTAAAGGAATGTATCATTTTATGGAAAATCACGTTTGCTGTTACGACAATTACAAAGAAGTAAAAACACACTTTATAGGAAGCTTAAGTGAGGTTTTTAAAAATGAGCTTTTTATTGCAGCGGATCAATTGAATGTTCAGGTTGGTTCGATCATTCAAAAACCAATTGACAATCTGGTAAATTACCATATTAAACACTCATAAGATTATCCAATACCCAATTGAGGATTTTCATAGGATTCTTTAATGATAACTTTAAGTATCTCTATATCTATATCTGCCAATTTATTAATATAGAGGCACCCTTTACCCGTTTTATGTTTACCTAATTGGTCCAGCAAATCTTGAGCTCTAGAAATATCACATTGCATTAAATACATAGAAATCTTTGCTTTTCGAGGAGAAAACCCACATTTAAACCAATCCCCTTCTCTACCACTTGCATATTTATAATGTAGGTCACCATATCCAATAATACTAGTCCCCCACATTTTTGGTTGCTCACCAGTTACATCGGTCATCATTTTCATGATCTCCAAGGCATCTTTCCTCTTACCTTCATGATCAATTGAATTAATAAAATCGATTACATTGGATTTGTTCTTTTTAGTCTTTAATTCTGCCATTTTATAAAATTAATTAAATATTATTTTATATTTTATACAATGCATGCATTGATTATTTAAAATTTAATGTAACTTTGTTGATCTAAATTAACACTATTACCATGACTTTAAAAGGCGGATCTTTTTTAACCCAGACTACCGACCCCAATTCGGTTTTTACAGCAGAAGAATGGAATGAAGAGCAATTAATGCTCAAAAAAATGACTCATGATTTTCTTGAAGCAGAGCTTCATCATTTACCACAAGAACCCGAAGCATCTAAAGACCTTGAATTTGTAGCTAATCTATTAGAAAAATCTGCAGAACTAGGTCTTTGCGGTCTGTCCATTGCTGAAGAATATGGAGGATTAGACCTGGATTTTAACACTGGTCTGCTATTCACAGAAGCAATAGCTCCTGGGTTTTCCTTTGCCACCACAATCGGAGCGCAAACATCTATAGGGTCATTACCCATTGTTTACTACGGAACAGAAGATCAAAAGAAAAAATATTTACCCAAGATCGCTACTGCAGCATACAAAACTTCTTACGCTTTAACAGAACCAGATGCAGGTTCTGATGCTAATTCAGGCAAAACAAAAGCTATTCTGAATAACGAAAAAACACATTACATCATCAATGGTCAAAAAATGTGGATTACTAATGGAGGTTTTGCCGACATATTTATTGTATTTGCTAAAATAGAGGACGATGAGAACCTATCTGCATTTATAGTTGAAAAAGCTTTTGGCGGAATCACGCTTGGTGAAGAAGAAAAGAAATTAGGAATTAAAGGATCCTCAACTGTTCAGGTTTTCTTTAATGATTGCAAAGTCCCTACAGATAATTTATTAGGAAAAAGAAATGAAGGATTCAAGATCGCATTAAACATCCTAAACTCAGGAAGAATAAAATTAGCAGCAGGAGCAGTCGGAGGTTCAAAATTCGCATTATCTCAAGCCATAAGTTATGCCAATGAAAGAAAACAATTCGGGAAAAGCATTTCAGAATTCACCGCAATGCAATATAAGATTGGGGAAATGGCCAGGATGATTTACGCTTCAGAATCAGCAATTTATCGTACAGGAAAAAATATAGACCTGAAAGAAAAAGAACTCGAAGAATCTGGTCTATCCACAAACGAGATCAAATTAAAAGCATTAAGAGAATACGCCATTGAGTGTGCCATTCTAAAAGTCTACTGTACAGAAGTACTGGATTATAGTGTAGATGAAACACTACAGATTTACGGAGGCATGGGTTATAGCGTAGAAACAGGAGTAGAAATGGGATATAGAGACGCCAGAATTACTAGAATATACGAAGGCACTAATGAGATCAATAGGATGCTATCATTTGCAGAACTAATGAAAAGAGCGTTCAAAACAAAAGAAGTGAAATTATTAGCAGCCGGTAAAAAACTTCCTTTATTCATCCTAAAAAGAGCTTTACCATTTCAGAATATTAATGTAAAAAACACGATAGCTAATCTAAAAGCGCTATTTCTAATATTATCAGGAATTACCGGAAAAAAACTAGGAATGAAATTAGCCGATGAACAAGAGCTTGTTATGGATCTTTCCGACCTGCTTTCCGAAGCTTATATTGCAGAGTCACTTTACTTGAGAACTGAAAAAGTAAAAACACTTTCTACTGATAAAAATGAATTAGCTATTAAACAAGCTATTTTAGATCTTCACATTTACATGACCCTTCAAAAAATACAAAACAAAGCAACTACAATTATTGACAGCTTACCTGAAAAATCTAGAAAAAGGTTTTTAAAATGGACCGTTAAATTACTTACTAAACAAGAGGACATCAACCCCACTGAGCTCAGAAGAAAAATAGCGGTTTACTTTATAGAAAAAGGAACTTACAATTGGTAATTAAGAAGGCTCTTTTAACTGAGCTCTAAATTCTTCTATTACTTTAGGTATTACATTAATGACATCAAAAAAAGCATTGATTTTTTCAGGATCTACTTTTTCCGCAATTGATTTTTCAAACCCAAACAATCTAATAAAAGCGACCTCTCTTAACTCTAAACCATAATCTGTTAGGCATATAAAAACCTTTCTTTTATCTTTCTTGTCTTTCCTTTTATAGATTGCCCCTTTTTTCTCCATGGTTTTAAGCAATCTAGACAAACTATTGGGCTCCATACCCATCCTAGGAGCGATCTTCGTTACTGGAGTTCCATATTGATCATTTATGGTTAATAAAACAAAGGCCATGGACATGGTACCCCCCTTGTTAGCAGCCATCTCATTATACATCTTAGTAATCTCTAACCAGCTACTCCTAATCTTATTGACAACAACTCTTTCTGCTATTTGCTCATACTTATCCATTAAGACAAATATCTATAATTTAATTCACATAGCATTGAAAATCAAGTATTTTTTTATATTAAAAACTTTATAAAATCAATATTTTATGATATAAATTAAAAAAATTACCCTCTTTTTTTACAATGCATGCATATATTATGTAATTTTAGGACCTAAATATTAGCATTTTATGAAAGAAAAAGTAGTATTAATTGATGGTTGCAGAACTCCATTTCTAAGAGCAGGTACAGATTTTATGGATGTAATGTCTTACGAATTAGGCCAAATGGCCATACAAGGCTTATTAGCGAAAACCGGCATTGATAAAAACCTAATAGACAGTGTGATTTTAGGAACTGTTATTTCCAACCTTAAGACCAGTAATGTAGCAAGAGAAGCTGCCCTTACTGCTGGTATTCCAAACACCACACCATGCCACACAGTAACACAAGCATGCATATCTGCCAACAGAGCAATTGCTTCAGCAATAGGTGAAATCTCTACAGGTCATTCAGAAATTGTAATTGCTGGTGGAGTTGATTGTTCTTCCGACACACCTATTGGCTACAAAAAGAAAATGCGAAATAAACTCTTTAAATCGCAAAAGATCAAAACCATGGGAGACCAGCTTAAGTTCATTACCAGCTTAAGGATTCGTGATTTCTTGCCTGAGACTCCCTCTATCACTGAATTTACAACAGGAAAAACCATGGGACAAGACTGTGACGTATTAGCTGCAAAACATGGAGTAACAAGAGAAGAACAAGATCTATTTGCGATCAATTCTCATGATCTAGCACAAAAAGCATGGGATGACGGACACCTTAGTAATGAGGTTACACCTGTACAGGTACCCCCTAGATTCAAATACATTCATAAAGACAATGGAATAAGAGCAGGCTCAAAAATTGAAAAGCTCAGTAAACTCAGACCTGCATTCGATAAAAAACACGGCACACTTACAGCAGCCAACTCCTCTTTTTTAACAGATGGTGGTGCTGTTGTACTTCTGATGACAGAATCCAAAGCATTAGAACTGGGCTTACAACCCAAAGCAGAGATCATTGATTTTGCTTTTACTGGAGCTGACCTTAAAGAAGAATTATTACTTGGACCTGCATTTTCTATGAGTAAAGTATTAAAAAGAGCAGGATTAGAAATTACTGACATGGATGTAATAGAGATCCATGAAGCTTTTGCGGGTCAGGTGTTAGCCAATATCAATTGTCTAGAATCAGATGCTTTCTGCAAGGAAAGATTAAATCGCACAGAAAAGGCAGGTATTGTAGACAGAAATAAAGTAAATCAATGGGGAGGCTCAC
>CAYSEW010000004.1:97114-153363 GCA_964430245.1 uncultured Flavobacteriales bacterium
ACAGAAAAGGCAGGTATTGTAGACAGAAATAAAGTAAATCAATGGGGAGGCTCACTTTCTCTAGGGCATCCTTTTGGAGCAACAGGAGCAAGATTGCTTAACACTACTGCCAATCGACTACAACACGAAGGAGGTACTTATGGAATTCTATCAGCATGCGCTGCAGGTGCACACGGCCACGCAATGATCATTAAAAAATACCAATAAACAATTATGCAAAACGACTTTTTTAACATCCAAATAGAAGAAGGTATAGCTACAATTTGGCTAGATTTCAAGAAAGAAAAAATGAACATTGTTTCCCCATCTTTGATTGGAAATTTCAATGAAGTTTTTGAATTACTTAACAACGACACTACTATTAAAGGTGGCATTATCATTAGCGCAAAGCCCGATTTTATTGCAGGAGCAGACATCAAATCTTTTAAAGCTGAAAAAGAAGGTGATTTTCAAGAGTTTAGCAAAAAAGGGCATCAAATCTTAAATATTATAGAAAACAACAAAAAACCTATAATTGCAGCTATTCATGGAACCTGCTATGGGCTAGGAACTGAAATATCTCTAGCTTGCCAAGGAAGGATTTGTTCAGATGATCCAAGAACAAAGCTTGCATTGCCTGAAGTTAAGCTTGGGTTATTACCTGGTGGAGGTGGAACCCAAAGACTTCCTAGGTTAGTGGGATTACAAAAATCCCTAGACATGATGCTTACTGGTAAAAACATCTACCCTAAACAAGCGAAAAGAATGGGGCTAGTAGATGAGGTTGTCAATAAAAATAAACTTCACAGAGCTGCCGTTAAAATGATTAACACAATCATCGAAAAGGGACCTATTCAAAGAAAAGTCAAAAAAAGCCTTTTCAATAAAATATTGGACGACACACTATTGGGAAGAAAACTTGTCTTCAAAAAAGCCAAAGAAAAAGTAATGTACCTGACCCAAGGAAATTACCCTGCTCCAGTAGAGATCATCAATTGTGTAGAGATAGGACTTACTAAAGGACTTGAAAAAGGCTATGAAGCAGAGGTAGAAAGGTTTGAACAATTAATGCTGTCCGATGTTTCAAAAGCATTAAGGAGCCTATTCTTTAACATGACAGACAAGAAAAAGAATCCTTACAATGCAGCTGCTAAAGAGCTAGACAGAATAGCTGTACTAGGTACAGGTTTCATGGGTGCTGGAATTGCAGATGTTTCTGTAAATAATAAAATTGATGTGCTCCTGAAAGACCTAGATGAAAATATTGTTACTGCTGCTAAAAAAGGAATCTGGAAAAACATCAATAAAAAAATAAAGAAAAAACAAATCAGTGAAACTGAAGGTAAAACGATTATACAAAGAGCAATTGGCCAAACCAATTTTGAAGGATTTAGTAATGTAAATATTGTAATAGAAGCCATTATAGAAAATATGGACATTAAAAAGAAAGTCATTCAAGAACTAGAAACTCATTGTAAAGAAGATTTTATTTTTGCTTCTAACACCTCATCACTTCCACTCACAGAAATGGCCAAAGCAGCCAAGAGACCCGAAAATGTAGTAGGGATGCATTATTTTTCCCCTGTACCCAAAATGCCCTTACTAGAGATCATTAAAACCGACCAAACATCCGAAGAAACGCTAGCCACTTGCTTTGAGCTGGGAATGAGACAAGGAAAAACTTGTATCGTAGTCAATGATGCACCAGGATTTTATGTAAACAGAATTCTTGCTCCATACATCAATGAAGTACTTTTAATGATTGAAGAGGGTGCTAAAATAGAGACGATAGATAAAGCACTTAAGAAAAAAGGGATGCCAGTAGGACCTATTGTCTTATTAGATGAAGTTGGGATAGATGTTGGCGCTCATGTAATGAGTGGAGATATGACGGATTTTGTTACCCAGAGAGATGGCGTAAAAATGAGTGAGGGTCTCCCTAAAATGTTTGAAGCTGGCCTATATGGAAAGAAAAACAAAAAAGGGTTCTACAAATACAACGATAAAGGTAAAAAGACAGGCGTCAATGAAGAAGTCTATCAATATTTTGGAAATCCACCTAAAAAAGACTTTGAGCTTGATTACATATGTGACAGATCCATTTCTTTGCTCTTGAATGAAGCCGTAATGTGCTTAGAAGAAGGTATTATTAGCGATACTATTGATGGAGATCTTGGCGGTGTTTTTGGTATCGGATTTCTCCCATGGTCAGGTGGACCTTTTAGTTATATCAATAAGGTTGGTGTTAAAAATATAGTTGAAAGAATGAAAGAATTTGAAAGTCAGCTCGGTCCTAAATTTAAGCCTAGACCAATGCTAGAAAAATATGCACAAGAAAATTTATTATTTTAAGACCCTGCCGACAACCTTTTAATGATTCAGAAGTTATAGTATTATGAAAAAATTTGCTTTTGTACTTGTAATCATATCAACAATTATTCTATTTGGATTTACTGAAAAAGAAAAAATAAAATCTTTAAAGCTTGGTAAAACTGCACCTTTAAAAGAAACTAAGATGAAAGATGTTTCCGGAAAGGAATATTCCTTAGTAGATCTTAAAAAAGAAAATGGCCTATTAGTAATATTTAGCTGCAACACCTGTCCTTTTGTTGTAGGAAGTAATAATAACGAAGGTTGGGAGGGTAGATACAACACCATCTATGATTTAGCAGCTAAAAACAATATTGGAATGGCTCTTATCAATAGCAATGAAGGTAAAAGAAAAAGTGCCGATTCTTTTGAAGCCATGAAAAAAAGAAGTGATGATCAACAATACAAAGCTAATTACTTGTTAGATAAAAATAATACACTAGCTGATAAATTTGGCGCAAGCACTACTCCACATATTTTCCTTTTCGATAAAGACATGAAACTTGTTTATAAAGGAGCAATAGATGACAATGTAAAAGATGCTAAAACTGTGAAGGAAAATTGGCTTCTAAATGCAATGGATAACATCCAAAAAGGAATTAAAATAGATCCTGCTGAGACAAGAAATTCAGGATGCAGCATTAAAAGGTTAAAATAAATAAAAGATAACTATTACTTAAAAATCTTTTATCCATTAATATCTAAGATCAGGTCTACGATTAAGTTATTTAAATCATTGGTTTCCATAATGTTATTCTTAATAATTTATAATTAAGATACTTAACATATTTACAATAATCATACCTTGAATTTCCTATCGTTAATTCTTGACTTCCATTCGTATTTTTTTTCGTTGAAAGTACCTACATTTACAGCATTATTTTTTGAAATTAACTTAACATCATGCCTAATATATCTACTAAATCAAAGAATATGCCTGCTTCTCCTATTAGAAAGCTGGTTCCATATGCAGAAAAAGCAAAAAGTGAAGGTAAAACAGTCTACCATTTAAACATAGGTCAACCTGATATAGAAACCCCTAAGGTGGTTCTTGATAAAATGAAAAACCTTAATTTACAGGTTATTGAATATAGCCATAGTGCTGGATTTCAATCCTACAGGGAAGGACTTGCAGGTTATTATGCTAAAATAGGTGTGAATTTAAACCCAGATAAAGAGATCATGATCACTACAGGGGGATCAGAAGCACTGATCTTTGCTTTCCAATGCTGTTTTGAGGCTGGTGATGAAATTATTATACCAGAACCTTTTTATGCTAATTATAATGGATTTGCAGTATCTGGAGGTCTGAATGTTATTCCAGTAACTGCCAACATTGAAAATGGTTTTGCACTTCCGCCAATAGATGAATTTGAAAAGCTAATTACTCCTAAAACAAAAGGTATATTAATCTGCAATCCAGGGAATCCAACTGGATACCTTTATTCAAAAGAAGAGTTAAGATCACTAAAAGAGATCATTAAAAAGCATGACTTGTTTTTATTTGCTGACGAAGTTTACAGAGAATTTTGTTATGATAATGCTGAGCACTTTTCTGCACTTGAATTAGAAGGATTAGAAAACAATGTTGTTCTAGTGGACTCTGTTTCTAAAAGATACAGTATGTGTGGAGCAAGAGTTGGAGCACTTATTAGCAAGAATCATGAATTAATGGAAATGGCTCTCAAATTTGGACAAGCTCGATTAAGCCCACCAACTATTGGTCAGATAGCTGGAGAAGAAGCATTAAAAACACCCGACAGCTATTTTGAAAATGTTAAGAATGAATATGTTGAAAGAAGAGATATCTTGGTAGATGGACTAAATAAGATAGAAGGCGTTATCTGCCCAAAACCTAAAGGTGCATTTTATGCCATAGCCCAGCTACCTATTGATAATTCTGATCTTTTTTGCCAATGGCTACTAGAAGAGTTCAGCTATGAAAATCAAACAGTAATGCTAGCTCCTGCAACAGGATTTTACTCTACAAAAAATGCAGGACAACAAGAAGTCAGGATTGCTTATGTTCTTGAAAAGAATGCTTTAATAAATGCTGTAAAATGTCTTGAAGAGGCCTTAAAAGTATATCCAGGAAAAAAAACAATTAACTCTACTGAGAATTTCCATACCTAAAGACCTAACAGCTTTTAAAATATAATATTATTCATTTCAATTTTTCAATTAATTGTACAATCATATTTTGAGTTCACTTAGAACTAACTAATTAACATTCACTATGTAAGGAGTTTTTATTATATTGTAATAAAATTCTTATTAATGAAAAATATAGCTTTACTTTTTAGTTTCTTAATTATTATACAATACAACTACAGCCAATGTAATGGCAGGTATCAAGATGAAATCTTTAGCTCTGTAAGTGTAAATACAGTCAATTATTCAGATGTATATACCGATTTCAGGCATGAAATGGACATCTACACACCAGATGGAGACACAGAAACCAACAGACCAGTAGTGTTTTACATGCATGGCGGATCTTTTACTGGGGGTGACAAAAACTTAACTGATTGTGTTGATTTCTGCACTTCCATGGCAAAAAGAGGTTACATTGCTATTTCAAGTAATTATAGATTAAGCCTTATTCCTTTGACTTTTGTTCTTAATCAAGAAGAGCAATACAGAACTGTATTAAAATCTGTCGCTGACATTAAAGCAGCTGTTAGGTACATTAGAAAAGACTATGCTAATGGAAACACCATAGGATCTGACCCAAATGGAATTTACATAGGAGGTTATTCTGCAGGAGCAGTGCTTTCATTGCATTTAGCTTATATCGATCAGATCAGTGACCTACCCACCTCTCCTATTGATGTTCAAGACCTAGTGAATAGTATCGGAGGAACATTAGAAGGTGACGCTGGAAACGATGGATACTCTTCAGAAATACATGGAGTGATCAGCTTTGCAGGAGGTATCAATGACCTTAACTGGATAGGCGCTAATGACGAACCCTTAGTTTGTGTTCAGGGCGATAATGACGGAACTGTAAGCTACAATTGCGCTCCTGGATTAGGATTGTCATCAGTATTAACACTTTGCGGAACAGGAGAAATGCAACCACAAGCCGACTTAGTTGGCATTACTAACGATGCGCTAACCTATTTTGGTGAAGATCACAATTGGGCTGCATCAGGTTCTGGGAACGCTCTATTTGATACTGCTGTCCAATTTGCAGTAGATTTTTTATATCCTTTATTACCATGTAATAACATTACATCTAATAATGAGTTCAATCAACAAGAGCTAAACATCTATCCAAACCCAGCATCAGATCAAATAAATGTAACATCTAATTTCAACATTACTGAGATAAAGATTTACAATACTATAGGTAAATTAATCATGGACAACTCTATTCAAAAAAGAGATTTCACAATTAATGTAAATGATTTAATTCCGGGAGTTTATTTTCTTGAACTAGCTAATGAAAATGGAATTACTGAGACCAAAAAGATCATGATTAGATAGACCCTAGTCCCAACTAGGAGTAACATATTCTTTCAATGATAATCTACGGTTCAGGTGATAGGTGACACCAACATTAACACCGTACTTCTTATAGGTTTTCTGTAATAAATAATCATCAGCCATAATACTATTTGTATTGTATTGGAACCTAAATGAAGAGAAAAGATCTAACGATCTAGACATTCTAACTCTCACTATTGCATTGGCAACATAATTCCAGTTATTGACCTTAATTGAATTCATGTTATTCTGGAAAGTAGTAGCTACCATATCTTCATAATAATAATAAGGGACTGGTCGTATACCTACATCCACATAACCATTTTTATAAGATATACCATTTGCTTTCATTAACCTAGTATATTCTACTCCAGCATTAATTTCAAAAGAAGCTCTTTTCAATGTAAATTCATATCCTAAAGTAAGCGGGATCCTCAAGTAATTATATCTATTAGCACTTTTTTCTATCTCATTCAACAAATTATCATCATTAGGATCTACATAAAAAACAACTGTTGTATCTGTATTGATAGAAGGCGCAACACCTAAGCTATCAGCAGGACCAAAAACTTGTAAACCTGATATTAACTCAACATTCAATAATACTATATTTCCATTAGATATAGCAAAAATTGAATCCTGATCCGTAAAATACTCATAATGAGGCTTATAATCATAAACCTGATCGAAATTAAAGCCAGAGTTCAGCTTAAAGTTCCTATAATTATAAGAGATATTAACCCCACCCCCTATACCAGATCGTTCCATTTGATGTTCTTTATAAAAATCCCACCAATAATCATTATGTATAGGATCTAGAACATTATCTACATCAGCTCTATTATAAGGAGAAAAATAAGCATCAAAAGTAAATCCTCTTGTGTGCTCATTGGCATAATCTGAAAGGTCTGGAGCTGGGACATCTGTAATTTCTTTTAAAGGAATACAGGTATGAAGTGCCGCAATACTCAACGTATTGACTTTATCCAGAATTTTAATCTTTTCTATCTTATTTAGAGGTAATGTTGTTTCGCCTTCAGATTTAGCTAATCCTTTATTTGAAGATTCAAACACTATCTTGTTATTTGGATCAAGTGCTGTCTCATCATCTAATTCATTAATATCCTCTGTGTCAGTATTGTCAGTATTAGTAATTAGTGCATTATTATCTTCCTTATTTTTATAAATAGCTTTAGGCTCTTTAACTTCATTGCTATTAATCTTCTTTTCATTAGCATTAATTTCTTGGGGATCTAACTCCTCAGAAATTGAATTAGCTTGCTCTTTTGAGCCATCAACCTCATTATTTATCTGTGCAATAATTGATTTATCTGAACTCTCAGTTTTAGATGATTTAATATCTATAGAATTATCTGTTTCAATAAAACCATCATCCGAATCAATAGTATTTTCAACAAAAAGTTCATTATTATCCTTAGATGAATTTGTTTGGAAAGAATTATCCGAACTACTATTATCTAAATATGAGTTAATGAAAAAGGCACTCCCGCCAATCATTACTATTGATGCCATGAGCTTCATTTTATGAAAAACCCATAAGTTCTGGTAAAATAATTTACCAAAAATAGCCTTTTTGACCTCCTGTTGTGGAAGTTGAGAAAAGCCATCTAAGCTATCCTTTATTAAATCGTCAAACTCTCGCGAATCCATTTCTTATTCTTTTTTTTTTCAATCTCTTTTACTCCTAATAATGTCCTTAAATACTTCCTAGCCTTTGACAATTGAGACTTTGAAGTATTTTCTGAAATATCTAGTATTTCAGCAATCTCTTTATGGGTATACCCTTCTAAAGAGTATAAATTAAATACTGTACGATATCCATCTGGAAGCTGCTGCATTGCTAACATTACCTTTCTCTTTCTTTCGTCAGCATCATCATCATCCCAAGAAATATCAAATTCAGGATTTTCACCTACCTGCACATCATCTACATCTTCTGTATAATGATGTTTTTTATTATTTCTATTATAGCTTAATGTCGTATTAATTACTATTGTTTTTATCCAAGCACTCAATGAACCTTCATTTCTTCCTTCAAAATTTTTGATATACTTAAAGATCCTAATGAAAGCTTCCTGGAGGACATCTTCTGCTTCGGATTTATTTCTAGAATACCTTAAAGCAACACCAAACATTGAACCTGAATATCTATTGTACAATTCATGCTGAGCTTTACGCTTACCTATTTTACAACCAGCTATTATATCTTCTTCTGAAAGCATAGAATTATCGGCAAGATAACTATCTATCTTTGAGTTAACAACCTCTAAGCCTAAAGAAATGTCCATAATCAATTGATTGCTACTTTGAAAACCCCTGATAAGAAGGGGGGTTGCCTAATTTGAAAAAAAAATCAAATAGGAAGAGAAAACATCTCAGCCAGCATACACCTTATTCCTCCACCTCCAATATTTTCAATACTATCTACAGGAACACATATCACCCTTGCATATTTACTAATAATATTTAATTCTTTTTGTGAAAATGCTTTGCACGCTCTTTCGGACATTACAACAATATACTCTTCACTATCTCCTAAAACAGTAAGAATATTTCCACAAAATCTTTCCATTTGAGAAAAATCAATATTAATGAGCTCTAATTGAGCATCAACAATAGAATCATAAACCCTTTTCCTATCTGTTTCAGCTATAAGATCTAAGCATACAACAGAAAACCCAGGCCCTATGCTCATTAATACATTAGTATGATATATAGGAATACCATTAACATCATTTGCATTAAATAAAACGCCTTTATATCCAATAACTTTACAATATTCATCAAAAACTTCCTTAGAAGTTCTAACAGACTCAACAGCATATGCCTTCATAGATAAATGGTCTAAAACCACACTTCCAGTTCCTTCTAAATATAAATTACTCTTTTCATAAAATGTTAAGTCAATTACTTCATTTATCTTGTATTTTCTTTGAATATGGTCAATGATATATTGAAGTCTTTCCTTTCTTCTATTTTTAGAATACATAGGAAAAAGTATTAGCTTACCTTCGTGAGTGACCTGAAACCAATTATTTGGGAAAACTTGATCAGGTAGATCCTTCATTAATACAGGATCTATAACATCTATGTCAATTCTTTCTTTTTTAAGAATATCAATCGTTTTATTAAAATTAGACGATACCCTATTTTTGATTTCTATATCGGACAATTCTGGACGATTTTGAAATACATTAGATAAAGCAGTTTCAGTATTAAAAAAGAAATTAACTGGTTTTATCATTAATAAATGATTGGCACATTGCCGTCTGTTAAACATAGGATTTGAATACTAATTGAAATTCAGTAAATTTAGCCCTAACAAAATGAAAATCAAATTTAGATTATTACCCAAATTATTTATTCTATCTGTAATATCCTGTTTATTACTATCACTAGGCGCCTGTAAAAAACTGGAAGATCTTGATGGCAACAACCAAGATTTTGAGCCAACTAATTTTGAATTTGAAGAGAACATCACCTTTGTAATTCCCAATGGATTATTAAATTTTCAAGGTATAGGAAACTGCCTTCCTTTAGAAATATGGCCTCTCCCTGCTTTTACCATAGACTATGAAGCTTTCATCCCTACTGAGAATCCTAATCCTTATGCTTCATTGGTTCATAATATAAAACCCAAGGACATAGAGCTTGAATTAGTGAATATATCTGATTGTGACTTTGGGATGCTAGAAAAAGTAATTGTTTACATTGTTGATGATGGCGTCACTGGCTCTATAGGTGATTTTATATTACAAAACCCTAGTGACCCAACTGCAACTCATAATGCAGTAAAAGTGGGTGAATATTTTAATATTCCTGAAGGAATTGGATCTACAATGAACCTCACAGTCAATCAGGATGCTGTACTTGATCAATTTATTCAAGCAGGCACCTTTCAGACCTTTATGTTCATGACTTTTGACAAGGCATTTACCGCAAGTGAGGCTATCATTAAATCTAAAATGACCCTAGCAGTAACACTTATAAATGAATAATCTTAATATAGAATTATTTCTGTAGCTCCATTATAGCCAAACTCATGAAAAGAGGCATCATGGTACTGAAATTCAGGGTAATACTCATTTAGCTCATTAACAATCTCAGCTTTTAAAACCCCTTTACCTTTACCATGGATCACAATCAACTTCTTTGTCTTTTTATTAATCGCTTCATTTAATTTAGATTTAAAATGAGAAAGCTGAACCTGAATGATCTGAGAGTTATTCATTCCTTTGTAAGAATCTATTAACTCCTGTATATGTAAGTCTATAATAAATGCCTCTTGTTCTCCATATTTTCTTAGATGCTTGAATTTTCTTTTTAATTGAACATCTTGTTGAGCTACCTTATCTGAATTAACTTTAGCAGAGACCTCTGAATCATTAATCTTATAATCTCCTTGTTTTCCGGTCAAGACCAATTCTTTTTCCTTGAATTCCCAGTCAAATCCATCAATTTCTATTAAATACACACCAAAAGGAAGTACCTCAATGACAATTCCTTCTCTAGTATCTTCTATTATACTTACGTGATCTCCAACTTTAAATGACATTGATTATCCTTTTAAGAATTCATTAATACTGTTATCTCATCTGAAATCTTAGACATCTTAGACTCATCCCCCTCTAGAATTGCTCCTTTTAAATCTAGGATCTGATTATTTAAAATTGTATTACTAGATGAATTCAATAAAGAAGATTCAATATTAACTATACTGTCCATTAATTTTTCAGTTTCATAGATCTCATATTGTTTCAGCTCAATAATTTTCTGAATAATCTGTTGCTTAATTTCAGGATCTACCTTAACTGTAACTTCATCCATTGATTTTTCAACTAGTTCTTTAGATAATAAATTAGACATTGTATAAAATAAAAGATCAAAATCAATTGGCTTTGTTATGTATCCCTCCATACCACTTTCTAAAGCTATTTCCTTACTACTCTTGAATGCATCCGCAGAAACTCCAATTACAGGAATACTTTTGGTTAAATTTGATTTCTTTAAATTTCTTGTTACCTCAGAACCATCTATATCAGGCATATGAAAATCCATTAATATAATATCAGGGATTTCTCTTTCAGCAATTTTTTTACACTCATTTCCATTATAAGCATGGTATAAAGTCACCTCAAAATCTTCAAAAACGCCATTTAATACTTCATGATTAATCTCTGTGTCATCAACTATTAAAATTTTAACTCCCTTAAAACAAGCGCCATAATCAACCTTCTTTTCATTATTAGAAGATTTGCCAATTTGGACTTTATCAAAAGGAACTAACACTTTAAAGGTAGAACCCTCCCCCTTTTTACTTTCTACTAATAGTTGTCCATTCATTAATTCAACTAAAGATTTAGTAATACTTAATCCTAAACCAGTACCACCAAAATTTCTCGTAGTTGAAGAGTCTTCTTGTTCAAAAGGATTAAATATTGATTCAATATTCTTTTTATCTATACCAATTCCTTCATCAATCACACTTAACACTAATTCATTATCATTTATTTCTGCATGGATTTGAACTTTTTTGTCTTTTTTAGTAAACTTAATAGCATTACCAACAAGGTTTAATAAAACCTGAGTCAATTTTGTATTATCACCATATATCTTTTCTGGCAATTTATTTGGGATATGATAAGAATAATTTAATTCTTTTTCCGCAGCTTGGGCCTTACATATATTATACGCATTCTTAACAACCTGTTCGGGGCTAAACCAATCTTCTGATAGTTCATGTTTTCCTGCTTCTATCTTAGAAAGGTCTAAAATATCATTGATAATTGATGCTAAATTATTACCACTAAGTTCTATATTATCAATGTAACTAGTAATCTTTGAAACATCTTCTTTCTTAGCGATCATTTTTTTCACCACATGACTAAAACCAATAATGGCATTTAATGGGGATCGTATTTCATGACTCATATTGGCCAAAAATTCAGTTTTACTAGCATTTAGCTTTTCTGCTTCATCTTTCGCCTTTAAAATTTCCTCTTCAGCTTTTTTCTTTTCTGTAATATCTATTATCTGCAATAAGATATTCAAGGCATTTCCCTGAGCATCCTTCATTAAGGTTACACTAGAAAGAACCCAAATATTTTGATTGTTTTTTCTAATATACCTCTCCTCATGTTCATAACCCTGAGTTTTGCCTTTCAATAGCTGATCAAGCATATTTAGGTCATCTTTCACATGCTCTTTTTCTATAAGCTCAGTAAAAGGTTTATTGAATAATTCACCTCGATTATAACCTGTAATTTTAGCAAATGCTTGATTAATATCATCTATCTTATGGTCTGGGTTAATAATGGCAATCCCATGTAGAGCATCCTCAAATGTTTTTCTGAAATATTGCTCACTCAACTGTAAAAGTCTTTCTTTTTCCTCTTTAACAACGATCTCTTCTTCCAGCTCTTTAGTTCTTAAATGAACCAAAGATTCCAATTTCTTTTTACGTTGTAACCTAATGTGAGCCAGCCTTGCTTGTTCGTGTGACAATGTAAGTATCCTACCAATATCTTGAATCGAATTAAACAGGACAGATATTATTTCATCTTTAGAACCAATAAAAAAGATCAGCCCAACTAACTCATCATATTTATTTTTAATGGGATAAAAAACTACTTCAAGATCAAAATCACTAGTTAATTGCAATATAAAACTCTTAACATCATCAAGCTCGTTATTACTAAACCCTTTGATCTTATTAAAAAATTCTGCAAAAGCAATTTCAACTTTATCTAAAACAGGATTATTTTTTGTTTTATGAATATATTGAGTGCTTTTTTGAGATGCATTGATCTCAAACTCAAAAACCATAAACCCATATTTCTCCAATTCTAAAAACTGAGACTCAAACAACCCAATCATTAAATTACCCACCGTTTCTCTAATGTCATTATGAGTACTACCTAAAGCAATTTCTTGCATTAGTGTATGCTCTGCCTTTCTATACCTTAAAGAAAACTCACGAATAGTAACGTCACTTGCAATAAATCTTGCTCCAACATATTCATCTCCATCATAGACTCCTTTTACATAAAACTGGACAAATCTTACTGCTTTTAGCTTTGTCACTATTCTTAACACAAAGAGGTCAAGTTCTTCATTAACCAATAAAGCTTTAATCAACTCATTAAATTGTTCCTGATCATCTGGATGAATAAAATCAATGATATTTCTATTTTCTAATTCATCATTAGAATAATGAATCAATTCCAACCATCCAGCATTAAAAAATGTGAAATTACATTTATGGTCAATGAAAATAATTCCATCATTCACCTCAGAAACAAATTTAAGCAGCTCTTCTTTTGTATTCATCTGTAATAAAGATGTTTATACTAATTTATTGAATTTATTTGAGGAATAGTCAACTCTCTTATCACTTAAAGAATTATAATGACTTATTCCTTGATTTCAATGATAAAAACTATTTATTGAACTTCTAAATAAAATGTTAGATATCTATTATTTCACCATAAAGATCAAAATGATCTGCTGATACAATCACCACATCTATAAACTCGCCTATTCTCATGTAATTTGTGTCATTTTTTTTGATCAGCACTTCATTATCAACATCTGGTGAGTCAAATTCAGTTCTACCTATAAAATAATCACCTTCGATTCTATCGATAAGCACTTTTAATTTCTTTCCAACTTTTTTCTGATTCAAATCATAAGAAATACCTGCCTGCAATTCCATAATTGCATCTGCCCTTTCTTTTTTTAATTTTTCAGGAACATCATCCTCTAGTTGATAAGCATGTGTGTTTTCCTCATGAGAATAAGTAAAAATACCTAGTCTATCGAACCTCATCTCTTCTACCCAATTGTACATTTCATTAAAATCTTCTTGATCTTCACCAGGATATCCTGCAATTAAAGTAGTTCTTATGGCTATATCAGGTATTTTTTCTCTTATATCTTTAATTAACTGAACTGTCTTTTCTCTATTTATGCCTCTTCTCATAGACTTTAAGATCTTTGATGAACCATGCTGTAATGGAATATCCAGATAATTACAAATTTTTGGATTATCCCTCATAACATCTATCACATCCATTGGAAATCCAGAAGGATAAGCATAATGTAATCGAATCCATTCTATGCCTTCTACCAATGACAATTTATCTAGAAGCTGAGCCAATTCTCTTTTCTTATATAAATCCAACCCATAATAAGTAAGATCCTGAGCAATCAGCATTAATTCTTTTACTCCTTTTGATGCTAGCGATTTTGCTTGTGTTATCAGATCTTCTATTGGAGTAGAACGATGTTTTCCTCTCATAATAGGAATGGCACAAAAAGAACATGGTCTATCACAGCCTTCAGCAATTTTTAAATAGGCATAATGAAGAGGAGTAGTTAAAATCCTTTCGCCTAAAAGTTCATGCTTATAATCAGCTTTTAAAGTTTTTAAAAGAACAGGGAGGTCTCTTGTGCCAAAATAAGCATCTACTTCTGGAATTTCTTTTTTAAGATCTTCTTTATATCTTTCAGATAGACAACCAGATACATAAAGCTGATCTACTAATCCTTTCTTTTTGGCCTCTACATAGTTGATAATCGTATCAATAGATTCTTCTTTAGCATTATCAATAAAACCACAGGTATTGATGATGACTATTTCAGCATCATGTTCATCGGAATCATGGGCAACTTCAAATTTATTGGCTTTAAGCTGAGCCATCATTACTTCAGAATCAAAAATATTCTTAGAACATCCTAAAGTGATGACATTTACTTTATTTTTTCTGAGTGTTTTAGTTTTCAAACCTTAAATTTTAAAAATCAATTTATTTTTCGAATCCTGAACCTTCAAATAAAGAATCAACAAATTCTTTTCTATCAAAAACCTGTAATTGTTCAACACCTTCACCTACGCCAATATATTTAACTGGTATCTTGAACTGGTCTGTTATGCCTATTACAACCCCTCCTTTAGCAGTGCCATCTAATTTAGTCAAAGCCATTGATGTAACTTCTGTTGAATTTATGAATTGATTGGCTTGTTCGATCGCATTCTGCCCTGTAGAACCATCTAGTATCAATAAAACATCGTGTGGAGCATCAGGAAGGACCTTCTTCATTACATTTTTAATTTTTGACAATTCATTCATTAAATTGACCTTATTATGAAGCCTTCCAGCTGTATCAATAATAACTACATCTGCATCCTGAGCTTTAGCACTCTGTAAAGTATCAAATGCAACAGATGCTGGATCTGCGCCCATTCCCTGTTGTACTATAGGAACGCCAACCCTTTCAGCCCAAATAGTTAATTGATCAACTGCAGCAGCTCTAAAAGTATCTGATGCACCTAAGACCACCTTTAGCCCTTTTTTATTAAACTGATGAGCTAATTTTCCTATTGTCGTTGTTTTCCCTACTCCATTAACTCCTACAACCATTATAACAAAAGGTCCTTCAGTTTCAGGAATTGAAAAATCAATTTGGTCCTCAATATTGTTTTCATCAAGAATCCCACTTATTTCTTCTTTTAACAAAAGGTTTAATTGTGCAATTCCAACATATTTATCTTTACTAACTCTTTCCTCAAGTCGATCTATGATCTTTAATGTAGTAGACACACTTACATCTGAAGATACTAGTATTTCCTCCAAATCATCAAGAACATCATCATCGACTTTAGATTTTCCTGCTACTGAAGAAGCTATTTTTGAAAAGAAACTTTTTTTTGTCTTTTCTAATCCCTGATTAAGGTCTTCTTTTTTTTCTTTAGTAAAAAAACTTTTCCAGCCCATAATGTAAGTAGCGTTTATAACGAACAAAAGCTTCTCCTGATATAGAAGAAGCTCATGTAGCTAATTATTTTAATAATTATTTTTTCTGAAACCAATCACTAACCTGTTGATTAGCAATGATCTCTTCTTTAAATGTATATGCACCTGTTTTTGGTGACTTAACCATTTTAATCACCTTTGTATGTTGTTTACCACCACCTTTTTGTAACGATGCTACTGCTTTCTTTGCCATGACAAATATTATTTAATCTCTTTATGAATAGTATGTTTCTTTAGGATAGGATTGTATTTTTTGATCTCCAATCTATCTGGACTGTTCTTTCTGTTCTTGGTTGAAATGTATCTAGAAGTACCTGGCATACCACTGTCTTTATGCTCTGTACATTCTAAAATAACCTGAACTCTATTTCCTTTCTTAGCCATTATTCCAATTTTTATAGGGGTGCAAAGATATAGATATATTTATAGATATACAACACATGCATTATTATTTATCATTTAAATAGCTTCTTAATTGCATTAAAGATTCTATTTCCTTAATTGTTTTTGGCACACAATCAGATATTACCTCAGGCTCTCCTGTAGTGATTAAGACATCATCTTCTATTCTAACTCCAATATTCCACCATTTAGGATCACAAGGAGATCCTTCAGCTATATAAATTCCTGGTTCCACTGTAATTACTGAATTTGCCTGCAAAAATCCATAAGTACCCATATCATGCACATCCAATCCTAAATAATGGGAAGTTCCATGCATAAAGTACCTACTAAGCTCAAATGGTTTTTTTATAATCCCTAAATCCATTAATCTTTGAGATATAACTGTAGTAGCTGCTATATTTGGATCCCAAAAGCGATTTCCTGACTTACAAACCTCAATCCCTGCCTGTTGAGCATCGTATACAATTTGGTAAATAATTCTTTCTTCATTAGAAAATGAACCATCAAGTGGAATTGTTCTTGTAACGTCTGCTGTATATCCATGGTACTCAGCACCTACATCACTGACTAAAAGATTAGCCCCCTTCATCGTTTTTCTATTGGTAGTATAATGAAGGATACAGCTATTTTCACCACTTCCTAAAATAGAAGGAAACCCAGGATATTCAGCTCCATTTTTCTTAAAAATATATTCCACAACTGCTTCTGCTTGATATTCTTTCATTCCAGGTTCTAAATATTTCATCAATTCTATCTGAGCTTCACATGTAATCTCAATTGCCCTCCTCATTAACTGAAGCTCTTCGGGGGTTTTAATCTCTCTCATTATAGAAAGCCATTTTTTTATACCTGAATGATCCACTTCTTCTTCTTTATTCACTGGAATTTTCGCATTTAATTGTTGCTTTAAATTGTACAGATCGTCTTTTTTATAAGGGTTATCTTTAACATCATGTTTTAAATTTAAAACATGAATAGATTCAAAATTATCCAGATTAAGATCAATATCTTTAAAATCTAAAGCGTTAAAAGCCATATTAACCTTTAGTATATTCTCAGCACCATCAATCCCCAAACGTTTACCATCCCAAACTTCTTCTTCAGGATTCCGAGGCTGAACAAAAAGAACTTCATTAGTAGGCTCTGAATTGACCATCACTTCATCTTTAAAGATCACCAATAAACTATGTGGCTCTTCATAACCGGATAAATAATACATATTAGGGTCCTGATGATATTCGAAGTTTACATCATTCGAACGATTTCTAACTGGATTAGCCAAAACAAAAGCAACTGACTTATCTGGCATCATTGTTCTAAACATCTTTCTTCTATCAGCAAAAAATTCAGCAGGCAACTTATCTACATCGTAAAGCTGATCATTTTCAGACAACTGAATAGTATCTATCGATTCCTGACTAGAAAACATTTGAAACGAAAAAAGAAAAAGAAATAAAATCCACTTCATAATTAAAATAAAAAAGCCTTGCTACCAAAGGTAACAAGGCTTTAAATATAATACAATAATAACTTATATTTTGCCGTGCTCTTTCACTTCTTTAAGAACAGCGCTAATTCCTTTTTTATTAATGGTCCTAATAGCAGATGCTGATAATTTAAGCGTAATCCACTTACCTTCCTCAGGAATAAAAAACTTCTTGGTTTGCAAATTAGGATAGAATTTCCTTTTAGTTTTTCTATTTGAGTGAGAAACATTATTCCCAACCATTACTTTTTTTCCTGTTAACTGACAAACTCTAGACATCTCTTTATTTTTTTGAGTGTGCAAATTAAATTGTTTTTTCGCTGAAAAACAAACATCAACACTTCTTTTTACTTTCTTCTTTTTTGTTGTTGTTTAGCCATGTCCTCCATCCTTTGCTGAAATTTAGATTTTTTCTTTGGCTTCTTTTTATTTTCTTCTATCTGTAATCTAATCTTATTTTCATCGATCATGTATTTTTTTATGCTCCACATAATCCCCAAGTTCATCATATTTCCACAGAAATAATAATAAGTCAATCCAGATGAAAAACTATTTAAGAAAAATAGCATCATAAATGGGAAAATATACATAATGATTTTCATATTAGGCATCCCTGGAGAACTAGTCATTTGACTACTATTCATCATTGTATAAGCAAATGTAGAAGCTGCCATCAATAAAGTAAAAAGACTTACATGATCTCCATACATAGGAATATTAAAACCTAAATCTAAAATTGAATCATAGGAGCTTAAGTCTTCTGCCCATAAAAAACCCTCATGCCTAAGATCGATACTTGATGGAAAAAATTTAAATACTGCTAATAATATCGGCATTTGGATAAGCATTGGAATACAACCTGCCATTGGATTTACACCAGTTTGTTTATACAGCCCCATTGTCTCCTTCTGCTTTTTCATCATTACATCTCGATCTGTCTTACCTTCATATTTTTTATTGATTTTCTCAATCTCAGGCTTTAATACCTTCATTTTTGCAGTTGACTTATAATTTTTATAAGTAAGAGGTAAAATGATCAATTTAACGATCAGTGTAACCAATAGAATAATTAAACCAAAAGAAAGACCTGTTGATTTAAGCAAATTAAAAATAGGCTCTATTAAAATCTGATTCACCCATCTAAATATCCCCCATCCTAAATTAATCAGCCCTTCCATTTCATTATCATAGGAAGCAAGTAGCTCAGCATCATTGGGACCAAAAAAGAATTTCAATTTTACATCATTATTTTCCGGCAATGACATATTTGAATTATAGAATATGGTGTACTTATCATCAGTCAATGGTTTCTGAGAAAAATTACCAGCCGCAAATCCATCATCATAGATAAGAACAGAAGAGAAAAACTTTTGTTTATATGCTATCCAATTCAATTTACCAGCTTCTATCTCACCAGACCCCTCTTGATTTTCATATAAATAATCTCTTCCCTCTCCTAAATATCTATACATAGTAGTGCAAATCATTCTCTCATCACTTGCTAGTTTTTCTGTAGACAAACCTTTCATATACCAGTTCATCTCAACATCTTTCACATAATTACTTGTAAGGTTTTCATATTTTATAGAATAATCTACATGATAATTTCCTTTTTTAAGCTCATAAATAAATTTGATCTTTTTTGTTCCATCATCAGACACAAGTGAAAGAACGAGTGTGTTTTCAGGTGAGTCTTCCTTTTTAAAGTAAAAATCATTGGTATTTAAATCTACATCATCGGCTTCATTGGTAAAGCTGATACTTTGCCCTGAGGATTCCTCTTCAAACAATTTCAGAGGGATATTTTTACCTGCTACATAATCAGCATGCGTAGTATATTTATAATCCCCATTTTTCTTTTTTTCTACTAAAAACACTTCTGTTATTCTACCTCCCTTTGAAGAAAATCTAATCCTAATCTTATCATTTTCTAATTGATAATGACTAGAATCCTCATTAAGAGCTGTATAAAATATACCATATTGATCCTTTTTTTGAGCCAGCTCTATCTTTTCTTTTAATAATATAGCTGCAGAATCATCAAGTAAAGGATCACTTAATTGGTTTTCAGCAGATAAACTCTCTTCTAACGAAGAATCATACAAAAGCGAATCAGCAGTTATTTTATTAGTTGAAGAATCTGTAGATTCAGCGCCTGATTCACCTTTCGCTTTTTCTTTTTTATTTGAATTATCAACAGGTTGTTGCTGCTCATTATTTAAAATAAGAAATGCAATAAATATTGCTCCGATCAATAATATTCCTGTTAGTGTATTTTTATCCATTTAAGAAAATTTCAATTCTTTTAAGACCGCAAATATATTTTTTCTTAACCAAACACTTAGTGATTAATTCTTCTTTTTTTAATATTTATCAGGTGCCATAGTGGAAAACTTTGTGAATAAAGGGATTTGTGATTTCTAAAATAAAACTGATTTCTAAAATATTTTTGTAACTGTTGAAGTAAACCCTACAATTAAAATAATGTTAACAACAATTTTTGGTAAGAAAAAATTAACTGAGGACAAGATTGCTAATGTTTTTGTAAATACATTATTAAATGTAATTGACAACAGCTTTAATGAAGTTGCTTCGAATATTTCTAATGATTCCGAATTTATTAACCCACCAATAATTGATCATCTTGATAGCGATAAGTTCCTTATGATCGTTCTTGCTGGTAACCTAAAATTTCTTTCTAAATATTTTTCAAATACAGAAGAAATGATACTTAGAAAAAAGATCATTGAAAAATTTGCTAATGTATATGGAATGGAATATGAAGAAATGAATGCTATAGTTAAAGACTTTAATAGCTTCATTACAAGAGTCAATCATCCATCTAAAAATATTATTTACGGAATGTCTAAAGCTGTATTCTATAAATACAACCTAGGGAAATATCAAATTGAATATTTTGCTCAATTAAATGCTCCTAGTCCTATCTTTCTAAAAAGAATGGATCAAATAATGGAAAATTATATTTGGGATTGGAACAATTTCTTTAACAAGTATAAGATCTCACCATCAGAACATTAATTATCAGCTGACAAAACATCATAATTTCCCGTTAACCAATCTTTTATTCTGTTTTTGTAAAACTTGGAAAACCTACTAGCTGATGCACCTCCAGCAAAAGAAGTTTCTATCTCATGTTTACTATGATCAGTAATTAACCTAATAGATGGGGTAAAGCTGGTCGTCCTTCCTCTGCTTGTAAACACCTGACCCTGATGAACAGTGGCTCTACCACCCACTAATCCATAAGGACCTGGGTCAAAACCTAAAAACCCTGGAAGTTTACCATTAAAGAACAAATTTCTAAACACAATTTGATTATGGTTACCCCATTTAACTGGTTTAACTTTTAAGACTTCTTTTATAATTCTTTCAATAATAATAGCTTTATTTTCTTTGAACCATGATGAGGTTTCTTTTAAAACTATTGAGCTAAAGTTTTTATACAAACCAATGAACATACCAGTATTTTCCTGCAAATAACTACCTACTTCCTTCCCGAAATTATGAGCTCCAAATATTTCAAAATATAATTTCTTTAGAATCAACTCAAATAAATATGCTCCCTTAGAATTTAAGTCATAACAAAAATCCCACTCTTTTAAAATCTTAGAATTATCACAATTCTGTAAATAAGGGATAAAAGTTTTCATTAAAAGCTCAGCTTCTTTGGAATAAACATCCATCTGTATAGCTTTCATATCTTCAAGAGAAGCTTTATTGTTTTTTGAAAGAAGTTCCTGAATTCTTTTAGCCCTGAAATCAGCCATTGAAATATTAGATGGGTTAACATTCCCGTATTCATTAAGATTCTGATTTGCAGTAACAAAAAATCCTTCTTTTGGATTATATATATTAGGTAATTCTTGACCATCAACAAAACCCTTCCAACTATTACTTGAAACTGAACCGTCAATTGGATAAAAACCAGACCAACTATTATTTCTTATTGGCATCAAACCAGACATCTGATAACCAATATTCTCTTTGCTGTCTGCTAAGATCCAATTAAATGACACCTCAACATCTTTAAAAAGATGCTGTGCTTCTTTAACAGAGTCTGTATGAAATAACTTAACAAAGGTATTTACACTCTTTGCACCTGTATTTGAACCAGTCCAACCCATTGAAAAATATTTCCCTTCTATAAATGGATCTCCATCTAATATGCCATGGTCATTTTCATAAACAGTTATTTTAACATTATCTCCTTTTTTTCTTTTGATGACTTCTTCCCTCTTATTAAAATCATTCCATTGACCATCAATTAAATACTTTCCATCTTTACAGGTCTCAATCCAAAAATCTGTAGCATCCATAAACGTATAGGTAGCTCCCCATGATAAATTATTATTTCTTCCAACTAACATGGCAGGAAGACCAGGCATAGTAAATCCTAAAAAATACCTGCTTTTAACCTTACATTTAACTTCATACCATATATTTGGCAATCTATTTGTTTCTAAGTGTGGATCATTACAAAGAATAGGGCTACCAGATTCAGTTCTTGAACCACTTACAGCCCAGTTATTTGAAGCCATCATAGGAGAAACATCCAATAACCACTTTACCTCATCAGGTACAATTTTAGTATAGAATTCAACTTGTTTTATCAATTCGTAATCACAACCATCTAAAATAGAAGGAAATAATTCTCTTAACTGCTCTTCTGCAATTCCTTTTTGTATCAACTGAACAAGGAACATTTCCATTTCACCCTGTGATTGTGCTAGCGTTAGAAAACCAGTCATTCTTGATAACAATACACTATCTTCTGTACACCATTCCTCTGGATAATAACCAATTAATTTACACTCAAAAGGTCTTTTTTTACTAAGCACACTATTTACGCCTTTATTGTAACAATCAAATAACTCAATAGTTCTTTTATCAAATTTTTTCAGCTCATCTGTACAATTACGCCAATTTAATTTTCTGAAGAATTTATCCACTTCAACCATCTCATCAGAACCTTCTAATAACTCAGCAGCTCTTCCTTTGCCTAGAATTCGCATAATAAGCATCTGCAACCCTCTATCTGTAGCATGTGCAATCCCTAAAAGCTCATACATTTCCTCTTCAGAAGAAGCATCAATAACTACAGTTCCGTTTAATTCTCTTTTCATTAAATTTTTAAAAATTAAGACAATCCGAAATGTTTAATAGCCATATCCCTTACTTCATTTCCAATTGCTAAAGATGCAGTTGCCGCTGGTGATGGAGCATTTAGAACATGTATACTATTACGGCCATATTCTATTCTAAAATCATCTCTTGTGTCTCCATCTTTACTTAACAATAACGCTCTAACTCCTGCTCTACCAGGCTTTATATCTTCCATTGTAAGAGAAGGTATCAAACCTTGTAAAGTTTTTAAAAACAATCGCTTTGAAAAAGCTCTTCTATATTCATCAATACCAAAGCTCATATTTTTAAAAAATAATTTCCAAGTTCCACTATAAGATAAGGCATCAACAGTATCCTTTAAATTAAAATCTGTTTTCCCATACCCTTCACGTTTGAATGTAAAAACTGCATTGGGACCACATTCTATATCGCCATTGACCATCCTGGTAAAATGCACACCCAAAAATGGGAATTCTGGATTTGGAACTGGGTAGATCAAATTCTTTACCTTGTGTTTAGCCTGCTCAGTTAATTCGTAATAGTCTCCTCTGAATCCAACCACTTTTTCTTTAATATTTACACCATCTTTTTTTGCCAATCTATCTGCCTGAAGACCTCCACAAAAGATGACTTTTTTAACTACATAGTCGTTTTTATTAGTAGTGATTTTAGTCATCTCATCTTCTTGTAAAAAACCTTTGGCTTCCTCTTCCAATACGACCTTACTAGCAGGCTGTATTCCTATTGCTATTTGCGCCATTTTTTTAGTAGCCCCTACAAAATCAACAATTCCTGTACAAGGAACCCATATCCCAGCTTTAGCCTCCACAAAAGGTTCTATTTCTTTTACTTGATCTGCTGATATTTTCTCAATTCCTTCTGTGTTATTTGCAATCCCATTTTCGAAGATCTGGTCCATGAATTTAAATTCACTTTCTTTAGTTGCAACAACAACTTTACCACATACATCATGGTCCACATTATGCTCTTTTGCAAATTTGACCAATTCATGTCTGCCAACTACACAATTTTTAGCTTTTAATGAACCAGGTTTATAGTATAATCCTGAATGAATAACACCTGAATTATTACCTGTCTGATGAGAAGCTAACTGCTTTTCTTTTTCAATTAGTATGATTTTTAGCGTTGGGAATGACTTTTGTAGCTTATAGAATGTAGCAGCTCCTACTATACCTCCACCAACTATAGCAATATCAAATACATTATCAGCCATATTGTTTTTTTGCGAAAATACTTATTTAATCATCTTTAAGCTAATGCTTTTTCCTCTTTTGGAACTCTTAAAAGAAGCAGGAGACCAATTACAAAAAATAGCACTAAAGCAACTATAGAATTCCTCATATTTCCAGTCAATTGTTCAATAAATCCATAAGATGCAAGCCCAATAACAATTCCTAATTTTTCAGCTACATCATAAAATGAAAAATAAGATGATGTATCTGTTGTTTCTTCAGGTATAAATTTAGAATAGGTTGATCTAGATAATGATTGCACTCCTCCCATCACCATACCAACCCAAGCAGAAATTATATAGAACTGAAAGGGTGAATCAACAAAGTATGCATAAACACACAAGCTTATCCATAAAAAAATCACAATCTTCAATGCATTTAAATTACCAATCTTATAAGATAATTTAGATAAAATTAATGCGCCAATAATAGCTAATAATTGAATCATTATAATAGCCATAATTAATCCAGTTGATTTTTCATTTTCATTGGCCCAATTAATTTCTTTTGTGCCAAAATAAATAGCCATGATCATTATGGTCTGTACTGCCATACTATAAACGAAAAAGCTAGCTAGGTACCTTTTAAGTCGAACTGTTTCCTTAACCTTTTTGAATACTAACTTCAACTCCTTATAACCATTCCAAATAACAGCACTATCTACCTTATTTTGAATCCTTGGTTTTGGCAACCAATAATACGTAACATGACTAAATCCAAACCACCATATCCCAGTAAACACAAAACACCATCTTGTTGCATCACCTTTAGATTGATCATCTTGAGACATCACAAAAATCAAACATGCAACTAAAAGAATTACTGAGCCTATATAACCCATAGAAAACCCTTTTGCTGACAAAGAATCATGTTCTTCAACTGGTGCAATTTCAGGTAAATAGGCATTATAAAAAACCAAACTACTCCAAAAACCTATTCCTGCTATTGCAAAAATTAGCATACTTAATTCTAGATGATCAATATCGAAAAAATACAAGCTCATACAGGCAAATGAACCTAAGTAACAGAAAAACCTTAAAAAAGCTTTCTTCTTCCCTGCAAAATCAGCAATTCCTGACAACAACGGAAGGAAAACACATAATAATAAAAAATAACTTGCAGTAACAATAGAGACCAATGCCGTATTAATGACCTCCCAGCCAAAAAAATAAACTACTTTATTTTCTGTACCATCGATTGTCAATGTATCATGTACAGCATAGCTTTCATAAAATAAAGGGAAAATAGCAGTTGTAATTACTAGAGGATATACAGAATTGGACCAGTCATAAAATGCCCAAGCATTTTTGACTTTTTTATTTCCATTACTATTTTTAGACATTTAGGTCTATTAAATTTAAAGACCGATCAATCAACTATTTTAAAATCAACTCTTCTGTTCTTTGCCAAACTCAATTCGGAATATCCAGCAGATGCCGGTTGAGCAGCGTCATGATTCATGAATGTGATTCTATCTTCAGCTACTCCTTTTTTTACAAGATATTTTTTTACATTCTCCGCTCTTAAATTCCCTAAATTAATTAACCTTTCATTTTCAGGATCTTTCTTAATTGCAGCAAATTCCATTTTATCTGTGTGACCATGTAGCTCTATATTAATATCTTCATTTTCAGTTAATATTTTAGCCATTTTATCTAAATCATCATTGAACATCTCATCAATTCTAGAATTTTTTACATCAAAATACACTGACCCCATATTGATCATTTCTTCTATTGTATATTTACCATCTTCTCTGAAAAAATCTTTATGATAAATCATACTCTGGCTATTTACCTCATTCATTTGATTGTTACAATCACAGTCAGTGATATCTTCAATTAAATACACTTCAACTTGATCTATATAATAATAAGCAGAGGGAATCTGGGTAGCAGTAAAACCATCCATTTTCTTCAACTTTTCATATTTCGTATCCTTATTATTGTAGAAATTACCAATCGTTAAATATGATTCTTTTCCAGATGCTTTATATATAGCACAGACAGGCTCCCAGTTATACCTGGCATTATATAACTTATTATCTACATTCCTAACTACATGATTATATTCATTTTTCTTTTGAAAAATAAGATCTTCCTTTTTATCTGAGTACAAAGGTTCTTTACTAAAATAAGCACCAATATTATTTACTGCATACTTACTTAAATCAGACAAACTTGTATAAAATCTTACACAATACTCAAGATCTTTACTCAATGGTGAGGCCAGTTGAGTTTGAATATAAGTTCTAGGCTCTTTATTGTTATAACTATAAATTAATATACCAGCATAATTTTCGCCATCCCATGGATGCTCTTTCCCCTTTTGATTAACAGGTGCAGAAACCGGTAGATCTTTTTCTGTTGAATAAAGATCAGCTTTTAAAGCTGTAGGGGATTCCCATTCTTTTGCAATATTGATCTGCTTTAGCTTTTTTAGTTTCCCACTTGTACTCTCAAAGCTTGGATTCAATATTAAATTAATTTCGTCTTGTGCAATATTTGAGTATCCCGAAAGAACTATCAATAATGCTATTATTCCCTTTTTCATAATCTATTTTTATTGCTTATATGATTTTACTGTTTCAATAAAACACTTTACCTTATCTGGCTTTATATCGGGGTAAACGCCATGACCAAGGTTGGCAATATGGCGATTTTTTCCAAACTTACAAAGCATTTCCTTCGTTTCAAATTCAATTCTTTTAAAATCAGCATATAAAACACAAGGATCTAAATTGCCTTGTAGGGTTTTATTTATACCGATTAAATTTCTACTTTTAATAATATCCATGTTCCAGTCTAATCCGATAGTATTACATTTTAATTGCCCCATTTCTTTAAGAACAGTATAGGCTCCTTTAGAAAAGACAGTTAATGGAACCTGGTCTATTTCATTACAAATCTTATTTACATATTTCATACCAAACTCCATATACTGGTCATGACCAAGAATTCCAGCCCAGGAATCAAATAGCTGTAACATATCTGCTCCTGCACTAATCTGCGCTTTTAAATATAAAATAGTGGTTTCAGTAATTTTTTCTAATAATAGATGAGATAATTCAGGCTGTGCAAATAGCATCTTCTTTGCTTTGCTAAATGTTTTTGAACCTTGACCTTCTATCATATATGAAAAAATAGTCCATGGCGCACCTGCAAATCCAATCAATGGAACTCGTCCATATAACTCCTTTTTAGTAATCTTTATCGCCTCTGTTACATATGACAAGCTATCTTCAACATCAGGAATATTTAATGAGTTAACATCATCAATAGTTTGAATTGTCTTGGGGAAAAAAGGACCTTTTTTCTCTATCATTTCATAAGAAAGGCCCATTGCATCTGGAACAACCAATATATCTGAAAATATTATAGCAGCATCTACTTCTAAAATATCAACAGGCTGAATAGTAACTTCAGCCGCTAGTTTAGGAGTTTCAACTAATTCTTTAAATCCACTCAAAGAATTTCTTAATGCACGATATTCAGGTAAAATCCTACCAGCTTGTCTCATCAACCATACTGGAGTCCTTTCAACATCTTCACCTTTTGCAGCTCTTAAAACAAGATCATTCTTTAATTTCATCCTGCAAATGTATTAATCATTGATTAATATTTTATTTTTATTGACCAATGAGCTCAATTAAATTACATCATCTATTAATTAATTTCATTTTTATTGTATTAATTCACAGTAATTTTCATTCTCAAGACTCTACCTCTACATTGAATGAATCAATTGCTGTTATCCATAAAAAAAATGGTGAAACCATTAGAGGCTTTGTCTACCATAATGATGCTGAAAAAATAATCATCATTTCTGGAAATGAACAAAAAATAACTATTCCATATACACAAATAGCTTCTATTGAATTTATTTCTACTGAAAGCTTAAAAAATGAAACTGAATTTAAAGAAGAACATTTAAATTATACTCAAAATTGTTTTTTTCCTACAGGATTTACAACTAAGAAAGGTGATTTTACTGGAAATGCTCATTATGGCTTATCTGGAAATGCAAAAATTGGAATTTCTGATAACTTTGAATTGACAGCAGGAACTATTTCTTTTGTCGCCTATTTTCTTAGTATTGGTTACTCAAAAGAAATCGGAAAAGTTTTACAATTTGGCATTAATGGATATGGAGGTTTTACATTTGATTTTAACCAAAACCCCATTCATAACTTAACTCCTATTTATTGTATGATTCCAAGATTTAGTATAGGCAATAAAAATAGAAATATTACCATGGGTTTTATTGGATTTTTGGGCGCTGATTTATTTATTGGATCAAACTTAAAATATGAATTTATGTATGGAGGTTACATCGCAGCAAAAAATAGATTTAAAGAAAAATGGTCTGTTTCTAGTGAGTTAGCTAGTGTCTCTATTAAAGGGTTATATACTACTTATATGGGTAACTTTACATTTAATTTTATGAGGAGTTTTTATTCTTCATGGTCCTTTGGAATTGCAGGGATTAGAAGCGAAGATCCAATTAATGGATTTCAAAACTTTGCTAACCTACCCTTTTTACCTTTACCCTATTTTGGATACATGAGAAGATTTAATTAACTCAGTTCTTTTAAAGTTTCAACTTGATCTTCTAGCCACAATAAAGCATCATTGTAATTGTTAAAAATCATTGCTTTTGACTTATTCCTTAAATATTTAACATAAAAATTTGCTAATAATCTGATTGACAAATTATCTGTAACGATGGACTGAAAAACACAAGACTTATTAAATGCAGGGTCTATTGTAAAAAATCTCATTGAATTTATAGTAGCAGTAGATTGTATATTTCTTGCATCCACTAAAATTCCAAATTTTTTGTTTGAAAAAGTCAATAATTGATCACGGAATATAACACCATCTTTAACAGTAATATTTAACTTATCTTTTATCTTAATATAAATAAGGTTGTCACTTAAAAAGTTGATTTCACCAAGAATAGTTTTGAAAGATTCACTCATCTAATTAATAACAAAAGTTACTATTAAATATAATTAAATTTTATCTCATAAGAATGACATGACCTGTAAATTCCTTATGCTCTCCCGTAACTGCATCCTTGGTATCTAGCTTCCATATGTAAATGTCCTCCTGTGCTGGTAAATTCTTATAGCTTCCATCCCATTTGGTATCCATACTCTCAGCCTCAAATACACGCTCTCCCCACTTGTTATATATTGAAAAATTAAACACCTCTGCATCTATGCTCTCCCCTTTTACAAAGAAAAAATCATTCACCCCATCTCCATCCGGAGTAAAGGCTGTAGGCACATAGCATGTAAACACTCCATTAACAACAATCTCCATTGTCTCTGTATCTGTGCATCCATCTGCATTAGTAACTGTTAATTGAGCTTCATATAAATCAGGGTCCTCATCTGGAAATGTATAGCTAGGGTTCTGTGTAGAACTGCTTCCTATTACCCCTCCTTGCATATTCATAAATGTCCAGCTATATGATACTACATCAACTGATGATTGATCAATAAATTCCACAATTGGATTTAATATATCTGTAGGGTTTGGTGTCGCATCAAATGCTGCCGTTGGATAATCATAAACCTCTACCAAATTAGTCATTACCGTATCATTTACACATCCTTCTGGACTCGTTATTGTTAAAGACACTGTATATGTACCTGGTTCATCATACACATGACTCACTGTTCCACATACTGTACTTGTTGTCGCATCTCCAAAATCCCAAACACAACTCGATACCTGATTACTTGGTGTAGCATTCGTAAAGCTTGGTTCTATTGGATAGCACCCTGTATTATTGGTCGTTAAAAAACTAACCTGTGGCTCCTGGTACCAATATACCAACAAGCTATCATATGCTGCAGGTGTCTCGCAATTATCTGTTACCATTACATAATATGTAGCTGGTGAAGCTGTAGGAATTAAATCCACTGTAGATGTATTACCGACCTGAACTCCTGATGCATCTGTCCATACATAATTATAAGTTCCTCCCTGTCCTCCATTAGCAACAACAGATAAAGTACCTGTACCTCCAGGACATATCGTGTCATTAGCTGATGGGGTAAGCAATATTGGTGGGTTGATCGCTACCAATACAGAATCCTGTGAAGAAACACATCCCAAATCATCTACTGCTGTTACAAGGTAATAATTGGATATAGCTGGTGACACAGGATGAGGACCACTTCCTGTTAATAATGGCCAGTCAAACGTATAAGGCCCTGTACCTCCAGTCGCTGAGGCCGAAATAACCGCTGTACCTCCGATACATATGATCGTATCATTACTTACTGACAACACCATCTGAGGTGGCTCTAATATCGTTACCAATGTATCTGCATAACATCCAGCTGTATCAATAGACCTTACTATATAATCTCCTGCAGACAAACCACTGAAAGTAGTTGTAGTAATTACATTGTTGTCCGATTGAATTATTGCACTAGTAATCGGATCCACCAACTCTACTATCCATGGCGGACCATCTATACCAGCTGGTTGAGCCAATACCGCTCCATCATTACCACCATAACATGTAACAGGTGTTAATGTAGGTATCGGTGCCATACATGTATCGCACATGACATTAAAAGATAATGATACAGTATCAGTACAACCGCCATTTAAATCTGTAACTACTGCAGTATAAGTAGTATTTACCTGAGGAAGAGCAAAAGGATTTTGAACAGAATTATTTGATAAAAATGTATTTGGTGTCCACTGATATGAAAAATTATTAGGATCTGGAATGGTAGGACAAGTAGTGAACCTAGTCACTGGTCTTCTATTACTAAAAGTTTGAAAAGTCATGTAAGGGCATGCTGGTGTTATATCGCTATAGTAATATAATGATGAATTAAAAGTTGTTTGTTGTGCCGGTGTTGCCCAATTATAAGTATAAGATGTACTTAAATTATCATAACAGATTTCCATTACAATATTAGACAACCCATCCCACTCATAAGCAGTTGTCAAAACTAAAGTATTCCAACCAAGATTAACATTAATATTCTGTGGAGAAAAAACAGTAGTCAATCCACTTTCCCAGACTGTCAATGAAGAGGTACTAGTGCATCCCATTTTAATTGAATAATCCATAAAAAGAGAAGTTGCATTATTAGATGCTGTTGTTTCCCAAGATATCTCTGTAATCTTTCCACCAACAAATCCAGCCGCTTGTAATTCAGCTGCAGTAAATAAAAACTGATGCTTTGCATTTCTGTACCAATTTCCAAATGGAGCTGGCCAAGTAGTTGATGTATTAATTCCCTGATTTGTTCCAACTGTTTGCTGAGATGCTGCAGCAGAACATGTTGTGGCTGCACTTACACCACAAACTGCAGGTATTCCTCCACCTAGGTCAAGATTCATGAAGATAGTATCACCGCAAATTATATTAGTATCACTTGCAGAAAAAGTAACATCTGGAGCATATGCTGCCGCTACATTAATAGAAATAGTATCGACTTTAACACACCCATCTGGGCTCGTTAGGGTAATCTCATAATCATAATTACCAGGTAAAGTTGGCATCACCAAAGGATTAGGAATAGTAGTGTTATTTAAAAATGTCCCTGGAGACCAGCTATAAGTATAATTACCAGTAGGAGTAGGAGCAACATTTAGTTGTATTTCACTGTTTAAACAAGTAGTTGTTGAGGATTGGCTTAAAGAGTAAGCAAAGTCTGGTACTACTGTTACCTCGACTGTATCAATATTTGTACACCCACCAGCTAAGTTTGAAGTAACTTGATAAACTGTAGAAACAGATGGATTAGCAATAGGATCAGGACAATTGTTACAGGAAAAATTAGTCCCTAAATTAATTGGATCACCTGAAAGCACAATCCAATTGAAATTAGAACCACCACTTGCATTTAATTGAGTAGCTACTCCCTGACACATGATAACATCTTGTCCTGCATATGTACTTGTAACTACTGTAACACCTACAACCATAGAGCTAATACCAACTACTGGACAAGCGTTATCTGCTGCATCAATAGAAATAGCTGAAAATGGGCTACTACCTGGCAACACAGTAAAACAAACAGTAGCAGAAGCAGGACTAAAAAAAGTGTTTTGAGTGAAGGTCGCACCTGGAAATAATTGAGCGACATTCGAATTCAAGTAAATAGAATCTGAAGCAACATCAGTGAATTCAACATTAAAACAAACATTATCCCCTTCACAAAGCTGTATATCAAAAGGACTAGTCTGAACACCTGTACTAACAAAATTGGTAATACCACCTGCTGGGGGACTTGGATTGATATTAGTACAACCAGCAGTATTGATAATTTCAAATTGAAAATCCTGAATAATACTTCCTACTAAATTACCTGCAGCATCAAATTCCTCAATCAATACAACTACAACAAAATTACCAGTAGAAGTAGGTGTAAATGTAATTTCTCCAGTATTAGGATCAATTGTTATACCTGGAATTGGGACTGAACCAGTATATCCACCTTGATAAGGAGCAGTACCAGCAGCACTAGTCATTGCATCTATTAAAGAATAAACAAGTATATTACCATCAGGCTCATAAACTCCAAAATTGTAAATAACCGGCTGATTGATACAATAATATGGAATCGGCTGTGATGTAATAATTGGTGAAGAATTACATGGAGCTGTTGTACTATTTAATACAGATTCCCAATAATAATTATTACCAGTTCCTGTTAAGTTATTTGAGGCATTTCTACAACAAGAAGAATACGCAAAAACCCAACTATCACATGGACCCGGCAGAACTATAGTGTCTTGCCAAATATGCATCCATACACCAGGTAAGCTACCTCCACTACATTCACTAGAAGGCAAATTTTGCAGACAAAGCTGCGAGACTTCTTGCTGAAAAACTAAATTTTGTAACATTACAGAAGTACTTATACTTTGAGATTGACCATTAATCGTAACAGAATTATAACCGCAATTATTACTGATTGTAATAGGCTCAGGACCATTGGTCTCAAAAGCAGTACCACAATCTTCAAATAATGTTAAAGTAACCACATATGTATTAGGGCCAACACATTGATAGGTAATATTTCCTCCTGGAACATGAGAAGCATAAGCTGAAAATGTTGAGAGAAATAAAAAAACTAGTAAGAAAAATTGTTTTTTCATGATCAATAAATTGGTAGTCTTTTAGAACTAATAAAATAAAAAAATTATACAATCATACAACCTTTTATAACGTTAATTTACCAAAAAGTTGCCAAAGAATCACCTTAATCTCAAAGATATTGGATTCCTATTCTTTATCCTGAGCTAATTTTTTACCAATAATAGTCCCATCAATGATCTGCTGTTGGAAATCTTTCATTCCTCCAGGCGTATGAGGAACCATAATAGTATTATTGGAACTACTTGAACCTATAGCAGTTAACGTATCGAAATACTGCGTCATTAAAACAAACTGCATGATCTCCTGAGGGTCTACATCTTGTAATGCTTTCTGAAAATCCTCTACTGATTCTTTGAATCCTCTAACAATTTCTAATCTCTGTTGAGCGATTCCTTCACCTGAAAGTCGCTTACTATCCGCCTCAGCTTCTGCCCTTTTAACTATTGTTATTTTTTCAGCTTCAGCTTCCTGTACAGCTGCTTCTTTATCTCTCATAGCAGCATTGATCCTGTTCATTGATGTTTTCACCACTTCATCAGGACTAATGTCAGTAATTAGTGTTTTGACAATCTTGTAACCATATTGCTCCATCTGCTCAGAAATATTATCTCTTACTGCAATAGCAACATCTTCTTTTTTAGCAAAAACATCATCGAGTTTTAATTTTGGAACCTCAGCCCTTACCTCATCAAAAATATAAGCTGCTACCTGACCGTGAGGGTCTTCTAGTTCATAAAAAGCTTCATATACTTTGTCTTTTATTATTCGGTATTGAACAGATATCTTTAGATCAACAAAAACATCATCAAGAGTTTTGGTTTCAACATTTACATCTAACTGTTGAATTTTTAAATTTTCTTTAGATGCTATTGACTCTATAAATGGAATTCTTACTTTAAAACCAGGTGAACAAATTCTATTATACTTACCCAATCTTTGAATGACCCAGGCTTCTCTTTCTGGAATGATCATAAATGTCTTAACAATCAATATGATTCCAGCAATAGCTTGAACAGCATATATTATAATATCATTTTCCATATAACTTATTTTTACTGTTAATTTACTAATTAAAATCCACTAAAAAATCAGGTCAGCTTTTGCTCTATTGAATTATCATAAATCTCCTTAGCTTCATTAACAAAACAAAAATGCTCATCATCTATTACCATCTTACCCTTAGTTACATGACCAAGTAAAATAAATGGTACATTAGAATTTTGCATTGAATCAATTAACTCATCTTCAAATTCCCTGTCAATAGTGACTACCACCCTACCCTGTGCTTCACCAAACAAATAAGCATCCTCACGGATTTCAGAATCAGTAACAATATCAAAACCAAGGTTACCTGCCATCGCCATTTCAGCTAAAGCAACAAACAATCCACCATCAGCACAATCATGAGCAGCATTGATAATATTTTCATTAATTAAACTTTTAATAACTTGATGAAGCTCATACTCTTCATTAAGATCAAAATAAGGAGCTGGTGAGCTCTTAATATTATGATAGCTATATAAATACTCAGATGAACCAATATCTTCTACAGATTTACCAATAAGGAAAATAAGATCTCCTTTATTTTTAAAGTTTAATGACCTAATATCTTTTTTATCCTTCACTAGACCTAACATTCCTATAGTGGGGGTTGGATGAACAGGCACTTCTTGACCATCAATTACAGATTGATTATAAAAACTAACATTACCACCTGTTACAGGTGTTTCAAATTTTCTACATGCAGCACTCATCCCCTTTATAGCACCAACAAACTGCCAATATGATTCTGGGTTATAAGGATTTCCGAAATTTAAACAATTCGTTATTGCTGAGGGGTTACCACCTGAAACAGTAATATTCCTTGCCGCTTCAGCTACTGCAATCGAAGTGCCTTTCTCTGGATCAGCATGTACATATCTTGAATTACAATCAACACACATTGCCAATGCTTTATTGGAATCTTTAATATTAACTATTCCAGCATCAGTAGGAGAATTAGTAGACATATTCACAGTGCCAACCATACTATCATATTGTTCATATACCCATTTTTTAGAAGCAATATTAGGGTGCTGTAATAAGAAATTTGCAACTTCTTTAAGATCATCTGGCTGTTTAATAGATGAAATATTGAATTGCTGATATTCTTTATAATACGATGGCTCTTTATATTCTCTTTCATATATAGGAGCGCCACCACCAAGCACTAATGAATGAGGAGATACTTCAGCTACCATATTCCCTCCCATGAAAAATTGCAATATATCTCCTTCAACAACTTCACCTATCTGTTCACAATTTAAATCCCATTTATCAAAAATAACTTGCACCTTTTCTTCTTTTCCTTTTTCAACTACCACTAACATTCTTTCTTGTGATTCAGATAACAAAATCTCCCAATCCTTCATGTTTTTTTGACGTGTAGGCACCTTATCAAGATCTATTATCATACCTACTCCTCCAGCTGCACTCATTTCTGAAGTTGAACATGTAATACCAGCAGCACCCATATCCTGCATACCAACAACTGCATCTGTTTTAGATAATTCTAGTGTAGCTTCTAATAACAATTTTTCTTGAAAAGGATCTCCCACTTGAACGGACGGAAGGTCTTCCATTGAATCTTCAGTAATATCTTTTGAAGCAAATGCCGCACCATGAATTCCATCTTTTCCAGTTGCAGAACCAACTATAAATACAGGATTTCCAACTCCAGAAGCAGTTGCAGAGATCATGTCTCCCATCTTCATAATTCCAGCAGAAAAAGCATTTACTAAAGGGTTCTGATCATAACTTTCATCAAAATTAACCTCCCCACCTACGATTGGAATACCGAATGAATTTCCATAATCACCTATACCTTTTACAACACCTTTTACTAACCATTTTGTTCTATCTAGGTCTATTTTTCCAAATCTCAATGAGTTTAATTGTGCAATTGGACGAGCACCCATAGTAAATATATCTCTATTGATACCACCCACTCCAGTTGCAGCACCCTGATAGGGTTCTAAAGCACTTGGATGATTATGTGATTCAATTTTAAAAGCACAAGCTAAACCATCTCCAATATCCACAAGGCCTGCATTTTCCTCACCTGCCTTAACCAACATGTGGGGACCATCTTTAGGTAATGTTTTTAACCATTTTATTGAGTTTTTATAAGAACAATGCTCGGACCACATTACAGAATATATACTTAATTCAGTAAAATTGGGTGTTCTATTTAAAATCTCACAGATCTTTTCAAATTCATCTTTTTGTAATCCAAGCTCAATGGCTTGTTCTAAGGATGCTGTATCAGGATTAATTGTGGTGTTCATGATTTTTATTAAAAATGAATTGCAAATTTATCAAAACCCTAAATAAATCAACTACAAATATTTAATTGAATTTATCAACATACAAATAAGCTAATCATATTCTAAAGAAAATGGTTGTTATATTTGCTAGACAAACAGAAATTTAACCTTTGATAATTTCAATACTATACTTCATTCTATTTATTTACCTATTAAATAAATGGTCTTTTTTTGCTAACAAACACATATCAAAGAAATTTCTTTCTCTAGCTTTTATATTTAAAATTGGAATTAGCATTTCTTTATTTTGGGTCTACTCTGATTACTATCCCAAAAAATCAATGATGAGCAAAGAAGAATTCAGAGATCAAGCAGATATATTTAAATATTATGATGACAGTGAAATTATTTATAATGCATTTAAAGACAAGCCTATTGATTTCTTTAAAATCCTATTTAGCGTAAATAACAACAATGAATATTTTTACAATCAATACTACATAAACATGAATCATTGGGATACACCCTATGACACCAATTTCTTCAATGACTCTCATACAATAATTAGAATTAACGCTCTGATCAGAATTATCTCCTTTGATAATTATTTTGTTCATGTTCTATTTTTTTGCATGTTAAGCTTTATTGGTTTATTTGCTTTATTTAAAGCAATAGTAGATTTCTTCCCTAAAAAAGAAAATATTTTAAAATGGTTGATTTTCTTTACTCCTTCCATTCTATTATGGAACTCTGGAATTTTAAAAGAACCTATTTTATTTTTCTCATTTGGCATGATCATGCTAAGCATTTATAATTTATCAATTAGAAATAATAAGCTCTTAGATACAACAATACTAATATCAATGTCTATCATCTTATTTCTGATTAAATTTTACGTTTTTTTCATTTTCACATCTCTGATAATTCCATTCATCATTAATCACATAAAAAAAGTCAAATATCCAATATTTAGTTATGTTATAAGTATAAGTATTTTTATCCTTTTAGCTTTTAATTTAAAACATGCCTCTAAATCATTGGACCTATTATATTTACTAGACAAAAAGCAAGAATCTTTTCTCTCTGAATCAGCATTTAAAAATGCTGGAAGTTATTTTGAAATCCAGGACTTAGAGCCCAACATCATCTCTATCACAAAAGCCATTCCTTCAGGTATTTACAACTGCTTCACCAAACCGCTACCATGGAATATCAGCTCTTCAATTGAGCTACCACAAGCAATGGAAAATTTCATTGTAATTCTCCTAATAATTATAGCAGTATTTCATTTAATTAAATTAAAAACATATAAGAAAATTTCATCTTATAATTTTTTAACCTTTTGCCTTTTATTTGCTATTTCGAACTTTATAATAATCGGGATTTGCACTCCAGTCTATGGTGCAATTGTAAGATATAAAATAATAGGCTTACTTTTCTTGCTTTTTTCATTGTTACTTTTGATTGACTACCAATCAATTTATAAAAAGCTTAAATAATTATATTTTGAAAAGACACCTCATACATCTCTCTATTAGTTTATTACTCATAAGCTGTGTAAATAAAAAAGAAGTAGACCTCATCATTCATAATGCACATATTTTAACTATTAGTGAAAAAGAATTAGAATTTGAGGCAATGGTAATAGATAATGGAAAGATAATAGACCTAGGAAAAGAAAATCAAATTTTAAACAAATATTCAAGTAAAAATCAAGTTGATTGCAAATCCGCATACGTTTACCCAGGGTTTATTGATGCCCACTGCCATTTTCTAAGCTACGGTCTATCTATTGAAGAAGTTGACCTAACAGGGTCTAAGTCAATTAAAGAAATAATTGACAGGTGTTTAAATTATAAACAAAAAAATAATTGTACAATCATTAAAGGTCGTGGATGGGATCAAAATATTTGGCAAATAAACAGCTTCCCTAATAAAAGCCAACTAGATGTCCATTTCCCTGAAACTCCTGTATTATTAAGTAGGGTTGATGGTCATGCTTTGCTGGTAAATCAAAAAGCATTGGATATTTGCGGTATAGACATTAATTCTAAAGTCAATGGTGGTCATATTGAAATCATTAATGGTGAATTAACAGGAATATTAACTGACAATGCGATGGATCTAGTTTTCAATAATATTCCTGATGCTGATAATCAAACTAAGAAAAAAGCTTTATTAAAAGCTCAGAATAAATGTTTTGAATTAGGTCTCACAACTGTAGATATTGCTGGTCTTTCTAAAAATGATGTCTTTTTGATTGATCAGTTACAACAATCAGGAGAATTAAAAATGAACATTTACGCAATGTTGAGTGATTCAAAAGAAAATTATGATTATTTCATAGACACTCTTCAAAAGCCTTATAAAACTAAAAAATTGAATGTAAGGTCATTTAAATTTTATAGTGATGGTGCTTTGGGATCCAGAGGAGCTTGCCTTTTACAGCCTTATTTTGATGTTAACGATTCTACCTATCATGGAATGATGCTTAATAGTGTAGAACATTTTAGAGAAAGTGCAAAAAAACTAGATTTTTATGGCTATCAAATGTGCACACATTGTATAGGAGATTCATCTGCCAGGGTTATCTTAAATATTTATGGAGATGTGTTACAAGATGTAAATGATAAAAGATGGAGAATAGAACATGCTCAAGTAATATCTCCTGAAGATTATCATCTTTTTAAAAAATTTGCAATAATCCCTTCTGTACAACCAACTCATGCAACTTCAGATATGTTATGGGCTGTTTTAAAATTAGGAACTAAAAGATTAAAAAACAGCTATGCATATCAACGACTTTTAATTCAAAATGGGATGTTAGCTCTAGGAACAGATTTCCCTATAGAAAACATCAACCCAATCCATACTTTTTATGCAGCTGTTGCTAGAAAAAACTTAAATGGAGAACCTAAAAATGGATTTCAAAAAGAAAATGCATTATCTAGATGGGAAGCGATACAAGGAATGACCATATGGGCAGCACTATCAAATTTTGAAGAAAACGAAAAAGGCACCATTGAAATTGGAAAAAATGCAGACTTTATAATTTTAAATCAGAATTTATTGACAGTAGCTGAAAAAAATATTTTAAATACTAAAGTTGTATCGACTTACATAAATGGAGAACAAGTATATCGACATTAATCCTTAATTAGGATCTTCAATTCTGACCTACGGTTTTGCTTATGCATTTCCTCTTCACAATCCTCATCATCCTCACACATATTAAGCAATTGTGATTCACCAAATGCATTAGAAGAAATTCTTGCTTTATCAATACCATTCTTAATTAAATAGTTGACTACTCTATCCTTTCTTTTAATAGACAACTTCATATTATAATCTTCTGATGCAGTTGAACTAGCATGCCCATGAACCTGAATAAGTGCTTTATTATTTTCCTTTAACGAAACAATCATCGAATCTAAAACTGAATAATACAATTCATCTATATCCGAACCATTCTTAGGGTAATAGATAATGAAATTCTCGATATGTATCTTAGTTTCATTGACTACAATCTCAGTAGTATCAAGATCCTCTACTTTAGTAGTATGATACTTAGAGGCTACCATTCTTTTATATACGAACATTCCAAATTCATCCTTTTCTAAAATGATCATTACATCGTTCAACCTATTAACAATTTCCAATTTAACATCACTTTTAAAATAAGGAGATGATTCATCTAATTTTATTATCAATTCTTCTAGTAGAGGCAAATCATCATACCTGAAATAGAATGTTGAATCTGCATTACAATTCATTAAAAGATCACCTTTATTATCTAAAATCTCAAATTGTAATTCTTCATCTATTCCATCTAGGGATTCAAAAACAAAATTCCCAGCAAGCATCATTCTCTCTTTCTTAAATTTTAAATTTATTTCATCTTCTGTTAACAAACTAATATTTGAATCATAATCCGCATCTAATAATCGATAAGAAAATTCACCATTAGCATCATTAGTAAGTGTAGCCATTACGTGATCAACATTATTGAAGATAATCAAGTTCATGTCTTCAGTACCTTCATCAACTTTAATTAAAAGATTCTTATCTGTAGAAAGCAGTTCAAATTTAAAGTTCCCATATTCATCTGTTTTAGTTTCCATTACTATATTACCATCTTCATCAATAAGATAAACTTTCATTTCATCTGGGTGTCCCTCCATCCTCTGGTATTGTAATTGACCATTCAACTCATACAGTCCTGTATTAAGATCTATATCACTTTCATCCATTAAAGAAAGAACACTTGCACCTTCAAAAGATAATTTCCTGAAAACAAATTCACCAAATTCACCATTTTCATCAGAAGTTAACAAAGCATTGCCATCACCTTTAAATAAAGACAAAACAACATCACCTTCTTCGTTCACTTTTATCGTATATTTCTCACCTTCTGGAAGATAATCAAATACAAAATTCCCATCTTTATCCGTTTTTGTAACAGCAACAATTTCCCCATCTTCATCCAAAAGCATCACTTCCATGTTTTCTGGATGGCCTTCAAGCCGCGTGTACTCAAATTGGCCTTTAATGTCATAATAATTAGTTTGAACAATAGCTTTTTCAATTAAATTAAAACTATATATATCATCTCCCCCTATTCCATTTTCTCTATTAGAAGTGAAATATCCAGATTTACCATCTGGATTAAAAACCATACTGAATTCATCCATTGCAGTATTGATAGATGGTCCTAAATTGACTGGAGAACCCCATTTCCCATTTACAAATTCTGAAACAAATAAATCGAGACCTCCATAGCTATCAAAACCAGTAGATGAAAAATACATTTTATTTCCCTTAATTGTTGGGAACATATCATTACCATTACTATTTAACGTTTCTACAACCACTGGTTCTGACCAGCCTTCAGTATTTCTTTTAGACATGAATATATTTATACCTTCATAATTACAAGGCATATTAGAAACAAAATAAATTGATTGACCATCTGGAGAATAAGTTGGTTGAGAATATGAATATTGCAAATCAGAAAAACTTAATTTTTCTTTTTTGAAAATCCTACCATCCAATATCTGAATTGAAAATAGTTGTGGATTATATACTTTAGCTCTTTTGGATGATTTTTTAACAACTTCAGAAAAGATAGCTTCTGAACCATCACTATTAAAAGCTATCGGCCCTACATGTGCATCACTAATTAATAGCCTATTAAATATCTTAGGATGATTAAAAACAACTGAATCTGTTCTATAGCTTTTAACCTCAACTTTAAAAAGGTTGATATTTTTAATATGATCCCAATTGGCTTCTCCAAGTGTATTATAATCCCATTCTCTATCAGATGCAAAAACCAATTCTGTATTATACCAAACAGGGCTAAATTCTGTATACTTTGAATTTAAACCATACACTTTATTGACTACATATTCTTTTTCCACCCTAATTGAGTCATCCAACTGATTGGCACTAAAGCCACCTTTTGTAATACAGACCATAAGTAAGATCTGAAAATAAACCTGATATTTAATGACTTTATTCATTATAGGTATCTAGGAGATAAAGATTTATTTTTCTTAATGTTTAAATCACATCCAATAAATACTTCGTGAGTACCTGTATTATATCTTCTTAATTTACTTAGGTCAAAATCATGACTATAACCGATTCTAATGAAATCACTTATATTATATTCTGTAATTAGCACTAGATTTTTACTAGATCTGTAGCTAAATCCTAACCAAAGAGTTTTATTAAATAGAATACTAGCATTTAAATCATAATTAATAGGCATTTTTGAAACATACCTTACAAATAAAGATGGCTTAAATACCAAATTATCACTAAAAACAACTACTCCTCCTGTTGCTAATGTAAAGTGACGATCTAAATCAAATTGTGTCTGACCATTTTGAAAATTTTCTGTTTGTCCTATTAAATGATTGACACTTAAACCTGAATAAAACCCTGATGTATAATAATAAACCCCAAAATCAAAATTAGGAGTGACCATTTGTAAAACCCCTCCTGTATTATGGACATCATTATTATCATAAAAGTTAAGCATGTCATTTTTTAAAGAAGTTGAAATCACCCCCCCCCTTAAACCAAATGAAATTTTACCTTTAGATGTCTTTAAATGATAAGCATAAGTACCCATGATTGAGGCTGTTTCAGATGGCCCAATTTCATCAATAATAAAATTCATTCCTAATGCCATATTCCTACCTGAAAATGGACTATGAATTGAGAAATTCATAGTATTAGGAGCTCCATCCAAACCTACCCATTGGCTTCTATATAATAATACACTACTTAAAGAATTTCTAGAACCAGCATAAGCTGGATTAATAGTAAATTGATTAAACATATATTGACTATATAAAGCATCTTGTTGGGCAGTTATATTAGTTGCCAATGACAACAACAGAAGCATCAATATGTTTTTAATCTTCTTCATTTAAAATTCAAATATCGAATTTATTATTTTAATTGATAACAAAGAAACCTAAATATGTAAATTTTTCAACTAAAAATTAGTTTGCACATAAAATATATTAAACTTCCTCAAGTTAGATCTAACATTAAATTTTGACTAAAATTAAAAGCACTTAATATACATCAGTTTATATTTGTATTTTATTAACTTTGCGGGAATTTATTTGGAACCCAATGAAATTCAAAACATGTCACTAAATTCCTCAAAATTTATTGGTGAAGGCTTAACATATGACGATGTACTATTAGTACCGGCTTATTCTGAAACCCTTCCTAGAGAAGTATCTCTTGATACACATTTTACAAAAAACATCACTTTAAAAACCCCTATTGTATCTGCTGCTATGGATACGGTAACTGAAAACGCTTTAGCTATTTCAATTGCACAACAAGGAGGGATTGGAGTGATACATAAAAACATGTCAATTGATTCCCAATCACAGGAAGTAAGAAAAGTAAAAAGATCTGAAAGTGGGATGATACTAGACCCAATAACTCTTTCTGAAAACGCAAAACTTTCTGATGCATTAAACCTAATGTCAGAAAATAAAATTGGAGGAATTCCAGTTACTAACACCAATAATGAATTAACTGGGATCATTACTAATAGAGACCTTAGATTTGAAAAAGATCTTGATAGAATCGTTTCTGATGTCATGACATCTAAAAATCTAATTACTGCTAATGACAACGTTGATTTATTAAAAGCAGAAGATATACTCCAAAGACATAAAATAGAAAAACTACCCGTTGTTGATGAAAAAAATAAATTGATTGGGTTAATCACTTTTAGAGATATTATTAAAGTAAAAGAACACCCAAATAGCTGCAAAGATGAATTTGGAAGATTAAGAGTAGCTGCTGCAGTAGGTGTAACAATGGATACTAAGGAAAGGATTGCCTCATTAGTAAAAGCTGGAGTTGACGCTATTGTTATTGACACTGCTCACGGTCATTCTAAAGGAGTAATAGATGTCCTGAAAGATGTCAAAAACAGCTTTAAAGGCCTTAATGTAGTTGTAGGCAACATAGCAACTGCTGATGCGGCAATTGCACTAGCTGACGCAGGGGCTGATGCAATTAAAGTAGGAATTGGTCCTGGATCAATTTGCACTACAAGAGTAATTGCTGGTGTTGGTTATCCACAACTATCAGCAATTTTAAATGTTTCTCAAGCTCTCAAAAAAAGAAAAATTCCCATTATTGCTGATGGTGGAATAAGATTCACGGGAGATATCCCTAAGGCAATTGCAGCAGGAGCAGATAGCGTAATGATGGGGTCGATGTTTGCTGGCACAGAAGAATCTCCAGGAGAAACAATCATTTTCGAAGGGAGAAAGTTTAAATCCTATAGAGGAATGGGATCATTAGAAGCTATGCAAAAAGGGTCTAAGGACAGGTATTTTCAAGACACTGAAGATGATTTAAAAAAATTAGTCCCTGAAGGTATCTCAGCGCGTGTCCCTTTTAAAGGAAAACTTCAAGAAGTAATGCATCAATTAATTGGTGGACTAAGAGCTGGCATGGGATATTGTGGTGCGAAAGATATTAAAGCCCTTCAAAATTCAAAATTCATAAGAATAACTAATTCTGGAATTAAAGAATCTCACCCTCACGATGTCACTATAACAAGAGAAGCTCCTAATTACAACCTTAGATAAATTATATAACCTTAAAAACAATCTTAAGATGAGAAAATCTATCCTTATTTGTTTATTCATTTCATTCTTAACACCTAATATGTTTTTTACACAACAAGATGAAATCTTAATGACAGTAAATGGAAATCCTGTTTATAAATCTGAATTTGAACAAATCTATTGGAAAAATAAAAAAGAAACCATTGCTACCAAGGATGATTTAAATGAATACATTGAATTATTTAAAAATTTTAAGCTGAAAGTCACAGCGGCTGAAGCAAAGGGCCTAGACACTCTTAAAAAATTCATTAAAGAACTAAATGGCTATAAAGTACAATTAGAAAAACCCTATTTAACTGATACTACCATTAATGAAGAATTGATTCGTGAAGCATACGAGAGAACTATTAATGAGATAAAAGCAAGTCACATTTTAATAAAAATCAACTCCGAAGACCCTAAAGATACATTAGCTGCCTATAAACAAATAATAACGATTAGAAATAAAATAGTAAATGAAGGCCTCGACTTTAATGAAGCAGCAGTAAAATATTCTAATGATGAATCCGCTCAAAAAAATCAAGGAAATTTAGGTTTTTTTGGAGCATTTAAAATGGTCTATAATTTTGAAACAGCATGCTACAATACAAAATTAAATGAGATTTCAATGCCCTTTAGAACCCGCTTTGGCTATCATATTGTTAAAATCCACAAGCATAGGGAAAATAGAGGCAAAATTAAAGTTGCTCATATTATGGTAGCCGTCAAAGAAAATGACGACAAAAGAACAGATGATAATAAATGGCAAAAAATTCAAGAATTACATCAAAAACTTAAGAATGGAGAATCCTTTAAAGAATTAGCCCAAGAATATTCTGATGACAGACAATCTGCAAGAAAAGGTGGAGAATTAGATTGGATCCAGTCCTCAGGAAATTATTACAAAGAATTTGAAACTGCTGTTTTCTCATTAAAAGAGGATAATGAAATATCTGAACCTTTCCTTACACCCGCTGGATGGCACATAGTTAAACGAATTAAACACATACCCATTGGAGATATTAATAGCTTAAAAAGTGAAATTAATAATAAAATTCAACGATATGGAAGATCAGATATTTCAAAAAAAATATTTATAGAATCACTTAAAAAAGAATACAATTATAAAAGCTACCCTAAAAGTCTAAATGCAGTAATCAATTTAGTAACTCATAAAGGTTTTGACAGAGAAATGATCTTAGAAAATGAAAAAAACCTTCAAGAGACCCTATTTGAATTTTCAAACAATGAGTTTAAACAAAGTGATTTTGCTTCTTTTATTCTTCGATCAAATTTAAAGGAAGTGTTGAATTTCGATAACTTTATTAATGATCGCTTAAACAAATTTGTAAATAAAAAAATCATTGCATACGAAAAAACTCAGCTTGAAAGAAAGTATCCAGAATTTAAAGGATTACTTAAAGAATACAGAGATGGAATATTATTATTTGAGATTTCTGATCAAATGATTTGGACTAAGGCAATTAAAGATACTTCTGGATTGAAATCATTTTATGCATTGAATAAAGATCAATGGCAATGGGATGAGCGTGCAGATGTTGAGATCTTCAGCTCAAACAATAAAAAGATCATTAAAAAAGCCTACAAATTAAAAAAGAAAGGGAAATTAAAAAATGATTCTATTATTAATTTCCTCAACAATGATTCACAATTAAATTTACAATTTAATGAAGGAAAAAAGGCTATTTCAACTGATCCAGTACTAAAAACCAATGAATGGAACACCGGTTTAAACAAGCCAAAATTAATTGACAATAAATACTGTTTTGTTTACATAAAAAACATGATTCCAGCAGGACCTAAAAAATTAAATGAAGCTGAAGGCACGATTACTGCTGCTTACCAACAATACTTAGAAAAAAAATGGCTAAAAGAATTATCTGAACTATACAATATTGAAGTAAACTATGATGTACTTTATAGTATTAGCACTAAACCTAATTAATTGAAATATATAGTATATATATCCATTCTAATATTATTTCTAATTTCATGCAGCGATGAGAATCACCAAAACAATAGAAAAAAAGTAGTTAGTGTCAATGGAACTATACTATATGAAAATGAATTAATAAATGATATTCCTTCAGGTCTTATAGAAGAAGACAGTATTAACTTCATCAATCAATACATCAATAATTGGATCAAAGATCAGCTAGTCTTAAAAAAAGCTGAAGATCTCCTTCCTGAGCATGTTAAGAACATTAATAATAAAGTAAAAAAATACCGCAACTCATTAATTACATATGAATACGAACAGATCTATATCAAAAAAAGGTTAGACACTATTATAAATGATGAAGAAATAGAGGGCTATTACAATGATCATTCAGATGATTTTATATTAAAAGATTACATAGTAAAATGCATGTATCTTAAAATAAATAAAAACGCACCTGATCAAAAAAATCTAAAAACATCTTACCTATTAAATAATGAAGAGGATGAGCTATTCTTAAGAACCTATTCATTAAAGCATGCCATTGAATTTTATTACAATAATGAGGAATGGGTATATTTTGATGAAATCTTAAAAAAAATTCCTTTACAAGATTTCAATAAAAAAAAATTCATTCAAAAAAAGAAAAAACTAACCTTTGAAGAAGACAGCTTCATTTATTACATTAATATTTATGATTTTAGATTGGAAGATGGCGTTTCACCATTAAGTTTTGAAAAAGAAAAAATAAGAAGTATTATACTAAACATGAGGTCAACTGAGTTAAGAAAAAAACTAAAAGCTGATTTATACAACGATGCCTTAAAAAATAAATCAATTGAATACTACAAAAATGATTAAATACACCTTTAATATAATTTTCTTAATCTTATCCTTTAATCACTTTTATTCACAAAAAGTAATAGATAAAATCGTTGCAGTAGTTGGAGAAAAAGCTATTTTACTTTCAGATATTGAAAATCAAAAAATTCAAGCTATTCAACAAGGCATACAAATTGATGATGAAACTGACTGTATGATTCTCAATGAGATCATGTTTCAAAATCTACTAATTCATCAAGCTGAGATTGACAGTGTAGAAGTTACTGAAGATATGGTAAAAACTGAATTAGAACAAAGAATCCAATATTTTGCAGCTCAAATAGGAGGAATAGCAGAATTAGAAAAATTTTATGACAAATCTATTCAAGAAATAAAAGATGAGTTTTACGAACAGATAGAGGAAAGGATGAAAGCTCAACAAATGCAACAAGAAATTTCTGGAAACATTACTGTTTCACCTAAAGAAGTGAAAGAGTTTTTTAATTCTTTTCCAGAAGACAGTATACCGTTTATTAATAGCAAAGTACAAGTTGCCCAGTTAGTCATTGAACCTATAATTGATGAAGATCAAAAAAATAGTATTAAAAACAAATTAATAAATATTAGAGAAAGAATAATAAAAGGAGAGATCAGCTTTTCGGTTGCAGCAGAATTCTATTCTTGTGATCCTGGCACTAAAGGAAATGGCGGTAATTTTGGTTGGGTAAGTAGAGGAGATTTTGTGCCAGAATTTGATGCTGTAGCTTTCAATATACCAATCAATACAATCTCTGAAGTTTTTGAAAGTCCTTATGGTTTTCATATTACTAAAATTGAAAAAAGAAGAGGAGAGGAATATTATGGATCTCATATATTATTATGCAATGAAGTTAGTGAAACTCAATTAGCAGATATAAAAAAGAAAACACAAGATATAAGAGAAGAAATAATGGCTGAGAACATCACTTGGGAAGATGCTGTAAAAAAGTATTCAACAGATGATAAAACCAAAGGATCTAATGGAATAATTTTCAATGAAGCATCTGGGTCTATGTATTGGGATATGCAAGAAATTGACAAGCAAATATTTTTAGGAATTAAGGATCTTAAAGTAGGACAGATCAGCGATCCTGTATACATGGAAACTCTAAGTGGAGATCACGCCTATAGACTTTTAAATCTACAACTACAAACCGAACCTCATAAAGCCAATTTAAAAGACGATTATCAGATGATTCAGTCCTATGCATTATCTGCCAAACAAATTGATGTTATTTCTGAATGGGTGAATAAAAAAATAAGCACTACTCATATAAAAATAGATGATGACTATTTAAATTGTCAGTTCAACTATAACTGGAAAAGTCAACCTTAAAAATTAATTCTTATAATCTTAATTTGATTAAAGAATTCTAAGAATATGGAAAAATATATTATTTCAATTGACCAAGGAACTACTAGTTGTAGAACAATATTATTTAACAAAGAAGGTCAAATAGTTGACTTTGAACAAAAAGAGTTCAAACAAATACTTCCAAAAAAAGGTTGGGTAGAACATGATCCTATTGAAATTTGGGAAACACAGCTAAATACTCTTAAAGATCTTTTAAAAAAAAACAACCTATCAAATTCTCAAATAGATTCAATTGGAATTACTAACCAAAGAGAAACAACAGTTCTATGGGATAAAAAAACAGGAAAACCTGTATATAACGCAATTGTCTGGCAAGATAATAGAACAATCAATTTTTGTAATGCTTTAAAAGCTGACAACAAAGAAAACCTAATTAGGTCGAAAACTGGATTGGTTTTGGATTCTTATTTCTCTGGATCAAAAATCAACTGGTTGCTAAATAATATTCCTAATCTTGATGAGCTTATCGAAAATGATCGATTATTATTTGGAACTATTGACACATGGCTTATTTGGAATTTAACTAAAGGAGCTACACATGCTACTGATGTTTCAAATGCATCACGAACATTGATCTTTAACATAAATAACTTATGTTGGGACGATGAACTACTTGAATTATTTAAGATTCCTAAATCTCTTCTCCCTGAAGTAAAGGAAAGTTCTGATAATTTTGGTGCTTGGGAATGGGATGGCGTTGAAATACCCATTCTAGGAGTCGCAGGTGATCAACAAGCAGCTTTATTTGGTCAATGCTGTTTTAAAAGTGGCATGGTCAAAAACACTTATGGAACAGGATGCTTTATGTTAATGAATACAGGTGAAAATCCTGTCATTAGCCAAAATGGATTATTAACAACTATTGCCTGGTCAATCAATGGTAAAGTTTTCTATGCATTAGAAGGGAGTGTATTTATAGCTGGTGCTGCAGTACAATGGCTAAGAGATAGTCTTCGTATTATAAAATCAGCTGAAGAGACTGAAGAAATGGCTAATATGAGTAATGATGATAGCGTAATATTTGTTCCTGCATTTTCTGGATTAGGTGCTCCCTATTGGAACATGCAATCTAAAGGAGCTATTTTTGGATTAACAAGAGATACTGGAATCAATGAATTATGCAAAGCCACTCTTGAATCATTGGCGCTACAATCCAGAGATGTAATCTTAGCTATGGAAAAAGATGCAAATATTCAACTAAAAAGTTTAGCTGTTGATGGTGGAGCTTGTAAAAACGAATACTTAATGCAATTTCAAGCAGACATACTTAACACACAAGTTAAAAAACCAAATGTAATTGAATCTACAGCTTTAGGAGCAGCCTATTTAGCAGGATTATTCTCAGGATTTTACAACATGGATTCTTTTAAAAAGAATCATAAAATAGAAGCTACTTTTACTTCTAATATGGATGACAAAACTAGAAACGCTAAAACTGATTTATGGGCAAATGCAATTAATAGCATCATTAACATGCACAATTAAAAAAAACTGGATTGGAAAATTCTTCTTCATTTAATGCAAAGCATAGATCCAATACTATTAAAAATGCTTCTTCTAGCCTTTATGACCTTATAGTAATTGGTGGCGGCATAACAGGTGCTGGCATCTTATTAGATGCCTCATCAAGAGGATTAAAGACATTATTAGTAGAAAAATCAGATTTTGCTTCAGGAACTTCAAGCAGATCAACTAAACTAATTCACGGTGGTTTAAGGTATCTAAAAAATTTAGAATTTAGAATAGTTAGAGAAACAGGAAGAGAAAGAACAATTCTATATAAAAATGCACCCCATCTTGTAATCCCTGAAAAATTATTAATCCCATTGACTAAAAAAGGGAATTATAAAAAATGGCAATTAAGCTGGGCCCTTAAAATTTATGATCTTCTAGCTGGAGTTAAAGGAATTGACAAAAGGAAGATGCATAATAAAGAAACTACTTTAAATAAAGAGCCATTGCTTAACTCTTTAGATTTAATAGGTGCTGGCGTTTATGCTGAATATCGTACAGATGATGCTCGATTAACTCTTGAAATAATTAAGACAGCTTTAAATTATAATGGAACAGCAATTAATTATTCAGAAGTTACTGATTTAAAAAAACATAATAATATTTTTCATGTAAATTGTTCTAATAAATTAACTGGAGAACAATTTGTAATAAAGGCTAAATCAATCATTAATGCTACTGGTCCATGGGTAGATGATTTATGCAAGATAGACCAAATTGAATCTATTGATAAAATTTGTCTTTCAAAAGGGATACATATTGTATTAAATAAAGAAAAAATACCAATTAATCATTCTATTTATTTTGAAGTTGAAGACGGCAGACTATGCTTTGTTATTCCTAGAGATAAAGTAGTTTATATAGGAACTACAGATACTGCATATACTGGAAATAAAAATGAACCTAACATCAACAATAATGATATCAATTATTTAATAAATGCAATCAATAACACTTTTAACATAAATAAAATCAACAAGACAGATATTATATCATCCTGGTCTGGATTAAGACCTCTAATAAAAAAAGAGGGTCTAAACACAAAAGAATTATCTAGAAAAGATGAAATATCTATTTCTAAATCTGGGATGATCACTATTGCTGGAGGTAAATTGACAGGTTATAGAATTATGGCAAAAAAAATTGTTGATCTAATTTGCAAAAAACATAACATCAAAAAAAGATGTATTAGCGACACCATTATTATTAATGGAGGTGAATTTAAAAATCTAGATTATGAGCACTTTAAAACAAACATCTCTAATCAGCTAAAAGAACTTAAAATTGATAGCTATAATTCGAGTTACTTGATGTCAAATTATGGCAATCAATCAAACTCAATACTTGAAATTTACAAAAACAATAATTTCAATCATTTAGTAGAAGCAGAAGTCGTTTTTTGTTTAAATAATGAAAGCCTTTATAATGCTTTAGATTTTTTCTTAAGACGTACAGGAAAGATTTTCTTTTATCCAGAAATAGTATTAAAAGAATTAGAAATAGTAATGCCTTATTTTATCAAATACCTTTCTATAGATAATAATGAAGCAGATCAAATGAAAGAAAATGTAAAAAATTATCTTAAAAAACTCACTAATTTTAGTGAATGATAAAACGAAATATCTCAACAACAAAAAAAGCCAGGTACTTTTTATCACAAGAACCTCATTGTGAAATAGATGAAATTTGGATTGTTTTACATGGATATGGACAGCTAGCTAATTCATTTCTTGATTGGTTTAAACCTGTTTTTTCTAAAAATACACTCATTATATCTCCTGAAGGCCTTCATAGATTTTACTGGAATGGATTTAATGGAAAAGTGGTAGCTTCTTGGATGACAAAAGAAGATAGGCTTGATGACATTAATGATTATATTAATTATCTGGATAACATAATTTACCAGATCAAACCCCTGGTTTCTACAAAATCTTTTTATCACATATTAGGGTTTTCTCAAGGAGCTGCAACCGCATGCAGATGGATTAGTTTAGGAGAAACAAAATTAAATTCTTTGACCTTATGGGGAGGATCTTTCCCTAATGATATAGATTACATTAATAAAATGAATATCTTTAATAACCTTAAAACAAAAATTTTCATTGGAGAAAATGATGAGTTTTATAACAAAAGCATTATTAATAAAGAAATTAAAAGATTAAATGAATATAAAATAAAATTTAATTTTCATCATTATATAGGAAGGCACAAAGTAGAGGCCGCACCTTTAAAAAAATTAAAAAAGCTTATTAGAAAAGAAATAGAATCATTTAAAACAACTTAAATATTAATTAAGTGTTAATTATGTATAAGTTTATTAGATGTGACAACCAAATCACTATTTTCAATGTCTATATTAAAATAGATTTTATTTGATAGAACCTCATTAGCAACATAATTATGAATCCATTTAAAATATTTTTAAGTCTTATTTTTATTTTGATCAATCTGAATTTTTGGTCACAAACTACAATGCACATTATTGGAACTGGCAATGTACAAAACACCAATACTTCCTTCCCAACTCCTTATGGAAACTGGTATTGGGGTGCCAAAAATCAATTTTTAATTCAAGCAGCTGAATTACAAGCAGCTGGAATGAGTGCTGGAAATATTTATAGCTTAAGTTTTGATGTAGTAACTCCTGCAGGAACAAGTCTTGAAGATTTTGAGATCGGATTAAAATTAACCTCAGCTAATGATGTTTCTGCTGGACTAACAACAGGTTTTGCCAATGTATACGGTCCCTTAGATTATACAGACATCTCAGGCTGGAACCAACATGATTTCCATACTCCTTTTTATTGGGATGGATCTTCTAATTTATTAATAGAAACTTGTTTTAATAATAGCTCATGGACAACTAATGCAATTATTAATATGTCCACCTATTCTTATGAGTCTTCATGTTATAGAAGAGCTGATAATAATTCAGTTTGTAATAGCACCTGGACGAATGGAGACGAATTTGAAAGACCCAATTTAAAAATAGAGTGGCAAGATCCAAATGCCCCTCCATCACCTGATTTTACAGTTAGTACAACCAACACTTGCTCGGGCTCTGTTAATTTTTATGATGGCTCTACTAATAATCCAACTCAATGGCTATGGGATTTTGGAGACGGGAACACAGACACAACTCAAAACCCAATACATACCTATTCAGCTTCTGGCACTTATACTGTAACTTTAACAGCAACTAATTCACTAGGCAGTAACAATATAACTTACACTAACCTTATAACTGTAAATCTAGGAGGCCTGAACCCTATTACCGCATCGTGTATTCCATTAACTCAAGATGGGTCTCTTGGATTTGGGATAACAAATGTATCTTTTAGTAATTTAAACAAAACCTCTGGTAACGCTTCAGAAGGATATTCAGACTTTACTTGCGACTCAACTGCTGTCTATGTAGGATTAAATTATACAATTGACATTACTCACAACGCACCTACTGTTCATCAATGTGGTGCATGGATTGACTTTAATAATGATGGAGTTTTTAATAATTCTACTGAACAAATCGTATACAGCGCTAGTTCATTAACAACTTCAGGAAATGTGTTAATTCCTTCAAATTCAGTTCTCAATACCCCTTTAAGAATGAGAGTCTGGGCTGACTATGATCTTGGTGCAGTACTAGACCCATGTAATGACCCTCTATATGGTCAAGCAGAAGATTTCACTATTTTTATATTACAAGATACCACACCTCCAGTAGCAAACCTTGCTGCTAATGTTACATATACATGTAATGGCATAGTAGAATTCACTGACCTCTCATCAAATGCTCCTTTTGCTTGGGGTTGGGACTTTGGAGACGGATCCACCTCTGTTGCTCAAAACCCTATTCATACTTACACAAGTGATGGAACTTATGATGTGCAATTGATCTCTACTAATCAGTATGGAAGTGACACCATTCTTATGACAGCATACGTAGTAGTGTCCACCGCAAATGCATTAACACCAGTTAATTGCAGCCCTGCCACATTAGGATATTGTTGTAAATATGGTATTACAAAAGTTGTTTTTAATACTATTAATAACACAACTCTTGATGCTAGTGAAGGATACAAGGATTATTCATGCGAGCACCAGACATATGTAAATATAGGAGATTCCTACCCCATTACAATTATAACTGGACCTGACAATCCTCAAGACACTAAAGTATGGATAGACCTTGACAATAATGGAGTATTTGACAACAACACGGAATTATTCCTTGAAGAATTAAATGCTTATGATCCGAGTGGATCTATAACTATTCCTTCTAACATAACGCTATCTACCCCCTTAAGAATGAGAATATCTTCTGATGAAGTGGGAAATAATTTTGGCCCATGTGACGATCTTTTTAGAGGTCAAGTAGAAGATTACGCCATTATTGTTAATGACACTAATTGCCCTGCTCCAACTTCATTATTAGGTACAAATGTTACTTCTTCATCAATTGACCTTAGCTGGAATGCTGGAGGATCAGAAACTCAATGGAATATAGAATATGGATTAATGGGATTTTTTGTAGGTTCAGGTATTTCCATTACTGGAGTTAATACTAACCCATATACTGTTACAGGTCTATCTAATGGTAATGAATATGACTTTTACATTCAAGCAGACTGCGGAGGAGCACAAAGTGGTTGGGTAGGACCATTTTCATCTCTAATAAATATTGATGAACATTCATTTGATTTTAAAATATTTCCAAATCCTTCAGCTGGTTTCATTACATTAATAATTCCCAATAGAGAATTAGATAAAATCAACATTTATGATCTAATAGGTAAAAAATTAGTTACCTACCAGTCATTTTCTTCTTCTAGCACCATCAATTTAGATCTAAATGAATTAAACTCTGGATCCTATTTAATTGAAATAATAGATTCAAAAGGATTTAGTGGAATTAAAACTTTGGTTATTCAATAAAATGAAAAAAATATTCAGCTTTTTTGTTTTAATTCTTCTTTTATCCATAAATAATAAATTTTATGGGACTCACCTTATTGGTGGAAATTTAGGCTATGAATATATTGGTCAAACACCTACTGGGGATTACACCTTTAAAATCATTTTAACTACCTATACAAATTGCGGTCCAGGATCCAATGTCCCTACTCCAGAAAATGATGTAACTGTAGCTATCTATAATCACGATGTTCAAAACTCACCTTTAGGTGGAGTTGATAAAGTTTTTATTCAGACTTTATTCATGCCTTTAGTTAATTCTTATGTTATTCAACCTGGATTACCTAATGGATGTACTGTTGGATCATCATCTTGTATTTACAAAGGAGTTTATTCAGCTACTATAGACCTTCCATTAAACTTTAATGGATATCACGTATTTTATGAAAGGTGCTGTAGAAATAATAGTATAGTCAATTTAATCCCTCAGGAATCAATGTCCTTTCATGCCTATATTTCACCACCCTTATTAGGAAACTCTTCACCTGTATTTACTGATGACCCTGTACCATTTTTATGTGCTGGTGATACTACCACAATATTAAATACAGCATTTGATCCAGATGGGGATGAATTAGTCTTTAGTTTTGTAGTACCCTATGACGCAGATCAATCTTCTGCTTCAGATCCAGATCCTCTTTCTGGCGGTAATATTCCTATACCACTTCAATGGCCTATTGCACCTGTAACTTACGAGGCTGGATATAATTTAGCTGATCCTTTTGGTGCCGGTGGTTATACGAGTATTAATGCTTCTACTGGTTTAACTACTTACTATCCTCCAGCAACTGGTGATTACGTAGTTGCTGTTGAGATTAAAGAATACAGAAATGGCAATCTCATAGGAGTTACTCGTAGAGATCTTCAATTACTAGTTATAAATTGCCCTCCTAATCCTGCTCCTAATATTGATCCTCAGGCAGGGACTACACAATTTCAATTTACTGTAGAAGAAGGTGAAACACTCTGTTTTGACTTTGGTTTTGATGATCCTAATGGTGA
>CAYSEW010000005.1:0-1513 GCA_964430245.1 uncultured Flavobacteriales bacterium
GTATTGATGGCATTCGATCTTATTGTAGCAATATCTTCAAGTAGCTGTTTTTCATGTCCCATGTATCCTTTTACAATTTTTATTAAATTGGGAATAAGGTCGTAACGTTGCTTTAGCTGAACATCAATTCCACTCCATGCTTCTTTAACTATGTTGCTGGTCTTTACTAATTTATTGTAAGCAATGATCAGGTATATTCCACAACCTATTACTATGACAAGGAGAATTATAAAAAAAGGATGATTCATTCAATTAAGTTGCTTAAATATACTAAAAGATCTAAGAAAGTATTTATTATAATTGGGATACAAAATCATAGAGTCTTACCCATTGATCTTCTTTGTTTATTTTAGCTTGTACACGATGAACTCTAAATTCGTAATGGTCGCTATAGACTAAAAATACACTCGTTAAAACCTGAAAATCAAAAGTGAGGATTTCTCCATTTTCTTTAGTTAGCTCAATGGTTCCTTCTATACTATTATTTGCATTGTTTAAGGTGGTGCTTCTTCTCTTAGTTAAGTTATGGTATTTGCACTTAAAATCATTAAACCCTTCACCCTCTTTCCATTTATTTAATGGGTTAACAACATATGTACTAGTGAACTGATGTAGCTCCTTTTTATTCAGCTTAGGGTAGGGGATCCTAGCAATGCTTTTCCAATATTCATCTTCATCAGTTTTTAACCCTTTATCTTTGCTTTTTTGGGCTAAAGCCAGCGGGGTTATACTTCCATAAAGGAAAAAAAATAAAACAATATGTAAAAAATAGCGCATTTTGTAAATCAGTATACAATGTAACGTATTTTCCTAATGTGTGTTGTAATACATGAGTCCTTTTTTATAAGTAGATAGTGCTCTTTCTCTTGCTTTTTTGTGTTCTACAATAGGTATAGGGTAGCTTGAAGAATTTAACTCTTTTATCCACTGTTGAATATAAAGGTGGTCTGGGTCGAATTTTTTAATTTGTTCTGTTGGATTAAAGACCCTAAAATAGGGTGCTGCATCGCAACCTGTACCTGCAGCCCATTGCCAGTTTCCATTATTGGATGACAATTCAAAATCCAGGAGCTTGGAAGCAAAATAAGCTTCTCCCCATCTCCAGTCAATAAGTAAGTGCTTACATAAAAATCCAGCAGTTACCATTCTAACCCTGTTGTGCATGTATCCTGTTTCATTGAGCTGTCTCATGCCTGCATCTACCATAGGATAACCTGTTGTTCCATTACACCATCTTTCAAATTCAGCTTCATTATTCCTCCATTGAATGCCATTATATTTAGCCCTGAAATTGTTCATGATAACATGTGGGAAATGATAAAGGATCTGAATAAAGAATTCACGCCAGATCAGCTCAAACAGGAACTGATTATTTTCTCCATATTCACCATTTAGTTCGTTCACTATTTGCCGAATACTAATAGTTCCAAATCTTAAATGAGGACCTAGGCGACTAGTAGCATCTAAGCTAGGAATATTTCTATTGATATGGTAATTGTTCACTACATCGAGT
>CAYSEW010000005.1:1613-6549 GCA_964430245.1 uncultured Flavobacteriales bacterium
TCATTTTGCTCTAATTCATCTATGATGTTAATGTCGAATATAAAAACGGGTAAAGTAAATTGACCTACAGCCAATGCATGGCTTAGGGCTGTATTATCTGTTAAACGCAAATCCCTTCTAAACCAAAATATATTCATTAGATGTAAATTGTTAATGTTTCTTGTTAATTATTTAAATAGCATCTATTTTAAACTAAATTTAATTAACTAAATAGTAGCTGGGATTTTTGTTTAAGATGATATTTTTAAAAAATATAGTTGTATTAATATTCTTTTTATTAGCAGTAAATTCTATTCAGGGTCAATTTTTCAGCTTCGACTTATGGAAGTTAAAAAAAGAGTGGGGTGTTATTGAATTTGAAAAGGCCAATACAGCCAGGTTTTCACCTTATATGCTATGGAGTCAGAAACGTACCATATTATATATGAATTTGGCTAGGCAGGATGGACGTAAATTTCTTGATCTTGTTGCCAATCCTTATTTCGAAAAACATCCAGATTTGAAAAGACATTTATATCCTGCTTCACAACTATCTAGGGCTAAGGATCTACCGATGCTTTACCCTTCTTTTAGATTATGGTGTGCTGCTTTTCCACATGCAATAGTTTCTGGATTGGTTGGAATGGAAGGTCACCAGGCCATGGATTTTAGAATGGGTTTATTCCTCAATATAGGCATGACGGGTGAAAATTGTAGCTATGGATATTTTCGGGGTTTAAATGTGGCTTTGCAATTAATGAATAGCCCTCCTCATTGTAGTAATATTTTAGAGGATGAATTTTCTAGGATCGCTGTAGCTAAAATGCCTCATATAAAGTATGGTTGGAATGCAGTGAATACTTTTTCAGGACCTAAGTACTCAGACATGGTTTTTAGAGATCATTGTACGTCCAAAAGCATGCAGGTAAATGTAAGTGGGATTACTGATTTTCGTCACTTTATAGTAGACCTCACTATTGGGCAACGTAAGAATAACAATGTCAATTCAGCTAGGTGGGCTATAGGAAGTGAATTTTTCCCATTTAAGGATGAGCTACTGCTAGGTCCTAAGCTGCATTGGGCCAGTGAACTATATTATGGAGCTATTGGAGCTAATGCAATGGTCTATTTTATGGGAGATGAGTATTTTCCTGTTATAAGACCAGAGATCTCTGCTCGTTTTCCATATAATTATAAAAAAGAATATATGGATTTTTTAGATCTTGAGAAATCCGGTTCCTCGATAGGTATTTCTTATGGATATAATGTTTTATTGCAAAAGAATAAATCGCTGCCTGTTGGAAGGCATGTAGTCTCTATCACTTACAGTAAAAACTTTCTTTTTAGGGTTGAGAATATCCAAAATGAAAAAAGAAGAAGGTGATTAATTCTTGCTTATGTTTTCCAATAAATAACCCAGGTTCTGATCGTGTTTTTGAAGCACTTCTAATCTTTCTTTGATCTTTGAATAATCGGATTGTCTGCTTGCTTTATAGCCCAGCTCCTCTGCTACCTCGCTTCTATAGGTAACGTAATTTTGATTGACATTGTTTGTTAGGTTCTCAGCTTTGTATTTATCGATTACTTTTTTAAGATAAATGATGTCTTTTAGATAAACAATCTCTTTTCTGAACTTGACCTTTTTTTTGTAGATCCTTGAGTAAAACAAAGTGATAAAAATCGCGATAAAAATCAATCCTCCAGTACTAATGAGCTGATTGATGGTTGAAATGTCTAGTTGATCCATAATTAGGGGTTGATTTATTCTATTTAGTAGAATAAATAAAGTAGCTACCCCTTTTTATTTCTGATATGGGTAATCCATAGTTGCGATTGAAACAGTTTTTATTTAAAATAAATAAAAATAATTGGGGTAGCATTACTTTATTTAAATAATGTTCTATTCTATAGAACTATAAAATGTCTTAAGGGTTGCCTTTCTAATAATATTAATTTTAAATTTAAATAGGTATATTCATTATATTAATCATTTAAAATTCAGGAGATGAAAAAAAATATATTTTTATTATTCGTTGGAACTTTATTTATTTCTTGCAATTCTTCAAAAAAAGGCAAATGGTCTCAATCTGATTTGGATAAATGTAAATCGGAAATTATAATAGGAATGAAATCTTCAGGTGCTGATGAAGCTTTTGTATATCAAGAATATGGGCAGACTATGGATGAATTATCTAATTGTGTTTGTGACAATGTTTCAGAAAAATATGATTCTTTTGAAGAAGCTGATTCTCAGTTATATGGTGCTGGAGAGGAAGATTTAGAAAAATTGTTTTTCACATGTGTTGACACACCAACTACTTTAAATTCTAACGGTTCACAAATAGGTAATTGGTCACAATCCGATTTAGAAAAATGTAAATTTGAAATTATAAATGGAATGAAATCTTCAGGTGCTGATGAAACAGCTGTTTATGAAGAATTTGGAGTGTCTATGGATGAAATATCTAGTTGTGTTTGTTATAAAGTTGAAAATGAGTATGGTTCTTTTGAAGAAGCTGATTCTCAACTATTAGGAGTGAGTGATGAAGACCTAGCAGACTTGTTCTTTTCATGTGTCCCCCAATAATAAGCATCTAAATTAATTGCCGTATTTTGATTATTTAAATAATCGACTCTCCATTTAAGTCTGTAGTTAAGATTTCTCCCATGAAATTGACAAATGGCTTGGCTGCTTTAAACTGCTCTTTTATCCAATCATTAAAGTTAGCTTTGACTATTTCCTGGTCATTTATCTTTTTCATAAAGATGAATTGTTTAAATCTTAAGTGCTCAATTCCAGGATGATCTTTTTCAAACCCTTTAGGAACTGTTTTTAGTGTATCTCCTTTTAAGGTTCCCCATTTTTTATTGAGTGTAGGGTGCTGTACCACGTTTTTAAAATAGGAATGATCGGCTTCTATTTCTTTTCTGATCCTCAGCAGATCCTCTTTTTCTGGTTTCCAAAATCCTGTAGCTATGAATGAATTTTCAGGTTCTATATGGAGATAATATCCTCCTCTATATTTTGGTTTTGACCTGTGGAAACTTATTCCAAAATGAGTTTTATAGGGTGTTTTATTTTTAGAAAAACGAACATCTCTGTAGATCCTAAATACTTTGACTCTGTCCAATTGATTATCTGCTTTGAGTTGCTGAAACAGCTCTTCAGCGTAATTGGTCACTATTTTTTTTGAATGATCATGAAGGTGTTTATTTTTTTTAAACCAATCTCTATTATTGTTTAGGGTTAACTGATTTAAAAAATTAAAAACCTCCTGTTCCAGCATAGATAATATTTAAAAGTCGATTACTTCTTCTAATCTAATCATTTTAGCTGGACAGTAACCATGATCAATTTAACTTGTTGCTAATTTTTAATAAATCTCAGGGGCTGTGAATTATTTTCTGTATTGATCAATACAAAATACACCCCATTTTCAAGCGATCTAACATTAATATTAACCATAGATGAATTCAATAGTACTTTGCTAATTAGTACTTTTCCAGTGATGTCAATTATTTGAAGTCTTTCAATTAGAGTACCTGTAATTGTAAGATTCTCATTTACAGGATTGGGATATAGCTTAAAAGTATGCTGATCAATTAATCCAATTCCTAAATAACCATCAACACCATCGCAGTTCTCGTCTATGCCATTATCTGGTATTTCAGTTGCTCCTGGGTAGATGGTGTTGTCTGTATCGTCACAATCTGTGCTGTCTGTAGAATAGGAAGTTCCTGGATCGTAACAAAGTGAAACGCCTACACCATCTCCAAATCCGTCTCCATCACCATCCAAATAATAATTAGTGAAGGTTAATCCTTCATCTGCTTGTCCGTCACAATTGTTGTCCAGTCCATCACAGATCTCTGGTGCTCCAGGATAGGTCAATGAATCCTGGTCATTGCAATCTCCATCTATCGCTGCATATCCCACACCTGGGTTATTACAAAACGGAATTGGATTACCTAAGCCGAAACCATCATTGTCGTTATCTAGAAAGTAGTCTGTAGTTAGCCCTTCATCTATTTGGCCATTGCAGTTATTATCGATGCCATCACAAATTTCGAGGGCGTTTGGATATATGGTAGAATCGGCATCATTACAATCGTTATTCGTTAAAGAATATCCAGCACCAGGATTAGCACAGAAAGAGGATCCGGCACTACTGATGTCTCCATAACCATCTAGATCAATATCTGCATAATAAGTAGTAAAAGTAAGGCCGTCATCAGTAAGGGAATTACAATCGTTGTCGATGCCGTCACATATTTCAGGTGCGCCTGGGTAAATAGTTGGGTCATTGTCGTTACAATCTGTATCGAAAGTGGAATATCCAGCCCCAGGGTTAGCGCATAATGAATAGGCAATTCCATCTCCGTAACCATCATTGTCATTGTCTAAATAATAATTTACAAAATTGAGTCCTTCATCTATTAGTCCGTCACAATCATTGTCTAGTGTATCGCAAAGCTCAGGTGCACCAGGATAAACAGTATTATTGTTGTCATCGCAATCTGTAAGGTTGTTAAATCCATCACCATCTAAATCGGCTGTGCCATCCGAACCATCGCAATCCTCATCAATACCATTAACTGGTATTTCGGTAGCGCTAGGGTTGATAAGACTATCTGCATCATTACAATCTTGATTGTTAGCAGCATATCCTGTTCCAGGATGAAAACAGAACAAGGTGCCTGGATCGGAATCTGAACCATAGCTGTCATTATCTACATCTACATAATAAGTCGTTTGGCCAATTATCCCTGGATCAGCATCATCTGTAAATCCATTGCAATCATTATCAATTCCATCACAGATTTCATTAGCATTAGGATGAATTTGGTTATTCCCATCGTTACAATCATTATTATTAGTTACATATCCAGTGCCTGGGTTGGTACAATAAGCTGTTCCAGGATCATTCATGTCTCCAAAACCATCAGTGTCATTGTC
>CAYSEW010000005.1:6649-16431 GCA_964430245.1 uncultured Flavobacteriales bacterium
ATAAAAGATTCAAAATCTGAGTAGGGAACATTAACAGTACCATCCATAAGTAATGTGTCACAAATTCCTCCATAATTAGGTAGAATAGAAGAACAATCGTAAGGAGTGCATTGGGCATTGTATATAGAAGGAAAAGTAGCAAATGCTAAAAAAGAGAGGAGTAGTTTTTTCATGATCTTACTGGGTTGAGTTTCACATAAATCTACATAAATTTTAGACATAAAAAAAGCCATCCGAAGATGGCTTTTATAAATAATTTAAATGTAATTAGGCTTTTTTAGGATGCCCTTCATCGATCCACTTACAATTCTTGCATTCACCTAAAATGATCACATCTTTGATCTTTTTATATTCTACAATTGCCTGTTCCATCTCTTTTCTGGTGTCACGTCTTAGCTTGATTCCAGAATTTGTTCCTTTATTTCTTACTTCTATGTAATAACCGTCTTTTAGGTCGGTTGGTCTTGTTGGAGGTCTACCCATTTTGTATCTGTTTTTAATTGTTTAATCACTTAAAAAAAGGTTGATTTTGCAATGAATTGCATCAATTCTTTGAATCTTTATAGGAAATAACCGATTTTTTGTAATGATCTAATTTGCTGCGAATTTAATATTTCTTCCCAATTAAGACGTTAAAATTTGTTATTTTATTGTGTTTTATGCCATTTTGTAGTTTTTATTTCTAAAATGTGAATTTGTAAATATTAAAATTTAGGTATTTTGAAAAATCAATTTTCCTCATTTAAAGAATTTTATCCCTTCTATTTATCAGAACATGCAGATCCTGTTTGTAGGAGATTACATTTTATAGGTACTGGCTTGTTATTAGTTCCAATTATGCTGGCTTTTTTTTACAATGGTTGGTTTCTTTTAATGATTCCCATTATTGGATATGGTTGTGCTTGGGCTGGGCATTATTTTTTTGAAAATAACAAACCAGCCACCTTTAAGCATCCTTTATATAGCTTATTAGGTGATTTTGTGATGTTTTATCATATCCTTACTTTTCAAATAAAGGACCGTTTAAAAAAAGCAATTGAATTGTATCCAGTAGATAAATAGGGGGGGTTATTTTTTCTTACCTAGCATAAAGTTGATTCCAAAGTCAAAATTTAGTGATCTGTTCTTTAATCCTTGATCATTTATTTCTTTTAAGCCTTCTTCAACTAAAAAGTCAAATCCTAAAGAAATTCTATCTGAGAGTATAAAGTCTAGTCCTAATCCATAGATGAAGCCATAATCTATGTTACTAAAATCACTAAAGCTTGGATGGTCAATAACTACTTCTTGATTATCTGAATTGATGGTTTTTGCATTGAGTAAATAGCCAAAATAAGGACCAAAATTAAAATCGAATTTTATTTTTTTACCAAATCCTATGTGCATGAAAGCAGGCAGGTCGAAATAATTAAGCACTTGTGTAATACCTCCTGAAGTATCTATGCCATTGATGTTGTAGTCGATATCATCGATAACCCAGCCCTTGTTTTCAAAATCGAAATCACCTTTAAATGAGAAAAAACGATTAAAATGATAGGTAACAGTAAGGCCATACAATCTCCCAAATTTATTGATGGAATTAATAGAGTCCAATCCTGTAACATTGGTTAAATTAACACCTCCGTTAAATCCTAATTCCCACTTATAGATCTTTGGTTTAACCTTTGGTGTGTCTTCATCGTTTTGAGCAAGGGAAATACTTGGAAGAAAGATCAATAGTAGTAGTAGTTTTTTCATCTTTTTAAGATTTATTAGTGTTGTTGTAAATTTAGGAATGTCTATAATATACTACCAAAAATTATGCCTTTAATAAGGGCTTCCCATCAAATGTAAAGTAGCGGTTCATTAAATTCGCTGTCATACAAGAATGTATAGGTAATGTAAAGATAAGATCTCCTATTTTAATGTTATTTATAAATTCATCATTGGCCTTTATGATTCCATGCTCTTGGGAAAGCTTTGTAATATAAGTAGCTGGCTCGGTAATTGTCCATTCTTGATCATTCAACGAAACTATCCTACCATAATGAGTAGGTTTTTCGGGAAGGGTTTCTTTGGAAAAATGTACGCCACCACCATAAATAATCACTTTATTTTCCGTTTTATAGACCCCTACTACAGGACAAGCCAGTGCAACAGCAATGTCTTCCATTTTACAAGAGCCAATAGTAACTTGAGAAAGATCGTAGAAAACAAAATTCCCAGGACGTATTTCATCGGCCCAGCTAAAATCTTCCATAGTACTGCAGGTTGGAGTATCTCCAACTGAAAGGGTCAGCTTTGGATAAGCTTTTATAAACTCATCTTTAAGCTTACATAATTTCTTTTTAGATTGTTCATGTACTTTCTTGATCTCATCAATGCTCCTACAATCGTAGCTGTGCCCTGCATGGGCTAAAAAACCAGTAAAAGCTGTTCTGTTGCCATTGTCGATGGACTTAATTAATTGCTGGAACTTATTGATGTCAGCAGCATCTATCCCTGCTCTATGGTATCCAGTATCTACCTTGATCATGATGTTTACATGATTACTAAGATTCTTATTTAAGTAATCAGCTGAATCTTTCTGATCTAAAATTAAAGTAAGCTGAATTCTTCCTGCTAATTCATCAATATTTTGGATCTCTAGAAGGTTAACTGGAAATGCTATGGTAATATCTTTCCATCCATTATTGGCAAAATAGGTGGCCATTTGTACTGAGGATACTGTTATGGAGTTGATACCTTCATCTGCGAACCATTCTCCAATTGATGCGGACTGATGTGTTTTAAAATGCGGACGGAAAACAACACTATTTCTTTTTGCCTTAGCAGCCATTTTTCGGATGTTTTTCCGACAAATAGATTCATTGACAATTAATGTGGGTTGTGTGATTTTCAAATTTCTTAATTGATCATTAGTCCAAAGATACAGACATCATCTATTTGTTCATAATCTCCTTTCCACTGTTCAAATTCTTTTTCAATCTCTAACTTTTGTTCAGCAATTAATTTGGTGGAATGTTTTAGTAGTAGATCTTTAAAAGTATTGTATTTGTATTTTTTCTTTTTAGGACCTCCAAACTGATCAGCAAAACCATCAGAAAAAAGGTATAGCATGTCTCCTTTATTTAACTGAAGTTCCTCACTTGTAAAATGCTGTTTTTTTACACTTTTCCCAACACTTAATCTATTGGCTTTAACCTCTTCAAGGTTTCGATCATGATTTCTAACAATATACAATGGATTGTTAGCTCCTGAGAATGTCAGTAAATTGGTTTTAATATTTAAGGAACATAAAGCTATGTCCATTCCATCTTTTACATCTTCATGCCCCTTGTCAAACTGTTCTATTACAATGTCCTTGGTTTTATTTAGAATTTCACAGGGTTTAATAAGATCAAATTCTTTTACAGCTCTGTTTAATGCATTGTTACATACAACACTTACCATAGCTCCAGGAACTCCATGACCCGTACAATCAGCTACAGCAAATAAAATAGTATCATCTATTTTTTCGACCCAATAAAAATCCCCAGAGACAATTTCTTTTGGTTTGTAAAAAATGAAATAATTTTTCAGGTATTTTGATATTGAGCTGATAGGGGGAAGTATCGCATTTTGTAATCTTTTGGCATAAACAATACTATCTGTTATTGCAATATGTTTTTCTTCTATGATTTCTTTTTTGTGCTTTAGGTCTTTTCTTGTGATCTCTAGCTTTCTTAATGCTGTATTCTTGATGGTTTCATAAACTGAATTAACTAGTAATGTAATCAAGATCAACCCAACATATACCGAGATATAGAAAAAGTCTAAATAGAATTCATCGAAATAAATATCAATGACAATGTTATTTGCCTTTAATAAACCATAGGTAATAACTACAGCACTACATATAAAAACCCAAATCCACACAATGATTTTACTTACAAGTAATGATGCTGTCATTGGAACAAGTACCAGCCAAGGTGTTACTGCAGAATCAATACCTCCAGAAAAATAGGAACATGTAAATATGGACATAAAGCAAAAACATACATATAGATTTGAAATAATACTAAGGCGTATTTTAGTTTTAAATAAAAGTACTAATATGAGAAACAGGAGAGTTGATGCAGACATCATGTAAATTCCAGGTGTAAATCCTATTAGAATACTTACAACAACATATAAAAATGAAAATATGCATGTAATAATGCAAGCAGTAAATGCAAATTTTACCTGCTGCTGATAATCATCATCCTCATTACTAAAATAACCTTTAGTGAAGTTGTTTATGAGACTGGACCATATCATTTTCTAAAAGGTTTAATTAATTTTTTTGTCAATTTTAACATTTTAACAGATAATTTAACCCAAAATGGAATCTCTTTTTGCCAAGGTAATCCTTTGGCATAATTCTTTTTGTCTTTTTTTCTGAGAAGACTCAACAACATTGGTTCATGGAGGTCCCAAATTTTACATAAAGGGGCCTTGATTTTAGATTTTGTAATAATACAGTTTACAGCTCTTCTTGCCGCTTCATTGGCACCTTCCATTGTAGCTAAATCTGTATTGGTCCTTACATAATCAGAAGCAAGAAATAAATTCCCTACACCTGTAAATGCCTCAGGCCTTAGTACCCAAGTGTTTACTCGATTAACCAATAAGGGTTCTTGATTAATGGTTTGAAAACATTCTTGAATATCATTCACATAACCTGCCCAGTCTGGCTCTAATTTTTGATTGAGGTTTATTTCATCATATGAAATAGATTGTAATTTTAGTTTTGGTACACGTTCAATTTTAATATCCCTATCTAAATAGGAGTTGATGATCATGCTTTCTTCTAAGATGACTTTTCCCTCAGTGTTTATGCTTTTACATAGCTGTTCCCAGGTTTCTTTTTTTATTTCATCTATAGAGCATTCGCTGGCTTTTTTCCCATTTAATCCATTAGTGAACCAATCTGAAATATCAACAGAAAGAATTTCCCTTACTTTTCCATTGCCATAACAGCTAAGATCAATGTCTTTCCAGTATTGTTGTTGTGAAATTGAAGTGAGTGCCCATTGAGTATCTGCATGGATAATGTGGCCTTTGTTAATTGGAGTCTTTTTGTTTAGATAGAATTGGATTCCATTCATCCAATTAATAGAAGTGCTTAATTGCTGAATGTTTTTAAAGGTTTTGTCTGCTTTAAGCATGTCTTTATCCAGTAATTCAACAAACCTTTCGACAGGAACTGCAGAGATGTAATAATCTGCGGTTAACTCTTTATTAGCGCCATTTTGTTCTATTATAACTGAATGAATATTGTCATTTTTTAGATTAAATTTTTTGACAGTAGTGTCGAAATAATAATTCACTCCTTTATTTCTTAGATAATCTAGCCAAGGGTCTATCCATACATCATTAGTAGGGCCATTTAAAAGCCGATCTGTGGCATCTCCTTTAAATGGATCTAACGTATCAAAAAGAAGCTGTAAGAAAATATCTCCAACAGTTTTTGTGCTTACAGATTCTGCTTTAGCAGCGACTAATGAACGTGTTAGCCCCAACACAAATAATTTTCTATAGGCATCAGTTCTTTCTGGATTATCTGCATCTAAGTATTCCCACCAACCGATCTTCTCATATACTTCTTTTCTTCTTTCATAGCTAGAAGTCATTAGCTGCCAGATTCTTTCGGCAAAGAATTCAATATCGTCTTCAGAAAGCCCAGTGTCTTTACCTGAAATTCCTTCAATAGCCACCTTTAGGTCTTTTTTTGAAGTAGGAAATTGATTCAATGCTACGATAGGCGGTTTGTCGTATCTTGTAATCATTACAGAATAAGCTGTTTCTAGATTACCTAATACACTTTTGTTTTTATAAGGAATCCTTGACATGGTGTCAGTAATGTGCTTATAAAAACCTGGAAAAAAACGAAATCCGTGTTCGCCAGGTAAAGGTTTTCTGCCATCTTCAGCAGAATCTGGAACGGGTATACTTCTGGCTTTGCCTCCTGCTATTGATTTTTTTTCGTAGACATCTACTTCAAATCCTCTTTCAATCAATTCATGAGCTGCACTTAAGCCACCTATACCACCTCCTAGAATTATGACTTTCATATAGGGTAATTTTAGAGGTCAGTTATTGGTTTAAGCGTATAAATGTAGAGTTTATTTGAAATGATTTATGGTTCAGATTTTTTTTTGAATGTAAAGTGTTTTGAATCAGAGAATTATAGGCTAAAAAAAATAGCATCTATATTAGTTAATCGCATATCTCACTGGGTCCAATAGTGAATTTTTTACCATCGGCATAGATAAAACCGTTGTCGTATTCTATTGGATAATACTGTAAGGATCCATCGTTAAAAATGAGCTTTATGGCATGAACATGCCCCGACCAATAGGGTAACCATTCTCCTTCACTTTGTTCATTATCACTACCGACATCTCCATCTAAACCTGTTCCACTCATGGAGCTATATGAACGATGATTAGAAACAAAGTGTCCATTGCTACAAAAGTTCATTTTTATGGTTGTGCTGGAGCTAGCACTTACGTAATATTCACCGCCACTTGTGCTGGTGGAATAGGAGTCTCTATACATTAATTGCTTCCCGCTTAATTTAGCATTCCATTCTTCTGTGTTTTCTGGAGTAGTGTAGGAGATGCTGGAAAGCATTTTTTTAATCAGTGTTGTATATTGAGCATTGTGGTCTTTAAGAGCAACTATGCTCATGATGGTAACACCTCTACAATATTTAGCATTAGCTATTTTACCGCATAGATCTGCTTTTATCGCCTGACCTTCTGCAGTTCCAGAATAGGTAGTGTAGATAATGTTGTTTTCAATTTTAGTAGCAGATTCATCAGTAAAAATACTAAAGGACTCTTCATTTGCACCTTGTAATACTTCTTGTTTAAGGTCTTTTATGTTGGTGTATGCATGTTCACTAATTACTAATATTCCTGGAGTTGTTGCGTGTCCTAAAAGGACATTTCCAAAATCATCTTGCATTACCTGCCAGCCATTAAGATCCAATTGAATAGGAATGCCTGCTAGCTTAGTTTGAGCAATAAAAAAATGAGTACAGAGCAACAAAAAGAGTAAAACGAAGGTCTTTTTCATAGAGATCGAATGAAATTCTTATTTGCAAAGATGAGTAAAATAAATGTTTTACAGAAGTCAATTTATCAAAATATGCTTCGATTGAGTAATAATTTGTAAATTTATGATCTATGAAAAAATGGTTGGTCATACTATTTTGTTACGTTGGAACTGTTCAAGCTCAGGTATTTCAATATCAGAATCTATCTGATACCATTGTAAGTGGAATTACAGGAGATGAGCTGATCATAGATTGTAACATGATCAATAATAGTGCATCTAATATATTTGTGGAGATATTTAGATTGGAAAACAACCTTCCTGCAGGTTGGGATATGTATTTCTGTGCAGATATATGCTATGGTCCAAGTGATGATTATGGAGTAGGTCAGGTACTAGCTGGTTCTCAGCAATCATTGTCACTTCATTTTTTGACCGGAGGAACAACTGCTGCTCAAGGAAATGTACTTTTAAAGGTGAGAAATTATGCAGATTCTTCAGAGGTATATACTTATAGATATTATGCCGAAACTACTTTGTCTGAAATTGAACATTCATCAGCTGGTTTAGCTTTTTATCCAAACCCTTGTAATGATCTCATTAATATTGAAAATACAAATAATCAACAACCAGTTCTTGTAGAGATCTATGACCTTAGAGGAACTTTACTTCAAAAAGAATGGATAACCAATGATCTTGGCGCGATTGGTGTCAATGGACTAGCAGCTGGGCAATATTTGATCAAGATGATCAATGGTCGAAATGTGATTTTCGACAAGCTTATTAAGTACTAGTAATATCTCTGTTGAGTTGTTTAAGAACATCCAGTTTAAAATTTAATTATGGGGAAATCTAAATGTGTTAATAATACTCGATTTATATTTAAAATAAATCTATGAATATTTACTATATATTATCAGTTGTATTCATCTTTTGTTGTTGTTATCACGATACTGATCAAAATGAAATAGGTATAGCGGTTGAGACCAATAAAGTCCAAGAAGAAATTGATGCTGCTGTAGCTTTGAGAATTATAGATACAATAAATGAAGCGTATGTTAAATTAGAAAATGAATGGGTTATATTATACGATGGTGACGATGATAAAGTAATAAACATGGTAGCTATTGGAAATGAATATGCACACATCTTAAGTGATTGGAATCATTATAATGATAACCTGGCAGATACAGTTGAAATTGTTCTTTACCCTCATTGTGGTGAAGAAGGAAGTGAGGATTGGAAAGTTCCCACATTTAAAGTATATGATAAAAAGGGTTTAAAGGAGGTGAGAGACATTAACCCAAATTATAGAATACTACAAGTGGTGATTGCTGATATTAAAGAGAACACATTGCACTTAGAATTGGCAGATCCTATGGATTGGGGGCACAGTGCACTTTATCCTTCGTTTATGGAGTTCGAAGAGGTTGATGATCAGCTTCGTTTGAAAAAAATACAATTTGAGGATGGATGCTAAGAAATTAGTAGCTATACATCAGCCTTAAATACATCCCTGTACCTAACCCATTAAATGATTTGCTTCCGCCAAACGCAGATTGTCCTACAAGCATTAATTCCCAGCTTTCATTCATAGTGTAGGAGATGGACGGCATTGTTAGTAATACATTAAGTCCTTGCATATAAAATGCTGAAAAAGAGGTCATTAAATTAGGGTTAATAGCGCCTGAAAATTGTGCAAAATAAGTTAATTTAGAAGGCATTAAATTTTTGGCAGAAATGGTGCCAATGAATGTTTGAAATGGATTTCCGGTACTTGAAAGATCACTGCCGGCACTATTGAAAAGGATAGAAGTATTGACATATAAACCACTTTTAAAAGAATAATCAAAAGTTAATGAAGTACTCAATACTCCAATGGTATCAGCCAAGCCATCTTTTGGATGAAAATAGGTGGCCTCTCCCTTTAATCCAGCATTTTTTAAATTACCTGCCCATCCTGCACCTATAGCAAGGTCTTTATAATAGTTACCTGCTAACAGCTGAAAATCATATTCCCATTTATTGAATTTCCACATTCCTGCAGCTATCGTACTGTCCAGTCCATTTCCTGGTTGATAAGCCATTTCTATGCTGGATAATCCTCCTGGAAAATACTGTACACGTAGGGCATCTGCACCTGGTCTTTCCTGATAATCGAAATCGATTAAGCTATAAGCATTGAATAGGTCGTTAGGGTTCCATGCAAGGTTAACCCCCCAGTTGATTCGTTGTCTACCTAATCTAATTTCCCATTTATCGGAGATATATTTAAAATAGGCACGATCGAAAATGGTATGCATGACAACAGCATCCTGATCTACAGGTACGAAAGATAGATCCATTTGTCCCATATCCTCATCGAGCATCATGCCAAGATAGGGATTGATGCGGGTAGCTTCTCCATAGAAAATTCTATTACGCATTTCTATTACTGCTGTGAAATTATCTGATATAAAAGCTTTAAAATTGATTCGGTTATGAATAAGGTTGTCTGTTACAACACTATCCAGACTTGCAAAGGAAGAGGTGTTCATGTATTTAACATATCCACTTACTGAAAAATAATCTTTTAACTTTTTTTCTTCCTGTCCAGAAACAAATAGAGTAGAGGTAATAACAAAAAAGAATATAACAAAACCTCTCATGATCTAATGAGTAATATCACTTAATACCTTGCCGTCTTCTAAAGTAATGATTCGCTTAGCTCTATCAATTAC
>CAYSEW010000005.1:16531-18839 GCA_964430245.1 uncultured Flavobacteriales bacterium
GGAGAGTTACCTTGCATGAGCATGATAAATTCTACATTTTCTTTGGCAGTCAAAACAGGTATTAGGTTATAGGCCTGAAAAACAAACCCAATGTTCCTTAACCTGAAATCGATGAGCTGATTGGATTTTAATTCAGTAATGTCGGTGTCATGAATAATCACTTTGCCTGATGTAGGAGTGTCCAATCCACCAATAGCATTCAAAAAGGTAGTTTTACCAGAACCTGAAGGTCCGACAATAGCTGTGAATTCACCCTGTTTAAAATTGATAGAAACATCATTGAGTGCTTTTACTTCAATTTCTCCTTGCTGATAGATCTTGAACAGGTTATTGGTTTCAATTACATTCATAATTCAATTTATAATGACCTTACTGCTTCTGCAGGGTCTAGTTTTAGTGCTCGTCTGGCTGGTAATAAAGATGATATAAAGGCAACGAACAATGTTAAAATACTAATGTTTACATATAGATTAGAAGGGAGGTAGGTATAGACGATAGCGCCTACTCCGAAATTCTCTAGTCCTTTTCCAACAATCGATAGATCAATGCCATGCTCACCAAAGTAAGAGATGATCCAATAAGACAATGCTATACCAACAGGAGTAGCGATCATGCTAATGAAAATGGTTTCAAATAAGATCATTAAAAATATTTTTAGCTTATTCATTCCTACGGACATTAGCATTCCTAATTCTCTTTTTCTTTCTAGCACCGCCATAAGCATGGTGTTGATCACGCCAAAAGACAATGCCAATAATATGATACCCATGAATATGTAGATAAAAGTGCTCATCATTTCATCTGCATAACCAAGCTCAGGTGCAATTTCACTCCAAGTTTCGATCTTATCTTCAGGAAATTCTTTTTCTAGCTGATCTTTTAGCGGAGCTGCATCATCTATAGTATGACACAAAATGGCTATTTCATGAGCAACATTAGCATGTATAGCTTTACTAATATCTTCACGTTTCATAAAAATATTGGCTTCATCAAAAATGGAGCTGGCAGTCTTATAAATACCCTCAACCTTAAGCTTGAGCTTTTGTTGGTCTCCGTTTTCATCTACAAAAGTAAGGTATAGCTTCTTTTTGATGTCCAGCTCTAATTTGTCGGCCAGCGTCTGCCCAATGACAACAGGCTTACTCTTAATCTCTGTAAAATAAGTTCCTTTAACCAAGTTTTTAGCAATCGTAGTGATGTGCTTTTCATCTTCAGGATCAATCCCAATTACATGAAGTCCCCTTGATCCATGAGCAGTTGTTCCCATTCCAGCTATAATCGTTCTAAGGGAATATGCTTTTACTTTTGAGTTGTTTTGTAATCCTTTAATAAGTTTGTTGGGGTATGGTATCGTATCCTTTATGTTGTAGTTTTCTAAGAAATTAGGATGGTGGATCTGTACATGAGAGAGATAGGATTTTACAGCACTATCCATTCTCTGTTCGTTCAGGCCAAGCGTTAATGCCATGGTAAAAAAACCTGCCCACAAGCCCAATACTATTGAAAGGATTACTGTAAGGCTACGGAGCTTATTTCTCCATACATTTCTCCATGCTATTTTAATGAGGGTTTTCATGTTATCTTTTCATGGCTTTAATGGGGTTCAGGTTAAGTATGGTGATAGCAGGATATATGGTGATAATAAGTGAAATACAGAAAATGATCAATCCATGTGTGAGAGGGATGTCATAAGTGCTCATAAATGGAATGACCGCTTCAAAACCAAATTCCTCCATTACATCGGCTTGATCACCAGATAAATTCAATGGATTGTAATGAAAATACAAGACAAGAGGTCTTGATAATATAATTCCAGCTATTACGCCTATGCTTGTAAGTAGTAAAGTTTCGTAGATCATGGTAATGATGAGCTTGAATTTTTTCATGCCAATGGAAACGACCACACCGAATTCATATTTTCTTTCTTGGGTCATCATAAGTACAGTCCCAAATATTCCAAAAGTGATGATCATATAAAGGATAAATACCATAATAAGACCACCTGCACTATCAGCTTGGATGGTTTGTTCCAATTCTGGCATCATTTCTTGCCAGGTCATTACTTCATAATCTTCAGAAAGAGTGGAAGATAATACTTTGGCCATTTCCTTTTCATTATCATATTCTTCCTTGTTAATTACAAGGTGTGTGATTAAATCTTCTGCAGAAAGGAATTCCTGAGCCATAGGCAAGGTCATAAAAACACTTACATTATTGAGCTTTGGATTTTTCATATCTAAAATACCGCTGATGGTATATTCACCAACAGCCTGCATTCCATGATAACCCTGGCCTATAAATACAAGCT
>CAYSEW010000005.1:18939-131197 GCA_964430245.1 uncultured Flavobacteriales bacterium
ATGAATAACTTCAAGTGTTTTTTCATCAGGGCTAAAAGCATTGTCTATCACCTGTTCATCCCAGTAACCGTTACTATGGACCTGTATATAGCCAGAATAGGAGCCAACTACATTGTTGATCATGTTATCATACATTCCTAATTGTAAGGAACGCATCATTATAGAAAGGAATACTGCAATAACAATGGCAGTAACAGTGATCATGCTACGCTTTCGGTTTCTCCAGATATTACGCCAGGCGAGTTTAAAAAGCATGATGTTATTTTAATTGAGACATTTTGTTCTGATTGAACTTGTCTTCGCTTACGTTAATGTCAAAATCCCATACATTGTATTCAATGATGGTTTTATGCCCTTCATCTTCTACAGGAATAAATTCAATTTTAGCAGGAAGTTTTTTACCACTAAATGTTTTTACATTAGACCCAAGCATAACATTGATCAGCTCATCATCTTCATCATAAAATTCACTTTTGAGCTGCATGTAATCAGTTTTATCCACCCAAACAATCACTTTCCCCCAAACTACAGTTGCTTCTTCTTTAGGAATGAGGATTAGCTTCCAGCAGGGGAGGTTTTGGATGGTTTCAGTTCCTGCGATTTTATGCGTATAATCTACCACAGTTGATGACTGTTTCACAAGGTCATCATTGGTAAGATCGGTTCCCATCCAGTTTTGCATCATCATTGAGGGTGGCAGCTTAATGGTACGCTCCAATGAAGGGATGTAATTCCATACCTCATTCTTTCTTTTTAAGAAAACAGAGCCTTTTTCTTTAGCAGGAGATAATACCAATGAAACAGAATAATCTGCTCCTTTGCTCCAACCTTTAAGGGTCATTTTCTTTTCCCATTTTGGTCTTACTGTAGTAATGCTCATTTCTGTATAAGAACTAGCACCTCTTAATTTACTATCTGCTCTTTCAATGATCTCATAGGGGGTTTGAGCATGGTGTTGAATAGTGGAAAGAAAGAAAATGGATAGGGAAAATAAGATTTTCATAGATAGAGGATTGTTCTGCATAAAATTAATTCTTTAAAAGCAACTATCCTTGTATTTCATTGTTTTTATGAATGTAATTCAACAAAAGCATTCCAATGTTAAATGGAATCCCTTTATTAGATTTAATAATAAATCAATAAATTATATTAAATATTAATTAGATCCCTAAAAAATGAAACTACATTACTTTATTATTCTGTCATCTATTCTCTGCTTTTTTGATCTAAAAGCTCAGACAGTTGATCTTGATCCAGATAAATCTGGAATGGACGTAATAGAACAAACAACTACAAAATTAGTGATCAAAAACACACTGTCTTCCTTTGATTTACTAGAATTAAAGAAAGATGGAAGAATGTTTAAGTCAATTAGGATTCCAAGCTATGTAACAAACCATCGAATTGGTTATCCAGACTTATTGACAAAGAATCAGCTGATAGATATTCCTTATGGATGTGATATTCAGATTAATATATTGAATAAAACTGAAGAGGTTATTTTATTAGATCAACATGGTGGACTTGAAATTGCTCCTGCTCAAAGATCTATTTCTAAAGGAGAAGATGCAGATAAGGTAAAGCTGAATTATAATAAATCTGTCTACCAAAAAGATGAGTTTATAGGACTAGATCCTGTTAGAGTAGTAGCGTTGGGTAAAATGAGAGGACATCAATTGGGTAGAATTGAGATTTCTCCTTTTGATTATAATCCAGTACAGGGTATATTAAAAGTAATTACAGATATTGAATTTGAAGTAGTATTTGATCAGGCAGACCTAGGACTAACAAATTATATGCATAATAAAAATCACTCTAAGGATTTTAATGTGCATTTCACTAAGTTGCTAAATCATAATTCTTTTCAGACAAAAGACATGCTAACAACTTATCCTACTAAAATGGTAATAGTTGCTGATCCTGCATTTCAGGTCGCTCTTCAACCATTGGTTGAATGGAAAACTAAAAAAGGTTTCACAGTAATTGAAGCCTATACCAATGACCCTGCTGTAGGTAATACAACCACTTCAATAAAGAATTATTTAACAGGGTTGTACAATGCTGGAACTCCTTCAGACCCTGCTCCATCTTATTTATTGATCGTTGGAGATGTTGCTGAGGTGCCATCTTTTAATGGAACTACTGGTACTCATGTATCTGATCTTTATTATTGTGAATATGATGGTGGAGGAGATTTTTATCCAGAATTGTATTATGGCAGGTTTTCGGCAACGAATGCCAATCAGGTTTCTATAATGGTGGATAAGACTTTAGAATATGAGCAATACCTTTTCCCGAATCCTAGCTTTTTAGAGCATGCCATTATGATCTCAGGTGTAGATGCTTCTATGGCTCCAACCTATGGAAATGGGCAGATCAATTATGGTAATTTTTATTATACCAATACGGCACATAATATTACTTCTCATACCTATTTATATCCAGCATCAGGAAGTAGTGCTTCACAGATTTTACAGGATGCCAATAATGGTTCTTGTTTTATCAACTACACCGCCCATGGATATGGTGGTGGTTGGGCAGATCCTTCATTTACATGTCCAGATGTTTATAACATGACCAATGAGCATAAATTGGCATTAATGATCGGAAATTGTTGTCAATCTAATATGTTTGATGATCCCGAATGTTTTGGGGAAGCTTTATTAAGAGTGCAAAATAAAGGCGCCATCGGTTATATTGGAGGATCAAATAACACCTATTGGAATGAAGATTATTGGTGGGGAGTAGGAGCAGGAACAATTTCTGCTAATCCTGTTTATTCTGCCACAGACTTGGGAGTTTATGATAGAACCTGGCACGACAATGGTGAACCTTTTTCTGAATGGCATGTTACCAATGCGCAGCTGATGTTAGGTGGAAACCTTGCTGTTACACAAGCAGGTGGTGCTGAGGATTATTATTACGAGATCTATCATTTAATGGGTGATCCTTCTTTAATGACTTATTTTGGTATTCCTGCACAAATGAACGTTTCTCATATGAATGCGGTGCCAGTAGGGACTGCTAGCTTAACTGTTGTTGCTGAACCAGATGCTTATGTTGCTATTTCAATGAATGGGGTTTTATTAGACGCACAATTAACTGATGCTTCTGGTACTGCTAATTTAAGCTTTACTGGTTTTTCTACTTTAGGAACAGCAGATGTGGTAGTGACCAAGCAGAATCGTCAGCCATATATAGGTACAGTTCAGGTAATTAATGTGAATGCTCCATTTGTAGCTTATGATGACCATTTAACATTGGATCCTACAGGCAATAATAATGGCTTACCAGATTATGATGAGGTTATCGATTTAGATGTGACTTTAAGTAATTTTGGTTTAGTAGATGCATTTGGCGTAACTGCACAGCTAGTATGTACTAATTCTTATGTGACTATAACAGATGATAATGATACATGGGGGGCTATTAATGCAGCTTCTTCAGGAACAGTAAATAATGCTTTTTCTATTACTATTGCTAATGATGTTCCAGATCAGGAAATAATTAACTATGACATCATTGTCAATGACAATAGTGGTGGTAGCTGGACTTCTTATTTTAGCATGACTGCTAATGCTCCAGTTTTAAATACAGATGAAGTAGTAGTTGACGATCAGCTGAACGGTAATGGAAATGGAAGACTGGAAGCAGGTGAAGTGGTTGATCTTTCTATTCCTTCAATGAACGATGGGCACAGTGACTGCATTAACCTTAATGGAAGCCTAAGCACTAATAGCACTTATGTTACTATCAACAACCCTAATCATTTATTTGGTGCTATGCTAGCAGGAGGTAACTCAAATTCAGATTTTGAGATCACCGTAGATCCTAACACTCCTTATGGAACAGCTGTAGATTTTGTTTATGAATTAATGGATGGAGCTTATTCAACAATTTATAACTTCACTTTAGTGGTAGGTATTTTTTCAGAAGATTTTGAATCTGGAGATTACTCTCAATTTAATTGGAATGCTGTAGGCTCATTTCCATGGATAATAGATCAAGGAACAGTTTATGAGGGTACTCATTCTTCAGTTTCTGCTAATATCAATGATGATCAGTCTTCTACAATGGAAATAGATGTTGATGTGATTGCTACTGGTGATATTAGCTTTATGAAAAAAGTCTCTTCAGAATCATCTTATGATTATTTGAAATTTTACATTGATAATCAACTCCAGGGTGAGTGGAGTGGAGAGGAAAACTGGTCTGCTGAAACTTATTCTGTAAGTACAGGGCAGCATACATTTAGATGGGTCTATGAAAAAGATTATTCTGTTAGTGATGGAATGGATGCCGCATGGGTAGATTATATTTTGTTCCCTCCAATGAACAGTACAGTTGGTATAGAAGGGAATAATTCATTTAATGATCTAAGTATTTATCCTAATCCAGGAAATGGTCAATTTGTCCTTGATTTTGAATCGAGTGAAAATACTAACATTATAATTTCTGTATTCGATGCAAAAGGTGCTCTAGTAGAACAAAACAGTCAATATGTTCAGTCAGGATTGAATCAAGTTTCAATGGATTTGAAACAGCCTAAAGGGATTTATTTGCTTCAAATTGTTGGGAACGGTCAATCTATCACTAGGGAGATAGTAATTCAATAGCTGGCTATTTGGAAGGTAAATAGGATCAGTAATTTACTATTTTAATGCTCACCTTCTTTAAATGCCTTCACCCCAGCAGTTACTTTAATGTTTAAGTGATTTTCTTTTGGAGGAATGGGACAAGAATATCTTGAATTGTAGCAACAATAAGGATTGTAGGCCTTATTGAAATTGATGATCATTGTCTTAGAATCAGAGATAGTGAGGTCTATGTACCTTCCACCACCATAGCTTTCTTCTCCATTAGTAAGATCTGTGAAAGGTAGAAATAGGTGATCTGCATAAAGTTCGTTATTCATTAATCTTTGATTTTGGTAGATATTTAGCTTGAATTTCTTCCCATTGATCTTGAACTTGATCTCTCCATATTTTTTATAGGTTGGTCTTCTTGAAGTACTTGTTTTCATCTCAAATACTTTTTCATTTTCAGTTCTTTTGAATTTAGCTTGTACATAAAATACGGGGTTAGGTTCAAAAAAATCATGTCCATTAAAATTGAGTCGGTCTTTATCAAGTAAAGGTGAATGAGCTGAATCACTATATTGATCGTTTAATTCTTGTTGAAACTGTTTCACTTCTTCTATAAATGATGAGCTGTTAGATTGTCCAAACAAGCTTAAACTGAACGAGCCAATTAAAATAAAAGTCAGGATTTTTTTAAACATGTTCTATTGATTTTAGTTCATCAATATAGATAAAATTACGAACTCATTGTTAATTAATTTTTTAAATTTTGAATAAGGTAAAATCTATTTATATCTACTTTAATTCATATCTTTATATCTATGATCAATAAAATATCTTTTGTTTTCATTTTTTTGATTTGCTTTTCATGTGCTCATGCTCAAAATTTTCAAATTTACGGTGCTGTTTTAGATAGTTTAACAGAAGAACCTCTAATTGGAGTTAATGTTAAAATAGACAAAGAGCTTGGTTTTATCACTGATCTAAATGGACAATTTAAATATGAACTTCCTAAAGGAAAGCATGTGTTAAAATTGTCTTTTGTAGGTTATAAGGACAGGATGATTGAGATTGATTTGCAAAAGAATCTCTTATTGAAATTGACAATGCAGGAGATGTCCAGTGAGTTGGATGTAGTTGTAGTTTCAGCCTCTCGATTTGAACAAAAATTAGAAGAAGTCACTGTGTCTGTAGATGTGATTAATGCAAGAATTATTGAAAATAAGAATTGTATAACTCTTACCGATGTGTTAAGAAATGCTCCTGGTGTTCAGATAACTGATGGTCAATTGAATATTCGTGCTGGTAGTGGCTGGACTTACGGTGCAGGGAGCAGAGTATTGGTAATGATAGATGATATGCCATTGCTTTCGGCTGATCAAGGGGAGGTCCTTTTTAATATGGTACCATTAGAGAATGTAGAACAAGTAGAAATTATTAAGGGTGCTTCTTCAGCTTTATATGGATCATCTGCACTTAATGGAATTGTAAATGTTCGTTCAAAAATGCCAGGATTAAAACCAGAAACACATATTGGTTATTTTCATGGGTTTTGGGATACACCTAAAGATACAAACTTTAAGTGGTGGGGGGATAGTACCAGATGGAAGAAAGGGCTTAATTTTACTCATTTAAGGAAAATAGGAAAACTCGATTTATCGGTATCTGGTTCTCATTTTAATGACATGGGTTTCATAAAAGAAGGAGTTAATGAACAAACAAGATTTGTTGTAAATACAAGATATAATTTAAAGAACTTTTTGATTGGGCTTAATGTAAATTATATGCACAGAAGTAATGGGCAATTTGTAATGTGGTCTTCAGATACTACTGCTTATACTCCTTATGAAGGTACCATGCTTATTAATTATGGTAGTAGGTTTTACATTGATCCATCTATTGTTTACTTAGGAGAATATTCCAAGCATACACTAAGAAGCAGGATTTTATCAAGAAATGTTTATTACGATTATCAGGATTCAACTTTGATCAAGTCTTTATTAACCTATAATGAATATCAACATCAGTATAAGAAAAGAAATACTTCAATTACAAGTGGTGCTGTAGCTACAACTTTTATGGGTGAAACTGGCTCATATGGTGGTAAATTAGAAGGGGTTAATTATAGTATTTATTCTCAATTCGATCAAACAATAGGGGATTTTAATATTTCAACTGGTGCTCGTTATGAAATTTATGACCTTGATACAATTAATATTTCAAGACCTGTTTTTAGAGGAGGTCTTAATTATGAGCTTATAGAAGGATTAAATTTTAGAACTTCTTATGGCCAAGGGTTTCGATTTCCTTCAATCACTGAAATGTTTATGCAGGGAGAGATTGGTCCAATCAATTTATACAGAAACCCTAATTTACAACCAGAATCGGGTTGGACATCTGAGTTAGGAGTGAAAAAATCATTTACCTTTTCAAAATGGAAAGGATATGTAGATTTAGTGGGGTTTGTAATGGAGTATAACAACATGATGGAATTTACTTTTGGAGGCTGGGGCCCAAGTACTGACCCTTTGTTTGGATTGGGTTTTACATCTAAGAATGTGGGAAAAATCAGGATTTCAGGATTTGAATTTACTTTTAATGGAGAAGGTTCCATTAACGACAAATGGGGATTTGGAATACTTAGTGGTTTCAACCTTACAAACCCTATATCTGTTTATCCAGATTCTGTTTTTTCTTACAACATCTCTAATACCCAGGGATATACCTTTAACAACACCAGCTCAGACACTACAGGCCATTACTTAAAGTATAGATCGAGAACATCTGTAAGATTAGATATTGAGCTCTCTTATAAAAAGAGATTTTCAATTGGGTTCTCTTATCAATATAACTCAAAAATGAATAATGTAGATTGGATCTTTGTAGATGACCTGTTTAATGATAATAACTATTTAGGAGGGAATGGTGTTGACCTTGGAATTAATAATTCAATGGAAAAATACAATAAAGGCTATCATCTTGTTGATTTTCGAATTCGAATGAAGCTGCTAAAATCAGCTACACTTGCTTTAATGGCAGAGAACTTATTTAATCAAGAGTACTTAATACGTCCTGCTAACTTTGGTTCACCAAGAACATTCATGGCTCAGATGAGTGTGAAATTTTAACTTAATCTTCTTTTTTACCTGTATTGAGAAATACAGCGAATTGTAATCTATTTAAATTTTGAGTACCTAATCGATGTCTTAAATATCCTACCTGAATATTCATGTTATCATTGACTTGAATGCCTAATGCGCCAAATAGTCTGTTCTGATCAAACGGTTCTTCAGAAATATTTAAAAATATTTCATCGTAAAGAGAGATGAATAATGGGAATTCAGGATCACTTTTAAGTGGAATTCTTACAGAAAGCATATACCTGGCTCTGTTTTTATAAGCGCTAACTCCAGCAGATTTTACCCATCTTTGCTCTAACCTGTATCGATGCCTGAACTTGATATTGTTTACTTTATTCCTTAATATGAATTGTTCCCAAATACGATTTTCTATGACTAGCTCATTGTTCCATCCCTCTCCCATAATTGGTTGAGTTGGGATCCATGCATATCCAGCTGTGATTATCGAATTATCAGCTATATGGTAATTAATTCCTGCTCTTGGTAGTAATTGGAAGAAATTATTCAAGATCTCATAATTTCTTAATTGTGTTTCGTAATGGACACTGAATTTCTCATTAATTTGATGGGTTCCAAAATACATCCACCATTTGCCTAATTTTTCTTCTGGATTGGTTTGAGCAGAAATGATTTGAGGTAATATTAAGAAGAATAATAAAAGATTTCTGATCATAGGTAGTGGTTTTTGCCAAAAATATTTAAAATCTAATTCTTAGCCATATCTTTCATAAGTGTTTTTTTATCCATGGCTTTAGTGAAAGTATCTTTTAGCTCTTTAGGAATGGGTAAATAGATCCCGATCTGTGCAAAAGTTCCTCTTGCCATCTCATTTCCATGAGTTACTCCTATGCGTACTGCTACCTTGTTATTTTTGATGTGATGAAAAGCAAATTGCTTTAAGATGTGTTTACCAAAATCTAAATCTTCAAAATATAAATGATGAAATAGCTCATCAAGATCTTTTGGGTCCATTTTAGAAAGGTGTTGTTGTATGATTTTATCGTTCAATAGGGCTTCGAGTATATCGGATTTCTCAAAGATGTCTAGTAGATTGGCTTTGTTATTAGTTTCCAAATTATAGGTTATATACTGTTTTCCATAACTAGGATGAGCGCCTCCACCAGAAGAATATTCATTTTCATATGAAATATATGGCCCTACAATTGAAAGTAAATTGTTGTTTTGTTTATTGAAATAAAGATCACAATCATTAGTGTAATATTTATATAATTCTGGATCAGAAAATTTTAATTTCTCTACATCTTCTTTAGTAATATATTTTGTCTCAGTTATGTAGAATTCACTATCAATATCTTTATATAGTTCAGTTATTTTTTTTGTTTCAAAATCAATAATAAAAGCAGTATTGTCTGTGTATACAGAGGCTTTGTTTTTATAATAATAGCACTTGCTTGAAGATAATTGTTGAGCAAAAATATTATTACTGAAAATGATTGAAATTAGAATGACTAAAATGTGAATTTTCATTTTGGTTGGTCTTTTAGTTTCTATCATTTAATCAAATAATGTACCAGTTGTCAATCAAATCCATTTTCCTTTAATCATTACTTTATGAATATGATCCTGTCCAAAAGAATAAGGAAGAAAACTGTAACCAGATATTTTATCTGTAACGATTAAGTTGGCTAATTTTCCTTTTGTAATACTTCCAGTCTGATCGGAGAGCTCCATTGCGTATGCACCATTGATAGTACCTGCATTAATAGCTGCTTCGGGAGTTATATTCATTTTAATGCAAGCTAAAGAAGTTACTAGATTCATATTCCCATTTGGGCTAGATCCTGGATTGTAATCAGTAGCTAATGCAAAAGGAATATTGTTGTCTTGTAGTTTTCTTGCAGGTGCAAAAGGAATATTTATAAATAAAGAGCAGGATGGTAATAGGGTAGGAATAGTAGATTTATTTTTAAGGTCATTGATGTCAATGTCTTCCATTACTTCCAGGTGATCAACAGAAATAGCATTGAATTCTAATGCTTTTTGAATTCCGCCTATACTTGTAAATTGATTTACATGTACCTTTGGTTTTAATCCATGCTTATATCCTTCTTCAAGTATTTGGTGCATGTCTTCCACAGAAAAGTAATTGGTTTCACAGAAAATATCTACATAATCTGCCAGGTTTTCTTCTGCAATATTGGGCATCATTTCATTGATGATAAGATCGAGATATCCTTGTTTGTTGTTTTTGTATTCAACAGGAAGGGCATGAGCTCCTAAAAAGGTAGATTTAATGGGTATAGAGTATTTTTCTTTTAATTGCTGAATAACTCTTAACATTTTCAGCTCATTTTTTATATTTAATCCATATCCACTTTTTATTTCAATGGCACCAGTACCCATTTTCATAACATCTTCTAGTCTTTGAGCAGCTGATTCATATAATTCATCTGCTGAAGTGTGCTCCATTTTTTTAGCTGAATTTAAAATACCTCCACCACGAGCTGCAATTTCCTGATAGCTCAATCCATTGATCCTATCTACAAATTCCTGTTCTCTTGTGCCTCCAAATACCAGGTGGGTATGAGAATCGTTCCAGCATGGTAGCACACAATGACCTTTAAGATCTATAATATTTGTTGAATTAGTAGCTAGATCTAGCTCTTCCATTTTTCCATAATCAACTATGGCCTCATCTTGGATTATTATGTATGCATTTTGAATACAATTCAATTGGTCCATTTTAACCACCTTTTTGATATTTGTATCCTGTATACCAATGAGTTGGTGTATGTTAACTAGTGTTGAAATGTTAGTATTCATATATTTACAATTAGAAAAGCCAAATTAATAAAAGTAATTTTTATGCTTGAAAGTATTAAAATTGAGATATAAAAAGTAAATTAGTGCCTTAATTTTATCGAATCAATGGAAGATATTTTAATAGAACGCACCAATAAGACTCCTGAAGTTCATTTTAATTATGATAAGGGTGAATTATTTTTAGGTGGAATATCTATACCAGAAAATACGGTAGACTTTTACCATAAGCTGATGTACTGGATTACCCAGTACTCTAGAGAGCCAAAGTCAAAAACAAGCGTTATTGTAAAGTTTGAATATTTTAACACAAGTACATCTGTAGTTTTGTTAAATATATTTAGAATGTTGTCTGATACAAAAACAGAACTAGAGATCAATTGGTATTATGAGGAAGATGATACTGAAATGTTAGAAGTTGGTAATGATTATGAAAGAATGCTAGACATTAACTTTAATTTGATAGCAATCGATTCATTTTAGCTTTCTTTTTCATTAAATTTGTCAGGCATGAAGTTTTCTTATACATGGCTGTTTTATATTCTAATTCTTTTTAATTCACAGCAATTATATTCTCAATATAATAGTATATGGTTAGAAAGTATTGAAGGGGTTTCCAATCAATTGGTAAATGATATTGTATATGATCCAAGTAATGAAAAGGTTTATGTAGTTGGTCAATTTGAAGGTGATATTTCTGCTTCATTTCCTAATGGGTCAAATACTTCAGATTTTGCTAATCCTCCATTGGGTCAAAATGGATTTTTAGCTCAATATGACACGGCAGGAACTTTAGGTTGGGCTTTATGGATTGGGGGAGCTGGTGATGACAGGATTTCTTCAATTGATATAGGTGAATCTGGTAGTTTATATATATGTGGTAACTTTAACTCTTTAGCTATTTTTTCTGATATTGGAGGTGGTGTAACAGCTACTACTACCAGCTTTGGTGGTCAAGATGCATTTGAAGCTAAATACTCATCTTCTGGTATATTGCAATGGCTTCATGAAGATGGAGGTGCTGGTGATGATTATTGTTTATCTGTAGCAGTTGATACTAATTTTAGCCAGGTTTATTTTTTGGGACAATTCGAATTAGATCCAGAAATAGGTGGTTTTAATATTGGTAATATTTCAAATACTACTATTGAATCGTTTGTTTTGTCTAGAAATTTATCAGGTTCTGCACAGTGGATTACTGAAACCGAAGGAATAGATGGAGATAATACTTTAGTTGATATTAAATTAGACTCAGATTCAGTTTATATTGGAGGTACTTTTAATTGTAGCTCTTTACAATTTAAAGATTATTTAGGTAATTATTTTCCAATTTTATCCAATATTGATAATAACAATGAAATTGTATTAGCAAGTCTATCTCAGACTTCTGGAGATTTGAATTGGCAAGCTCAAATTAAGAATAATTCAAATGATATTTTAGGGGGACTTTTATATTTAAATAATTCTTTATACTTAACTGGTGCTTTATCTTCAAATGCTGAATTTCCTATGTTTGGTAATGTCTCAACTACAAGTGGATTAAATATGTTTTTATCTAAGCACAATGCTATAAATGGCGCTACAGATTGGGTAATAGTTGAGACACCTGTTGGAAACTCCAATTCAATTGGATTTAATTTAGGTTTTGATAGTGTAAATATTGCTGTAATTGGGACCAATGATGGCACCATTAGATTTGATGGAAATTCAGCAAATGACCTAGTCGCAAATGGAGTAGATGGGTTTATTGCATTTTATGATCCAGTAAGTGGAAGCTTTTTTCAACGTAAAGGAATTACAAGTCCAGGAACTGTGAAAACAAGTGCTATAAGTACTAATGGTATTGAACAATATTTCTTTGGAGGAGGTGCTCAGCAAGCAATTACTGTGGATACTATATCTTTACCATTTTCCTATTCAAATAATGGATATTTTGGAAGATTAGCGCTAACCTCACCTTGTAATACTAATTTTCAATATGGATCAAACATATATTGTATGTCAGACTCCAATCAATTTCCTGCTATTATGGGTCAATCTGGTGGTGTTTTTTCATCAGATTTAGCTAGTTTATATTTTGTAGATTCTTTAACAGGAGAAATTGCTATAGATAGCTCTTCTGATAATTCATATGAGGTTTATTACACTTTAGGAGCTTGTGAAGATACATTTCAATTAGAAATCATAGATGCAGCATTCACTTATTCAGATACTTCTTTTTGTAATAGTGCTTCAAATGATACTGCAGTTGTACTAGGAAATTACAATGGTGCATTTACTTCAAATTCACCTGATTTAGCTTTAGATAATTTGGAAGGAATAATTGATTTTGGATTGTCTCTAAATCAAGCATATTCAGTAATTCATACAACTTCACAAGGATGTTCAGATACTTTTAACCTTGAAATTATCAGTGCTGCAATTTCTTATTCGGATACACTTTACTGCAGTGGTGAGCCTAACGATTCAGCCATTATTTTAGGAAACAATAATGGTGTTTTTTCAAGTAGTCCTGCAATATCATTTATTAATACAAATACTGGAGAGATCGATTTTGCAAATTCAAATTCATTGCCATATGTTATTACTTATTTAGTTAATGGCTGTACTGATAATTTTGATTTAGAAATTGTAAATTCTGATATTGAATATTTAGATTCATTGTATTGCATGGGAGAACCAAATGACTCTGCAATTATCAATGGAAATACAAATTCAAATGCTTTCTTCTATAGTATTCCATTAGACCCATATATAGACCCTTCGATTGGGCTGATCAATTTTGATAGCGTTGTTCCTCAGCAATATTCAATTATTTATAATGTAAGCGGATGCTTAGACACCTTTGATTTGGAGGTAGAAAGTGCAGAAATATTATATTCAAATTCTATTTATTGCAAAGGCAGTCCTGATGATTCAGCAATTATTTTAGGTGCTAGCAATGGTGCGTTTTCAAGTTTATCATCAAATATTCATATGGACACACTTAGTGGTTTAATCAACTTTGATAGTACAACAATAGGGAATTATTCTATTGTTTATGAAACCCCAAATCAATGTAGAGACACATTTGAAATCCAATTGGCTTCAGCTCATTTTAATTATACTGATTCTATTTATTGTGGTTATTCTAATAATGATACTGCAGTTATTTTAGGAAATTCATCAGGTGTATTTAGTTCAATTCCATCTGGTTTGTCTGTTAGTAACCAAACTGGAGAGATTGATTTCTCTAATTCATTAGATAACTCTTATTGGGTTTATTATGAAGTTTTAAGTACCTGTATTGACTCATTTCCAATAGAAGTTATTGATCTTTTAACTAATGCGGGAATGGATTCTTCTGTTTGTGGATTTACATATCAACTAATGGGTCAACCCAATTCAAATGCTAGCTATTCATGGATATCTTTTGAGGGTCTTGATCTTTCTTCTGATACAGTTATTAACCCTCAAGTTACTGCTATTAATGATGGGGCTTATTCATTTGAGCTTACATTAACAGAAAGACAATGTGTAGCAGTTGATACGGTTGTGATCAACTTTTTTGATTATGTAACAGTTGACCCTGGTCCAGATCAATATATAGATCAATCTACTGCTAATTTATCTGCAACTTCCAATAATGGAACTATTTTCTATTGGGAAAACTTAAGCATGTTGGGTACTATTTTAGAGCCAGATTCTATGACTACTGGATTGATAAACCTAGTTTCTGGTGATTATTTATTTGCTGTTACTGCTTCAAATGGTGTTTGTCCATCTGTTTATGAAGAAGTTACCTATTTTGTTGATTGGATCTTTATTCCTAGTGGATTCTCTCCAAATGGCGATGGGATCAATGATTTGTTTTTAGTAGAAGGGGCAAGACTGAATGTAGATTTTGAAATGCAGATAGTCAATAGGTGGGGTGAGCTGGTGTTTGCAACATCAGATATTTTTACTGGTTGGGATGGGACTATCAATAGTGGGTGGGCTCCAGTTGATACTTATTTTTATTTTATAAGAGTTGCAGATACTAACTATAAAGGATATATAGAGCTTAAAAGATGATGAGATTTATCTTCATATTATTTTTAATTGTAATGAATGGTCAATTACAAGCTCAGTTTGTACCTGGTTTTACGGCATTTATGGAGACAGATATGGTTTATAATCCATCAGTATGTGGAAATAAAGACTATCTATCATCTGTTATGGGCTACAGATATCAATGGACTGGAGTTGATGGAGCACCACAATACCTGATTTTTAATACAAGTCTTCCTACTAAGAACAAAGGTGTAGGAATGGGTATTAATTTTTTAAATGAGTCTATAGGGCCTAATAGAAATAATTTGATCACAGGAAACTTTTCTTACAAGCTATTGCTTTCTCAAGGTGTATTGTCTATGGGTTTATCAGGTGGGATTAAAAACACAAATTATAGAAGTGATTTAGTAGTAGTTTCAGACCCATCAGACCCTGCTTTTTCTACAGGTAATGTAAGTCAGTTTTCTCCATATTTTGGATTTGGGGCATCCTATATTATTAATAATTTATTTTTTGGTATAGCTGTTGCAGATATAACCAATCAAAGTTTTACTGAAGATCTTACACTTTCATTTAATTACAAATATCAACTTAATAACGAACTTATTTTGACATCTTACGTTTTTTATAAGAACGGGCTTTCAAAGATCAGTCAGATGGAAATGGGTTGTGCTTTGGATTATAAGAAAAAAGCTGGTTTATATTTGGGGTTTAGAACCAATCAAGACGTCTTAATAGGGTTGAGATTAGGCTTAACAAAACAGTTATTTTTGTTTTATTGCTATGATTATATAACAAAATATTATAGTGGTTTTACAGGGGGCTCACATGAATTTATTTTAAGATATAATTTAATTGAAGAAAAACAGGCAAATAATCCACGTGACTTTTAGCTTAATAATGCTGATGCCGTTTGGCTTATTATCTCAAGAAAATTATAAATTGAAAGCACTAAAGTTAGGAGGAGGAACGAACCGTGAAAATGTGTTTGGTCCTTTTGTTAGTGGTGAATATTTATATTACAGTAGTGATAAGAAAACGAAATCTGCTAAATCAATAGTAAATGAAGATGGGTCTAGTTTTACTGACATCTACAGAGTTAAAATAAAAAAGAATAAGCTTTCTGGAAGAAAACAGCACCTTAATAATGCAATAAATTCTGTAATGAATGATGGCTTTGTTCACATCACTAAGGATAACTCGTTGCTCTATTTTAACAGAAATATGAATAATGAAGATGATGAATCTAAATCTGGAATTTTCTATTCGAAGAATATTAATGATACTTTATGTGCTGCTATACCTTTTAAACATAATAATATATCCTATAATGTTGTACATCCTTCTATAAGTGAAGATGAAAGCTTAATGATATTCGCCAGTGATATGCCAGGAGGTAAAGGTCTTTCAGATTTGTATTATTGTGAATACATTAATGGAGAATGGTCAGAGCCAAAAAATATAGGATCTCAAATTAATACAGAATTTAGAGAGTCTACTCCCTATTTATATAAAAATCAATTGTTTTTTAATTCTGATAGGCCTGGTGGAATTGGAGAGAAAGACCTTTATGTTTCTAATCGTTCAAAAGATGGGTGGACTCAACCAAAGAACTTAGGGGAACCCATTAATTCTCCTAAAGATGATTTTTCTATCTTTTTATTAGATGGGTTGCAAGAAGGTTATTTTTCTACTAATAGAAAAACATCTCTGGATCATATCATCTATTTTAACTCACAGCTTCCAAGAGTAGATACGTTTCATGAAATAGAACCTAATTTTTGTTTTATTTTCAATGATGAAGAATATGAAACTAGTAATGATATTGAGCTTGTTTGGGATATGGGGAACGGAATAATTAAAAAAGGAAATAATTTTGAGTATTGTTTTGATGAAATAGGTGCTTATTCAATGTCTTTGAATATTATAGATCATTCTTTAGAACAAGAATATAAAAATATTCATCAACAGGATATAGAGATATTAACTGACGATAAACCTTATATTGTACATGAAATTCAAGACAGTAAACATGTTTTTTACGGTGATGCTAGTACATGTATTACTATTTATGATAAATACTATTGGATTATTGACGGTAATTTACGATTTGAAAAACAAATTGTAGTTGAAGGTGCAAATCATGAAATTAAATATGTTTCATGGAATGAAGCTGATCCAGAAAAGGTTGTAGGTGTAATTAAAAAATATGATTAATATTTTGTAAATTAATTGTTATGAAAATATGGGTATTCGTATTTTTTTCATTTAGCTATTTGTATTTATTAGCGCAACCTGTGCCTGCTAAGGAAGAAAATATTCCTTTTCTTGTTACATTTAGTAAAAAGGCAAGCTCATCATATGGTGATGACGATCATTCTCAAACTTTTTTCTTTACTATACCAAAAGATTATAAAAAGCCATTTTATATAAGAGTATTTGATCCTGAAATTGGTGGAGAATACGATGAGTTAAATAATGGGTCTAATAAAAAGTTCAATTCTTTTACAAGTTTTACACTATATGGTGGTAGTGGATGTATTTCCGAAAAGGATGCTACTGGAGTTGACCCTGTTGGTAACTATAAAAGTGGTAATGTGATAGTTTCCTATTCTTTTGGCGAAGATCAATCTTTAGATGGAAAATGGTTTGCTATGGGGCCTTTTAATCCTTCTGAAGGTGAATATTCTGAGCAATATTATGGATATGTTTTTAAATTAATTGCTGAAGGATTAGAAGGTGACGATGGTAATCTATATAGGTATTTTTTAAGCGCTTCAGCTACTAATAATATTCCTGTAAATGGAGGAAATGCTTTTACATTTGAATATTCATTTCGATTGCCAGTAAATATAAATGAGATCTGTCATATTTATCCTTTTGTAGATAACAAGGTTGTGTCTGTTAAACAAACCAATTTTGACTGGGACCATGGAGGAGCGATTAAATTATATTCTGTATCTACTTTTGCAAAAAATTTGGCAGTTTCTGGTGATGGTGAAAAAGCTGAAAGTGTTTATTATGTAAAAAAATCAGAAAAGGGAACATCACTTGATATACAATTTCAAGCAGATGAAGCATCTAATATATCTAACAATAATGTAGTATTTTATATTACCAATCAATATGGCGAAACATTGCCTTTTTTCTCTGTTCCAATTGGGGGTGTTCCTAAGTATAAAGGTAATGTAGTAATTGTGCCATCAAGATAAAACTAGATATAGGAATATGAAGTACGTTTTAAGGGTCAAGTTTTTTTTTCTATCTATTTTTTGTTTTTTTCTAGCAAATGGTCAGGAATATAAGTTTGAGCATTTAGGCAGGAACCAGGGTTTAAGTAATACTTTTATTTATTCTATAGATCAGGATGAAAATGGCTTGTTAATCGTTGGTACATCTGAGGGTGTTGCTGTTTATGATGGAAAGGCATTCCAAATGTTTAATTCAGAAAATGGTCTTTCTGAAGATTTTGTTTCATCATCCTATAAAGATTCAAAAGGCAATATTTGGTTTGGACATAAAAAGGGTGGAGCCTCTAAATATAGTAATAAGGAATTTCAGAAAATTCATCCAGGACATGGAATCAATTCAATTGTTAATTCAATTGTTGAAGATGAAAGAAATAAAATTTGGTTTGCAACTCAAAATAAAGGAATCTATTATATAGATCAAAATGGGGAATTTCAATTTTTTCTAGATGATTTTTATGGGGACCTTATTCAGTCAATTTGTTTTTTCAATGATGGAAGAATGTTTATAGGGACAGATAAAGGTTTGGATGTTTACGATTATTATGAAGATGAAGAAAGCATCTATAAGGTGATGGAGATCCAAGAGTTATCTGATTTATCTGTTGTGGATCTAGTTGAAGATGATCAAGGTAATTTAATTATAGCTACTAAACAATCTGGTATTTATCAATTGGAAAAATCAAAAAGTGTTTATAGCTGTAAAAAAATAAACATCAGCAATTTTAATCCAAATATTATTATTAAAGACCTTTATTTAACAAACAACATGTTGTTTGTTAGTTCAATTAAGCAAGGTGTATTAAAAATAGCTATTAATGGTGAGTACAAGATTATTGAAAAATACAATCAGTTCAGTGGTCTTAAAACCAATGCAGTTAACACCTCATTAATTGATAGGGAAGGCGTGTTGTGGGTAGGTACAGTTGGTGAAGGAATAGCGTCTAAGGCTAACAATTATTTCACTTTCTTTTTTAGAGATAAAGTGATACCTAAAAAGTATTCATATCTGCTAGTAAATGATGTTCATTTATATGTTGCATCAGAGGGTGAACTCATACAGTACAGTAAACACGATTTTAATGAAATTAACAAATGGGGTGTTAGTAATGGCCTTCCAGAAAATGAAATAACTTGTTTTGCTTTTAATTCGGATAGTACATTATTTGTAGGTACAGAAGAAAAAGGACTTTATTATAAAGTTAATAATGAAAGTCAGTTTAAGAAAATTAAATTATCGTCTGATCTACTTAGTAATAGTATTCGGTCTATATGTAGTTTAAAAGGAAAATTATGGGCGGGAACATTGAATGGTGTTTTTAAGGTAGATGAAAAATCTCTTGGCATTACTTCCTATAATATTTCAACTGGACTCTCTCATAATTCAGTAGGATATATATATAAGCATAAAGAGGTTGTTTATGTAGGGACAAAAAGTGCATTTTTATCTGAATTTCATGCTGAAGATATTAGGAATTTTCAATTATCAGATCAATTGAACCTTGTTAATATAAATATGATCAAAGCAGATGATTATGATAATTTATGGATATCATCTAAGGATAATGGGCTTTTTGTTATTACTGGTGATTCAACTCAAGAAGCCGGTATGAGCTTTGTTTTACAATACAATGCTTCAGATGGTCTATTGTCCAATTATTGTTATGGTGTTTCTATAGACAATAAAAATAATACATGGGTGACACACGATGGAGGTGTTAGTAAATTCGATAAAGAGAGAGGAGAATTTAAGTATTACAATGAACAGGATGGTTTAAACATCAGTTTCTCTGAATCAGCGATATCTAATTGGGGAAATGAATTATGGTTTGGAACCGACAATGGTATTGTTCGATATAATGCTGATGAGGAGTTTATTAATAAAATTCCTCCCATTACATCTATTAAAAAAATAAAAATCAACGACCAGTTAAAAAATGTCACTGATCAAATAAGCTTGCCTTTTGGTGAATATGATGTTGAATTTTTATTTAATGGTTTAAGCTTAAGAAAATCGGATGAAGTTACCTATGAATTTAGGTTAATTGGGTATGAAGAAAAGTGGTCCGATAAGCTTACTCAGAATTCAACTAAATACCCTAAATTATCAGATGGTGAATATGTTTTTCAAGTAAGATCATACAATTCAGATGGTATAATGGGTGATGTTGTTGAATTCAAGATCTTCATAGAAATTCCATTTTGGAAAAAATGGTGGTTTTATTTAAGCATATTTATTTTAGTTATTCTTTTGGTGACACTCGTTATTAAATTAAGAGAAAGAAATTTAATTAAATACCAGAAAACACTTGAAAATCAGCTGGCATTGAGAACAAAGGAAGTTGTCAATCAGAAAGAAAAAATTGAGGAAATCAATAAAGATTTGACAGATAGTATAAATTATGCTAAAAGTATTCAAATACAGGTGTTGCCTGAAAAGGAACATTTTGACTCAATACTACCTTCTAGTTTTGTTTTATATAAGCCTAAAGATATAGTAAGTGGTGATTTTTTCTGGATCAAAGAAATTGGCGATGAGATTATATTAGTATGTGCAGATTGTACTGGGCATGGAGTTCCAGGAGGTTTCATGAGCATGATTGGTTCTATATTGATCCATGAAGCCATTGTTTTTCATAAGAAGCTAGATCCTGCTGATATTCTTAAAGAAATTGATGTGAATATAAAAACTGTTCTCCATCAAAAAGATGATTATGAATCTAATAAAGATGGGATGGACCTTGCCATTATCACTATTAACAGGAAAACAGGTAAGCTTAAGTTTTCAGGAGCTATGCGTCCATGTCATATTTATCGAAATGGAAGTATAAATATTTTAAGTGGTGATCGTTATTCTATAGGTGGATTTGCTTTAGCAAACAAGGAATACACTACTAAAGAATTTCAATTAAAAAAAGGTGATTTTATTTATCTATTTTCTGATGGTTATGCCGATCAGTTTGGGGGTGAAAAAGTGAGAAAATTAAAAATGTCTGGCTTTAATGAATTATTGGACCAATTAGCTTCAGCTCCAATGGATGACCAATATAAAATTGCAAGTAACTTCCTTAAAAACTGGATGGGGGATAATTCACAGATGGATGATATTCTATTAATGGGTCTTGAGTATTTATAAAGATCATTTTTCCTTTAATGTCCATGCCTGAGGGCGATCACAAAAGCAGCTGGTAGCATACTTCCATATTTTATTGAATAATTCTGAATTTCTATAATTATTCAATGTCATTTCGTTTTCCCAATGACTATATGTAAAAAAGATATTTGAATATTTTATGTCCTGTAAAAGAATTACTTGATAACACCCTTCATGGTTTTCAATAGCTGATTTTTTGTCTTTAAAAAAGATTTTAAATTCTTCAACCTTTTTTGGTTCAAGAGTTAGTTTTACTATTCGAGTGATCATTAGTTTTTAAATTCGATTGTGATGGTGTCATTTAACTTTAATCCAAAAAGCTGACTGGCTCCACCTCCAGACCCATCCACACCCTTGTTAATAGCAATTTCAAGTAAGCCACTACTGCTGAATAGAGCCACCTTTTCACCTTCTGGTACATCTCCATATTTTAAATGAATTTTATTAATGGAATAGCCAGACCTAGTTAAAAAGATCTTAAAAGGTCTTCCTTTACAAATTTCATTAAAAAGTTGTTGAGAGATGTTAGTAATTAAATTTCCATAGGAATCAATATAAGTGACAGTGCCTTTTATGACATCTGGGTCTACCGTTGCTCTAAATAGTTCTCTTTTATTATAAGATGCTATTGGTTTACTTATTACAGAAGGTAATCCTCCTCTTGCAATATGACATGCGGCTTTAGTAAAAATGTTTTTAGTTGGAAATGAATAGGAATTACTTTCTTCATTTATTGAGATTTCCCATATAGCATCAGGTTCTTTTTCAAATAGTAATGAAAAGATTCCATTATCAGCACCAATAAAATATTGTTGATGATTCTCTACGATTAGATGTGAACAGTTGTCATTAGCTTCAGGGTTGATCCCAATTACATGGATGGTGCCCTTTGGAAATTCTTTGTAACAATTTTTAATTACAAAAGCAGCATGTGAGATGTCGAATGGTTGGATGGAATGGCTGATGTCTATAATTCTTACTTCAGGTAATTCTTTAATTATAGATCCTTTAATAGAGGCTACATAGTAGTCTTTAAGCCCCATGTCAGTTGTTAATGTAATTATCATATTTATTTAGGAATTTTAAAGTCCTAATTATTACCTTTGAACTCCAAAAGTAATTAAATTATTAGCAAAATAGATCAAAGATTTGTGAAGGAAAATACATTTGACATTAGCTATGTTGATCAAACAGAATTGTTTGGAGTAAGAGAAAGTAAATTAAAACTAATTAGGTCTTACTATCCAAAATTAAAAATTGTAGTAAGGGGCTCCGAAGTAAAAGTGATGGGGGACCAGAAGAGCATAAATAGTTTTGATGCTGGCTTAAAATTGTTGTTAGCCCATTTAGATAAATTCAATTCTTTAAATGAGAACAACATTGAGAATTTATTAGGTGAAAAAGGGGGGGAGATACTTAATTCGTCTGATGATGTGCTGGTTTTTGGAAACAGGGGTATTTTAGTAAAGCCAAGGACTCATAATCAGAGGAGATTGGTGGCTTCTATAGAGGACAACGACATGCTTTTTGCTATTGGTCCAGCTGGGACAGGAAAAACATATACTTCAGTAGCATTAGCAGTAAGAGCGCTAAAGAATAAAGAAGTTCGTAAAATCATTTTAACAAGGCCTGCTGTAGAAGCAGGTGAGAATTTAGGGTTTTTACCTGGAGATTTAAAAGAAAAGTTGGATCCGTATTTGCAGCCTTTGTATGATGCTTTACAAGACATGATCAACCCTGAAAAATTAGCAGAATATATGGATTCAGGTGTCATTCAAATTGCACCTATAGGATTTATGAGAGGTAGAACACTCGACAATGCATTTGTGATATTAGATGAGGGTCAGAACGCTACTGAAAGTCAAATGAAAATGTTTTTAACCAGGATGGGTAAATCTGCTAAATTTATTATTACTGGAGACGTTACACAGGTTGATCTTCCAAAAAATCAACGAAGTGGATTAAAAAAGGCAATTCAAGTCCTTGATGAAACAAAAGGAATATCTATCATATTTTTAGATGAACAAGATGTGATCAGGCATCAATTAGTAAAGAAAATAATTAAAGCTTTTAAAAGTTAATACAATGACATCAATAACAGAAACTAATTTTAATTTCCCTAATCAAAAAGCCGTTTATAAAGGTAAGGTTAGAGATGTCTATAACATCAACGATGACCTTTTAGTGATGGTTGCAAGTGACAGAATATCAGCATTTGACGTTGTTTTACCTAAAGGAATACCTTTCAAAGGTCAGGTGTTAAATCAACTAGCCGAAAAATTTCTAATAGCAACTAAAGATATTGTACCTAACTGGCATTTAGCTAGCCCAGATCCTAATGTAACTGTAGGACATTATTGTGAGCCATTTAAAGTGGAAATGGTAATTAGAGGATACCTTACAGGTCATGCTTGGAGAACTTATAAATCGGGTAAAAGGTTATTATGCGGAGTTGAGATGCCAGAAGGAATGAAAGAACATCAGAAATTCCCCCATCCAATTATTACTCCATCTACCAAAGCTGCTGAAGGCCATGATGAGGATATTTCTAGAGATGAGATCATTGCACAAGGATTGGTAAGTGAAGCTGATTACGTTCAGCTTGAAAACTATACACGTCAAATCTTTCAGAGAGGTACAGAGATAGCTGCTGAAAGAGGTTTGATTCTAGTAGATACTAAATATGAATTTGGTAAAAAAGAGGGTAAGATCTATTTGATTGATGAGATTCATACGCCAGATTCTAGTAGGTATTTTTATGCTGATGGTTATGAGGAAAGGTTATCTAATGATGAAAATCAAAAGCAATTAAGTAAAGAGTTTGTAAGAGAGTGGTTAATGGAAAATGGTTTCCAAGGAAAAGAAGGTCAACAAATACCTGAAATGACAGATGAATTTGTTCACTCTGTTTCTGAAAGATACATTGAATTATATGAAAATGTTAGTGGTGAAACTTTTGTTAAATCAGATATAGGAGATCCTAAGGAAAGAATTGAAAAGAATGTAATTGACTTTCTGAATAAGCAAATGGTATATTGATTCTTTTAGTTGGGTTTGTTCAATTTAAGGTCATGTCCCATTTTTTCCTTTTTCGTTTTTAGGTATTCTTCATTGTGAATATTACAATTGACTTCAATAGGTAAAATTTCTATTATTTCAAGTCCATATCCAATCAAACCTGTACGTTTTTTGGGGTTATTACTAAGGAGTTTCATTTTTGAGATATTCACTGATCTTAAAATTTGTGCGCCTACTCCATAATCTCTTGCATCTCCTTTAAAGCCTAATTTTAGGTTAGCATCTAACGTATCATATCCTTCTTCCTGAAGCTTGTATGCTTTTAATTTGTTAATGAGTCCTATTCCTCTACCTTCTTGGTTCATATAGATGATTACTCCTTTACCTTCCTTTTCGATCATTTTCATTGCAGATGCCAATTGATCTCCACAATCGCACCTTAAAGAGCCAATAATATCACCAGTAAAACAAGAGGAATGTACACGAACCATTATAGGTTCATTTTTATTCCATTTACCCTTAATTAAGGCTAAATGTTCTTCTCCAGTAGTTGTTTGTTTAAAAGCCTTTAGTTTAAAATCTCCATACTTGGTTGGCATATTTACTTCTACCAACTCTTCAATAAGCGTTTCATGCTTCATTCTATAGGAAATCAGATCTTCAATAGTAATTATCTTTAGATCAAATTTTTCAGCGATCTTTGAAAGCTCAGGAAATCTTGCCATAGATCCATCTTCATTCATGATCTCTACTATTAAACCTGCAGGTTCAAATCCAGCAAGACGGCTAAGATCAACTGCAGCTTCTGTATGACCTGCTCGTCTAAGTACACCACCTGCTTTAGCTCTTAAAGGAAATATATGACCTGGTTTTCCAAGGTCATTTGGTTTTGTATTAGGATCTATGAGTGCTTGCACTGTTTTGGCCCTGTCACTTGCAGAAATTCCAGTAGAACAACCTTTACCAATTAAATCTACAGATACAGTAAAAGGGGTATCAAAATGAGAGTTGTTTGAGTCTACCATCATTTCTAGTCCTAGCTCATCACATTTTTCTTCTATAAGAGGTGTGCAGATCAGTCCTCTTCCATGAGTGGCCATGAAATTGATCAGTTCAGGTGTTGCGTTTCTTGCTGCAGTTACAAAGTCACCCTCGTTTTCACGGTTCTCATCATCTACCACAATAACGATCTTGCCTGATTTTATGTCCTCTAGTGCCTCCTCAATAGTATTCATAGAATAACTCATAAAGTATTTTAATTTATTGCAAATTTACTACATTAAAAATGATTTTCATTTAATCATTACAACTAGTTATTGAAAGGTTTTTTCAAGTTGTTGTGTACTGGTTTTCCAATTAAAGTTGTCGACAATGTATTTTCTTCCGTTTTTCCCTATACTATTACATAGCTGTTCATTATTCAATAGTTGAAGAATCAATTCAATGTATTCCTCTTTATTATCTCCTATTAAAAGATCTTTTTTATCAGTAGCCATTAATGCTTTATTAACCATAGTTGAAGTTATACAAGGTATCTCCATTGACATGGCTTCTAATAATTTATTCTGAAGACCTGTACCAATTCTTAAGGGTGCAATAAAAATTTTTGCGGAGGCATATGAAGTTCTAATATCTTCGATCCATCCTTTTACAGTTACATGTTCGTTTTGAAGGCTACTAACAGCTCTAGTTGGGTTAGCTCCAGAAATAAGAATGGAGATGGTTGGTATTTTTGTTAACAGTGCTGGTAATAATTCATTGCAGATATAGATAGCAGTATCTATATTGGGAGCATAGCTTAGGTTTCCTACAAAGACAAGGTCGAAACTTTTATTTGTTTTTAGTGGTTTAAAGTAATTAGCATCTATTCCATTGGAAATAACCTTGATGTTTTCTTTTTTTTCATGAAAAATACAATCTCTATCCTGTTCCGATATAATAGTATGATGATCGAAATATTCAAAACAAAGATTTTCAAATTTCAATAATCTATTAGCTTCTGCTTTAAAGATCGGTTTCATCCATCCAGATTGATTGATTCTTCTTTCAATTCCTTTTGAAAAAGCATCCATGTAATCTATGGTCTTTTTGTAATGATAGTTGTGTTGTACATATGATGCACACCTTATGAGCTGACAATAAATATGATCTGGTTTAAAATCTTTGATGATTCTGTTAATTCTTTTATGTATTGTACTTTGGTAAAAATATTTTACTTGAAAAGGTTTGTTGCTGAATAATCCTACAAAAAGATTAATGAGAATTTTCCATTTTTTTAATTTAAATACATAGATCTCAGTGCAAATTTTTTCAAGCTCAATAATATGAGCTTTATCTATTTTCTTTTCTGTTAAAGAAACCAGACAGATACTATTATTCTTGCTTAATTCCTTGATTTGGTGATAAGCTCTTAGCTTATCACCTTTATCTAAAGGATATGGAAATCTAGATGTAAGAATAAATAATTTCATTACGATACATCTTTATAGAACTTAATTAGATTTTTAGTGATTATTTTATTGTCGTAATAATTACTTACTAATTCTCTAGCTTTATTGCCAATACTATTGATCATTTGCGGGTGTTCTAATAACATTTTAATGACTTGTTTGTATTCTTCAATAGTATTAGCTATTAAAATATTTTCTCCATCTTTATAATTAATTCCTTCAGCACCTATTTTAGTAGAAATAACCGTTTTTCCCAATGCCATACCCTCAATAATTTTAACTCTCATTCCACCTGCAGATAGAAGAGGAACCAGCATAATGTCATTACTGTTTATAAATTGATTGGCAGATTCTACTTCACCATGATTGGTTACACCTTCAATTTTATCTTCTAAGATCCAGGGAGGCATTTTTCTACCTGCAAGATGTAGATTAATGTTTTTAAAATTACTATATAATACAGGCCATATTTCGTTTAACAACCAGCTAACAGCTTCAAGGTTTGGTTTCCAATCCATGGAACCTAAATGGAAAAAATTAAGCTGCTTTCTAGTATTGCTTTCTATTTTGTATTCATATTTTTTAATATCGATTCCAAATGGAATTGTAATCATGGGTTTTTCACATCCTAATTTTTCATATTTAATTTGATCTGCAAAACTAATAGCTGCAATACCATCAATTTTATTCAACATATTTACTTCATAGTCTTTCAACTGCTTTGAAAGTATGTTTAAGTAGATTTTTTTTGCAGGATTGATCGTTTTTCTGGCTAGCTTCTCCCAAATCATATATTCAAGGTTATGTGACCTTAATACTATTTTAGAATCGCAGCACCTTCTAATTGTATCTATATATGGAGTCATGAATAGACTTTCCAAATGAATAATATCAAATTGTTGTTCTTTTAGTGTTTTGATAAGTAAAGAATCGAAATCAGGTGAAAAAAACCTAGATATATTATAGGAATCAGATGTGACTAGATTTGAGAAAGCATCTACCAAATTAAGCTTAGTATCAACAAAAACTCCTTCTATTTTAGTTCTGTCTAAATAATTTTCATGAAGCTCATTAAATTTAATTGGATGTTTTTGGGTACCAATCGTAATGATCTTAAGCTTGCATTTATTCTTCATTAAGCCTTCTGAAATATTATTCATAGCAATACAACCACCATCGATAGATGGTTTTGGTGGTTTATGACATAATTGAAGAACTTTCATTATTTATTTGTTTTTTTCGATGCGAAAATAGAAGTAAATAATTTCTGATAAAACTCTATATCAAATAAAACAGAATCTTTATTAGCTTTAAAAAAGATAAAGATGGTAATAGGGGTGATGATTATTGCACTTAACCACATACCAATATTTGGATCCATGCTTCCATTAATGGCCATTTCTTCACCTGCTCTAGTTAGCATGAAATAGATAAGAAAAAATAGTATGGCAATAAGTACTGGCCATCCTAACCCTCCCTTTTTAACGATAGCTCCTAAAGGGGCACCTAGAAAAAACAGCATAATTACTGCATAAGAAAGTGTAAATTTCCTATTCCATTCTATATCAAGACTGGCTAAGTATTTTTCGGTAGCTTTTTCTTTTTCAGCCTGAATTTTAAGGTGATTGATAACCTGGTCAACCCTTCTTTTTGCTGTCTGTAGTTGTTTTTTCTTATTGATGTTATCCTGAGCATCAAAGAAACTAAAATTAGCAGGTTCAAATTGATGTGATATAGCATTGATTGAATCTGTAGTTCTAAAAACTGCAAATGAGTTTTTTACATATTTATTTAAATGATAGCTTCTATCCTTGACCTCTTTTTTAGCAGAATCTTCTAGCTGTATAATTTGATTGATGCTTAGTAAATATTGTTCTTTTTCATAGGCTTCTTCATTAGACCTCTCAAGTTCAAATGAATTTAGTTCAAAATTAAGGTGGGCGGAATCAAAATAGTAGCGCATAAATGGCATGGTAGAATTTTTCATATTGTTGGGGTTCCATTCTTGTATAATGCATCCATTATGAAGCTGTAAATGAAGTCCTGACCTGTTTTTAGGATTGATGATCTTTCCTTTTTCTGCTCTTATGATCCGTTTGAAATCTCGAGGGTCTTTTTTATAAGACCACGCTCCAATGGTCTGTTTTTTCATTTCACTGTGGTCGTAGATCAAAATGTCTTTAAATGAAACGCCATCTTCATTTTTTTCTTTTACCCTTATTGAGAAATCATCTGAATTGAAAAATACTCCCGGTTGTAAGGCAATGGCTAATTTTGTGTTTTGAATATCAGTAATTAGTACCCTCATTTTAAAATTGGCCAATGGCCAGAGATTATTCGAGAAGTAAAATGCAAGTCCAGAAATCATTATAATAACAACAACTAAGGGTTTCATTATTTTAAATAACGACATCCCACTGGATTTCATTGCGATAAGCTCATTGTGTTCACTTAAGCTTCCAAAAGTCATTATGGATGCCATTAAAATAGAGAGTGGGAGTGCAATAGGAACCCAATTAGCAGAAGCATAAATCATGAGCTCCATAATAATGTGCCATTCAAGACCTTTTCCCATAAGATCATCTATGTAGAGCCATAGGAATTGCATATCAAGAATAAGCATCCAGATAATGAAATTCAGGATAAAGGGTCCTGCAAATGATCTAATGACTACCCAGCCTAATTTGTTCAAAATAGTTGTTTAACAGAGAAAACGACAAAGGTAACAGAAATGTTATCCTCCAATGGCTTGTTTTAGCTTACTTACATTATTGTCCCACATCATTCTGATCTCATCCACCTCATCATCTTCAGCAAAATCTGTAACGATAAGCGCTACTTCTTTAGTTAATGCATCGATTTTAATAGCCATTTCAAAATAATAATCCTCATCCTCATCATCTTCCCATTGGAATTTAACCGCTTCACTTTTCCTTATATTAAGTAGCTTTGCACTTTCTTCACTTCTTTCCCAGAAAAAAGTATACATATCACCTTTAATGTTCACGTCATTGGCGAACCATTCAGATAAACCACTAGGAGTACTGAGGCAGTTATATAGGATAGTAGGTGAAGTATTAACAATATATTCTAGTTCGATTTTTATTTTTTCCATGGTTTTCATCATTGTATTGAATTACAATCAATAAACAATATAGAAAAAAATTATAGGTACTTAAATTATTTTTAATTAAAAGTGAAAAATAAATTAATCTTACTCAACAAATCATCACAATTATCTTTCATAATTTATATATTTGCGCCCTTATCAGGCGCGGTAGCTCAGTTGGTTAGAGCGCAGGATTCATAACCCTGAGGTCGGGAGTTCAAATCTCCCTCGCGCCACCAAGACAATCACTTGTAAATTAAGGTTTTAAGATGTTTCTTAGAACCTTTTTTGTTTTAGGAATGTTCTTGTGCTAGGAATTGCGGTAGGTCTTGCGCTAGGGATTTTTACTATTTCATAAAAGAAAGTATATTTGAATAGCTAAAATTTATTCTATGAAACAACTTTATTCCACATCTATTATTTTATTATTTATATCATTTACAAATGCACAAAATTTTAGTTTAGAATGGGCAAATTCTATGGGAGGTTCAATTGATGATGAGGGATACTCTATAGCTACAGATGCTAGTGGAAATGTTTATACTACTGGCTATTTTAAGGATACAGTAGATTTTGATCCATCTTCTGGCGTCTTTAATTTAATATCAAATGGACTTTCGGACATTTTTATTCAAAAATTAGATGCTAATGGTAATTTTGTTTGGGCTAAACAAATGGGAGGAATATCTACTGATAAAGGACTATCCATTTCCATAGATTCAATTGGCAATGTGTATTCCACTGGTTATTTTCAAAATACAGTAGATTTTGACCCAAGCTCTAGCATTTTTGATTTAACAACAAATGGAAGTTATGATATATATATACAAAAATTAGATGCTAATGGTAATTTTGTTTGGGTTAAACAAATAGGAGGTTTAGGTGATAGCGATTTCGGAAAATCAATAACAATAGATGCTGGTGGAAATATCTATACCACTGGTAGTTTTCAATTTACAGTAGATTTTGACCCTGGACCAGGTGTTTTTAATTTGAGTGCTACTTTGGGTTCTACTAATATGTTCATACAAAAATTAGATAATAGTGGAAATTTTATTTGGGCTAAATCTGTAATTGGAACTGGAGATATTAGTAGTAATTGTATAACTATAGATGTTAGTGGAGATGTTTATACTATTGGCTCTTTTCAAAATACAGCTGATTTTAATCCTAACTCAGGTATATATAATTTAACTTCTACTGGTATTTATGATATTTTCATTCAAAAATTAGATGCTAATGGTAATTTTATATGGGCTAAATCTATGGTTGGTACTGTTGCTAATAATGGATTTTCCCTAAAATTAGATTCAAGTGGTAATATTTATACTACTGGTGGTTTTATGGATATTGTAGATTTTAATCCAAATTCTGGTCTCTTTAATTTAACATCAAATGGAAATTTTGATATATATATACAAAAATTAGATGCTAATGGTAATTTTTTATGGGCTAAATCATTTGGTGGAACAGGTATAGATTTAGCTAAATCTTTATTTATAGATGCTAGTGGAAATATTTATAATACTGGTCGATTTCAGAATACAGTAGATTTTGATCCAAGTTCTGGTGTCTTTAATTTAATATCAAATGGAGGTTTAGATATATACATACAAAAGTTAGATGCTAATGGTAATTTTATATGGGCTAAATCTATGGGTGGAACTGCTAATGATTATGGATCTTCCATAATTGCAGATGCTGGTGGAAATATCTATACTACTGGTTGTTTTAATGATACAGTGGACTTTGATTCTGACTCAAACGTTTTTAATTTAGCTTCAAATGGAAACAAAGACATTTTCATCCATAAATTATCTCAATGTGGCAATAGCACTTCAACCGGTTTTGATACTCAAGTAGAATGTGGATCATATACCTGGATAGATGGAAATACTTATACATCAAATAATATTACAGCAACTTACACATTAACAAATGCATTAGGATGTGATAGTGTTGTAACACTAAATTTGACAATAGACACTGTAGATATTGGAATAACAAATAACTCACCAACTTTATCTGCTAACACATCTATAGCAACATTCCAATGGTTAGATTGTGATAATAATTTTGATGAAATTAATGGAGAAACGAGTCAAAGTTTTACCCCTGCATCAAATGGAAATTATGCAGTTTCAGTTACGCAAAATGGTTGTACAGATACATCATCTTGTGAAAGTGTAAATAATGTTCATGTTAATGAAATATCTTCATATAACTTAACTGTTCATCCCAACCCCACAAACGACCAAATCACCATTGATATAAATGGTTATAATGGACCTGTTAACGTTGAGGTGTATGATTTACAAGGAAGGTTACTAGAATCCACAAATACAACCACAGTGTCTCTTAGAAAATACGAAAGAGGAATTTATATCTTCAAGATAAGTTATGGAGAAATAACAGAAGAGGTTAGGGTAGTGAGGGATTAATATTCTTAGAGTTCAAAAAGAAAAAGCTCAGAAGATATTTCACTTCTAATCTGAAAAAATACTAATTATGAGAATCACATTTGTTTTAATTGGACTTCTTTTTTTTTACTCCACAATAGCGCAGACTATTACCGAGAATATTAATGATTCTGTCTTTTGGGGGAATGATACAATTACCTTAGATATTGATGGTGATATGATTGATGATATTTCTATTCAAAGATATGGCGTTTTAGATTTCCATATTCTTTCAGCTAACTCACTTCAGTCTGGTGTATCTGTTGCATCTCCTGTAGAGATTGGTCAAAATTTCAATAATTTTGGAGGTTCAGCTAATATTCAAATAACAACAATACTTTGCTTATGGTCACAAAGCTGGCCACTAAATTCAGGCGTTCGTTATATAGGTTATGCATTAGAAAATTTTACTGGAGACACTACATTCGGCTATATTTCAGCAGACTTTAGAGGAGGAACAAATTGTGATGATACGCTTTTTGTAAATTCACATACATATATGAATCCATCTAATATAACTCTAACTGGAGGACAGATAATTACTGATATAGCTGTTATTAAAAGTAGCTTAAACATATTTCCCAATCCTACAAACGATCAAATTACCATTGATATAAATGGTTATAATGGTCCAGTAAACGTTGAGTCATATGATTTACAAGGAAGGTTATTACATACCACTAGAACAAACACAGTATCTCTTAGGAAATATGAAAGAGGAATCTATATCTTTAAGGTAAGTTATGGAGAGATAACCGAAGAGGTTAGGGTGGTGAGGGAGTAAGATAGTCTTGTGCTAGGAATTTTTAGAATTCCATAAGTAGTAAGGGAGTGATTTTTAAATTCTAACCCCCATTATACAGACATCATCAATCTGTTCGAGATTACCTTTCCAAGATGAAAATTCATTTTTTAACAATTGATGTTGTTCTTCCATACTTTTGTCCTTAATGTCGATTAAAAAGGATTTTAATTTCTTGCTTTTATATTTCTTTCCTCTTTCTCCACCAAATTGATCGATATAACCATCTGTAAAAAGATAGACAGTGTCTCCTTTTTGAAGCTTAGCTGTTTTAGTTTCAAATGGTTGTAAATGGTCATAGATGCCAATAGATTGTTTGTTTGCAGGTATTTCTTTTATTTCATTTGAGTTTTTTCTTATGATCCATAATGGGTTATGAGCTCCTGCATAGGAAAGTTGATCTCCCTCTATTTTACAGAGAGCTATATCCATTCCATCCTTAACATCATCTTCACTTTTTTCAAATTCTTCTGTAATTATTTCTAAAGTTTTATCTAAAATTTTTCCTGGATCTGTAATGCCATGTTCTCTAATAGATCTGTTTAGACCATTATTGCAAATAACAGACACCATTGCACCAGGAACACCATGTCCGGTGCAATCTGCTACTGCAAAAAGAATAGCTCCATTTGTAGCTTTTGAAGTTTCTATCCAATAAAAATCTCCAGCTACAATATCTTTAGGCTGGTAATAAATAAAATAATTTTTCAAATACTTGTTGAGAGTTTTTAGTTGAGGAAGAATAGCAGATTGGATTCTTTTGGCATAATTGATTGAATCCATAATTTCATTGTTCTTGATCTCAAGTTGGTCAAAAGCATTATCAGTTTGTTCTTTTTGCTTTTTAATAATATTCTTTTGATTATTGGAAATTCGAAAACGGTTATACATGAATAAAGTAAATAATAATGTTAAGCCTAATACTCCAAATAGAATAGTTCTCTGAAAATCTTTATTTTCTTGCTCTAAGAAATGCTTTTCATCTTCTAACCTATGCTTTTCATCCTTATTTTGTTGCTCTATACTATGCTTTTCTTGAAGTGCTTTTTGCTCATTTTTATGCTTACTTCTTTCCAACTCAATAAAGATCTTTTTATCATTCTCCTTTTGTATTGTAATTTTATATTTATCTATATAAAGTTTTTGCATCTCATATGCTTTTTTAAAGTTCCCCGTTTTATTATAACAATCTGAAAGTTTTAGATATATTTCTTTTAGTAAAGCTGTTGCATCGATTTCATTTGCAATATTTAATGATAGATTTAAATAAGAAAATGCTTTTTTAAAATTAGATTTTTTAAAGTGTACTTCACCAAGTGAATAATACGTTGATGCTACCCCATTTTGGTCTTTCAATTTTTTTTGGATAATCAGGCATCTGTTAAAATATTTTTCGGCTTTTTCAAAATCATTAGAATAGGAATATATGCTACCTATATTGTGTAAAGACAATGTTAGATCTGTTGTCGCTTCAATATCCTCACATATTTTTAAGGATCTTTTAAAATACTCCAATGCTATATCATAGATACTGTCATTTAAATAAATAACTCCAATATTATTCAAACTATTTGCTTCTCCATGTTTGTTATTTAATTTTATTTGAATGGCTATACTTTTATTGTAATAATCTATAGCGATTGAATCTTCATTTAACGCATGATAAATAATACCAATGTTATTGTAGGTGCTGGCAATTCCAATTTGATTGTTTATTTTTTCCTCATATTCTAAGCTGTTTTTCCAATTTTCCAAAGCATTCTTATACTCTCCTTGATCATAATAAACCGCTCCTATGTTATTAAGGGTTGCGGCAATCCCTTTTTGATAATTTAAAGACTTTTGAATGACTAATGCTTGATTATAGAAATCAATGGCAAGATCGTATTTACTTTGAAAATAATAAGAAATACCCTTTAAGTTCAAAGCGCTGAACATGTATTTTTCTAATCCTTTTGATTTTGCAAATTCATAATAAATATTAGTGTAATAAATAGAGCTGTCAGGATTGTTATACAAATAACCATTAATTATAAACTCTTTAATAGAATTAAGTCTATTGGTGTCGGCTTGATTTGTGTTATTCCATACACCCCATAGAGAGTCTTGTTTGGTTTGACTTGAATAAGAATGTCCTAATGATAGGAATATAATAAACAGAAGGACTTTGTACATAATTAAATATAGCAAAATCCTTTAATATGATAATGTAAACGGCAATTGAATTTTTATAAATTAAATAATAAACAATTTCTTAAATTGATTTTTTTTTTTATAAGTTTAAGTAAACTATAAAATTAAATACATGCTACCCCTAAACTTAAATAAGCTGAAAGCTGTTATGCTTTCTATTCTATTATTTTTTTCTTTTAATATTTTCTCTCAGCAATCTAGTGTCTGGGGGTCAGTGGATAATATTAAAGAGCTAAAAAGTTCCAAAAAATTTAATGATCTTGTAAATGTTCTCAATATTAATGTTGTTGAGCAAGCATTGCCAAGTTCTAAAAGAGATGACCTACTTAAAGTATATGAATTTAGTTGTAATTGTGATTTAGAGGATTTATATGTTGCAATGAATAAACTTCCTGGTGTAGAGGGGGTAGAATATGCTCCAGTTTATGAAACATTACAATTACCGAACGATTATTATATATCATTTTCAAATCCTTATAATTTAGATTTGATTAATGCTGAGGAAGCATGGGATATCACTCATGGAGACCCTAATTTAGTAGCAGCTGTCTCAGATCAGAATTATTGGGCCGTACCAGGCAATGTACATGAAGAATTATTAGGAAAAATCGTTCACTATGATCCTATGAATAATTCTTCACAAGGACATGGCACTGCAGTTGCTACTTTAGTTGCAGGTAATACAAATAATGGTGTTGGTATGAGTAGTATAGGTTATGATATAAAATTAGGTTTATATAGAATGAACTATAATGAAGTGTTAGATGCTTCTTACAATGGTGCAAAAGTTGTAAATATGAGCTGGACTTCTGGATGTTTATGGAATATATATATTGAAGCTGCTATACAAGAGGTGTATGATAATGGTACATTTATGGTGGCAGCTGCTGGAAATGGTTCTACTTGTGGTGGGCCAAATAATTTAGTATATCCAGCTGCATTTGATAAAGTTTTTTCAGTTACAAGTATTGGTCCAAATGATAATCATGAAAGGTACATTGGAAACCCTAATTCAACACATCAACACAATATTACTGTTGATTTATGTGCTCCTGGTTATGACGTTCCTATTACTGCTGCACCAGGCTGGTATTTGTACTCAAGTGGTACATCTTTTGCTGCGCCTCAAATAGCTGGTACAGTTGGATTAATGCTTTCTGTTAATCCTTGTTTGACTAATGAAGAAATTGAATACATACTTAAACAAACATCAGTTAATATAGATCCTTTAAATCCAGATTATGCTGGTTTAATTGGAGCGGGTAGGTTAGATGCTGGCGCTGCTGTTGCTATGGCTGAAAATTATTTAAACAATAATGGCGGACCTTGTGGTCAGGTAAGCTGCGATCCTAACCAAAGTGCAGATGCAGGTGAATGTCAAACAGTTTATGCTGGATATACAGCAGCTTTTGCAACTGTTAATTTAGATGGAATAACATCTGGTGGGAATGGTACTACAACAAGTGTATGGACTGATGAGAATGGTGTAGTGGTTGGAACAGGAAATTCTATTGATTTTATTGCCAATGCAAATGGCATTTCATCTGGTGACTTTGGCTCAGAAATATACACTTTAACTTATACAGATGAATTTAGTTGTACTGTTTCTGATGAAGTAGAAGTTTTAGTTTACAATGTAGATTGTTCTCCAAATCCAAAAAACAAAAAGGTTTTGGTATGTCACAATGGCAATACATTGTGTATTTCTGATAATGCAGTAGATGCTCATCTCAATAATCACGGAGATGATATGTTGGGTCCTTGTGGTGCTGGTTGTAATTCTGCTAAGAGCTCAGTATTAACAATTTTAAATAATAACTTAAACGTATTTCCTAATCCCAGCTATGATGTGTTTAATATTCAAGCTGCTAATGGCCAATTGATTAATAGAATAGAGATATACAATACATTAGGAGAAATGATCTATTCTAATAGTAATGAAAATCTATTTGTTGTAGATCTTTCGGAACATGTAAAAGGTGTTTATTTTGTAAAATCTTACGTTGGTAATGAAATCAAGAGTTCTACGTTAATTCGTTTCTGATCGATGCTTTATTTTATAATTAATCGCTAGATAAAGATAGCTGATCAAAGATCCAAACATAGCAAGGCACATGTCTTTTTGTGCATCCCACATGTCTCCTTGTTGACCATTGTAGCTGTCTGCCAGCCCTTCGGATAGAAATATAGATAAGTTCCATTCAAATAATTCATAGATCATGCTAAATGTTTGAATACCTAAAAAGGTAAGCAAAAGAACATGCTTATAAACTAATTGTGTTTTGTGTTTAAAATAATCTACTATAGCAGGGAATAACAATAGTCCAAAAGAGAAGTGAACCATTCTGTCGTAATGATTTCTTTCCCAACCAAAGTAGGCATTCATGTCCCATGAAAAATATTCGATACACCATTCATTATAAGGTACATAAGAATATAACCAGCAGGATCCAATGGCATGTAATACTCCAAAGGTTAATAATCCGTAAAACCCAATTTTGCTAAATCTGTTTTTTATTACATCCCATATAAAGACAAGAATGATCAGTAAACTACCAACATTATTTAAATAAACCTCTTTGTTTTCGTAAATTGAAATGTTGATCATTATTAGGCAGAAAATAAGATAGGAAATGGTGGCTATTATTCTGTGTTTGGTGGTCATGATTTTTATTTTTTGTTCATATATATAATTGAACAAACTATCATGGATACACAATTAATATTATTTTAACATTTATTAAGATATCAATATGAAGCTTAGAAAATTAGGAAACTCCAACATAGAATTGTCCCCATTAGGCCTTGGATGCTGGCAATTCAGTAAAAATACGGGCTTTGCAGGCAAATTCTGGCCTACATTAAGTGAGGCGGATGTTAATGAGATCGTTAAGGTAAGCCATGAAGGCGGAATTAATTGGTTTGATACAGCAGAATTATATGGATGGGGTAAATCTGAGGAAGCACTGTCATTGGCCTTAAATAATAATAACCTAAAGGGTAATGATGCCATAGTAGCTACTAAATGGTGGCCTGCTTTTAGAACTGCAGGATCAATTAAAAAGACCATAGATGATCGATTGATGTATTTGGATGATTACCCTATTACACTTCATCAGGTACACATGCCATTAGGATTATCCAGTGTGGAAAAGGAAATGAATGCCATGGCTGATCTGTTGGAAGCAGGTAAAATTAAACACATTGGAGTAAGTAACTTCTCTAAAAATAAGATGTTAAGGGCATATGAAGCATTGGATAAAAGGGGGTTGAAGCTATCTTCTAATCAAATGGAATATAGTTTACTAAATAGAAATATAGAATCCAATGGAGTAATGGATGCTGCAAAAGAGCTTGGAGTTTCTATTATTGCTTATTCACCCTTAGCTCAGGGCTTGGTAAGTGGTAAATTTCATGCAGATCCTACATTAATCAAAAGCAGGACTGGTTGGAGGAAATACCGTAAGCAATTTTCTAGAGCAGGGATGTCTAATTCTCTACCTGTTATTAATGAGTTGAAGAAGATATCCAAAAACTATCAGGTTACCCCTTCACAAGTAGCATTGAGCTGGCTCATTCATTTTCATGGCGACACTGTCCTAGCCATACCTGGGGCAACAAAAGTTAAACATGCTATTGATAATGCTGTAGCTATGAAATTTAATCTCAATGAAGCTGAGCTAGATACTTTAGATCTTGTCTCAAGAAAGTTCATGTAATTTTTTATTTTTTCTAATTGAATAGGTGACCTTTTTGTATTTTTCCCATTAAGGATATAAATACAAATTATGGAAGACCAACAAATCGTCAAATTAATACAGCTTGGAAAGCAAGATAAAGCATTTTTGAAGCTTTATAAAAGCTACCCTAAGGTGCATAAATTAATTGTATCTAAAGGGGGTAGTAATGAAGATGCTAAAGATGTTTTTCAGGAGGCGTTGATCATTTTTTACGAAAAAGCACGTCAAAAGGATTTTCAGCTTACAGCTGCCATTAGTACCTACTTATATAGTGTATGCAGGTTTTTATGGAAAGATCAGCTAGTTAAGAAGAAAGGAAATCCAACAGCTGAATTTTCTTCGGAGCTATCTTCTTCTGATGAGGCCGAACTACAAGAGGTCCTTAAAAAAGAAGAGCAGTTCATTAAAATGGAAACTGTACTAAATCAAATAGGAGAGAAGTGCCTTGAATTGCTACAGTTATTTTATTACAAAGGCTTAAGGATGAAAGAAATTGCATCCAAGCTGGGATTGAAATCGGAGAAGATCGCAAAAAATCAAAAGTATAAATGCTTGGAGAGAGCTAAGCAGAAGGTCCAGTCCATCTAACATTATTATTTATATCCTTAAAAAATTAGTCATGAGAAACGAATTAGAAAAAATAGAATTAATTGAAAAATACCTTAGAAATGAACTTTCTAAAGAAGAAAAGCTTGCTTTTGAGCAAAGAATGGAAACCGACAAAGATTTCTTTAAAGAAGTAGAGCTTCAGAAAGATATTGTTAAAGCCATTGAGCGATTAGGTGTAAAGAATGCTATTAATAAAGCATACAGGAAATACAAGCTAGGAAAAGCAGGCTTTAATTTTGGTATTGGAAGCTTAATCATTGTAGGTATTGTATCTGCATTTATTTGGTACAATAACCTGAATACTAATAATGAAGAGATTTCTAAAGAACAAGAACTCCTACAGCTTAATGAACATGGTGAAAACATTTGGGCAGATGCAGATAGGAATTTACCATCTCAAAAGTTTGTACTTAATGGTGGTAATGATACTGTAATAGAAACCAATGGAGGAATGGTCATGTATGTTCCAGCCAATTGTTTTGTTGATGAGAAAGGTAACCCAATAAAAGGAGAGGTAGAGATTGAAGTGAAAGAAGCCTTAAATACAGCAGAGATCATAAAAGCAGGTTTAGAAAGTAAGTCGGGAGATCGTTTATTGGAAAGTGCAGGTATGTTTTATGTAAATGCAAGAAAAAATGGTAAAACCATTCATATAGATCCTGATAATGGTATTTATACTGAAATACCAGCAGATGATATCAAACCAGGCATGCAGCTGTTTGAAGGAGAAAGAAAGGAAGACGGCTCTATTGACTGGGTCAATCCAAAAGCGTTGGATAATTTTCTAATTCCAGTAGATATTTATTCTTTGAATTTTTATCCACCTGGCTATGAAAATACTTTAGAGGAGCTTTGTTATGACGTAAAAGATAAATCATTTACCGATAGCTTGTATTATTCATTTTCTCATCTATATTCATTAAATAATGAACCAATTCAAATTGTGGATACTGAAGTTAATTTTGAAAGTGATTCAGTAGCTTATACTTCTGAATATGATGCAATTATTGATTCTTCCAGATTGTATATCAATCCTGCAAAGATCAAATCGATTTGGTCTAAAGAATTCAATAACACTTTACTTGCTACCAGAGAATTTGAAAAAAGATTAAAAGTGATCTTTGGAACATGTAATGGACTTATACTTGATCTTTACATTAATAACCTAGATAAAAATATGTATGAGATTGATGCTATAGCTGCAACTATGTGTTTTGGAGAAAACAGAAAGTCGTTTTTAGATTTTGCTGCTCTAAAGGAGGGAAAGGTAAAAATAGATGAATCTCGATCTCGAATGCTCATGGAGCATTATCAACAAAAGCAGTTAATGGTAATTGAGGCAGCTAGATCAGCATGGAAAAAGTACAATGAAGAAAATCAGCGATTAAATGATATAGCAAATAATAAAAGAAATGAGCAATGGTCAAAAGATTTTGCTAGAGTAACTCAAAATTTCAATGAGGAGCTTGAAATTAATCTAGATGAGGCTTATAGACAGCTCGGTAAGGAAAGGCCAAGAAGAGTTGTAATGCCACCAGCAAGATACGGTGTTTTGGTAATTAACAATGGCTGGAAAAACGTAGATGTTTATGTGGTGGAAAGTACTGTTAATAGAACAACATTAGATTATACAGATCCCGATACAGGAAAAAAAGCAGTCATCAAATACGAAGCTTTATCAGTTTCAATATTAGATAGGAAAAAATACGATAGACTTTATATCTATATTCTCCCAGACAAGGTTAATAGCTTTATGCGTTTAAACGAAAAGGATAGTGTTTTTACTGAAAATCTAAATGAGCTCATGGATTACTCTTTGATCTGTTTAGGTTATATTGCTGAACAGCCCTATTATTTTGAAAAAAGGAGCATAGAAGCAACAAATTACTATGATCTTCAATTAGATGTAATCTCGGATGATAAGCTGAATAAAAAACTAGGAAAATTCGACAGCAATAAAATGGATGACCTTTTTAATGAGCTAGCATATATTCGATTTGAAATAGATGAAGAAAAAAGGATGACTAAGATTGAGAATAAGGCTAGATTAAGAAATAAGATTAGATCTGTAATTTTTCCTTGTTTATATTATTCTAAAGAGTATGAATACTCAGAGCAAAGCATGAAAGAAGCAGAATGGTAAAATAATCAGTTGTCAGTTAACTTTTAAGCCCTGCATTTGCAGGGTTTTTCATTTATTTGGATGGTATTTTAGCTGTAATCCATATAGAAAATTACGCAGGAACTGGTCTTTGCATAATCGATATTGGCTTTGGGTAGGTTTTCTGAAAAAAGCACTAAGCTCATGCTTGCTAACTCGCATGTCTGCTAGCTGTAGGATCTCAAGAATATCTTCTGATTTTAGGTTAAGTGCTATCTTAAGTTTTCTAAAGATGATATTGTTATTTAGGCTTTTTTCTGGAATAGGTTGATCGCCTTCTCTTTTGCCACGTTTTTCTATAATGAATCCATTAAGGAAAATAGCTAAATATTTATCATATAGCTTTTCGTTTTCAGGATCATCATCTTTCTTTAACCAATTACTTAGTTGAGATCTTGTAATAGTATGGTCAGCTAGCTCAAAGATCTCCATCATTTTTGAGTCACTGAAATCAAAGGTGTAGCGAATTCTTCTTAAGACATCATTGTTATTCATTATTTAAAAGTTTATTTATATTTTTCTTTCCATTTGAATGTTCGATATCTTCTATTATAAAAACCACAATTTTCAAAAGTAGTGATGTAAACGGTATTACCATAGGATTGAATCAGCAAATCCTCTTTATCTAAAACTCCTGGGTTTGATATGTCTTTATAAAAAACCGATACCTGCTCTCCAAAGTGGATAATATCGCCTGGTTCTAGTGTAGAAGTTTGATCTAAATATTCGTAAATTCTCTTAGGCCCTAAATACTTTAGGTTATGACCCTGTCTTCTTTTGCCGTAGATAGCCAGCTCTGCACAATCGGAACCCACTCTAAGGTCTGTTTGATGTCCATATTTACTTATGTATCTTGGAGGAAGAATAAAGGGAGTGTTGAACAATTCTTTCAAATAATCTAAATATGTATCTGATTCTCTAACAATTAGTTGAATAACATGCTCGTGCTGAAGATGAATAGGTTTAATAGTTTCGAATGTTTTATTATTTGATAAAGAACTTGTCTCAGAACTAAAATAGTAGGTGCCAGGCTTTAACTTACCTGGTAAAAAACACAGTTGTTTTACTTTTTCGTAAAATTTTACGTGGTAGGTAATTGGTTCATATGTATAATTAGTGAAATTATCGTATTCTCTTAAAATAGGTTTTACGCTATACCATTTGGTCTTGTTTTTTTGTCCAGGGTCTATTATAAGAGAATCATTGGTTGTTAATTCAATGCTCTTATGAGAAATTTCAGAAATAAAAATGTATTTAGCATTGATCTTATCAACTAATAAGAGAAGAAAAATCAATATAAAAATTATATTTTTTAAAAGATACTTCATTGAATATATCAAAAGCCTTTCCATCCTAATATGTAAACTTCAGAGATGCATACATCTTTGTATTTTTTTCCAGGATAAACATCATGAATAATGAGCATTATTTTTTTAGAAGATACACCTTCATTATTGTTTTGAAGATTAGTGCATTTTTTAAGTATATTATAATCTTTTAATTCCTCATATTTAAAATCATCAAAAGATACATATTCTGATACAAAATGAAGAGTATTTCGATAATCACGATAAATATCATATATAACTTCAACTTTTTTTAATCTGGCATTGTTGTAATAGGTTTCTTTATTTTTATAATAGCCGTTAAGTACCAAGAACTTATCTAAATAAAAAGTATTCTTTTCATTAAGAATAAAAACAATAGTATCTCCTATTCCGTAGCTGTTTTTTTGTCCATCGGCCCATGCTGTTCGAATATCACCATCTGTTAAATTACTTGTAGGGTAGCTGGAGGTAGGATGTGTGCAATAACTATTGATGGGTTTAATTGGGTTTTTCATCCTATGATTGGTCTTGGAGGTATCATTTACATGGTACTCAATTGTAAGCATTGAATTCTGAGCAAGATTAAAATCAGAGGCTGAAAGACTGCATATAGAGTCTTTAAATTCTATTCCCTCAATCCCATTTATCTTCCATACCATGGTGTCGTTGTAATTCATTAGATCTCTTACATCTATTTCAAGTTTGAAATTGTCTATCATTCCTTTACCCCAGCTAGAAGCAGGAGAAAGATCGTATCTAAATATCCTTGGGGAATAATATACCATAGGGCTTTTGCTAGTTTCTGAATCTTCATGTTGAGTAGCGACTTTATAGGTAATGATCAACTCTTTTTCAGGTTTATCATACCATTCATTGTCTTCTGTGAAAAACAATTCACTTAAATGCCATTTTCTGGCATATCGGTTAAAAGGTCCTACCATATAATCATTTACTTGTTCCTCACCATAAAATGTAATGGAATCAGTTTTGGTTATATAGCTTATAACTTCACCTCCCCATTCAATTTTAAAATCTTTTATATAATCTTGATCAAATTGTTCATTTTTAGAACCTAAACTAATTTCAGGTTCAATTCCATTCTCATAATAATCTCTAAAAATCCAGTAATCTACAGGAAACCCGTACAGTACTTTCCCATTAAAATCTCCTTCAAAAACATATTTTACAGTTACCTCGCAATAATCATCTACTATTTTAATAAAAAGATCTTCTTTGATCACTTTAATCCTGGGTTCATTAAGAAAACGGATGTTACCTGTTTGGTAAAAATAGGATTCATTTACAGGACCTCCATTTCCATAGGAAGTGACTGAAAATAAGGTGCATATTAGTAGGGTAAATATTAAAGCTCTTTGTGTAATATTCATGTTTTATGATTTAGTGTTAATTTTTCTTTTCCATAGGGGCAAAGTCAAACACTACATTGTTAATTTGATTAAATTTATTAATGGATCTTTCAATAATAGGTTCTATTTTACCTTTAAACGCCCATGAACCAGCCCAACCTTCCTGATGAGCATCTAATAGCACATAGGCTGTTTTATTATGGATCTTAAAATAGGTAACTTTTGAGAAAACGTCATTGCCAAAAGGAGAAATTGAAGCTGCAGCAGCATTGGCACAAGCTTTAATTACAGCAGTAGTTTCATTAGTAAATGGAATACTGATACTTTTTTGAACAAAAGCCATGTCCCATAAAGGATTCCTCAGCTCTTCATTGTTTAAAAATGCATTCATTAAGCTATTGTATTTTTCCAAATTGTAAGGTATGTATATGTTGAAATAGGTAGAATCTTTATTTGAATAAAACAGGATCTTATTTCCTTTTTCATCATAAGAATATTCTGCAACTACATCCCATCCACCATCCATTAATGCCAACTCAGTTGAATGAGTAGTAACTAACTCATTGTCTACAATAATAAAATTTGTAGCATATGAATATTCGTATCCAATGTCAGATTGAAACACATGTCCGTTGTTGAATTCTAAACCTGCACCTTCAAATCCATATTCATATATTTTTGTACTAGGGTTATAAAAGTAATAATCCCTTCCTTCTGATTTTGCATATAGGGTTTGATGCAAAGAGAAATCCGAATTCCCATCATTATTATAATCTGAAATTTCTAACTGAAAAATAGGGCCATCCCAATAAATTTCGCAGGACGTTGTTATGTCTTGTATTAGTTGATCATTACCTTTTGAGTAAACCATAACATTAGTGATTAAGTTGTCTGTTTTTTTGACCTTAAAATAATGATCTTTAGTGTTGTGTTTTTGTATAAACAGTGTGTCATTTCCTGTTTTATTCAGTTTTATTTTATGCTTTTTATTGGTTCTAAGTTCATTCCAAACTCCAACTATTTTTTCATTATTAGTATTGTAATTTTTAAATATTAAACTTGCTATGGTGTCATTTTTTTTATTGAACTCAAATAACCTTAATTGATTGTCATTAATATTTCCTTTTAATAAGATAGGTGTATCGTATTTGTCATATTTATAAACGGCTTTACTGCCATCAATTAAAAATTCTACTTGACCATTGCCGATAATGCCCGTGTAATTGTTTTGACTAAATAATATAAAAGGTGAAAATATATACAGGATTATACAGACGTATTTATGATAGTGATTATTCATAGAAAATCAGGATCTTCAATTTTAGTGCCATTTATTAAGTATCTAATTTTACATTCTTTCCAGATAGTCTTAATAAAAGATTTTATCTATAAATTAATAAAATAAGTCGTTATAAATTCTTATTTTATCGAAAAATAATATTATATTTGAAGTTGTTTAAAATAAACATAAATCAAAAAATTTAAATATTTTATTTTAATTAATATGAATATTTTAAAATGTTTTAATCAGGTTAGTATTAATACCTGTTTTATAATTTGCTTTAGTATTTTCATGTCCAACATGCTTGTTTTAAAATACACTGACCTAGCAGTTGTAGATGCTATAGAATTATCAGAATCTGAAAGTGAAGAAATTGAAGAGACAGAATTTGATGAGTTTTTAATAGTTTCAGATATTGAAATCAATTCCATTAAAAAAAATAAATATTTAAACTCTAGATCAAATCTAACTATCATCCGACATTTCATGGATGTTTTTACTCCACCTCCGGAGTTCACTACATGTTAACTTAAAGATTACCTCCTTTTTTTATTAAGTTTTTTTCAGGCATTTGCCTATTTATTAAATTAAAGTTACATGTTTAAAAAAGATAGATTATTAAATTTTTCTCATTTATCAAATGATTTTCCTGCTTCCATTGTAGTATGGTTAGTTGCATTACCATTATGTCTTGGCATAGCTCAAGGGTCCGGTGCTGAACCCTTTACTGGTATAGTTGCTGGTATAATTGGCGGTTTAGTTGTTACATTAATCAGTGGTTCTAGATTCGGAGTTAGTGGACCTGCTGCCGGCCTTATTACCATTGTTGCTGCAGCTATTCTTGATCTAGGTTATGAAGCATTTTTACTTGCTGTTGTTCTTTCTGGTATTATTCAAATATTATTAGGACTTTTTCGACTAGGCATTATTGCTTATTTTATTTCTACTTCTGTAATACATGGAATGCTAGCAGCAATTGGTTTGATTTTGATTTTTAAACAAGTCCCTCATGCAATTGGCTATGATGCTGATTATGAAGGTGATCAGTCTTTTAATCAAATTGATGGTCAGAATACATTCACTGAAATTTTGAATAGTTTAGATTTTATGGAGTTTGGTGCTTTTTTTATTTTTATTATCTCGATTTTACTTTTACTTATTTGGGAATTACCTTCATTAAAAAGTAATTCAAAATTAAAGTTTGTACCAATTTCACTAATTGTTGTAATTGTTGGAGCTGTTCTTAATTATCTATTTGGAACAATGGGTGGAAATATGTCACAATTTGAATTAGGAAGTTCACACTTAGTAAATCTTCCTGATGCTTTAACTACTGGTGATTATAAAAGCTTAATTAAGTTACCTGATTTTACAGCATTTGATAATTCAAAGGTATACGTTTATGCTATTACCTTGGCCTTAGTAGCAAGTGTTGAAACATTATTGAGCTTAGAGGCGACAGACAACTTAGATCCAGATAAAAATATTTCACCTACTAATTTAGAGCTTAAGGCACAGGGAGTAGGAAATTTTATTTCTGGTCTAGTTGGAGGACTTCCGATAACTATGGTTATTGTTAGAAGCTCTGCTAATATTAATGCCAATGCTAAAACACAGCTTTCTGCCGTATTGCATGCTGTCCTATTAACTGCAAGTGTGTTTTTATTCCCAACATTTTTAGAGATGATACCACTAGCATCATTGGCAGCTATATTGATAGTTATTGGATTTAAATTAGTTAAAATTCAAAACATTATTAAAGCACTTAAAAACGATCTGGAAACAGGTTTAGTAACCATTATTACTATAATAGCTGTCTTTTTAACTGATCTACTTATAGGTGTTGGTATTGGCTTTGCATTTTCTATGTTTTTTATCCTAAGAAAAAATTATGAATTGGCATTTATCTCTCATACAAAAGGAAAAGAAACAGTCATATCATTTGCACAGATTGTTTCATTTTTAAATAAAGGGGCATTGATGCAAACCTTAAGAAAAATCCCGCCTGGTTCTAAAGTAAAGATGAGTGCTATAAAATGCCATACTATGAGTAAAGAAATTCAGGAAGTGATTGCTAATTTCAGGGATGTTACAAGTAAAAAGAATGACATTGAACTAGAGCTAATGGGTTTTAATAAATTCGATCTTTTGAATAAAAAGAAGGACTCAGAAGAGTAATTATGTCTAATAGAATGCAATTATATGCTTATATTTAAGTATGAAAAGATGGCTGTTATTTTTAATATTAATCATTAATTGTTCTATTACTGCTCAACATGAAAGAACTAATAATAATCTTTTATTTACAGCCGAATATGGGCTTTTAAATACTTCTGATAAGTTCTTGGGTAATTTTTCTGAAATTTCTGGAAATAGTTTTGGGTTAAGTATTGGTAAATACATTGCAACTAAACAAACTGGAATTTTACCAATATCCATTAGGTTGCAATATAATTATCAGAGAATGAATTTGCCTGTTATTAGCACTAGTTCAATCAATCTTACCGAGCATTGGGTTACTTTTCCTATTCAATTCGATATGCATTTATTTTCAATGTTATTGAATAAATCTTCTAAGCATGAATGTAGGAGCTTAAATAATGGTTTATCTCTGGCTATTTATCCTGGATTTGGTTTTGTAGATGGCTATGATAATATCAATAAAAAATGGCCTCTTCCATTAGAAATTGGTTATTCAATGAATGTTTCTAAATCCGGTGGACATAAAAGTGTAGCTAGCAAGGATATTCATTTTTATTTCTTTGCTCGTATAGACCTTAACCCAAGATATGAATCAATAGGATTACCAATCAGTAAAATTCATGAGCACTGTTTCGGACTACGTATACAATACACCCATTATAAAACTTATAATTTCCTTAATGTCAATTGATAAACTAATTCAGTAAAGAGATCCCATCTGTTTTACAATTAAAAGCTTGGCTGGTTATACCCATAAAATCTAGAATGGTGGGAACAAGGTCTGCCTGAGTACTTGAGCAGCTTTGAGAAAACAAAAGGGTAGGGTGCTGTGCATAGAAAATGGTATTGATAATGTGTTCGTTATCTTGTCCACCGCCATGTCCAGTGCCATCACCACCATGGTCGGATACTATTAGGATAAGCCAATCTTCTCCATTTGCTCTTTTATTGTCGATGATGGTAAATAATTGCTGAACATATGTATCTGTTTGGGTAAGAGTTTCACAATATTCTGTAATTGTTGGACTATATCCATATCCATGGCCAGCTGCATCAGGATCATCGAAATGTAGGAATAATACATCAGGGTCTATGGGGTTATGATTGAGTAGCGCATCTTCAGCCAGCTGATAAACCTCAGCATCGTTAATACTGGTTTCAGGTGCGTGATCTGCATAGGAATGAGCTAAATAATCATTGATAGGAGTCCAGTTAACAATGGATGCAGTATTTATACTATTATCAGCATTTTCTATGTAAGAGAAAAAATGAGGAAAATCATTTAGATGATGATCGTTAAAGCTATTATTGGTTACCTGATGTTTACACCAATGTACTCCAGTGACTAAGCTAGACCAATTAGGTCCACTCATTGTATAATCTTCTACTACATGACTGTTGTTATAGAACACATTATTTTGTTGCGAAAGCTGATACATAAATGGAGTAATACTTTCTTGCATAGCATCGGACCTGAAGCCATCAATACCTATGACCAATACTTTTCTGTTAATCTTATTGGTGTCTATTGTTATAGTGTTGTCTGTGCAAGAATTGTCACCTAAACCATTAGAGCAGGTAGTTGTTGTTTTTCTACATGAGTAAATTGTGATTAAAACAATCATGATCAGTACATTATATACAAGCTGTTTCATTTTATTAAATTTTAATTCCAATTACAAGTATGTCATCTATCTGTTCATGAGAGCTCATCCAGGCATCCATTGTTTGTTCTAATTTGATTTTCTGATCTTTCATAGATAGGTTAGAAAACTCAATGAGTTTTTGCTTGAACTGTTTATACATGAATTTTTTTCCTTTAATACCTCCGAATTGATCGGGATATCCATCTGAAAACAGGTAGATGGTATCTCCTTTTTCTAAAGTGATATTCTGGCTTTTGTAGTTTTTAGTCCTTGGGCTGAATGAGCCAATGGCAAAATCATCTCCACTGTGCTGGATCAGCTCTTCATTTCTAATTTGATAGATGCTGTTCTTTGCACCAGAAAATTGCAAAGAGAGTTTTTTTAGATCGAACGAACAGATGGTCAGATCCATACCATCTCTAATATATCCTTGGTTGTTTTCTTTATTGAGGGCTTTATGGACGGATTCATTCAAATGGTTCAATATTTCCGATGTGTCGCTTAATTGCTTTTCATCTGTGGCAGCATTGAGGCCATTGGCACCAATAAAGCTCATAAATGCACCAGGAACACCATGTCCTGTACAATCTACAGCAGCAATAATAGCACGGTCTTTTAGTTGCTTAAACCAATAAAAATCTCCGCTTACAATGTCTTTTGGCCTAAAGAGGATGAAAGCTTCTGGAAACAATTGGTTGATGTTTGCTTCATATGGTAGTATAGAATCTTGTAATCTTTTGGCGTAGTTAATACTATCGATGATCTCTTTATTCTTTTCTTCTGCCAATAGTCTATTGTTCTCAGACTCCTCATGCTTACTAGCCAATTCTTTTGTTCTTTCTTTTACTGTTTGTTGTAATTGAAGCTGACGTGATTTAAGCTGTTTAGTTCTAATTCTTATTAATAAGTATATTGATAATAATAACAAGCCAATACAAATTGAAATGAACCACCAGGTGATCCAGAAGGGAGGTGTAATGGTGAAAGTAAAAGAAATGGGTTTACACCAAACACCATCTGAATTGGCAGCTTTAACTTCGAAGGTGTAAGTTCCAGGAGCTAATCTTGAATATTCAATGGACCTTTCTTTAGAATAATTCCATTCATTTTCCAATCCGTTAAGTCGGTAAGCATATTCTATATTTCTTTCAGATAAGAAATGGATAGCAGAAAATTCAAATTTAATGTTGTTTTGATCGTAATTCAGGGAATGATTATATTTTAAATTCTCATATGGAGTTTTAAGCAAATATATTTTTTCTTCTTCTTCCCCTTTAACATAATTAATGCAATTAAAATAAATATTTGGCATTGTTGTATCGACATGGAAATCGACTGGATCCCACGTGTAAATATGGGTTCCATACCCCATCATTAATTCACCTTTATTATTTTCATTGATGAATTTATCTCCTCTTAATAGATTTTGCTCTATTATTCCATCTTCTTCGTTAAATAGCTGTATATGCCTATTTTTGGTATGAATGTAAATAAGCCCATGATTAGATGTTGCCCAAAGATTACCAACTTTGTCAATTTTGATCATTGATGTAGCGTTGGTTGGTAATCCATCTTCAATAGTATAACTATCTAAAAGTTTACCTGAATGTATATCAAAACATAAAATCCCATTATTCCATGTAGAAACCCAAATACTATCATTTACTATGTCTAACCCTAAAATTGTAGGTGAATGCTCTTTTCCGAATGAAGAAAATGACATATTATTAGTATTTAAGGTGGCTACACCTACAGTAGCTGTGCCCATGTAAAGTATCGAATCTTTTAATGCAAAATCAGAAACAAGATTTGCCATACACGGAAAGCCACTCTCTCCATATTTATAATTAGTAAATTCTTGGGTTTTATTATTGAATTTTGTTAATCCATTTATCATATCCGACAACCATATTATATCATTATTTTGTTCTATAATAGCTCTATATATACCCTTAGAATTTTCAAAAAGATCAATTTCATTTGTATGTTCATTGAACTTGCCAATTTTCTGATGTGCACACCATAATTTATTGTTTTTGGAAATTAAAAAAGAGCCACCTTGGTAATCTTTTCGTACATACACTTCTCCATTTCCATAAAGTTTTTCATGATTTGGTTGTATACTACGCAATATTTTAAAACTTGGATCAAATTTTAAAATTCCATAATTTGATGTAGCAAAAAAAGAATTATTGTATTCTGTTACATTATGTATATTGTAATTGTCTATACTTTTTTCTTGACGTAAATCCTGCTCTTTAAGTTTTTTTAAGTTTATAGTATTGATTTTCTGATCCTTAAAATTTAGAGTGTAAATCCCGTACATCATAGAACTTAACCAAAGGATATTATTGTCATAATACATATCATAAAAAAGTTGATCTTTTTGGATTGAAGTATTGTAACTGAATGTACCATTTTGATAATATGGAAATAATGTATCAAAATTATTGTCAATTTTAAAAATCTCAACTCTCCTTCCGTCTTGAATTATTAATTCGTTCTTTTTAGTTTTTACGAAAGATTTTGGAGTTGTTAGTCTATAATTAGCATCACAATTCAACCAATATTCAAAAACTCCTGAATTTTCAATGAAGAAATAGAAGTTAGAATTATTAGATAATACTAACAAGGTATCTTTATTGTGTCTTTTAAAATCAATTAAATATTCCGAACTGTCTTTTGATGAGAATTTAAAATAATCAAATACTTTTAGATCTTCATCAAAAGAAACAAAGCCTTTTTTGTAAAAGATCATTTTGCTATTTTCAGTGTCAGTAAATTTAAAATCATTAGAAGAAGTAAAATCATTTTTTAACTGCCCCTTAAGGCCTATAGAATCAATTGTGTTTAAATGTAAGTTGTATCTATATAAATAATTATTTGTAATAAATAGTAGTTGATCAGAATTGATTTGGTATATGTCATTAATGCTATATTTTTCATTTTCTCCTTCAATATTAATCATGTGATCAGGCAGTTTAATTTTCTCAATATTATTTGTAGTAAGATCAATGTATTCTAAGCTTAAACTATTACTTTGCATATTGTAATTGTAAGTCCATATTCTATTGATGCCATTCTTAATAATATAAGTGAATTCACCCGACATTTTTTTATTATTCCATGATGTTTTGAATTCATAACCATCATATGAAAATAACCCATTAGCTGAACCAAACCACATTACTCCCAAGCTATCCTTTAAAATGTTATTTACCATAACACTTGGCAACCCATCTCTTTCATTGAAGTTGTTGAATCGAAATTTTTTTTGCCCAAATACAGAAAGAGTTGAGATAAAAAGGAATAAAACAATATAGAATCTGGAGCAGTTCATTCAACTAAAATAATAAATTTAGATTCAATATTAATTAAATTGTTTCAATGCATCTATAACATTTGTTACAGGAAGTTTACAGCTTTTATTTTGGCATACATAGATAGTAGTTTGTCCTTTGATCAGCTTATTTTCAAGTAGCTCTAAAGTCCCTTCATTTTTACCACCTAAAAAGATAACATTGGGTAAATAATATTGATTAAATTCTTTTCTAATTTTTAAATAGTCTTCTCCAACTATGGCCACTTCAAATGGGTCTTTGATCATCCACATTAAAAGCAGGTCCCAGTTGGCATAATAAGGACCAGCAGCTCTTGCTTTATCTTTAATATTGTTTAGCATTTGAAGTGCGGTATTAGCATATTCATTGTTGTAAAAATACTTTTCAAGTATATAGAGATTTTTAGCCATTTCAGAACTTGATGCAGGAATTACATTATCGGAAACCTCCATTTTTCTGGCTATTAAAGCAGGGTCTAGATCGGAAGTATAAAAGAACATTTTGCTTTTTGAATCATAAAAGTGTTCCATTACATAGCTGGTAAGCTTATTGGCCTTTTTCAGCCATTTTTCATCAAAAGTACTTTGGTACAATTCTATAAAAGCACTAATGGTAAATGCATAATCGTCTAAAAAACCATTGATGGTAGATTTTCCATTTTTATAGTTCCTGTTCAATTTGCCATTTTCTTCCATACAATTATTAACTATAAAATCGGCATTTTTAAGCGCTGCAGCTAAATATTTATCATCATCAATTACATTGTAAGCACTTACATATCCTTTTAGCATGAGTGCGTTCCATGAGGTCAAGATCTTATCATCTAAAGCAGGTCGAATTCTGTTATTTCTAATTTTCAGTAGCTTCTTTTTAGCTTGTATAATCTTATCATGAAGTTTTTTAGCAGATAGATTGTGATAAGATGCAAATTCAGCATCATTCATGGTAGTATATAGAATATTAGCACCTTCCCAATTTCCAGCTGATGTTACATTGTAATATTCCTGGATCAATGCTGCATCTTTTTCAAGTAGCTGGTCTAGTTCTGTTTTGTCCCAAACATAGAATTTACCTTCAATCCCCTCACTATCTGCATCTAAAGAGGAGTAGAAGCCACCTTCATCGGAAGTCATTTCTCTTTCAATGAATTCAAGCGTCTCGGTAATAATGGTTTTATAATGCTCATTTTTAGTGAATTGATACGCATTAGCATACAAGCTAACAAGCTGTGCATTGTCATAAAGCATTTTCTCGAAATGAGGCACTTTCCATATGGCATCCGTACTATACCTTGCAAAACCACCACCAATGTGATCGTAGATTCCTCCACTAGCCATTTTATCTAGAGAAGTAGTGACAGCTTTAAGCGCTTCTTCATTATTAGATAAACAATGATAATCGAGTAAAAATTGAATACCTACAGGTAAAGGAAATTTGGGGGCTCCTTTGTTTCCTCCATTTATGAAATCTATGTTCGGTTTCCAATGATTAAAAATATCCTCAAGATCGTTGAAGGAGTGTTGAGTCGGATTGTTATTGAGCTGTATATATTCGGTACTATTTATACCATTTGTTAGGGTATTCGCTTGTTCCTTGGCTTTTTCTGGCTCCTGATTGATAAATACATCGAGCTGTTTTAATAAATGGAGCCATTGTTTTTTATTAAAATAGGTGCCTCCGTAAACAGGTCTTCCATCCGGTAAAGTAATACAATTTAAAGGCCATCCGCCTTGTCCTGTTATTAGCTGAACAGCATTCATATAAACCTGATCTATATCTGGTCTTTCTTCTCTGTCTACTTTAATGCAAATGAAGTTGTCATTCATATAGGTAGCTATTTCTTCATCTTCAAAACTTTCGTGCTCCATAACATGGCACCAGTGGCAAGCAGCATAGCCAATACTTACAATGATAGGTTTGTTTTCTGTGATTGCTTTTTCCAATGCTTTCTTTCCCCAAGGGTGCCAATTTACAGGGTTATGAGCGTGTTGTAACAGGTAGGGGCTACTTTCTTTGATAAGCTCATTGGTGTATTTAAAATCCTTACTAGTCATATTAAAGTCATTTTCAGCTATTTGTTCACATGAGCAAATCGTTAATAAACAAATATAGAGAAAGGTATTAATTGAATTCATCGATAATTAAGTAGAAATCTAACTTTCTTTTAATATTAATTAATTATTAAATACTCTTTTTGATAATTATTACATAAATTAGACAAGTTACTATTTTTGAGAATTTTTGAAGTATAAGTATGAAGCCTACTAATACGAAGAATCCTGAGTATTATCATAAGGTAGTTGATTGTCAGTATGCATGTCCTGCTCACACACCAGTACCTGAATACATACGCTTAATTGCTGCCGAAAGATATACTGATGCCTACATGGTTAATTGGGAATCTAATGTTTTTCCTGGAATTTTAGGAAGAACATGTGATCGGCCTTGTGAACCCGCATGCAGAAGAGTTAGGGTAGAAGATGAACCTGTGGCTATTTGTCGATTGAAAAGGGTAGCTGCAGATAATAAAGGGGATGTTAAAAGGCATATGCCAGAAGGACCATTTAAACCCAATGGTAAAAAGATCGCTTTAATAGGTGGTGGGCCTGCTTCGTTAACTGTAGCTAGAGATTTGGCTCCTTTAGGTTATGAGATTCATTTATTTGATGAGCAAATTAAGGGTGGTGGAATGATGCTGAGTCAGATTCCTGCTTTTAGATTACCTATTGAAGTTTTGGACGAAGAAGTCAATTACATTCTTGATTTAGGTATACACACTCATTTTAAAACTTATGTATCTAGTTTAAAAGAAGTATTGTCCAAAGGATATGATGCTGTTTTTGTTGGCACAGGCGCTCCTAGAGGAAGAGACTTGGATATTCCTGGTAGAAAAGAAGCTGAAGCAAACATACATATTGGAATTGAATGGTTATCCAGTGTTGCGTTCGAACACACTAACTCTATTGGTAAGAATGTTATTATTTTAGGTGGTGGAAACACAGCTATGGATTGCTGTAGAACATCAAGAAGATTAGGTGGAGAGAATGTTAAGGTAACAGTGCGAAGTCCATTTAAAGACATGAAAGCTTCTCCTTGGGAAAAAGAAGATGCCATGCATGAAGATATTCCAATACTTGATAATCATCGACCTAAAGAATTTGTACATAAAAATGGAAAATTGGTGGGCATGTATTTTGAAAAGATGGAAGCTCATTACGATGAAAATGGTAAAAGATCCCTTACTCCAACTGGTGAACCAGATGCTTATATAGAGGCAGATGATGTTTTAATCGCCATAGGTCAGCTCAATACATTCCCATGGATCGAAAGAGACATAGGTATGGAATTCAATGATTGGAATATGCCAATAGTAGATGAAACCACTTTTCAGTCCACAATAAAAAATGTATTTTTTGGTGGAGATGCTGCTTTTGGCCCTGAAAATATTATAACTGCAGTTGCCCACGGTCATCAAGCAGCTGTTTCAATTGATCTATTTTGTAATGCTAAAAATGTAAATGATCGATTAGCACCTTTCACAAATTTGATCACTCAGAAAATGGGTATTCACGAATGGGCATATGATAGTTATGTTCCTAGTGATCAGCGATATAAAGTACCACATGCAGATAAAAGTAAAACACTTAGTAACATTAAAATGGAGGTTGAACTTGGTTTTGATGTAAAGACTGCATTTTCTGAAGCACAACGATGTTTTAATTGTGATGTTCAAACTGTTTTCACTGAAGATATTTGTATAGAATGTGACGCTTGTATGGATGTTTGCCCTACATCGTGCATTACATTTACAGATAATGGAGAAGAAGAGGATTTACGTAAGAGATTATCGGCTCCATCCTTAAATACTGATCAAGACTTATTGGTTTCAGATAAATTAAAGACCGGTAGAGTAATGATAAAGGATGAAGATGTTTGCCTTCATTGTGGCTTATGTGCAGAAAGATGTCCCACTAGTGCATGGGATATGAAAAAATATCTATATAAAGTAACCAAAGCGGGGTAGTAGTTATTATGAGTAAGGTAAATGATTTTGTAGTAAGATTTTCAAATGTAAACGGAACAGGTTCTGCTAGTGCTAATTTACTGTTTGCTAGATCTATTTTTAGAATGGGGGTTCCGGTATCACCAAAAAATATATTTCCCTCTAACATTCAAGGACTTCCAACTTGGTATGAAGTGAGGATTAATGAGAATGGTTATTTAGGTAGAAGAGAAGGAGTTGACTTAACAGTTTGTGTAAATCCTGAAAGTATGGCACAGGATGTAAAAGAAGTTCAATCAGGCGGTTATCTTTTATATGATAGTACTAAACCTTTACATGAAGAATTCATAAGGGATGACATTAATTATATAGCCATCCCATTAATGCAATTATCCGCTGCTGCTTTTACTGATCCTAGACAAAGACAGCTATTCAAAAATATTATTTATGTAGGTGCATTAGTTGCTTTATTGGACATTGAATTTGATGTTGTTGTTACTCTTTTAAATGAACAATTTTCAGGTAAACAAAAACTAATTGATGCTAATATTCAAGCATTGAATATAGGGATTGACTATGTAAAGCAAAATTTAAATCATCCCCTTGACATTAGGTTGGAAAGACGAGACAATGTGGGCGACATGATTTTTATCGATGGCAATAAGGCATGTGGGTTAGGTGCTATATATGCTGGAGCTACTGTATTAGCATGGTACCCAATAACACCATCAACATCTGTTGCTGAAGCTTTTGAAAATTATGCTAAGAAATTAAGAATAGATCCTGAGACAGGGACATCTAAATACGCTATAATACAGGCGGAAGATGAGCTGGCTGCTATCGGAATGGTTATCGGTGCTAACTGGAATGGTTCAAGATCTTTTACTTCTACAAGTGGACCAGGCCTTTCTTTAATGAATGAATTTTTAGGATTGGCCTATTTTGCTGAAATTCCTGCTGTTTTGATTGATGTTCAAAGAAGTGGACCTAGTACTGGAATGCCTACACGAACTCAACAATCTGATGTTTTGGCAGCTGCCTATGCATCTCATGGTGATACTAAACAGGTATTATTATTCCCTGCAACACCAACAGAATGTTTTGATTTGACTGCAATAAGTTTTGATCTAGCTGACCGATTACAAACACCTGTTATTATTCTAAGTGACCTAGACTTGGGAATGAATGATCATTTAACAGCACCCTTAAAGTGGGATGACAATAGAAAATTTGATAAAGGAAAAGTTTATTCTTTTCAGGATCTTGAAGAGATAAAATCATTTGGTCGTTATAGAGATGTGGATGACGATGGTATCCCATATAGAACCTACCCTGGTACTCATCCAACAAAAGGATCCTATTTTACTAGAGGTTCATCGAAAAATGAAGAAGCTGCTTATACAGAAAATGAAGCGGAATATAAAAAGAACATGGATCGTTTGTTGAAGAAATGGGAGACAGCTAGAGATCTAGTTCCAGGTCCAGTTTTTTCTCAAAAAGAAAATAACTCATCAGATGCTCTTCTTTTTTATGGCACCACTAATTATTCTGCAATAGAAGCTTTGGACCTTATGACTAAGGATGGAATGCAAATGGACGCCATAAGAATATTATCATTTCCATTCAATAAAGAAGTAGAGAAGTTTATTGATGATCATGAAAGAATCTTTGTAATTGAACAGAATAGAGATGCACAAATGAAAACATTATTGGTTAAGGAGCTTTGTGTTCCTCAGACTAAACTGATTTCTATATTGAATTATGATGGTATACCCATTACTGCAGACTTGATCATTAAAGGAATTTCATCTCATTTAGTATTAAATAATAGTTAAAATGTCATATAAATCACCAGCATTCGTACACCCTGAATTACCTGTAAATAATATAGGTTATACTAAAAAAGATTATGAAGGTGTTTTGTCTACATTATGTGCTGGATGTGGTCATGATAGTATTAGTGCTTCTGTAGCCTCTGCTTGTTATGAAATGAATATTGAGCCACATAAAGTGGCTAAAATGTCTGGTATAGGATGCTCATCAAAAACACCTGCTTATTTTCTGGATAATAGCCATGGATTTAATTCTGTTCATGGAAGGATGCCTTCAGTTACAACAGGTGCTAATATGGCCAATAGAGATTTAGCTTACATAGGGGTTTCAGGAGATGGGGATAGCGCTTCTATAGGTATGGGGCAATTTGTTCATGTGATTAGAAGAAACCTTAATATGGTTTATATTCTAATGAATAATGGATGCTATGGATTAACAAAAGGTCAAGACTCAGCAACAGCTGATAAGGGATCTAGAAGTAAAAAAGGAGCTCCTAGCCCTTTTTCATCTATAGACATGGCGAGTTTAGCATTAGAACTGGGTGCTACTTTTGTTGGACAAAGTTTTAGTGGGGATAAAACTCAATTAATTCCTTTAATAAAGGCAGCCATTAATCATAAAGGTTTTGCTTTTTTAAATGTAGTGTCCCCATGTGTGACTTTTAATAACAATATAGGTTCCACTAAATCTTATGATTATTTCAGAGATCATGCTCAGGCAACGTCAGCATTGGATTTTGTCCCTGAAAAACAGCAAATTGAAGCTGATTATAAAAAAGGACAAAAGGCAACAATTACACTTCATGATGGTTCGCTAATACACTTAGATAAATTAGCAAAGGATTGGGATCCTACAGATAGAGACTCTGCTAGGGCTGCAATGACAAAAGCACAAAATAATGGTAATATAACTACTGGTTTAATTTACCTAGATCCTGAAAGTGAGGATCTGCACGAAATTTTAAATACTTCTAGTACTGGTTTAAATAAATTAACTGAGAAAGAATTATGTCCTGGCTCCGATGTGCTAGATAAGATCAATGCTAGCTTAAGATAACATCAATTCTTTAGTTTCATTAGGGTTTCAAAAGCCAACCCTACATTTTTATTTTTTAAAATAATAGTGAATTCGTTAGTGGTAGATATTACTTCTGTTATACTAATGCCTTTCCATGCTATCTGACTTAATAAAAAATAATAGAGCCCAGGAACATTGCTGCTTTCTTTTGGTAATTGAACTGAAATACTAGAAAGATCATCAATAAAGGATAAAGTTTCTTCATTTGCCATGATCTTTTTTAACCTACTATTCATGTCATTACTTATAATGATTGTGGTTTCATGTATACCTTTAGATATTGTATGAAATCCAAATTCATTTTCTAAAATCTCTTTAGAGATCTTAGAAATATTATGTTCTAATGATTTCGAATTTTTAAACGTATAATCAGATAACCCAGACCTAACTGTTATATCTCCCAATTTTTTTATAGACCTTTGAAGCGTTCTTTTATGGTCTTTAACTTCTTCTAGCTCAAGTCTTTTAATCGCCATAATAATGGCATTTTTATTATTTTTTTTACCTGTTAGTTTATTAATTTCAGGCATAATTTTTCTTGACAATGCTGATATATTTATAATACCATCATTAATTCCTTCTAATAGAAATGGCTCTTCTTTTAATAATTCTGTTAGGTGATCTTTTATTGTTTTCATGTTAAAAATTTAACATTTTGTTAAATATATGATAAATATATCAATTTATTTACATTACAACTAATTACTTAATAGGTTTGGATCAAATTAAAAATAGATATGGAAACACCTTGCTATGTATATGATCTAAACTTGTTGGAGAACACTTTGGCTCACCTGAATAATTATGTAGATAAATACAATTATCATGTTCATTATGCTATAAAAGCAAATACAGATCAAAAGATCAATAAAATGATTGCCAATAAAGGACTTGGAGCAGATTGTGTAAGTGGTAATGAGATTTTACATGCTCTTAAGTGTGGTTTTAGACCAGAAAAAATTGTTTTTGCAGGTGTTGGTAAAACAGATCAAGATATAATAACTGGCCTTAAAAGTGATATAGGCTGTTTTAATGTTGAATCATCTCAAGAGATTGAAGTGATCAATTCTTTGGCAACTAAATTAGGTAAGAAAGCAAGAGTTGCAATAAGAGTTAATCCTGATGTAAATGCTGAAACACATGAGTACATTACTACAGGGTTAAATGAAAATAAATTTGGAATTTCCTCTATGCATTTAATGGATGTTGTTGAACAGATAGAAGAGTTAGCTAATATAGAGCTTACAGGATTACATTTTCATATAGGTAGCCAGATCACTAATATGGATAATTTTATTGAGTTAAGTAAAAAGGTGAATATTATTTTAGATGAATTAAGAGATGAAGGTGTTTTCATTAAGCATCTAAATATGGGTGGGGGATTAGGAATTGATTATAATAACCCTGACAAAAATTTAATTCCAGATTTTGAACAATATTTCAGTGTTTTCAATAATCATTTAAACTTAGAAGATTTTCAAGAGCTTCATTTTGAATTAGGGCGTTCAATAGTTGGACAATGTGGAAGCTTATATACTCAAGTGTTATATGTTAAAGAGGGTATTGAGAAAAAATTTGCTATAGTTGATGCTGGTATGACAGATTTAATTAGACCCGCACTTTATAAAGCGCAGCATTTAATACAGAAATACCAAACTAAAAAGATTGAGTCACATGGTTTATATGATATAGTTGGCCCTATTTGTGAATCAAGTGATGTATTTGGGAAAAACATTGAGCTTCCCATTTTAAAAAGAGGTGATCGTTTAGTGATCAGGTCTGTAGGTGCGTATGGTGAAGTAATGTGTAGTAATTACAACTTAAGAGATCAGCCTAAAAGGTATTATATAGAACCTGGAGTTAAGACTACTGTAAATGAAAAAGTTAAATTAGCATTTCCAACTTATCTTTCATTAAAGAAAACATTACAAGAAGATGTAATTCTACAATAAAAAAAAGCTCCTATTAAGGAGCTTTTTTTATAATTAGGCTATTATTACTTAGCAACAATAAACTTAAGATTTCTAGATTGATCATCCGTACTAAGGATGATGCTGTAATTTCCATTAGACAGATTACTAATATTAATTGTATTCAATTCAGATGACTGACTTAGATTGCCACTTGCTACCTTTTTGCCTAGTATGTTATAAATTGAATATTCCTCATAAAGATCTTCGGAATTAATATATAATAGGTCTGTAGCAGGATTAGGATAAATGGAAATTAACTCATTAAAGTTAACCTCAGTTGAAGAAATATTACCATAAAACCAATCGTGTGCAGTTTTAACTATATCATCTTTTATACTATTGTCTCCAATCATCTCAAGAGAAACGCCTATATAAACTAATTTATAATCAGTATTCTCAAATCTAATAGCACCCACCTTGCTTGCATCTCCATTGTAATTAAAAATTGCAGTAGCTCCATTTATAGGATCAAATTGATCGGGATACATGTAGCCACCATATGCATCAACTACAGCTGAATTTCCAATGCTACCATATACTGCATCAGTGGTAACTGTTGTGTATTGTGAATTAGCAGTGCTTCCATCATCAACATAAGAAGCATTCATATAGTTAGCATAAAAATTTTGAGTGGTAGCAGTACCATATCCACTGCCTGATTCAATATCCCATCCTATATCCTGACCAGCTATAAAAAGATTTCCGCCATTGTCCATAAAAGACATCAATGTAGTTGCATCATCATCAGCAAGTGATGGAAAGGTCCATCCAATATTATAATAGATGTTATTTACTCCTGAAAGTGCAGCACTGCCAGAAAGTAAATTCATTACAGCAGCACCTGTAGCATCATATGATGTGTTATTGGCATGAATTAAGCCATCAATGAATTCAGCTTCATAGTCAACGGCACCATTACCAGCACCTGATCCATTGCCACCTGATCCGTTTACCACAAGGTCTGTAATTCCACTAATCACGTATACTTTTTGAGTTTGTATTGCATTAGGGTCGCTAACCATAGTCATCGTTAGTGTATAGCTTGATATAGATGGGCTAGCTCCAGGAATTACATCAATGTTAATATTATATGTTGTTCCACTTGTTAAATTGATCGTTTGAGGAGTAGTGTATGAATTACTATTTACACTATAGCTTGAATTCCAATCACTTGGTTGATCCGATGTTAAATCAAAAATATAATCATTGCTTCCATTAATTAGTGGATCAATAGAAAAAGAGAAGGTAGTTGTGCTTCCGTTTGTTCCTTCTATTGCTTCATTTGTTAAGCCAGTGAAATCACCTAAGAATTTAGCATGATCTCCATCATCAATTCCACCATCAGCAGAAATAGAAACACCAGTATAGATTTCCTGATAAGATTCAGCTACAAATACAACAAGATGACAATTAGAAACATCAACTGGAATTCCATTGACATCTGTAGGTACTGAATATATATATTGATTTTGATACAATGAACCTTGTGTTGTTGTAGAAATTACATCGCCCCATTGTCCAGTGACCATGTCTCTTAGCATATGACTATGCACATAGTCAGCCCCCACATAATTAGTTGGATTGTAATTGGTTCCACCAGATTGAGGTCCTAATAATGAGTCTTGAGTAAGTACAACATTCATATAGTTAGTTGGGGATGCGCTATTTGAAGTATAATATGCTTCAACATCAATGGTTAATTCATTGGTTGATGAATTGTAAGTAGATGATGCCCCTACATTTACAGGAGAAACAACCTGCATAATTTCATTTGACATTGATGACCATGTACTTCTTCCATTAGCGGTTCCACCTGCAGATTGTGCAGTAGAGAAAACATGTCTGTTTACTGTTCCAGCTGGATAACCAGTTAATCCAGTTTGATTGGCAATTGCATCTCCCCATGTTGTTCTATAATCAGGCTCACCAGCTCCTGGAGACGCAAAGCTTCCCTGGTGAATATTTATTAAAATAACTCTATCTGGATTAGCATTGTACATATTGGATGCAATTAAATGTCCATCTGGACAATAACCACAGTGAATTCCTGTGAACTCTTCAAGTATAGTGCTTTTATACTGAGGATTAACTGTTACTATGCTCTGTCCTATAAACTGAAAAATATATAAGATAGAAAGGGTAGTTGTTAGTATTGATTTTTTCATTCTTTTAGTATTTATAAAATTTGCAATGTAAATCTATTATTATTTAGCTTAACCACTATTATTAGTTTAATCGGATTATTGTAATCCTATTTTAAGTAATATAGATAATTAATTGTGGTTAGCTTATTGATTAAAAGATACTAATTCAGAATTAGTTTTTGAAAACCCTATCTAGTCCTTTAAATTCAGGTGATTGAATAGAAATTACTTTTAATGGAACATCAGAAGTAACTTCAACACCATGCCAGGTGTTTTTAGGAACTACGATCAGGTCACCAGGCTCTATATGATAAGTTGTAGCACCTAAATGGAATTTACCCTCACCTTGAGTAACATAAATATTTTCAACATGTTCAAGGTGCTTGTGCATTTTAACTTTCATTTTTACCCAAATTACAAATGTAGTAGCGCTACTATCAGTAGAGATTTGATGTACATGAATATTACTGAAAGTAGAATCAGGTCTAATTTTATTGAATTCTCCTACAAATTCTTGAGAAAAGAAACTGAATAGTGATAAATTAAAAATAAGTGTAAATAATAACTTCATAAACATTTGAGTTTAGTTATTCTGGCTCCTGCTATAAATTGTGCTACTGTCATTCTTTTTTTTCCTTCAAGCTGAACCTCTGCTAAGATAATGCTTCCAATTGAACATCCAATATGAATTTCTCTATTATTTAAATGAATTTCACCTGGTTTAAGGAGTTGATCAGATAAATCACAATTAAATATTTTAAATTGTAATTCTTTGTCTTCAATGTATATTTTAGTCCATGCCCCAGGAAATGGACTCATTCCTTTAATAAGATTTTTTACTTTTTCATTGGTAAGGTTCCAATTGATTCTGGCCGTAGCTTTATTAATTTTTGGAGCGGATTTAATATTAGCTAAATTCAATTGATCTTGAGAAATAGGCACAATTCTATTGTTGTCGATGTTTTTAATTGTTTTAACTAAAAGTTCAGCTCCTTTCACCATTAGTTCATCATGAAGCTCACCTAAATTTTTATTTTCAATTAAAATTTCTTTCTGCATTATTATTTTACCTGTATCGATTTCTTTTTCTATAAAAAAAGTAGTAACTCCAGTTAATTTTTCTCCATTAATGATTGCCCAATTTATTGGAGCGGCTCCTCTGTAATTTGGTAATAGAGAAGCGTGTAAGTTTATACACCCTTTTGGTGGCAAAGACCATACCAATTCTGGAAGCATCCTAAAAGCCACTACTACAAACAGATCTGCATTTAATTCTTTTAATTCATTAATAAAATCATCGTTTTTCAAATTGGTGGGCTGCATTACTTTTAAACCAGAAGAAAGTGCAAATAATTTTATCGGAGATGATTTTATTTTCTTCCCTCTACCAGCAGGTCTGTCAGGAGCAGTAATTACTCCTGCAATTTCATGTTCACTATTTAAAAGGGACTTTAAACTTGCAACTGCAAATTCGGGTGTACCCATAAAAACAATTTTCATTTTTCTGTTTTCTATAAAATTAATCAACTTGTATCACCAAACCTTTTAAATATTCACTTTCAGGGTGGAATATATTTACAGGGTGATCAGATGGTTGATGTAGTTGATGTAATATTTTAATTTTTCTCCCTGCATTAATTCCTGCAGAAAGTAAGGTGTTTCTGAATAATTCTTTACTAATAACCTGTGAACAGGAAAAGGTAAAAATAATTCCACCAGGCTTGATTTGTTCAATAGCTCTGGCATTTAATCTTTTATATCCTTGAATTGCTTTATGCCTAGCATTCATGTGTTTGGCAAAAGCTGGAGGATCTAATATGATAATATCATAATCTGCATCGACATTCTTGATATAGTCCATAGCATCTGCAACTATTGAGGTGTGATTGTTTTTATAATTTTTAATTAATTCAATGTTTTTTTCAAGTAAGTCAATCGCTTTTTTAGAACTATCTAAAGAATGCACTTCTTTAGCACCATTATTTAATGCATAAATTGAAAATCCACCTGAATAACAAAAAGTATTAAGGATCTTTTTATTTTTTGAAAGGTCTCCTAATAATTTTCTGTTTTCCCTTTGATCAATAAAAAAACCAGTCTTTTGTCCAGTTATCCAATTTATTGAAAATTGATTGCCATATTCTAGTCCTTCATAAATTGCATCTTTTTTACCAAACAAATATTGATTTTCAATTTGATGCTCTTCTACATGTTTTGAAGGAAGAGTTTCCGCACTTTTATCATAAATTGCTTTAAGACTCGGAACTATTGATTGCAATGATTGGCAAATGATATCTTTAATTAACCACATTCCAATTGAATGACACTGAACGACAGAAGTTCCATTGTAGTAGTCAATGATCAACCCAGGAAGATCATCACCCTCGGCATGAACTAATCGAAATATATTGGTTTCATTAGCGTCTACCAATCCTATTTTTATTCTTAATGTTAATGCTTTTAATAGCTTTTCTTTCCAGTAATTGTCATTTATGGGTTGTTGAGTAAATTCAAAGAGTCTTATTGATATAGAACCTTCTTGAAAATGACCTGTTCCCAAATACTTTCCCTTATTAGAAAAAACATCTACAATTTCCCCATCTTTACAATGTGGATCAACTGTTTTTATTGCTCCTGAAAAAACCCATGGATGAAACCTTTTTACAGATTTATCTTTTGCTGGTTTTAAAATGACTTTTTTTAAATTCATATTCTTGAAAAATCAAAAGACAAATTAACATTAAATAATTCAACTACTTTTATTTTAAATTTTAAAAAATGAAATTTGGACAGCTTGATAATCTCGATTCAGTAGACTTTAGATTTCAGCATATTACTGATACTACAATAAAATTAATCAATACTGCTAACACAAAGGGTAGTATAAAGTTTTATTTAGGTGCACCTGTATGGTCAGATAAAAATTACCTAGGAACCTTATATCCTTTAAAAACAAAACAAAAAGATTTTTTAGCTGCATATGCTAGTCAATTTAATAGTATTGAAGTAAATGCAACCAGATATGGCACTCCCAAAAGTGAAGTTATCAATAAATGGATGAATGCTGTTCCAAATGATTTTAAATTTTCATTAAAAGTTCCTCAAGTAATTACACATAGAAAAAACATTAATGATGATCAATCAAGATTTAGGTTAGATCAATTTATTCTTGCATTGGATCAATTGGGTGACAAATCTGGTATTAGCTATGCAGTAATGGCTAATTATTTTAAGTCTAATCAGATGAATGAGTTGGAAAAGTTTGTTTCTAATCTTCCAAAAGAGATGCAATTTGCTATTGAATTCAGGGATGAATCTTGGTTTCAGGATACTGTGAAAGATGAGTGGCAATCTTTATTTAAAGACAACAATATTCTTCCAGTAATAACTGATACACCAGGCAGAAGAGATGCAGCTCATTTTAGATTGATAAACAATCATTTGTTTGTGAGATATGTAGGAGATTTCTCACATCCATCAGATTTAAATAGAATAGATCAATGGGTAGAAAGAATTAAGGTACTAATTGATTTTGGTATTGATAATATTTGGTTCTATGTTCATCAACCGGGTGAAAATAGAGAAAGAGTGGTGTTGTTTTTTAATTCATTTATCAAAAAAATGAATAATCGTTTAAATATTAAAGTACCATTACTTACTAATTACAAAAAGAATTAAATATAGCCTACCAATTTGTAAGTAATGTATCCTGCAATTTCATGGGATAGTTTTTTCCATTCAAACAGAATATGACTTTGTGGAAGAATGATGGACTCAAGATCGAAATATTTTTTATCTAGGTCTATTAAATAGGGATCTACTGCTAACCCTGAACTATTAAAGCACATCAATGACCTTCTCATGTGATAATCGGATGTTATTAAAAGGCATTCAGGAATATTGTTTTTCGTTATTTTTCTGATTAATTTAGTAGTAAAAACAGCATTTTCATAGGTGTTTCTTGATTGAGTTTCTGTTAAGATATCTTTACTAGGAATACCTGAATTTATTAGATAGGTTTTAATGTAATCTGCTTCTTTAAGATCTGAAATTAAGCTTCCTGACGCACCAGTAATTATAATTTTATTTATTCTTTTTGTATGATATAATTCAATTGTATTTAATAATCTTTTAGAAGAACTAATGAATTCTATGCTATTAGGTGTAGAATTTAAGCTGATCATTCCTCCTAATAAAATTCCATAATCATACTGCACTTTTATAGGCTGATACTCAACCTCCCAACATGAAAAAACAAATTTATATATAAATGAATTTGAAAATATAAAAAGGGAAATAAATCCAGCCATTATATATTTTCTTCTTTTGTACTTCTTTCTATTAAACAATCCAATAAGAAATAAGGTAAAGATCCAGAAATAAGGATCAGTTAAAAATGAAAGGATTTTAGAAATTATAAAAAACATAATCTATGACTTAAAATTTCTGTAAATCTATTTATTTTCATCCAATTCATTTTAATTTGAGAAGCCATTTCAAAAATGTATTTTTGTCTAAAAATTAAGTGTTAATGGACATTCAACCATATCAACCAATAAATAAGATCAGAATTGTTACTGCTGCTTCATTATTTGACGGGCATGATGCTGCTATCAATATAATGCGAAGAATTATTCAATCTACTGGATGCGAAGTGATTCACCTAGGGCATGATAGAAGTGTTGAAGAGGTAGTTAATTGTGCTATTCAAGAAGATGTTCAGGCGATTGCAATGACTTCTTATCAAGGTGGGCATAATGAATATTTTAAGTACATGTTCGATTTATTGAAGGAAAAAGGGGCAGGACATATCAAGATATTTGGAGGTGGAGGTGGTACAATCCTTCCTTCTGAAATAGAAGAACTTCATAAATATGGAATTACTAAAATTTATCATCCTGATGACGGTAGAGAAATGGGTTTGCAAGGAATGATCAATGATTTAGTGCAAAAATGCGATTTTCCTACAGGTAAGGATTTAAATGGAGTTTTGAAAAACATCAATAAAAAGGACCCTCTACTTATTGGTAATTTAATATCTGCTGCAGAAAATTTTCAGAAGGAACATAATAAGAAATTAAATGAGATTGATGAGATTGCTAATAAGTCGAATGTTCCTATTTTAGGAATAACAGGTACAGGAGGAGCTGGTAAATCATCGTTGGTTGATGAGCTAGTGAGAAGGTTTTTAATTGATTTCCCTAAAAAGACCATGGCTATAATATCAGTTGATCCGTCAAAAAGAAAAACAGGAGGAGCTTTATTAGGTGATAGAATACGAATGAACTCTATTAAAAGTGATCGTGTTTATATGCGATCATTGGCTACAAGACAAAGTAACCTGGCACTCTCTAAACATGTAACTCAAGCTCTCGATATCCTTAAAGTGGCTGATTTTGACCTTATTATACTAGAGACTTCAGGTATTGGACAATCAGACACAGAGATCTTAGATCATAGTGATGTTTCTTTATATGTGATGACTCCCGAATTTGGGGCGGCAACTCAGCTAGAAAAGATAGACATGCTTGATTTTGCTGACCTAGTTGCTCTAAATAAATTTGATAAAAGAGGTGGCCTAGATGCTTTAAGAGATGTGAAGAAGCAATATAAACGTAATAATAATCTTTGGGAAATTGATGATGACCAAATCCCTGTGTATGGGACAATTGCTTCTCAGTTTAATGACCCAGGAATGAATACACTCTATAAAGCTATAATGGATAAAATTGATGAAAAAACTAATTCATCTTTAAAATCAAGTTATACTATATCTGAGGAGATGTCGGAAAAGATATATGTAATACCTCCAAAAAGGATTCGCTATTTATCTGAAATATCTGAAAGTAATCGTGCATATGATTATTGGGTCAATCAGCAGGTTATTACAGCTAAAAAATTAGATAGTCTCTACCATACATTAGAATTGATCAATGAATCAGAAACTGATGATAGAGATTTATTAGTGAAGGCATTGAATGAAAAAATTAAATCTGCACAAATGGAGATGGACCCAAAAAATCAGCAGATAATCGATGAATGGAATAGCAAAGTTGATAAGTATAAAGCTCCTGTTTTTAAATTCAAGGTAAGGGATAAAGAATTATCTATTAAAACACATACCGATTCATTGTCACATATAGATATACCTAAAGTAGCAATGCCAAAATACTCTGGATGGGGAGATATTTTAAGATGGAGTCTTCAAGAAAATGTGCCTGGTGAATTTCCATTTACTGCTGGTCTTTTTCCATTTAAAAGAGAAGGTGAGGATCCAACAAGGATGTTTGCTGGAGAAGGCGGTCCAGAACGAACGAATAGAAGGTTTCACTATGTAAGTTTAGGTATGCCTGCTAAAAGGTTGTCTACTGCATTTGACTCTGTTACTTTGTATGGAAATGATCCTGCTATACGTCCAGATATTTATGGTAAAATAGGAAATGCAGGTGTTTCTATCTGCTGTTTAGATGATGCTAAAAAGCTCTATTCTGGATTTGATCTTTCTAATCCATCAACATCTGTAAGCATGACCATCAATGGTCCAGCTCCTATGCTGTTGGGGTTTTTTATGAATGCGGCTATTGATCAGAACTGTGAAAAGTACATTAAGGAAAATGGTTTACAAAAAGCAACTCAGAAAAAAGTTGATGATATTTTTAAAAGTATAGGTCAGGAACAGCCTAAATATCAAGGTGATTTACCTGAAGGAAATGATGGCTTGGGATTAATGCTATTAGGATTAACAGGTGATCAGGTATTATCTAAAGATGTTTATGATGCTATTAAAAAAGATACTTTAACTAAAGTAAGAGGAACTGTACAGGCAGATATTTTAAAAGAAGATCAGGCTCAAAATACTTGTATATTTTCAACAGAATTTGCTTTGCGTCTAATGGGAGATGTGCAGGAATATTTTATTGACAATTCGGTAAGAAATTTCTATTCTGTTTCTATATCTGGTTATCATATTGCAGAGGCAGGAGCTAATCCTATTACTCAATTAGCATTTACTTTAGCTAACGGCTTTACTTATGTAGAATATTATCTAAGTAGAGGAATGGATATTAATCATTTTGGTCCAAACTTATCTTTTTTCTTCTCAAATGGAATTGATCCAGAATATGCCGTAATTGGTAGAGTTGCTAGAAGAATTTGGTCTAAGGCTATGTCTAAGAAATATGGTGCAGATAAGCGTGCTCAAATGCTAAAATATCATATTCAGACTTCTGGGAGATCTTTACATTCTCAGGAAATAGATTTTAATGACATAAGGACAACTCTTCAGGCTTTATATGCTATTTATGATAATTGTAATTCTTTACATACTAATGCTTATGATGAAGCCATAACAACTCCAACTGAAGAATCTGTTAGAAGAGCGATGGCTATTCAGCTAATCATCAATAAAGAATTAGGGTTAGCAAAGAATGAAAATCCTATGCAAGGATCCTATATTATTGAAGAATTAACAGATTTGGTAGAAGAAGCTGTATTGCTTGAATTCGATCGTATAAATGAAAGAGGAGGTGTGTTAGGTTCTATGGAGACAATGTATCAAAGGAGTAAGATCCAAGAAGAATCTTTGTATTATGAGACATTAAAGCATACTGGTGAATACGAAATAATAGGGGTTAATACTTTTTTAAGTTCCAAAGGATCTCCTACTATTATTCCTTCTGAAGTAATCAGAGCAACTAAAGAAGAAAAGGAATATCAGATTTCAATGTTGCATCAATTACATCAACGAAAGGATAAAGAAGCAGGTGATTCATTAAGATCTGTAAAGGATGCTGCCATTAAGAATAAAAATATTTTTAATGAATTAATGGAGGCAAGTAAGCATTGTTCATTGGGACAAATCACTGATGCCTTATTTGAAGTTGGTGGTCAGTATAGAAGGAATATGTAATTCACTTAACCATGTCTGCTAATCAACTTATTATTTTTGCAAAAAATCCAATTCTTGGAGAGACAAAGACTAGATTAGCAAAATCGGTTGGGCATCAAAATGCATTGAAGATATATATTCACTTATTAGAATATACGGCTAAAATTTGTTTAGATGTTGATGTTGATCGTCATATTTATTACTCTTCGTATATAGAAAAAGATGATATTTTTCAAGATCGATTATTTGTAAAAAATATACAGACAGGGAATGATCTAGGAGAAAGAATGTACAATGCATTTAAAGATCTTTTTGGACAGTGGGCTGAGAAGGTTGTAATTATTGGTACAGACTGTAAAGAACTTGATCCTGATATTATAAATGATGCATTTAAAAAAATGGATCAAACAGATGTAGTAATTGGACCTGCTAATGATGGAGGGTATTATTTATTAGGAATGAAGTCCTTACATAAAGAATTGTTTTTCAATAAGACATGGAGCGCTGAAAATGTATTATTAGATACAATTTTAGATTTAAAGAAATTAAAAATCAACTACGAGCTTCTTCCTGTGTTAAATGACATAGACTACCAAAAGGATCTTGGAGACTTAGAAAGATTGCTGGAATGAATCTATTAAAGATCAATGAAGCATATGAATTTCTAAAATCAAGAGGTGTTATGCATTCATCAATAGGCATCGTCTTGGGTACTGGTTTAGGGAAATTAGTTGATGAGCTATCTAATAAGATTTCTATTGAATATGATGAAATCCCTTATTTTCCTGAAAGTACAGTTGAGTTTCATTCTGGAAAATTAATTTTTGGTAAACTATTTAATAAAAAGGTAATTATTCTCCAAGGAAGATTCCATTATTATGAGGGGTATAATATGGAAGAAATTGTGTTTCCAATTAGAGTATTTAAAAAGTTGGGTGTTAAAGTATTGATCTTGTCCAATGCAGCTGGTGCTTTAAATTTAAATTTCAATAAGGGTTCATTAATGCTCATTACTGATCATATTGATCTTTTTCCAACTCATCCTTTAATTGGTAATAATGAAGAAGAATTAGGTCCTAGATTTCCTGATATGAGTGAATCATATAACAAGGATTTAATTGAATTAGTAAAGGAGTCAGCTAAAGAATTGGATATTGCTTTAGAAAAAGGTGTTTATGTATCTGCACAAGGACCCATGTTAGAAACCCCAGCAGAATATAGGATGTTAAGAAAAATAGGTGGAGATGCAGTTGGAATGAGTACAATACCAGAAGTGATTGCTGCCAGACATTTAGGGATTAAATGTTGTGGAATCTCAATATTAACAGATGAATGTGATCCAGAAAATTTAAAGCCTATTGATATTAATGAGATCATTAAAATTGCTTTTGAAGCAGAAAAAGTATTTATTAGGCTTGTTAAGGAGTTTCTATGTAAATTAGATCACTAAATTTTAATATTGTAGAATTAAAACATTTGTAATGGTTAGAATATTTATAGGATTATTGTTATTTCAACTTCTTATTTGCACAAATAATGCACAAGACCCAATGGATTATCATTTAGGGAATAGTGGAGTAATCAGCGATCATGAATATGTGTTGGATTATCTTGAATTGCAGCATCCTGGATTCAAAAATGCTTACAACAAGACATTAAACAATGCAATGTCATTTTCAAATAAATCTGGCCAGCTATATACTGTTAACGTTGTGGTGCATATAGTTTGGAATGATCCTTTGGAAAACTTGGATGATAGTGTTATTTACAATCAGATACAGATAATAAATGAGGACTTTCAAAGATTGAATGCAGATACTTCCAATTTAAGATCTATTTTTCATCCTGTAGCTGGAAATCCTAATGTTGAATTTAATCTTTATGATATTATTAGAGTTCAAACCAGTGAAACATTTGGAGTTTCTTTATTAGGTCTCCCAGATCATGTTAAACAAACATCACAAGGGGGTAGTGATGCATTTTTCCCTGAATATTTTATGAATATATGGATTTGTAAATTAGATAATTTATTTGGTGCTTTATTTGGATATGCTTACCCCCCAGCAGGGCTTTCTAATTGGCCTCCAAATTCAAATGCTCCAAGTCCTGAATTAGATGGAGTAGTCCTGGATTATAGAACTATTGGCAGCAACAATCCAAACGTTTATCCAAACCCTAATGGTGGAGTATTTGATCTTATTGGTAGAACAGCTGTACATGAAGTAGGTCACTACATGGGTTTAAGGCATATTTGGGGTGATGGAGGTGGACTTTTTGGTGGTAGTAGCTGTGGTGCAGATGATGGATGTTTAGATACTCCAAATCAAGGTTACCAGAGCAACTTTGATTGTGATACTACTTTAAATACTTGTATAGACTCTATTGGTAATAATGTAGACCCTAATGATCTACCAGATCTGATTGAAAATCACATGGATTATTCTTCTGAATCTTGTAGTAATATGTTTACTATGGAGCAATCTATAATTATGAGAGGAGTTTTAGAAAATGAAAGAATAGATTTAATCAACCCTCCGTTAGGTGCTTTAGACCATTTATTTAATAATGAAATCATTGTTTATCCTAATCCCGCAAGCCAATCAGTAAATATTGAATTTGAACAAGGCAATAAGACATTAAATAATATTAAGGTATTTGACCTATCTGGCAGGTTGATTCGTGAGCAATCTTTTAACGGAAATTCAATAAGTATTGATGTTGCAGCTTTTAAAGATGGGATATATCTATTAAATATAAATTCTAAGTATCATACTAGCTTAGTGGTAAGGTAAATAGATTAAATCATTTGTTTTCTCTCAATTTCTAAATAGGGCTTGATAGCTTCTATTAATTCATTAGCCTGTTCAAAATTTAATTGTTGATTGGCGTCAGATAATGCATTTTCTGGATTTGGATGCACTTCAATTAATAAACCGTCTATTCCCATTGCTATTGCAGCTTTACTTAGGTCCTTGATACCATACCTATATCCTAGAGCATGACTAGGATCAATGATAATGGGTAGATTAGTATGCTCTTTCAACCAAGATACTCCACATAGATCAAGTGTAAACCTTGTGTTGTTTTCAAATGTTCTTATTCCTCTTTCACATAGGATTACTTTTTCATTACCTCTGCATAGAATAAATTCTGCTGCCTGTACGAACTCTTGTAAGGTAGTTGAAAAACCTCTTTTCAGCAGAACAGGTTTATTAGATTTACCTAAAGTGTTCAAAATTCCATGATCATACATAGATTTAGCGCCTACTTGAATTACATCTGCGTGATCTATTACTTCTTCTATATGGGTTGCATCTTTTGCTTCTGAAAAAGTGGTAAGGTTGTTTTTAGTTCCTGTATTTTGTAATATTTTCAAACCTTTAGTTTCAAGACCTTGAAAAGAATAGGGAGATGTTCTTGGTTTATAAGTACCTCCTCTTATACAATTTAAATTTAGTTTTGATAAAAACCTTGCAGTTTTGTCCATTTGCCCCTCTGATTCGATGGAACAGGGCCCCATTATAACTGCAAAATTACTACTATCTCTACCAATTTTTAAGTTGTTTACGGATATTATTCTATTGGGTTCATATGCTATAGATGCTATTTGTATGTCATTGTCAAAAATAAATTGATCAATTATATAAGGTGAAAGATCATGAGAAGCTGTTTTATTTTTGGATGAATTGATGATTTGATAATAATCATTCTTTTCATTGATAAAAGTAGTTGAAGACAATTGAATGTCCTTAATGATATTCTTTGGAGTGTTTTTATTTAGATGTAAGATCATATTTAAAAAGCTTCATAGCAACCAAGGTCATTGCCGTTGGTTCTAGTGTTTCCGTCTATGTCAATAATAATATTAGATAAAGCGCCTTTATCTACTGAAAATGAAGATATTGGTATGTTGAATATCCATTCATTTGGTTGAAGAAATTCGGGGTCGTCATTTAAAAAACAATTAGTAAAAAAGTCAGGATTGTTAATAGGATCTTCAGATTTTATTAATGTATTAGTGAAATGAACATTAGGTGCCTCACTAGTAATGCTTCTGCCAAGGGTGTCCATTATAAATTCATTGTCATTAGAGCCATATACAATACAATTATGAAATTCAGCATTAATGAAAGGCCTGTATTGAAACCCAGCATTCGACTCATAGAAATCTTTAAACACAAATAATGATGAATTTCTTTGTCCTTGAAAATAATTTCCAAATGTACAATGCTGAAATTTCACATCACCACCAATACTTACAAAGGCAGAATACTGACCAGAATTTCCAAAAAGACAGTTAACGGCTGATAGATTAGCTCCTTGTGTTAAGATGCCTGCAAATAGTGAATTATGCACCTTTACATTACTTAATTTAATTTTATTATTAAATGCAGCTGTGTCAATTTGTATACCAATAGTTGCATTTTTAATTTCTGCATACTCAATTTTGCTATTTAGAGGTTCATAAAAGTAAATTCCCCTCCATTGTCCTGCTGTACTATCAGCGTCATAAAGCAAATAATCTTCCATTCTGTCCTGTTTAAAAATAACAGGTGACCCAAGTGTGCCATTCACTAAAAGAGAACTCTTATAAACAATTAGAGTAGCATTTGCATGACCATGTACAGTAGTCCCAGCTGGTATAGTTAAGGAATTGGCGGAATCTACAGCACAATAATTATAGATTACATGTGGTTTGTCATTGTTCCAGGTTTCATTTTGAGTAATGATTTCATTTACATGAAAATAAGCATCCTGTCCCCATGCATTAAGTACTACCTTTTGAAGGTTGTTATTTGTTAGGAAAATAATAGAATCCTCCACGATCAGAGGGTTATTAGTGTTATTAGGATCTATTGTGACCTCAACAAAAATAAAAATACTATCATTTTCTTCTATTTCTATATTTTCGAATAAAACCCCAGCATCACCATTTACATTGATCCTAAATGGAGAATTAGTGCCCTGCGCTAAGTGAATAGATGAAATATTGATCTTGCCATTATTTGAGTTATAAACTTTAAAATATTTAGTAGTAGAACCTATTGTTGTAAAGAGTGTGTCAAATAGAATTGTATCTGATGAGAAGCTTAATGTAACATTTGAATGAGTTAAGATCTCTTGTTTTCTGCATTGACTTGTAAATGCTATTAAGAAACAGAATAAAAAGTAGATAATTATATTTCGAACTTTATAGATATTCATTTATTTAAACTATTTGCAAGTTTATTAACTTATCCTTATTAAAAATATTTTATTTGATTATTTTATTTTAACTATTGATTAATAAAAAAAGAAATCCTAAATTTGCAAACTTTAAAGAAAAGACGAAAAAATGAAGAATGATATACATCCAGGGAATTATAGACTTGTTGTTTTTAAGGACATGTCGAATGATTATGCTTTTTTGAGTAGAAGTTGTGCTGCTTCAAAAGACACTATAAAATGGGAAGATGGTAACGATTACCCATTGATTAAATTAGAGATTTCACATAAATCTCATCCTTTTTTCACTGGAAAAATGCAATTAGTAGATACCGCTGGTAGAATTGATAAATTCAAGAACCGTTATTCTGCTCATAAAAAGAAATAATTAAGATTAATTAAATTTATCTTTTAAAACCCTCGACATTGTTCGGGGGTTTTTTATGGTTACATTTGAAATGTAAGATTGAAAGAACATGGAAGATATTATTTTATTTGATGGCCAATTACACCAGGGTCTTTTACCTTTAACATTTACACGCCCTGTTTCTTATATAAGAGTAGGTATTTTTAGTATTAAGGAAAAATGGGAAAAACATTTAGGAACTTCTGTTGGCGTAAGAAGTAAGGATTATTTATCAAATAAATATAATTCCATTGAGACAGAGATGAGATTGGGTATCTCTGCGGGTTTATTACCAGATTCAGAATTGACTTTAGCTTTACAGAGCTTAGAAGATCAAAGTATTTTGATGAAAGATAATAAGGTGCTAGCAATAACTCCTATACCAGCTAATGATAAAGAATTAGAAGAAAAATTAAATCAATATCAGGTCATTAATTACGAAGCTGATATTAATATTATCGAAAGACCTCATGATATTTTTATCTTAAATGGAATAGAGATCGAAAAAGATTTTGAATTAATTAAAGATGAAACCAATTCAATTAATCCTGATTCATCAAATACAATTTTTGGAGATCAATTAATCATTGAAGAAGGGGCTAAAGTGAGAGCCAGTATTATTAATTCCGAAGATGGACCAGTTTATATTGGAAAAAATGCTGAGGTCATGGAAGGATCTATGATAAAGGGACCTTTTGCTTTATTAGATCATGGAGTAATAAAGATGGGTTCAAAAATATATGGCTCAACTACATTTGGACCTTATTGCAAAGTTGGAGGAGAGGTGAATAATTCTGTGATCTTAGGATATTCTAATAAAGCACATGATGGGTATTTAGGCAATAGTATAATAGGAGAGTGGTGCAATTTAGGAGCAGATACTAATACTTCGAACCTGAAAAATAATTATGGAAATGTTAAGGTCTGGAGCTACAAAGAGAATGATGTAATTGATACTGGAACTCAATATTGTGGACTTACTATGGGAGATCATTCTAAATGTAGTATTAATACTATGTTTAATACAGGAACAGTAGTAGGAGTATTTGCTAATGTTTTTGATGCTGGATTCCCTCCTAAACATATACCTTCATTTTCGTGGGGAGGTAAAAATGGAATGACAACTTATAAAATTGAAAAAGCAATTGAATTAGCTGAACTGGTGATGTATAGAAGAGATGTGGAATTAAGTGAAGAAGACAAAGAGTTGTTAAAATTATTACACAATTTAACTGACACACATCGAAATTTTGATTAATAATATATAGCTGTAAGTATTGTTTGGCATATACCTTGCCGTAATACTTATGGAAATGATGGTAATTTTATATAAGATCATTGAATTTCAGAGTATTACATTGTAATTATAGTAAAATACAGAAATTTATTTCCTTAGGTTTTTAATTAAATAAGTGTCAATTTGACAAAATAAGATACAAATGAGTGACTTTTTTTCAGCATCTGAATGGTTAGATCTTTCTGATGTCATAGATCAGGAAACTGAGTTTATTCCATTAATTTCTTCAGAAGAAGAAGATAGAATGAATACAGAGAAGGTTCCTGAAAAGCTTCCGATTTTACCTTTAAGAAACAATGTGTTGTTCCCGGGTGTTGTAATTCCCATTACGGTTGGTAGAGATAAAAGTATTAAGTTAATCCAGGATGCTTATAAGGGAAATAAGATCATAGGTGTAGTTTCTCAGAAAGATTCTTCTATAGAAGAGCCAACCTATGAAGATCTTTTTTCAGTTGGAACTGTCGCGCAGATCATAAGATTACTTAAAATGCCAGATGGTAGTAATACAGTAATCATTCAAGGTAAGAAAAGAATGAAGCTATTAGATATGCTTCAACCTGAACCTTATATTATTGCAAGGATAGATCCATTTAAAGAAGTTAGAATTAAAAAATTCAATAAAGAATCATTGGCATTATTCGATTCATTAAAGGATATGGCCTTAAATATCATTAAGCAATCCCCAAATATTCCTTCAGAAGCATCATTTGCTATTAAAAACATTGAAAGCCCCACATTTTTGGTGAATTTTATATCATCACATATGCAGGCTGAGGTGAAAGAAAAGCAAGAAATGCTTGAAGAACCTGAGGTGATTAAGAGAGCTAATCTTTTATTAAAGCATTTAAATAAAGAGTTACAGATCCTTCAGCTTAAAAATGATATTCAATCGAGGGTTCGAGTAGATATAGATCAGCAACAAAAAGAATATTTTCTCCATCAACAGATGAAAGAAATTCAAAATCAACTTGGTGAAAACCCTGTTCAGCAAGAGATCAGTGAATTAAGAATAAATTCAAAGTCAAAAAAGTGGAGTAAGCAAGTAGAAAAGGTATTTAATAAAGAAGTTGATAAGCTTGAAAGAATGAACCCTTCTGGTGCTGAATATGGTGTGCAATTAAATTATTGCCAACTTATTTTAGATCTTCCTTGGAATGAGTATTCAAAGGATAAGTTCAATTTAAAACGTGCTCAGAAGATTTTAGACAGGGATCATTTTGGGTTGGAGAAAGTGAAAGAACGAATTATTGAATATTTAGCTGTACTTAAGTTAAAGGGCGATATGAAGTCTCCCATATTATGTTTATATGGACCTCCTGGAGTAGGTAAAACTTCATTAGGCAAATCTATTGCAGAATCTATTGGTAGAAAGTACATTAGAATGTCTTTAGGTGGCATTCATGATGAAGCTGAGATTAGAGGTCATCGTAAAACTTATATTGGTGCTATGCCTGGCAGGATTATTTCTAGTATAAAAAAAGCTAAAAAGTCAAACCCTGTTTTTGTTTTGGATGAGATTGATAAAATAGGAAGATCCAATCATGGAGACCCTTCTTCAGCTCTTTTGGAAGTATTAGATCCTGAGCAAAATGATTCTTTTCAAGATAATTATGTAGACATTGAATATGACCTTTCTAAAGTCTTATTTATTGCTACTGCTAATGAGTTGTCAACAATACAACCAGCATTAAGGGATAGAATGGAAATCATTCAAATCAATGGTTATACTATTGAAGAGAAACTAGAGATAGCTAAAAGACATTTAATTCCTAAACAAATTAAGGAGTTAGGACTTACATCAAAACAAATCAGTTTTTCCAAGTCAGTGATTGAAAAAATTATTACTTCTTATACTAATGAAAGTGGGGTAAGGGGATTGGAAAAATTAATTGCAAAGGTGATAAGAAATAGAGCTAAGGAAATTGCATTCGAAGAAAAATATAATGTAGTTGTTAAGGTTACTGAATTACAGAAAATATTAGGACCTTCTTTTGATATAAATAAATATAAAAATAATGATGTCCCTGGAGTGGTGACTGGTTTGGCTTGGACAAGAACAGGTGGTGATATTTTATTTATTGAATCTTCTTTAACTAAAGGAAAAGGCAAATTAACTTTAACAGGTAACTTAGGTGATGTGATGAAAGAATCTGCTATTATAGCTTTAGAATACCTTAAGTCACACAATGGTCTTATTGGAATTAGTCAGGATGACATAGATAAATTCAATGTGCATGTCCATGTTCCTGAAGGGGCAACTCCTAAAGATGGACCTTCAGCTGGTGTTGCTATGATTACTTCATTAGCTTCTTCACTGACCAATAGAAAAGTTAAAAAATTCCTAGCAATGACTGGGGAAATCACATTAAGAGGTGATGTGTTACCTGTTGGTGGTATTAAAGAAAAAATCTTAGCAGCAAAACGTGCTGGCATTAAAGAGGTGATGCTTCCAGTTCCTAATAAAAAGGATGTAGATGATATTAAGCCTGATTATTTAAATGGACTTCAATTTCATTTTGTACGTAATATAAAAGAGGTATTGGATATTGCTTTACTGAAGTAAGTTATTCTAGTTTAGTAAATTCAATTCCCCCTATAGTTGAATGTATTTGAGTTGGTTGATAGACCACCATGAATTCATGAAATTTATTGTCGTTATTTATTTCAAATATCCCTTTATCTCCTTTAATACAATTTGTAGTTATCCATTTTTTTTGCTTTTTAGCATTTTCATTTTTAGCTGATTTATAGAAAATGGTAATATCTTCTAAATTAGCTATATTGTTTATCACGTATTCATATTTGCCTTTTACTAAAGTTTCATTTGTTTTGTAATAGTAAAATAAAGGCATTTCATATTTTTTGATTTCACTTAAAGTGATATCAATAAGCTTAAAAGATGAACGATGTTTTAATTTAATATGTAGGTCTTTAATTTTTTCTGATTCTTTTAATTTAATATAAAGGTTATTCTTATGGATAGGGGCGTTTATTTTTTCCAATTTCCCCTTTTTATTTTTAAGGAATAAATTTTTTAATTCGATGTCATTTTCACTCTTTAAAATGATGTAATTAATACTTTTAGAAGTATCTGATGATAATTTAAAGATTGATTTTCTTTTTTGATTTTTGATTTTTTTAAGAATAGATTGCTGATTTAAACTATCACACCAATAGCCTAGTGTATCAATATTATATTTAACTGAGTAGGTGTTAGTGGTTTCGGAGTAGGCTGTTTTTTTTGCATGATAATAACTTTTTAGCTTTAAATCAGTTCTTTTCGTTTTCATTGGTTTTCCTTCTGTGTAAGATGACCAGATTTTCATTTGATCAAGAAAGATTGAATCTTGATATATTTCAAAAAGGTGTTTCATTTCCATGATCTCATACCTTAAATACAATACTGTACACCTACTGTTCTTTTTTCTATTGTAATTACTCCAGTTATTCATGTCATATTTACTTAAGCAAAGTTTTAAAGATTCATAGCATTCATCATGAATTCTTTTTGCTAGAGTATCCTTAGTGAAGTGATCAGTATATTCTTTAAGCCCTATTAATCCGTTAATAAATCCATTTAAAACTTGAGGAGATTTTTTCGAATTTGGATATTCTTCTATCCATGTGTAGCCTTCAGAAGTTTTGCCTATCGAACCATTTTTATCTACTGGAGAAATCATTTGATAGGCGATTTTTTCTATAATGGAATCAATCTCTGTGTCATTGGTTAATGCTCTATATCTTAAAAGTAAAGAGAGTGCAGATCCTTGAGTCATTCCAGAATACCATGGAGGGGTTAGGTCTGCATGTTTATAATTATATGGCAGACCAATTCCTTTTCCATCTACACTTAAATCAATTTTAGATGTATCTTTAAAATAGCTGATTTGATCAAGTAATTTATAATAATATGATGAGTCTTTTGTTTTTAAGAATTCATTGTGATTTAATAGTCCATAATGTACAATACCTAATGGATGATATTGCTTGTTGTTTTTAATTACCCCATTTTTATCAAAGCTTCTTTTGCCATTTTTCAACCATTTACTTATTTCAATTCTATCGACAAAGCATGTGTAGTGATTGAGCTGTTGAGCAAATAAATTATTTAATAAAAAAATCAAATAGATTATTAGGTATATTTTGCTTAGTAAATTCATTAAATACAATGTTGTAATTTACAATTTTCTATTGTTATAAATAGATGGTTTAATTTTAAAAAAAATGAAATTACTTAGAATTCATGTAATTGATGATTTTAATGTTTATAAAATTCATAATAAGTTGTTAATAAGTCCTCAAGAGAATGTCTGTTATCTCTTGCCTAATTGTCTATTTTTACGATGAATAATCCCAGCAACTTATATGGCGGAAGAGAAAGTAGCGTATACCGAAGACAATATAAGGTCATTAGATTGGAAAGAGCATATCAGAATGCGTCCTGGAATGTATATCGGGAAGCTTGGAGATGGTTCTGCTCCAGATGATGGAATTTATGTGTTAGTTAAGGAAGTAATGGATAACTCCATTGATGAATTTGTGATGGGTAATGGGAAAAAGATCGAAATCAAAATTGATGGGGATGTTGTGATTGTTAGAGATTATGGAAGAGGAATACCATTAGGTAAAGTAAAGGATGTTGTTTCCAAAATGAATACTGGGGGTAAATACGATTCAAAAGCTTTTAAAAAATCAGTTGGATTAAATGGAGTTGGAACAAAAGCTGTAAATGCATTATCAAATTATTTTAAAGTTGAATCTATTCGAGATGGTAAATTAAAACGGGTAGAGTTTGAAAGAGGTAATGTAGTTGAAGATTTTAATCTTGAAAAGACATCAGTTGGCAACGGAACATCTGTTCAGTTTATACCTGATGATGAGATTTTTAAGAAATTTCATTTCCGTGCTGATTACCTGGAACAAATGTTCTGGAACTATTGTTATTTAAATAGAGGTTTAACAATCGATTTTAATGGCAAAAAATTACTCTCAAAGAATGGATTAAAAGATTTGTTGGAATCCAATATGGATGGAGATCCTTTATATCCAATTATTCACTTGGAAGGAGAGGATATTGAAGTCGCATTTACACATGCCAGAGGATATGGTGAGGATTATTCTTCATTTGTAAATGGTCAGCATACTACTCAAGGGGGAACACACCTAAGTGCGTTTCGTGAATCTATCGCAAAGGTTATTAAAGACTTCTTTAACAAATATGAACCTGTTGACATAAGGCAGGGAATAGTTGCTGCTGTAAGTATTAAGGTAATGGAGCCTATTTTTGAATCTCAGACCAAAACTAAATTAGGATCATTAGAAATGGAACCTAATGGTAAATCTGTACGAGGTTTTGTAATGGATTTTTTAAAAGAGAAACTGGATAATTTCTTACATAGAAATCCTGCTGTTGTAGAGGTAATGGAGTATAAGATCAAGCAATCTGAAAAAGAAAGAAAAGAGCTGTCAGGTATTCGTAAAATTGCTCGTGAACGTGCAAAAAAATCAAATCTGCACAATAAAAAATTAAGAGATTGTAAAGTCCATTATAATGACCTTAAAAATGAGAGAAGAACAGAAACATCCATATTTATAACTGAAGGTGATTCTGCCAGTGGCTCGATTACAAAATGTAGAGATGTAAAAACACAGGCGGTTTTTAGTTTAAGAGGTAAGCCATTAAATTCTTTTGGACTTACAAAAAAGGTTGTTTATGAAAATGAAGAATTTAATTTAATTCAAGCGGCACTGAACATTGAGGATGGAATGGACCAATTGCGTTATAATAAAATTATTATTGCTACTGATGCTGATGTGGATGGTATGCATATTCGATTATTATTACTTACTTTTTTCCTTCGTTTTTTTCCAGATCTAGTGAAGAAAAAACATGTATATATTCTTCAAACTCCATTATTTAGGGTGAGAAACAAGAAAGAAACAAGGTATTGTTATAGTGATGAAGAAAGAAAAAAAGCATTAAAAGACCTTGGTGCAAATCCAGAAATAACACGATTTAAAGGATTGGGAGAGATATCCCCTGATGAGTTTAAGCACTTTATTGGAGAGAATATGCGTTTAGAACCTGTACTTTTAAATAAAGAATATAGTATTGAAGATATACTTACTTTTTATATGGGGAAAAACACTCCAGATAGACAAGAATTTATAATAAATAATCTAAAGGTTGAAGAAGACCTTGTTGAAGATAAGGAGCAAGTAGATTAATGATGAGTACTGAAGATTTAAATGAAAATGATAATCCTGAAAAGGAAAACAATGAAGAAAATCATGAACTGATCGATCAGGGTCAGATCATTTCTTTATCTGGAATGTACAAGGATTGGTTCTTAGATTATGCATCTTATGTTATATTAGAGAGAGCTGTTCCTGCATTGGCAGATGGGCTAAAGCCTGTGCAAAGAAGAATCCTTCATTCTTTAAAGGAGCTAGATGATGGTCGTTATAATAAAGTAGCAAATATTATAGGTAATACCATGAAGTATCATCCTCATGGAGATGCTTCCATTGGAGATGCTATGGTTCAGATTGGGCAAAAAGAATTACTCATAGATTGCCAGGGAAACTGGGGGAATGTCCTTACAGGTGATGGAGCAGCGGCACCAAGATATATTGAAGCCAGGTTAACAAAGTTCGGTAACCACGTTCTTTTTAATTCAAAAACTACAGAATGGTTAAGTTCTTATGATGGTAGGAACAAAGAACCGAAAAATTTACCTGTAAAATTCCCATTATTATTAGCTCATGGAGCTGAAGGAATAGCAGTAGGATTGGCTTGTAAGTTTTTACCTCATAATTTTAATGAGATTATTGATGCAAGTGTCAATTATTTAAGAGGAAAGAAAGTTGAAATTTTTCCAGATTTTATAAATGGTGGTATGGCTGATTTCACCCAATATAATGATGGGTTAAGAGGAGGAAGAGTACGAGTTAGAGCGTCTGTAAGTAAAGTCGATAATAAAACACTAAAGATCGATCAAATCCCATATGGCACAACAACAGATCAGCTGATTGATTCTATTGTTAAAGCAACTGAGAAAAATAAAATTAAAGTTAAGAAGATCGAAGATAATACTGCTGCTGAAGCAGAAATTATTATCAACCTCCCAACAGGGGTTTCTCCAGATAAAATGATAGATGCACTTTATGCATTTACTAATTGTGAGTTGTCTATCTCTCCTAACTCTTGTTTAATTGATAATAATAAACCTGTATTTCTAGGTGTTTCTGAGATTCTTAAAAGATCTACTGATAGAACAGTTGAATTATTAAAAAAAGAGCTAGAGATTCGTTTAAATGAGCTAGAAAATTCCTGGCATTGGTTGTCTCTTGAAAGAATCTTTATAGAGAATAAAATATACAGAGATATAGAGGATCAGGAAACTTGGGAAGGTGTGCTAAAAGCCATAGAAAAAGGATTGAAACCTCATATTAAGGTATTAAAGCGACCTGTAATTGAAGATGATATAATAAGGTTGACTGAAATTAAGATCAAGCGTATTTCAAAATTTGATGGATTTAAAGCAGATGAAAACATTGCTAAAGTAGAAGCACAAATTAAAGAGGTAAAGAATTATTTAGATAATTTGATTCAGTTTGCAATTGATTATTTCAAAGATCTTAAAGCTAAATTTGGAAAAGGTAAGGAGCGAAAAACTGAGATTAGGGTATTTGATAGTATAGCTGCAAGTAAGGTTATCGTATCTAATAAAAAGCTTTACATAAATAAAGAAGAAGGCTTTATTGGATGGGCATTAAAGAAAGATGAATACATTTCAGATTGTTCAGATATTGATGATATTATAGTATTCTTTTCTACTGGAAAAGTAATTGTAACAAAGATAGCAGATAAAAAGTTTGTAGGTAAAGGAATTATTCATGCTGCAGTTTGGAAAAAAGGTGATACAAGAACAATTTATCATTTGATTTATCAAGCTGGAAAGGGTGCGCCTTCTTATATGAAGAGGTTTGCAGTGAATGCTGTTACTAGAGATAAAGAATACGACCTGACTGGAAATAGTAAAGATCCCAAGCTTCATTATTTTTCAGTAAACCCTAATGGAAGAAGAGAAATTGTAGCTGTTAAATTAAGGCCTAAACCAAAGTTGAAAAAATTAAAATTTGATATTGATTTTGGTGAGCTGATGATCAAAGGAAGGAATTCAAAAGGAAATCAGGCGACAAAGCATTTTATTTCTAAAGTGGAGTTAAAAGAAACTGGTGGTTCTACATTGGCAGCTAGAGAAATTTGGTGGGATGATGTAGTAAGAAGATTAAATAATGAAGGCAGGGGTATATCCTTAGGCGCCTTTAAGGGTGAAGACAAGATTCTTACTGTATATAAATCGGGTCATTATCGTCTTACTGGTTTTGAACTTTCTAATAAGTATGATGAAGATTTGCTTTTTATAGAGAAATGGCATCCAGAAAGACCCATTGCATGTGTTTATTATCATGGAGATAAAGGAATCTATTATGTTAAAAGATTCATGGTAGAAGAAACAGCTAAAAAGAACTTATTTATTCCAGACAATAGTGGATGTGAACTTACGGTAGCATCAACACAATACCTTCCAAAGGTTAAAATAGAATTTAACAAGCGACTAAAAGAAACTAAGGATATTGCAGATAAAACCGAAGACCTGAACAAGATCATAGATATTAAAGGCTTAAAAGCGATGGGTAATCAACTAACAAGGTTAAAAGTGAAGGAAATTCATTTACTTCCAACTAAGGAAGGAGAAGAATGGCCGTTAATTGAAAATACTGATCAGCCTGTTGATGATAATTCAGCTAATAATGTTGATGATAATATTAATGGAGCTAAAGTAATAGGCACAGTAAATGATGACAATCCTATTGAAATTGAATTATCTTTAAAAAAGAAAAATGTTGATCAGGAGAAAAATGAAGAGCCTGGAGAACAAATAAATTTATTCGAATGAAAAAATATTTTTTATTACTTCTAGGTGTTTTTGTAACAGTGAATGTTATAAATTCTCAGGAAAATACAGAAAGTTTAGAGGTTATAGATTCTGCCTACCTTGAACAATACAGGAATTATTTTGGCTCTAATATAACACCACTTCTATCTGGAGTTGTTTCTGGAAAAGATAATTTTAATGTAAAAGTCAATTTAAGCTATAAGAGGAACTTTGGTGAAAAGAACCTAAGGTTTAGCATGAATTATTTAACCGAAGGTAATGTTTTTCCATATGATTATTATTCCATTCAATCTACTACAGATACTACTTTACACAATCGATATTTTGATAATTCTTATGAGCATTATGATTTTAGATTTGGATTCGAAGAATTACGAGGATATGGTGGGGCAAGGGTACATGTTGGTGTAGATGCGATTATAGGGTTTGGGAATAACTCTTCTATTTATTTTGACAGGACTTATTTAAAAGACACTACAGGTGCATACATACTTACCAATGATGTCAGCTCTAATAATTTTCAGTATTCAATAAATGGGGGTCCAGTTTACAATGGTTATCATTTTATAGATTATTTAATTACTGGAATAGATGTGTCATTTGGATTTGACTGGTTATTAAATGATCGATTTATGTTCACCTTCCAGGTTGTTCCTCAATTTAACTATTATATTTTCTTAAATGAAAAATTTGGAGATCAGCACATGGAATATCAATCTGCTACAAATTATGCAGATTTTAAATTAGGCTATTTCGACCTAATGTTATATTACAGATTCTAAGTAATTTATGCTGGTTGCTTAATTTTAGGAGCAGCTGCCATAATTTCTTCATTTGCATTTTCTGCAAACTGTTCGAAATTTTTAACGAATTGCTCTGCTAAATGATAAGCTTTAGTATCATACGCAGCTTTGTCTTCCCAAGTGTTTTTTGGACTTAATACATTTTCAGGTACATTAGGACATGTTGCAGGCATTTGTAAACCAAATACTTCATGAGTATTGTATTCAACATTGTCAAGCTCACCGTTAAGAGCCGCAGTTATCATAGCTCTAGTGTGCTTTAGGCTCATTCTTTGACCAACACCATAAGGACCTCCAGTCCAACCTGTGTTTATTAGCCAAACATTAACATTACTTTCAGTCATTTTATCTCCTAGCATTTCTGCATATTTAGTAGGGTGGAGAGGAAGGAAAGGAGCACCAAAACAAGCAGAGAATGCTGTTACAGGCTCAGTAATTCCAGCTTCAGTACCAGCAACTTTTGCAGTATATCCTGAAATAAAATGAAACATAGCTTGACCTTTATTCAATCTGGAGATTGGAGGAAGTACTCCAAAAGCATCAGCAGTAAGAAAGAATATATTTTTTGGCCTTGTCCCTTTAGATCCTTCAGCAATATTATCTATATGGTCAATAGGGTAGCTTACTCTAGTATTTTCTGTTTTAGTTTTATCTGCAAAATCTACTGTAGATGTGTTTTCAATGAAATTGATGTTTTCAAGAATAGCACCAAATTTTATAGCATCCCATATTTGAGGTTCTTTTTCTTTCGATAGGTCTATACATTTTGCATAGCAACCTCCTTCGAAATTGAATACAGAGTCTTTTGCCCATCCATGTTCGTCATCACCAATCAATTTCCTGTTAGGGTCTGCAGATAAAGTAGTTTTACCAGTTCCAGATAAACCAAAGAAAACAGCAGTATCTCCATCTTCACCTACATTGGCAGAACAATGCATAGATAGTACATCTTTTTCGTAGGGTAGAATAAAATTCAAAACAGAGAAAATTCCTTTTTTGATCTCTCCAGTATATCCAGTTCCACCTATAATGATCATTTTTTTAGTAAAATTAATGATCGCAAAATTATGCTGACGGGTGCCATCTTTTTCAGGGTCAGCATAAAAACCAGGAGCATTAATAATATGCCAATCTGGATTAAAGTCTTTTAAATCATCCATTGCTGGAGAAATGAACATGTTATCTGCAAACTGATTAGACCAAGGATATTCATTGACAACCCTAATATTGATCTTGTATTGATCATCTGCACATGCATACGCATCTCGAACGAATATATCTTTATTTTGTAGGTAAGATGTTAATTTATCATATAGCTGATCAAATTTAGATGAGCTAAATTTAATATTGATATCTCCCCACCATACAGCATTTTCTGTGTAATCATCACAAACAATAAACCTGTCTTTTGGTGATCTGCCGGTGAATTCTCCTGTATCAATAGCAACAGCACCAGTGTCAGCTAGTACGCCCATTCCTCTAATTACAGTTTCTTCTACAAGTTCAGCTGGGGTTAAGTTCCAAAAGGCATTTGAAACGTTCTTTAGACCTAATTCTTCCAAGTTTGCGGATTCAGGTCTTAAGCCATATTCATTCATTATTGATGGATTAGAATTAATGCGCCAAATTTAAGGAAACTATTATTAGAACTATGCAATATTTGTTCTAATTATTCACATTATTTTAACTTATTAAGAATATGTATGAACTAATCTTTAATTTTGAATTAAATTATTCTTATAGATGTCTACAGATAGTGTTTTTAGAAAAATAATACCCATTAAATCTGCACAAATTGAGCTGGATCATTCTTCTGAAATTTTTGTTGCTGGTTCTTGTTTTATTAATCATATGGGTAAAAAATTGCAGCATTTTGGATTTAATACTCATCATCCTTTTGGCACATTATACAATCCCATTACTATAGCTCAACACTTTATTAGGATCATTACTCAACAAGCTTATTCAATAGATGATGTAATTCTATCTCAAGAAGGTTATTTTAGTTGGCATCATAACAATGTGATTACCCATCTTGATAAAGGTCAATTACTTAAAGATTTGAATCAACAGCTAAGCGATTTAAAAAATAGCTTTAATAATAGCTCTCATATTATTATAAGCCTTGGTTCTGCTTGGGTATATGAATATCCAAAAGTGGGTGTCGTTGGCAATTGCCATAAGATTCCTGCTAGCTCATTTAACAAAAGAATTTTATTGATTGAAGAAATCGTACATGAATTATCTGCAGTAATTGATCAATGCCCCGATAAAACATTCGTATTCACTGTTAGCCCAGTTCGACATTGGGCAGATGGACCCGTGCAGAATACACAGAGTAAGTCCGTTTTACATTTGGCAACCAGAAAATTGACCGAAGCAAATAGCAATTGCTTTTATTTTCCAAGCTATGAGATCATGTTGGATGAGCTAAGGGACCATCGTTTTTATGCAAAAGATATGCTGCATCCATCCGATGAAGCGATCGAATATATATGGAATCAGTTTATATATTATTCCATGAATTCTACTACTCAAAAAACAGTAGAAAAGGTAGAAAAGGTGAGAGCTGGTATAGCTCATCGAGCATTTAATGCTAAAAGTGATCAGCATCAGCAATTTTTAAGGAATCTGTTAAAAGAGATAGATCAAGTAAAATATGATACTCCTCATTATGATTGGGGAAAAGAGATAGAGCAGGTGAGCTCTCAACTGATGTGATCCTTCCAATTAATTTCAGACAAAGAAGCATAATTGTAATGTGCATTGTACATCCACTCTGGTTGTGTGTCTTTTTCTGGAATCACTATTACTTTCATACCTGCATTGATCCCTGCCTGCATTCCAAAATTTGAATCTTCTAGTACAATACATTCCTCAGGTTTTAATCCTAACTTATTGGCAGTAGTTAAAAAAACAGCAGGATGGGGTTTACCTTCTATTTCATTTTCTGCAGAATGAATAAGGTCGAATTTATCTTCTAGCTTTAGCTTTTCTGTTACTGCAGCGATGATCTTAAATGAAGAAGAGGAGGCAATAGCAGTAAGGATGTTGTTACGATTAAGGTATTCAATAACACTATTAACTCCTTCAAGTTCTTTCCCATACTTTAATACATTCTCGATCAGCTTATTTTGAATATTCTCTATTACTTGATCTATAGTAGGACTAGACCAATTAAATTGATCGTGCCAGAATTTTACCACTTCATTGATTCTCATACCCATAGTTTGGAGACACATCTCTTCAGTAAAGTGGTAACCCATAGAATGGAAGACCTCCATTTCGGATTTTCTCCATAGTGGCTCTGAATCAATGATCAGCCCATCCATGTCGAATATGACAGCTTTGATCATCTACAGTAGATTATCCAAGGAATGGATAACGATAATCTTTTGCTGGTACTAAAGTTTCTTTAATAGTTCGTGGAGATACCCATCTTAAAAGATTCAAATACGAACCGGCTTTATCGTTGGTTCCTGACCCTCTTGCACCACCAAAAGGTTGCTGCCCTACAACTGCTCCTGTTGGTTTGTCGTTGATGTAAAAATTACCTGCTGCATTTTCCAACTTTTTCATGGCATGAACAATCGCGTATCTATCTTGAGAAAAAATAGCCCCAGTTAATGCATATTCGGAAGTAGAATCAACCAAATCTAAGGTAGCATCAAAATCATTTTGATCATAAACATAAATAGTAATTACAGGTCCAAAAATCTCTTCACACATCGTTCTAAACTTTGGATTGGTAGTAGTTACTACGGTTGGCTCTATAAAATAGCCTTTGGATTTATCATAATTTCCACCAGCAACGATTTCAGCATCATCCTGTTCTTTAATGTAGTCGATATACCCAGCAATTCTGTCAAATGCCACTTCAGAAATAACTGCATTAATAAAGTTGGATGGATCTTCAGTCGACCCCATTTTAAACGAATTAACATCTTTCTTTACCTTTTCTATTACCTGATCTGCAATATTAGAAGGAAGGTAGGCTCTTGAGGCTGCAGAACATTTTTGTCCTTGGAATTCAAAAGCTCCTCTTGTGATTCCTGTTGCAACCTGCATTGGATCTGCAGAAGGATGTGCCACTACAAAATCTTTTCCACCAGTTTCACCAACTATTCTTGGATACGATCTGTATTTGTCGATGTTATTGCCAATGGTTTTCCATAAATGCTTAAATACACCTGTTGATCCCGTAAAATGTAGACCAGCAAATTCTGGATGGTTGAATACTACTTCACCCGCCTCAGGTCCGTCTGCAACTACCATATTAATAACCCCATCAGGTACTCCAGCTTCCTTGAATAACTTCATGATAACTTGAGCTGAGTACATTTGGGATTCTGCAGGCTTCCAAACAACTACATTTCCCATCATAGCTGGTGCTGCACAGAGATTGGCTGCAATGGCTGTAAAGTTAAATGGAGTAATAGCGAAGATAAAGCCCTCTAAAGGTCTGTATTCTAGCCTATTAAGTATTCCGTCAGATGAATCTGGTTGCTCGTCATAGATTTGTTGTACATACGCAACATTGTATCTTAAAAAATCAATTAACTCACAGGCGGCATCTATCTCAGCCTGAAAAACATTTTTGGATTGACCAAGCATAGTAGCTGCATTCATTTCGTCTCTATAAGGGCCAGCCAAAAGATCGGCTGCTTTCAAGAAAATGGTAGAACGTTGTTCCCATGGCATATTTGCCCATTGTTCTCTGGCGGCAAGCGCACTATCTATGGCCTTTTGTACATGTTCTTTAGTTCCTATACTAAACATTCCTAGCGTGTGCTGGTGGTCATGCGGAGGAGACATCCTTAGCTTGGTGCTGGTCTCTACTTCTTCACTACCTATGTACAAAGGGACATGAATGGGCTCTTGATTATACATTTCTTTGTATTTACTCAGTAGGCTGTCTCTTTCTGGTGTACCTGGAGCATAGCTGTTCACTGGCTCGTTAGCAGGGTATGGCATGGCATAGATTCCTTTTGGCATGGTCTGTCTTTTTTAATTTTTCACGAATTTATAATTTATATAGGATTATGCTTACTAATCGTAAAAATGTTTTGCTGTTTATAGCTGTTTGTATTATTTAAGAAGAAATTATCTACTTTTAGTACATGCAAAAACTCTTTTCGTTTTTCATAGTACTTTTTATTGGGTGTAATACAATAGCCCAAGTAAACCTCGATTCCTTATGGAATGTCTGGAACGATGAAAGCCAGGCAGATACCAACCGCTTAAAAGCAATGCATAATATTGCCTGGGATGGATATTTGTTTTCTCAGCCCGACAGCGCTTTTTATTTTGCGCAGATGAAGTATGATTTTGCAGAATCTGTTAATAATAAAAATCATATGGCAACTGCTTTGAATACTCAAGGAGCTTCTTTTTTCTATCGAGGGGATTATTCCAAAGCTATAGACTATTATGCTAAATGCTTAAAAATACACAAGAAATTAGGTCATAAAAAAAACATTGCTTCCACCTTAAATAATATGGGAGTTATTCATGAATATCAAGGCGATTACAACAAAGCAATAAACTATTACACTAAGAGCTTAAAAGTTTTTGAGGAGCTTCAAAGTAAAACAAACATTGCTGGGACTTTAAGTAACATTGGGAATATTTATAAAAACAAAGGAGATTATGTCAAAGCCTTAGAATATTATACCAGAAGCTTAAAAATTAGAGAGGAAATAGGAGAAGAAAGAGGTATTGCGGCTTCTTTACTTAACATTGGGATTATTTATTGGGAGCAAGGTGATTATAGCATAGCCATGGAATATCACACCAAAAGTTTTAAATTATATAATGAAATAGGAGATAAAAATGGCAGTGCTACTTCTTTACACAACATTGGGAAATCTTATAAAAGCCAAGGAGATTACGTCAAATCCTTAGAATATTATACCAGAAGCTTAAAAATTAGAGAGGAAATAGGAGATAAAAATGGTGTTGCTGAATCCTTACTTAATATTGGAGATGTTTATAAAAAAAACATAGATTTTGAAAAAGCATTTGAATATTTGAACAGAAGCTTATCTATCTATACAGAAATTGAAAATAAAGAAGGTATTGCATTTTGCTTAAATTTAATGGGTTTAATTCATGAAAATAAAGGCGCTTTTATTGAGGCCTTAAATTGTTACAACAAATGTCTGGTTATTCATCAAGATCTTGGAAATCTTAAAGGATTAGCAAATACATATAATAACCTGGGAGTTTTGTGCAAAGCACAAAAGAAATTTGATTTAGCGGTCGATTTTTACATGAAAAGTTTAAAGATCTGTGAAGAAATTGGAGTTAGAACTTTAACCAGCAATGTTCTGGGGAATATTGCCATGCTTAAATACCTTCAAAACAATTACCAGCAAGCAGAAAAGTATGCTCAAAGAAGCTTGGTCATATCAAATGAGTTGATTGCACTTGAAAGGATAGAGTTCAACAGTAATTTACTTTATCTTATTTACAAAAAAACAGCCAATGATTCCAAGGCGTTGGAAATGCTGGAGCTTTATAATAAAACAAATGATACGTTGTCCAAAATGGACTTAAAAGACTTACTATTAAAAGAGAAGGTTAAGCAAGAATATGAGTTAAAAATATATAAAGACAGTATAGATAACCTAATAGAAATAAATGCTAAAAATGAAAAAATAGCCAAATCAGATGCAGAGCTTAAAAGCAAAAGGGACCAGCAGCTATTTTTATTGATAGGATTAGGAATAGTATTGTTGTTTTCTATGTTTATTTATAATCGATTCAGAGTTACCAACCGTCAGAAAAAGGTGATACAACATCAGCATCAGAGATTAAAACAAAATCATGTAGAGTTGGAAGAAGCTCACAAGGACATAACAGATAGTATAGTTTATGCCAAACGTATCCAGGATGCTACCTTAACTTCTAAAACTTATATCAATGATGTACTTCCTCAAAGCTTTATTTACTTTAACCCCAAAGATTTAGTAAGTGGAGATTTTTATTGGGTTTTCAGCAATAATGAGCATGTGTTTTTTACTGTGGCCGATTGCACAGGACATGGAGTTCCAGGAGCCTTTATGAGCATGATTGGAAATTCATTACTGAATGAAATGATCATTGAAAACAATATCCAAGATACAAACCTTATAATGGATCGAGTTAGTGATAAGGTAAAAGAATCACTTGATCAAAAGGGTGAGCAAGGGGAATCTAGAGATGGCATGGATATGATGTTGTGTAAGTTGAATAAGAAAACAAATGAATTAATGTATACTGGAGCAAAAAATCCATTGTATTTAATTAGGGAAGGAGAGGTAATAGAATATAAGGGAGACAAAAGACCTGTAGGTTATTACACGGCCGAAAATGTCTTGTTTACCAGTAATAAGATCAGCTTGAAAAAGAACGATATTATTTATTTATTTTCTGATGGATTCTCCGATCAATTTGGAGGTGAAACTGCTAAAAAATACAAAGCCGCCAACTTCAAACGCTTTTTACTTTCTATTTATGATAAAGACGTGGATTTGCAACAACAATTGTTAAGTGATGAATTCGATCGTTGGAAGGGAGAACTAGAACAAATAGACGATGTTTGTGTGATGGGAGTGAGGGTGTAAGTTTTAATTTATCTTTACAGTATTCAATATTTAATTGTGTCTAATAGTCCATTAGCAAATACCACTCCCTATCCAATGGGAATAGATGTAGATAGAGCAGAGGGTATCTATATATATGATAAAAATGATAAAAAGTATTTAGACCTTATCTCGGGCATAGCCGTATCTAATTTAGGACACAATCATCCAAAGATCAAAGAAGCTATCAAACAGCAGGTAGATCAACATCTTCATGTTATGGTTTATGGAGAATATAAACAGTCTGTTCAGATTAAGTTGGCCAGTAAGCTATGCAATTTATTGCCTGATGGCTTGGATGTGCTTTATCCTGTTAATTCAGGCACAGAGGCCAATGAGGCTGCTTTAAAACTAGCCAAAAGAGTTACAGGAAGAACAGAACTGATCTCTTTTAAGGGGGCCTACCATGGTTCAACACATGGTTCTTTAAGTGTTAGCGGTAATGAAGAAAAGAAAAGTGCATTTGAGCCCTTACTCCCAGAAGTAAGGTTACTTGATTTTAATAGTGTTGAGCAGCTTAATACGATCTCAACAAAGACTGCTGCTGTGATCATCGAACCCATTCAGGGGGATGCTGGAGTGCGTATTCCATCCAATGAATTTATGCTTGCGCTTAGAAATAGATGTGATGAAGTAGGTACACTTCTAATTTTTGATGAGATCCAGACAGGGTTTGGAAGAACTGGGAAATTGTTTGCTTTTGATCATTTTAATGTTGTACCTGATATTCTAACCATAGGTAAAGCTTTTGGAGGCGGAATGCCTATTGGTGGATTTGTTTCTTCTAAAGAGAATATGGAGCAGCTAACCCATTCCCCAAAGCTCGGACACATTACTACTTTTGGAGGGCATCCTGTATGCTGTGCGGCAGCATTGGCCAGTTTGGAAATTATAGCAAATGATAGCTTATTGGAACAAGTTGAGGCAAAAGGTCAATTGTTTGAAGAGCTACTACAACATGCTTTAATTAAAGAGATAAGAAGAAAGGGATTGTTCTTTGCCATTGAAATGGAAAATGCCGAATTGGTACAAAAAATAGTGGAAAGGTGCAAAGAAAGGGGAGTGCTCACTTTTTGGTTTTTATCTAATCCGCAAAGCTTCCGCATTGCTCCACCTTTGATCATTAACGAAGATGAGATCAGAGAATCTTGTAATAATATATTGTCAGTTATGAATGATGTCGATATTTAGTTTTACCAAGTTTGATCCACTATTTTTTTGAATTCATCTTTTGTAGATGTTTCGTATTTAAGATCGGTGATAAATGTGTCTTCTCCAGTTTTAATATCTGCTATTGCCCAATGTATGTGTGTCTTATTGATGATTTTATAAACTAGTAAATTAGTTTCTTTTCCCTTAGGAATATCCTTAAAAAATGCTTTTGAGTTTTCGGAATTCGTGAAATAGCCCGGGAGGATCGATTTTATATCTAAGAATATTAATCGAACATAGGTGCTATCAGTTGGTTTTTGAAGGTCTACTAATAGCTCTGTAGTAGGTCCTTCATTAACAAAAGCATCGCAATTGATCCAGCCTAGCTTATCGGTTAAAACTGACAATCCTTCACCTCCACCTTCCATTTCGTCATTAAAATAAAATTCACTTGAATTCAGCTCTGCTTTAATGTCTTTATCTAAAGTCCAGTCTATGATGTTGTCTTTTTCTTTTCCAAAGAAAACACCAAAAGATTCATTGATGGTAAAAAAATTAATGTGCGCTTTTGTTCCTTTTTTCAATGGAAGTTCTTTGCCATTACAATAAGCCATAATATGGATCATTCCTCCAGTCATTAATGTTTTGTCTCCGCTGGTAGTGGTTAGACCAGCCAACAACATTTCGGAAGGAGTAAAAAATTCTTTTAATTCAATTTTAATCTCTTCACAATCGCAATTGAAAGAATTAGCAGGAATATAAATTTGAGTATATCTACCATATAGATATACGGGTTCATCTTTATTGAAAATTCTTCTTGTAACTCCGTTAATTGTATCATTAATGTAGCCAGATGCCACTAAATTTCCACTTTTTGTAATTACTAGTTGATAATAACCCTTTCTGGAAGTAAGTTTTTTCATGTTTTCTTGTGTCCAGGTAACTCCTGTTAAAGGGAAACCATCCTCCTTTTTTCCTTTTATTTCAAAAGGAATAAATTGCAACAATAGATCATAGGGCTCTACTGCAAGAGAATCTTTATAGAAATCAGCAAGCTTTTTTATCCTAACTCTGCTATAATTAATTTTATCTCTTTCAGTAAATTTTTTTTGTTCTTTCTTTGTTAATACATTAATTATGATCTCATGGTTATATTTAAGTTCTCTATAAAGTTTTCTAGCTTGTTCAGATATTTCAGCTGTAAATACAACAGATTTTTCATCGAATTTGATAGTTTCCTGAGAGATGGTTGGATTAATAAAACATATTAAAACAAAACAATAAATAGTAAATATTATTTTCATAATTGTTTTTTGGTTTACAATATTATAATGTTAGATTTATATAAAGGAACCAATTCTATTGGAAATCTTTTATTTTAATAAATAGTTTATTTTAAATTTCACCCCTAATGTTTTATATAATTGATCTTAATACAATAATATGAATGCTGAATTTTTAATGTTGGTGGATAAAGTAAAAACAGTTGCTATTCCAGATATAGGTGCTGTTGTTAAAATGGGTAAAAAATATACTTTTAATCACTTTCTTAAATTTAATGATGGTCGTTTTTCTAAACATATTCAGGAAACAGGTATTTCGAAGGAAGAGGCAGATCAAAAAGTAGTTGAATGGGTGTCATCTATTAATGAAAGTTTACAAAGTCAAGGAAGCTATGTTTTTGAAGGAATGGGAGCGCTTTATTTGGAAGGTGATGGAAAATACCGTTGGGAACAAGAAATAATTTCAAAAAAATCTTCTTTAGCAAACACAATTAATGAAGAACCAAAAGAGGAAATTATAAACACTGTAAATGAAATAGAGGAGGAACCCTCCTTAAATGTTGTACTTCCACAATACGAAAGTGGCTATTTATCAACCCATTTTGATGTTACAAGAGCAAAGGATGAGATTAAAAGGATAGATAATATTGAAGAGCTAACTGAATTTACTAAAAATGATAAAAGAGCAACAGTAATTTCAGCAGTAGAAAAACAGAAAAAAAAGCTCAATGAAATCCCTACGCCTTCTATTCAATTAGAAGAGAAAGAGAAAGAGAAAGAGAAAGAGAAAGAGAAAGAGAAAGAGAAAGAAGAACCTTTAGATAAAGAAGTCAAAGATCAGGTAGAAAAAGAAAGTAAGATCTTAGAGACCATTATAGAAAAAGAAGCATTAGAAAAAGAAAATAATGTAAAAGAGGATAATTTAACAGAAGCGCCTCCTAAGTTTAAGCTAGATAAGGAAATAGAAGGAAAGCAAGAAGAAGAAGCTACTGTTCCTCAAACTAACGATAAGAAAAGACCTTTAAATCAAGAAAAAGCACCTCCTAGAAAGAAAAGAAAGTTGTTTTTAGTTGCAATGCTTTTAATTATTTCTGGTACTGTTATTATTGGGGTAATAAAATACGATCAGTTCAAGCAATATTTTTTCAGTAAGGTTGAGGATACAAAAAAAGAAATAGCTGATAAAAGTGAAGCATTAAAACCTGATGCTATGGATAATGTAGATCAGGATGTTGTAATTGAAAAAGATGATTCAAGAGCTTTAGTTAATTCTAATGATGAAGAATTGGATGAAAATAATGAGTCAATTGTAAATTCTTCCGACAATGTGTCTACTGGTATTGATGAAACTAATAATGCTATTATTTCTGAAAATATAACTACTAACAATAATGTAGATGAAAATATAGATAATGATTCATTCCATATAATAGTAGGGTCTTTTAATGTTGAATCTAATGCCGACAATTTTTTAGCAACTAAATTAAAGGAAGGATATAGTAAAAGTGCTGTTTTTAGTGGTCCTAAAAATAAATTCTATGTTAAAATTAACTCTTACTCTTCTAAAAGTGAGGCAATTAAAGCGCTTTCGGCTTATGATTTAGATGCTTGGGTTTTAAAGTTTTAGTTGGTAAATAAATGACTATTTGTTTGGTTTTTTGATTTTATATTTTGTATCTTTAAGTATATACCTAGTATTTATTTTACAAATTATATCATATACTATTCTAAAACCCTAAATCTATTTATATCATGACAACTTTAATTTTTACCCTAATTTTTCTTGTTGCAAATCCTACTATAAGTAATGTGACAGACTATGATCAAGATGAGTATAATGTAAATTATTCTAAAGTAAAAGTGATTGTCTTAGAAAAGAATGTGCCATTAGAAGGTGTTTTTGTTAAGATCACTCAAGGAAATATGCATCTTGGCGAAACTTTAACAGATGAAAATGGACAAGCAATAATTCTTTGTAAACATCTTTCTGAAGATAATAAAGAAGTTGAGATTAATGCTACTAAGGATGGATACCAACCAGTTCACATTCATGGTAGTTTAATTACTTCATTAACTGATTATAAATTTAATCTAACTAAAGATGGAGAGATGGCTCCTCAGTCAAATGACCTGAATTTTCAGATAGAATATGAGTCGTTACATGCAGAATTGGATTAATATTTAATTTGACTCTTTATCTAAGCAATTATTCTTTTAATTAATCAAGATTTTTTATAATATTGATATAGTATAAATCTAATCTATATCAAAATGAGAATATTACTTATTCTATTCAGTTTTACCTTTTGTTTTTCTACTTCTTTTTCTCAATATAAAATAGGTGTTTCAGAAAAATCAGTTGGTTTTGAATCTGGTAATCACAATGCATTTACAGTTATTGTCTATGAATGCTCATCCAAGGATGTTGAAAAACATTGGAAAAAGGAAATGAAGGACATGAAAGCAAATGTTTCTTCTAAGAAGAATGAAATGAAAGGTGATGATGCAAAAATAAAGGATATGGGAGAGAATACTTTTGATATATATGCAATAACCAATGAAACAGATAAAGGAATAGAATTGAGTGTAGCTTATGACCTTGGAGGTGCTTTTCTATCTTCTGGACAACATGCTGAACAATCGAAGATCATTAAAGATTTAATGTATGATTTTGCAGTAAAATCTACCAAAGAGGGTATAAGAGGAATTTTAAAAAAGGAGGAGGGCACTCAACATCATTTAGAAAAAGAACATGAGAGTCTAGTGAAAAATAAAGAAAAGCTAGAAAAAGATATTGAAAATTGGGAAAAGTCTATTGAAAAGGCCAAGAAGGATATAGATCAGAATAAGAAAGATCAGGATGATAAAAAGAAAGAAATTGAAGCACAGTCAAAAGTAGTTGAGGAAGTAAAAGCTAAAGAAAAAGCTGTTAAATAAACTATTTTAGATTAACGCCTACTGGACAATGGTCTGAACCTACAACTTCGTTTAAAATAAATCCATCTTTAATTGTTGGTAATAGCGATGATGAGCTTAAGAAATAATCTATTCTCCATCCTATATTTCTCATTCTTGAATTAAATCTATAGCTCCACCAAGAATATTTAACTTCATCTGGGTAAAAATGACGATAAGTATCGATCAATCCATTGGCTATGTAATTATCAAGACCATCTATTTCTTCCTGCATATATCCAGCAGATCTGTTGTAATTGGCTTTTGGATTTTTTAAGTCGATGTCCTTATGAGCTACATTAAGATCACCACAACAAAAAACTGGTTTATTTTTTTCAAGATCTTTCAGGTATTGTAGGAAGACTGCATCCCATTTTACTCTGTAATTCAATCTTTTTAAGTCACCACCACTATTAGGAACATACACAGTAACAAAGTAAAATCCATCATATTCTGCGGTTAATACCCTTCCTTCATTGTCAAATTCTTCTATTCCAATTCCATTTGTAATTGATAGTGGTTCTATTTTAGTTAGAATTGCAGTGCCACTATATCCTTTTTTTTCGGCACTATTGGCATAAATATGATAACCTTCTAATCCAAATAAAGCTTCCCTAACTTGATCATCTTGCGCTTTTGTTTCCTGAAACCCAATAATATCAGGGTTCATATCATAGATCATGTCGATCAGCCCCTTTTTAGCTACAGCTCTTACGCCATTTAGATTCCAAGAAATTAGTTTCATATTTATTTTTAAGTGGACTAAATTAATGCTAAATGATTGTTGTCCAAATATTATATTTGCATTTCTTAAACAATACGATCAATGAAGATAGATAATTTTGATTTCTCTAATAAACGAGCACTAATAAGAGTTGACTTTAATGTTCCTATTGATAAACAAACTAATCAAGTAACGGACGACACAAGAATAAGATTAGCTATTCCAACGTTAAAAAAAGTAATAAATGATGGAGGTAGTATTGTGTTGATGTCTCACATGGGAAGGCCTAAAAATTGTCCGGAAGAAAAATTTTCTTTATATAAAATAGTCGATACGATTGAATCTTATTTAAATTGTTCAGTAAAATTTGTGGATGATTGTATTTCTTCAGAAGCTTTTGAGCTTACTTCAAATTTAAAAAATGGGGAGGTAGTGTTATTGGAGAATTTACGATTTTATCCTGGGGAGAAAAAAGGAGATAAGGAATTTGCTGAAAAGTTATCTAAGCATGGTGATGTATATGTAAATGATGCTTTTGGCACTGCACATAGAGCACATGCATCAACAGCAGTAATAGCAGATTTTTTTACTGAAAGTAAAATGTTTGGTTATTTAATAGAAAATGAGATTAAAAGTGTCGATCAATTATTAAAAAGTAATGAAAAGCCATTAACAGCTATTGTTGGTGGAGCTAAGGTTTCATCTAAGATCACCATCATTTCAAGATTAATGGACAATGTGGACCACTTAATTATAGGTGGAGGAATGGCATATACATTTATTAAAGCATTAGGTGGTAACATAGGTAATTCTCTAGTTGAAAATGACCATATTGACAATGCACTTGAGATCATAAAGCTAGCTAAAGAGAAGCATGTAGAGCTTCATTTACCAATCGACTCAATTATAGCTGATAAATTCTCCAATAATGCGGTACAAAAAACAGTAAAAATTAACGACATTCCTGATGGTTGGATGGGGTTGGATATTGCTGAGCACTCAATTAATGATTTTAAAAAAGTGATTGCTTCATCAAAGCTAATTCTTTGGAATGGCCCTATGGGAGTTTTTGAAATGGATTCATTTCAACAGGGGACTCTTTCAATTGCCCATGCTGTTGCTGAAGCTACCGATAATGGTGCTTTTTCTTTAATTGGAGGAGGTGATAGTGTTGCAGCTGTTAATAAATATCAACTTTCAGAAAGAGTAAGCCATGTTTCAACAGGAGGAGGTGCAATGCTTGAATATTTAGAAGGGAAATTGTTGCCGGGAATAGAGGCGATCCTTAATTAAAAAAATAATTTGTATATCCAATACAAACACTTTATCTTCATCAACTCTTTAAAAATTAAATCTTAAATATTTATGAAATCATTGAAATTAACTTATTTATTTACTATTGTTTTTTCAGTAGTGTTTTTTATTACTTCTTGTAATGATGACAAAGCTAAAGATAAAGACAAAAATGGTGGTGTTGAAAATGTAAATTGGAAGTCCAATGTATTTGGATCAATAGATGGAACAATTGCATTTGTTGGATCTTTTGATTTTATGGAGATAATGGATAAGTCATCTATTATGGATGCTGATATTATCCCAGAAATGTATAAGTCCATGTTTATGGGTTACATTGACTCTGATAATTTGGGTATTAAATTAGAAGGTAATAACCATTATGCTGTTGTTATGGATAACAATGGAGAATTTGATTATGCATTTGCATTTGCTAATGTCCTTGATGCAAAAAAAATTGCAACTAATCTTCATATGTATCTTGGTGGAAGAACTGATAATGAAGATGGTTATGAGTTTTTAAAAACTTCTGATGGAGTTGTGTTTGGATGGGATGATCAACACTTAATCGCAGCTGTTTCTGATAGAAGAAGATCAGATGTAAATCAATTAAAAAATAAGATTAAAAAGCTATTAGATGCTAGAAATAAAGACGTGGAAGCTGATGATCAATTATTAGCTTATTTAAAAAGAGACGATGATATTAACATGTATATGAATATGAAGTCTTACATGGATTTTATTAAGAATATAAACATGAATAATGAATTAACAGAGCTATATTCTAATGAAGAGTTTTTAAAGTTAATGGATTATACAATGGTAAGTACAGCTAATTTCAATAATGGTGAAATTATAATGGATCTTAAAATGATCAATAATGGCAATGGTTTTAAGTATTTAAAAGATCAGCCAGTTGGCGCTGAATATTTAAATTATTTAACTGATAATGATCGAATGATCGCTTCAGCATTTGCTAACATTGATTTGGATACTTACATTTCTTTTTTAAAGCCGATGCTTAATTCCAACTTGGATGTTTATAATGATTTTAATGATTTTTTAACTCAAATTGGGCTTTCAGAAAATGAAATATTTAACATCTTTAATGGTGAATTAGCTATTTCTATCATCGATATCCTTGAACCTGAAAATAGTATAGAACAGGAGTTTAGTGATGATTTTGGTGAGTGGGAAGATGACTTTTTTGATGAAATGGATGAATATGGTTATGATTCTCCATCTAAAGAACCAGTACCTAGCTTTTTATTTACTTTAGGAATTAATGACCAATCTGCATTAATGAAATTAATGGCAAATGCTCCTGTAAATGTTGTTAAAGATCAGGTGATTGAGATTGAAAATGATGTTCATTTATTATTAAAGGACAATAAATTATTTTTAGGTTCACCACAAGAATTAATGAATAAGCTAAATGTAGCTGGTTCATTGAGTACCTATAGTAAGATCAATTCAATTGATTATCCAGTTTATTGTTATTTTAATACTGATGCTTCTAGTTATCCTGATATTGTTACTTCCACTTTAGAGAGAGAAGGTGGATTAGAAATATTTCGTGATATAATGAGCTTGTTTAATTCATTTGAAATTAAAGGAACAAATAATAAAATTAGTTATGAAATCATTATGAGTAATAAAGGAGAAAATTCTTTGAAACAAATAATGGATATGATCATTAAATTAGCTAAGGAAAACAATCCTGGGCTAATGAATGTATAATTAATAGTTATTTCCCTTTCTGAATAGCTCTTCTAACGCTACCGTATTTCTTTAGAATTAGATTTGCTTTATCATAATTAACATTAAGCACTTCCATTACCATTTTTGTGCCTCTATCTACTAATTTGTTGTTGCTAAGCTGCATATCTACCATTCTATTACCTTTTACTCTTCCAAGTTGGATCATTACAGATGTAGATATCATATTAAGTATGAGCTTTTGAGCAGTTCCTGATTTCATTCTTGTACTTCCAGTTACAAATTCAGGACCTACAATTGGAATTATAGGATGAGCTGTTTTTAATGCCAATGGACTACCTGGATTGCATGTAATGCCACCATTAAGTATTCCTACTTCCTTACATTTTTCAATGGCGCCAATTACATAGGGAGTTGTTCCAGATGCAGCAATTCCTATGACACTGTCTAATTCGTTTATTTCATGTTCCTGAAGGTCAAACCATCCTTGCTCATAATTGTCTTCAGCGAACTCAACAGCTTTTCTAATGGCTTGATCACCTCCAGCAATTATACCGATGACCATACCATGAGGTACTCCAAAAGTTGGAGGACATTCACTAGCATCAACAATACCTAATCTTCCACTTGTTCCTGCACCAATATAGAATAACCTTCCTCCATTTTTCATTCTTTCTACAATTTTGACTGTAAATTGCTCAATTGATGGGATGATTTGTTGAATGGCATTTGATATCTTTTCATCCTCTTGATTGATCAGTGTCAACAATTCATGAACCGATTTTTTTTCAAGGTCATTATGATTAGATTCATTTTCGGTTATTTTGTTAAAATCCATAAATAGAGTATTTTATAATAAATCTGTTGATAAGTTCATACTACAATAATTGCTAATAATCTCGCTTATTTGCTACTTTGCTATAAAAATTTACAAACAAGTATGAGTGAACTAGTTGAAGGCAATGATGCTCCTAACTTTGAAGGTAAGGATCAAAATGGTAATACTATTAAATTATTAGATTTTAAAGGCAAGAAGCTTGTTTTGTTCTTTTATCCAAAAGACAATACACCAGGTTGTACTATGGAAGCTTGTAATTTAAGGGATAATTATGAACTTTTAATTGAAAAAGGTTATGCAATAATAGGTGTTAGCGCTGACTCAGAAACAAGACATCAAAAATTTATAAACAAATACGAACTACCTTTTCCATTAATTGCAGATACTGAAAAGGAAATATTACAAGCTTTTGGTTGTTGGGGACCTAAAAAATTTATGGGTCGTTCGTATATTGGAATACACAGAAAAACATTTATTATAGAAAATAATAAGATTGTTAAGGTTTTTGAAAAAGTTAAAACTAAAGCACACACTGAGCAAATTCTTGAGGCAATGGAAGTAAATCAATAGAACGTAACAACTTTACGTGGTTAATGTATCATATTTGGAGAAAAAACTAATAAAATGGCAGAAGTAAAACAAGAAAAATTAAAGGCATTACAAGCTACATTAGATAGATTAGATAAATCTTATGGCAAAGGTACTGTAATGAGACTAGGAGATGATGCAATAGAGGATCTTGATGTTATATCAGCGGGTTCTATTTCATTAAATAGAGCTCTTGGAGTTGGAGGTTATCCCAAAGGAAGAGTAGTAGAAATTTATGGACCTGAATCTTCAGGTAAAACAACTTTAGCGATCCATGCTATTGCAGAAGCACAAAAGAAAGGTGGTATAGCAGCAATTATAGATGCAGAGCATGCATTTGATCAGCTTTATGCCCAAAACTTGGGTGTAGATACTGAAAATCTTTTGATATCTCAACCAGATAATGGAGAGCAGGCCTTGGAAATTGCTGATAATTTAATTCGATCAGGAGCTTTAGATATTATAGTGATAGATTCTGTAGCTGCTTTAACTCCCAAAGCAGAAATTGAAGGAGAAATGGGTGACAGCCAAATGGGTTTACAAGCAAGGTTGATGTCTAAAGCATTAAGAAAATTAACTTCTTCAATAAGTAAAGCCAACACTTGCTGTATTTTTATTAATCAGCTGAGAGAGAAAATAGGCGTTATGTTTGGTAATCCTGAAACTACAACAGGAGGGAATGCATTAAAGTTTTATTCTTCAGTAAGAGTTGACATTAGAAGATCATCTGCTATTAAAAATGCAGATAAGGTTTTAGGTAACAGAACAAGAGTTAAAATTGTGAAAAACAAAGTAGCTCCACCATTTCAGCAAGCTGAATTTGATATAATGTATGGAAAAGGAATTTCTAAGATTGGAGAGATTATTGATCTAGGTGTAGAATACAATATCATTAATAAATCTGGATCTTGGTACTCTTATGCTGACGCCAAATTAGGTCAGGGAAGAGATGCTGTAAAGGATATTCTAAATGACAATCCAGAATTGCTTGAAGAGCTCGAAGAGAAGATCATTAATGCCTTAACCTAAATTATTCTTTACGGTTAATTATTAAGTAAAGTCTTTGCCATCAAATTGGTTATATTTATCCCGCTAATTTAAATAGCGGGATTTTTATGAATAAAAGAATATTTTATATACTGTTTGTTTTTCTATTGGTCCATTGTGAAATGGAAAAAGAAAAAAAATCTATAGAAAATGAAGAAGAGTTAAGTGAATTTCAAATTGACGGAGATGTAAGTTTATCTGAAATTGAACAAGAAATTTTAAATAACCCTAAAAGCTCAAACCCTTATTACAAAAGAGCTATCTATTATAGGAATAATAACAATTATGTATTGGCAATCGAAGATATTAATAGAGCTTTGAAGATATCTCCAGAAGCTTCAATGCTTAATTATGAAAAAGCCAACCTATTGTATAATTATGGCCTGAACCAATCTGATCAATCAATGATTGACAATGCTAAGATCTATTTAGATCAGGCGATGGAATTAGATCAAGATAATTATTTGGCTTTTCTATTGAAAGCTGAAATTCTAATAGATTTAAAAGACTCATTGGAGTCAATGAATTTAGTTCAGAATGTCATTAAAAATGACGAGACCAATGCTAGAGCCTATTATTTAAAAGGATTGATTTATGATTTTTTATATTTCAGGAATAATCCTAGAGGCTATGATAAAAATCAAGAGAATAAAGACATGGATCGAGCAATATCATCATATCAGACTGCTATTGAATTAGATCCCAATTTATATGACCCTTATATTTATATAAGCATGCTGTTGGAAATGAAAAAAGATGATAGGGCTATCATGTACCTTGAAAAAGCATTGGAATTAGAGCCGAATAGTTTTGAGGCCTATAGAAACCTTGGATTATTTTATCATTTTACATATAGATACAATGAGGCTCAAATGTATTTCAAAAAAATAATAACAATTGACTCCTCATTTGTTGAAGCTTACTTTAATATTGGAAATACATATATAGGTATGTATTCAGACAATATGGATTCCTATTCAAAAGATACTACTTTAAATAAAGCAAGTTATTATTTTGATAAAGCAATTGAAATATTCCCAGAATATGTGCAAGCTATTCATAATAGGGGAGTTGTTTATGAATTTCAAGGGCAAAAGAAAAAAGCTAGAGAGTTTTATTTAAAAGCCATTGATCTTGATAATAATTACATGCCTTCATTAGAAGCTATTAATTCACTTTAATCTTACTTGGTAAAAGATTTGCTAAATTTTCAATATTAAAGAAAGGTCCTCTTTTCACATTGTCAAGAATTATTATGGTTTCATCTGATTCAATGATTCTTATAAAATAGCTTCTAAAACCTTTCCACCACCCAGTATGGAAGACTATTTTTCCTTTAGATTCAGTTAATAGCAACCTGAATCCATAACCATAATTTTGATTATCCTTAAACATTTCATTATGCTCTTTAATGGCAAGTTGATAAGTTTCGTTAGAGATTAATATATTGCTATTTAATGCTCTGTCAAAATTAAAAAGATCAATTACATTACTATAAACTCCTTTATCTCCAACACATCCATTAAGATAGGTGTTATCTGCATATTGTTTTGAATTTATATGACCTCTTACGGGCTTGATTAATTGATTGAAATTATCCCTATTAAAAAGCTTAGTGCTTTTCATTTGAATTGGCTTAAAAATATTTTCATTCAGATAGTTTTCAAAAGTTAACCCCGAAACTTTCTCTACAATCGATGCTAATAGGACATAATTAGTATTACAGTAATAGTATTTTTTGTCTGGTGGGTAATTGATTAAAGGAACTATTCTAGACATAATATCAATAACATTTTTATTGAATATTGTTATGTTTTTATCTGGCCATATTGTGTCAGGAGCATCACAAAAATGAGTATACTGACTTAAACCAGATCGATGACATAATAATTGATGAATGTCAATACCATGATAGGGAAATTCCGGAAAAAATTTATTAATAGAATCATCTAAATTAATCAATCCTTTTTCATACAGCTGAAGTATAGCTATCGCAGTAAATGGTTTAGAAGCAGATGCTAGCTGAAAAGTGTGCTCTAATGTTAATGTATCTTTATTTTTAAGATCAGTAAACCCATATGATTTGTTAATGATAATTCTGCCTTTTTCAGCAAAAAGAACACTTCCATTAAATTGTCCGTATTTAAATTTTTTATTGAAAAAAGTGTCTAGAGAATGACGTAAAGGAGCAAATAAACTGTCATAATAAGCAGTGCTGTCTACTTTTAATTCTAATTCTACTTTAGAAGCTCCTAGAGTATCGTTATTATTAGAAGAGTAGGGTGAACAAAATTCAAGTAATAATATAGTAGATAATAAAATTGTAAAATAACTCCATTTCATCAGTTGACTAAATTATCAAGTAGATCAATATAATTAGAATGATTTAATGATCAATTATGAACAATTCATTATTTAAATATTAAACTCCACCAAAAACTAAGAATAGTTGCCCTAAGCCTGCTAGCATGCCCAGAACAGCACCAACTAGGATCAGCTTAAATTCATCTTCCTGAAAAACAGGTCGTAAAAATCCTACAAAATCCTTTGGAGATAACGATTTCATTCTTGTGCTAAAAATGGTTTCAAGGTCCATGGCTTCTTCTGCATAAGGGAAAACAGGTCTGACAGATTTAGGTAATTCTTGAATGGTTTTTTCGACAACAATATTTTTCATTCTTTCAAAATTTCTTTTTCCTGCTACTAAATTGATCAATGGTTTTGAAAGACCTACAGCATCATCAATGGCTTTATTGGCATGATCAGTTACAAGATTTATAAACTTGTCTTTTGTAGGCCCAGTTACTATAGCCGCAAAGATTCTGTCAAATGTAAATATTTCGTATGCTAGCATTTTAGCATATTCATCAGCCACTTCATTTTGCCTTTTAATAAATAAACCCTGGTATTTTACCCCGAAAAGGTTGATGGGCTCTACGGGTTGAAAAATTAGCTTTAATGCTAACCAATTAGTAGCAAAGCCAACTAATAATCCAAAGAGTGGTAATATCCAGTAGGCAGGAAAAAAATACCATACAAGCATTTGAATAATACCAAATACAAATCCAAAATAAAACCCTGACCTTTCAATGAATTTAAACTCTTCTCTTCCACATTGAAGGAACATTTCATTTAATAATTCTTTATCAGTGGTAAGTCTTTTAATTACCATCTGCTTGATATCAAAAATATCCTCAATATTCTCTTTGATATCAGTCATTATTTCAGTGACTATTTCAGGCATATCCCTAGAAATTCTAGCGTAGATCACTTTTTTAATAGGTTCAGGGATCTTAGTCCATGCCTCAGGAGCTTGTTCTTCCATGATCTCATCCATGATCTCTTTAGATATACGATCAAATTCAGGTCTCATTTCTTTAGCTACTTTTTTCGGGTCTATCTGCTCAAAAAGATCTTTAACACTTACGAGTTTAGTTGTCCATAGGTCAACAGATATTGAAGACATTTTAACTGCTTTACTTGGTATAATCCCCTGCCATCCGAAAAAAGGACGAATACCAATAAATTCTAAGGGATAGAATGTCATCTTAATTGCCAATACATTAGTGATCCATCCAACAAATGCACTTGTGAAAGGAATTGATAAGTAAAGAAATATCAATTTATAGGCTGTTAAAAACTCAATCATATTCAATCTTGTTTGGTAAATATAAAACAATTGAAAATTTATTATATTCGGATAATGAAAATTCATGTAATGAAAAAATTATTCTTTTCTCTTTTTATTGCTCTTTTCTTGTTGGTTGTTAATGGATGCTATAAAGTCCATCATAATTTTATGGTAAAAGGAATATGGTATATAGATGGTGTAGAAATTGATGGTGGATCAGTTAATCAGATGGGAAGCATCTTGGATAATTATGAAGATGGAAATGGTATTTACAAGGTTTATATGCTTGAAAATGGTTTGTTAAGAGGTGAGTATTATACTTATGATACATTGAATTATTTTATAACAGGACAATGGGAATTACTTGATCATGATCAGATTTATTTAAAAGCCGATCAATACATTGACGGTACCTTTCAAATAGAAGTAGTTAATTCTAAAAAAGTTATATTAAGCACAGAAAAGAACCATGTTACCTTTTTTAATATTGGGGATGTTAAATCTGTAATAAGATTGAGTAGGGATGAGCCTGGAAATTATGAGGACACCAGGCCTTAGGGCTTAAATGTTACAAATGAAAAAGCACTTGATGTAGCAGCTCCTACATTATTTTTTAAAAAAACTACTAAGTTTCCATTAGCATCATTAGTGAAAACTTCATCAACTGAGCCACCTATTCCTCCAATTAATGTTACCTGAGTAATATAATCCTGTGAGGTGTAGTTTTCTCCAGTAATTGTAATTTCATAGGCAGAGCTTGTAGCATTCCATGCAGCTGAAACATTTCCTGAACTAGCACCTAAATTTCCAGATGCATCTACTTTGCCATATGCAATAGGTAGCATATTTGCGGCTCCTGTATTAGCAGTATTGATCTCACTAGAAGAATTAGAAAGTGTTACAGTGCCATCAACATCAAGCTTGCTATCTGGTGAAATAGTACCTATTCCCATATTTCCTAGTATAGTACTATATATATCATTTCCTGATGTTTTCCAGCCATAAATAACAGTAGTTTGGATACCTGCTTCATTAAAATAGGAGAATTGACCATCAATAGGTGTATGATTTGCCAATGTTGAAAGTGATGGGTACATGACTCTTTCAGCTGCTTTTGCATAGGGCACTGCAGCAAACTGATTGATGCCTAAAAATTCATATCCATT
>CAYSEW010000006.1:0-116432 GCA_964430245.1 uncultured Flavobacteriales bacterium
ACCGTAACCGATTTGGCTAGATTTCTAGGTTGATCGACATTACAACCTCTCATTACAGCAATATGATAGCTTAATAGCTGTAATGGAACTGTTGCAATTAAGGGTACTAACGATTGGTCAATTCTTGGAATTTCAATAACATGATCTGCAACTGCTTTTACTTCTTTGTCGCCTTTTGTAACTACAGCAATGATAATTCCTTTTCTGGCTTTTACTTCCTGGATATTGGATACCACTTTTTCATAGCTTGAGTCATTGGTTGCAATCACAAAAACAGGCATTTGTTCATCAATTAATGCGATAGGACCATGCTTCATTTCAGCTGCAGGATATCCCTCTGCATGGATATAAGAAATTTCTTTTAGTTTAAGTGCGCCTTCTAGAGCAACTGGAAAATTGATGCCTCTACCTAGATACAATGCATTGCTGGAGTCTTTATAATTCTCTGAGATTTTTTTAATTTGATTATCAAGTTTAAGTACGGCTTCTATTTTTTCAGGAACAGATTCTAGTTCAATTAATAACCTATTGAATCTAGCAGCAGGAATAGTGCCCTTTCTTTTGCCGATCATAAGTGCCATTAGCGTTAATACAGTTACTTGAGCTGTAAAAGCTTTAGTGGAAGCAACTCCTATTTCTGGACCAGCATGAGTGTATGATCCGCAGTGAGTTTCTCTCGAAATAGAGCTACCTACTACATTGCATATCCCAACAATTGTGGCTCCTTTTTCTTTTGCTAACTTAATAGCTGCTAATGTATCAGCTGTTTCACCAGATTGAGAAATAGCAATTACAACATCATCTTTATTAATTATGGGGTTTCTATATCGAAATTCAGAAGCATACTCTACTTCTACTGGAATTCTAGCAAGTTCTTCAAATAGGTATTCCCCTACTAAGCCAGCATGCCAAGAGGTGCCGCATGCTACAAAGATCAATCTTTTAGCATTGACGATCTTTTCTTCATAATCTTTTATGCCACCTAGTGCAACCATATTTTTTCTAGGCTTTAGCCTTCCCCTCATGCTGTCTAGTATAGACTGAGGTTGCTCATAAATCTCTTTTAGCATGAAATGCTCGTAACCTCCTTTTTCAAGTGCTTCTAGATGTAATTCTAATTCTTGAATATATGGAGTTTTCTCTTGATTTTTTATGGTTTTAAGCTTTAAACCTTGATCAAGGCTAAGATGAGCAATCTCACCATCTTCTAAATACACAACATTTTTTGTGAATTCAATGATAGGTGTAGCATCAGAAGCTAAGAAATATTCTCCTTCACCAACTCCAACTACTAAAGGACTACTTTTTCTTGCAGCAATTAACTCATTTGGGTTGTTTTTGTTGATCACAACAATTGCATAAGCACCAATAACTTCATTTAATGCCAATCTAACAGCATCAAATAATGATCCTTCATTTTTCTCATAGATATCTTCGATCAAATGAATGAGTACTTCAGTGTCAGTGTCACTTTTGAATTCATGTCCTCTTTGGGTGAGCTCTTTTTTTATCACAGAATAGTTTTCAATAATTCCGTTATGAACTAAAGAAAAATTCTCATTTCCAGATGAGTGTGGGTGTGCATTAACATCATTAGGAGGTCCATGCGTAGCCCATCTAGTATGACCAATTCCAATTGAGCCACTAACATCTTGTCCGTTAATATGGGATTCTAAATCAGAGACCTTGCCTTGCTTCTTGTAGATGTTTAAAGAGCTTTTATTATGTAATGCAATGCCTGCACTATCATATCCACGGTATTCTAGCCTTTTTAATCCTTTAATAATCACATCATAAGCTTGTTGTGACCCAATATATGCTACAATTCCACACATTTAATTAGTAGTTTGAATAAGTAAGTATCAATCTTGGCTTGTCCTTTTTTGAAGTATTGTTGCCATTAAGAATAACCCTGTTGGCTGTTATGCCAGAGCCACTTGTAATAACCGTTAAAGGTAGGTTTAATGACTTCCCTGCGACAATTTCGTTAACATATCTTGTTATATTAAATTTATAGTAATGGTTATTAAGGTCAGCAACGCCACCATGATCAGATTCATAAAAATCTGGTAAAAACGAGTCATCTCCATTTTCATTTTCTGATGTAAGGTATAAAACAGTAGATGGTAAGTAAGCATCAAGGAAATAAAATTGAAATGGGAGGATGAGCTCAGCTTTATTTATTACATATGAGCTATCGTTAATATAATCTAGAAATGGGAAAAGTATTTTTCCTTTGGCTCCACCAAGTGACTGAACAAAAAATGTTTCTTGACCTAGCGTGGAATCATCAAGTTGATCACCTACAGGGTAACTATTTTGATCTATAGTTACATTATGAAACCTTGCACAATTTGAATTTAAATTGAAATCAAATTGTATAGTGTCATGCTCAGCAGCAAGGCCTGATGTATCTCTGTAATAAAGGGAGATTTTAGAATTAGAACTAAGTAAGTCAGTATAGTAAATACACCCTTGATTCAATGAAGGTGAAGAATTGTTTGTTGTAATGAAAAGACCTTTGTACCATTCAATGAATTCGTTAGTTCCGTCATTTCCATTTAATGTTGCGTTTCCAGATTCATTAATAATTGGCCATGCAAAATCGTTTATACTCAATGGAATTCTTAAAACAGCTTCATCAACAAGCTCTCCATTTACGTAACCAGGAACTAATGGGTCTGGATCAATTATTCCGCTTCCTGAACTTACAAGGTCTGTTGTATTTGTTAGTAGAGTTGAGTTGGTGTAATAGCTAGAATCCAGCCATAGGTCTTCTGCTAATTGATAAACTTCAAATGTTTGAGCGCCTAGTGATCCATAATAACCGTCTAAAGCTAAATAAAGAATTACTGAATCAACAACTAAACTATCTAATGAACCAGTTCCATTAGGTCGAAAATCATAAGATTGTTCTAGTCTAATATGAGTATAAACAGAAGCATTTGTAGTGCCGAAAAAAGGATCATTAGAGGATCCTAACATATTAGGCCCGTTTATCTCATCTGAAGGTAAACTATCTTCCTTTACTGTGTAAGTTAATAGGGTTGTAGAATCAGTTTGATTAATACCTAGAAGGTCTTGTTCTGGCTGTACTTGCAAGCCAAAAGAATCAACTTTATTGCATGACACTAACACCAAAGCAATTAAAATTACTGAAAGTATTAGGTGTTTTGTATTTAATAATAATCTTTGAAAGGTTCTTGGCTTAATCTGCAAGAACTCCATTCTCGCTGAGAACTTTGTCATAAAAATCCTGATGTGCATCAACTAAACAATCTTCATCTTGCAAACCTAATAAAGGCTTGCCACTTTCTACAATATAACTTTCCAATTCAGGATTTATTGTGTCATTTCCTATGCCAATTATATCAGCCCACTGAACACCTATATAGTTTAAAGAATCTACAGTAGGAGTGTCTTTATGAATAATTCCATCTGTAGGAATGTCATCAAAGGCTAATTTGTCCATAAATTTTTTAGATAGCTTTTCTTTTCTGCCGTCATCATATACTGTATACATGGTTTTCGCATTTATAAAATGCGGATCATCTCTATACATGTTTTTAAGATATAAAGGCAATAAAGAAGTCATCCACCCATGACAATGGACGATATCAGGTTTCCATCCTAATTTCTTAACAGTCTCAACGACACCTCTGCAAAAGAATATAGATCTTTCATCATTATCTTTAAAGAATTTATCATCTTCATCATTAAAAACTCTTTTCCTTTTAAAGAATTCTTCATTGTCGATGAAGTAAACTTGAATCCTGGCTTGTGGTATTGATGCAACCTTTATAATAAGAGGGTGATCAGTATCATTTACTATCAAATTCATTCCAGATAGACGAATTACTTCATGTAGCTGATGTCTTCTTTCATTGATGACACCAAACCTAGGCATGAAAATCCTTATTTCTTTATCTTTTTCATGAACACCCTGTGATATCTTTCTTACGGTTTCTGCTAATGTTGTTTCGTTAAGGAATGGGGTAATTTCTTGTGTTACAAATAAAATTCTACTTTTTTCCATATGTTTAAATCTCAGATTTATTTAAAAAGAGGCTACAAAAATATAAAAAAAAATCCACAAAAACCAATAAATGAAGTAGCTTTGCCATCCTTTAAACAAGCTATGGAAGTGATTTACAGTAACTTAGGGGTTAGGCAGTGGGTAAATGCAAAAGATAATAGTATTGTAGGGTTTGTGCCTACAATGGGGGCACTACATAAAGGTCATTTATCTTTAGTAGAAATAGCGAAAAAGCAATCTGACAAAGTTGTAGTTAGTATTTTTGTAAACCCTACACAATTCAATAATGAAAATGACCTAAAAAACTATCCAATTAATATTGAAAAAGACCTTGAGTTATTACAAAAATTAAATGTAAATATGGTGTTTGTTCCAAGCTCAACTGAAGAAATATATCATAACGAGAAGGCAGTTGTTTTTGAGTTTGATAAGATAGATAAGGTAATGGAGGGCACTTATAGAGAAGGCCACTTCAAGGGAGTTAGCAGGGTAGTAAAGTTGTTATTTGAATTAATAACTCCTGATATGGCTTTTTTCGGAGAAAAAGATTACCAACAATTATTGATTATTAAAAAAATGGTTGAGCAGTTTCATCTTAAGACTCAAGTGATTGGATGCGAAACAATCAGAGAAAAGGGTGGATTAGCAATGAGTTCAAGAAATACATTATTGAATTCATCACAAAGAAAGCTAGCAATAGAGATTTATAAAACATTGAAATATTGTAAGAATCATTTCAATGTTAATTACAGAGAGTCTTTGGAGAAAAAATGTTTATCGCTTTTAAGTAATACACTACAAACAGAGTATTTTGAGATCAGAAATGCCAATAACTTAAGTAAAAAAGGGGATGGACAGGCAAAATGGAGGGCTTTTACTGCTTCTAAGGTGGGGCAGGTAAGACTAATTGACAATATTGCCTTAAATTAAGGGTTATATCATTTGAATTTTTAATTTCGCCCTCTATTTAAAATAAAGTTTTGAAAGATTATTTGCTGAAGTTTTTAAAGATTGTTCTACCGGTATGTTTAGGCATCTATATATGCTGGTATTTTTGGAATACATTTAATGATGAAGCGAAAACTGCTTTTTTTGATGTGTTCAAGGAAGCAGATTATTTTATACTTTCTTTATCATTATTAGTAGGGTTATTCAGCCATTATGCAAGGGCAAAAAGATGGTTATATGTACTAAAGCCCATGGGCTATAAACCCTCTTTATTCAATTCATTTAATTCAATCATGATTGGTTATATCATGAATATTGTTATTCCTAGAATGGGCGAAGCTTCTAGGGCAGGAGTGCTGACTGCGACAGATAATGTCCCTTTTGAAAAAGGATTTGGATCGATTGTTACTGAAAGATTCATTGATTTGATTTGTTTGATGATAATTTGTGGTATTGCTTTAATAATCAATTTAGACAATCTAGATGATCTTTATATGCTTGCAGAAAGAATAAATTCTTCTAGTGATGGAAGTGCTAGTGCAACTTCTATTATTACAAATATCACAGTAATTGTTCTAGCTGTGGGGTTTCTAGCATTGGTGTTATTATGGTTATTTAATAAAAAAGTGAAGGCGAAAATAAATAAACTCATTTTAGGGTTTATTACTGGTCTTAAAAGCATTTTCCTTATGAAGGATAGTGGGATGTATCTACTATATACTTTCTATATATGGGCTGCTTATGTATTGATGTTTTGGATTCCTTTTTATGCTTGGGGGGATCTTTATAATATGCCTCTAGATGGGATGCTTTCAGCTTTTATTATGGGTACTGTAGGATTTATAATTGTGCAGGGTGGATTAGGATTGTATCCAATTATGGTAGGAATTGTTATTACTTTTTACATGCACCCAGAATTTATAGAAAACAATGAACAAATAGCAATGCCAGAACACATTGGATTTGGAGCATTGTTATGGGTAACACAGACAATGCTAGTTGTTTTAATAGGGTTATTTTCTTTTCTAATGGTAAGAAAAGCCAAAAAGAATTTAAAAGATCAAGAAAGCTTGAGTGAAAGCTCATCCAATTGAGCGTTATCAATTTTTGATGGCGCATCGATCATTACATCTCTTCCATTATTATTTTTAGGAAAAGCAATAAAGTCTCTAATATTTTCCTTTTCACCAAACAATGTACATAGCCTATCAAATCCAAAAGCAATCCCACCATGTGGAGGAGCGCCATATTCAAAAGCATCCATTAAAAAGCCAAATTGTGCTTTGGCCTCTTCTTTAGAAAAACCAAGCAATTCAAACATTTTTTCCTGAACATTTCTGTCATGAATTCTAATAGAACCACCACCAACTTCTACGCCATTTATGGCTAAATCATATGCATTGGCTCTTACTTTTTCTGGATAAGAGGAAAGTAGCTCAAGGTCATCATTTTTTGGAGAGGTAAACGGATGATGCATAGCATGGAAAGCGCCAGTGTCCTCATCTTTTTCTAGTAAAGGGAAATCTACTACCCAAATAGGTTTATAGTCAGCAGAATCACAAAGGTCAAGATCTGAGCCCATTTTCAATCTCAATTCATTCATTTGATTTTGTACTTCATTCGTTTTCCCGCTTAAAATAAGCAATAAGTCTCCCTTATTGGCATTACATTTTTCAGCCCAAAGACCAAGCTCTTTTTGATCAAAGAATTTATCGACAGAAGATTTAAAAGAACCATCTTCATTGCATTTCACATAGATCAATCCTTTGGCTCCTATTTGTGGGCGTTTTACCCAATCGGTTAAAGCGTCTAATTTTTTTCTTGAATAGTCAGAACATCCACTAGCGTTTATGGCTATGATTGATTCTGAGCTGTCAAAAACATTGAATCCCTTGCCTTTAGCAATTTCATCTAAATAATTAAAGGTCATTCCAAATCTAATATCTGGTTTGTCTGATCCATATTTTTGCATAGCATCCTGATAGGTAATTACAGGGAATGCTTCATCAAAAGTGGTGTTTTTTACAGTCTTAAAAAGGTGTTTGATTAATCCTTCAAAAGTATTGAGTACATCTGCTTGTTCAACAAAAGCCATTTCACAATCTATCTGGGTAAATTCAGGTTGGCGATCTGCCCTAAGGTCTTCGTCTCTAAAGCATTTAACCAATTGATAATATTTATCAAAGCCACTGATCATTAACAACTGTTTAAAGGTCTGTGGTGATTGAGGTAGCGCATAAAACTGTTCAGGATTCATTCTGCTGGGAACAACAAAATCTCTAGCTCCTTCAGGAGTAGATTTAATCAGGTATGGAGTTTCAATTTCTAAGAAATTAAGATTATCTAAATATTTTCTAGTCTCAATTCCCATTTGATGCCGTAAAAGTAGATTGTTTTTAAGGGGGCCTCTTCTTAGGTCTAGAAATCTGTATTTCATTCTAAGCTCTTCACCACCATCAGAATTATCTTCAATAGTAAATGGAGGGGTTTTAGCCTCGTTTAAAATTGTTAATGAGCTAACTATTATTTCAATCTCACCTGTAGGAAGGTTTTTATTTTTATTTGATCTTTCTTTTACTTCTCCAGTAACTTGAATCACCCATTCTCGACTTAAACTTCTAGCTTGGTCACAAATTGACTGGTTAATCTCTTCATTAAAAACTAGCTGGGTTATTCCATATCGATCCCTAAGATCAATAAAGGTCATGCCACCTAGATTTCTTGTTTTCTGCACCCAACCGCAAAGTGTCACAGTATCACCTTGATGTTCAATTCTTAATTCACCATTTAAATGTGTTCTATACATGCTAAAAATTTTCAGTTTTCAAAAGTAAGATTTAATTAGAGAATACTTTTTATGCTGACAGATTATTTCTAATTTTTGGGATACTTGAAATTATTTATCAGTTTTCAACATATTTTTGATTGTTTGGCAATTATTATTATCTTGTTAGATAATTAATAAAACAACATTGTCAATCCTCTGAAAAACGATATATGGTTCAGCATTGTCAATATCATTGCCCCAAATGTAATAAGTCTTTGACTGAGGGCAAGAAAGTGCAATTGAATTTTGAAAGAGTAGAGCATCGACATAAAGGATTGATTTTCCTGGAGCCAGAGCCTGGCAACTATGAGTTTTACACAAGTCCACCTACAGATTTTAAAAACGGAGAGCGTGTCGTATTTATATGCCCTAAGTGTAAAAAAGATCTTACGAGTAGAAAAAACAAACAATTTGCAGAACTCAAGATGATGGTAAATGATTTTATCTCTTTTGAGGCATTATTCTCTACTGTCTATGGAGACAAAAGAACGTATATTGTTACCCAAGATGAAGTAGATGTTTATGGAGATGTCGATCCCAATGAAGAGGTGTATTTCGATATAGAGGATTATGATCCTGAGATGTTGTAATTTCAGACTATACCATTTAATTAAAACTCAACACACATTTTTTGTAATTAGTATTATATTTACAAGCATTAGTAAGTCATTATTATGAAGAGAAATATTAAGATAAAACAGTTTTTATTAGTCTTTATAATTATTATTTATAGCTGATGTTCAACTTCATCGAAATTAAAAAAGAATAGTAATCCCACTATAGAAAATAATTCGGATGGAGTTAATGTAAATTCTAAAATGAATCAAGGAGTGAAATATAACACTACTCGCTCTAATATGGAATCAGATAAGGACCCTGAAAATAAAAAGGATGAGGATAAGAAGGATGATAAGTAAGCTTATTAATGAGTTAAATTCTTAATAGCTGTTTGCATGTCTAAATCAAAAGAGTAGTTTATATAATAGATAGATTCAACATCAAATAAATATGTAGCAATTTCAGCTTTTAAATAATTCTTTATTCGACTTTTATATTTTATTATTTCATTTTCTGTTAATTTCATTTTCTGATTTATAGATTGAAGAAAATCATTAAACAATTGATCAGAAATATAAAATCTATTATCAAAATCCTTAATGGTTTTATAATTTAAAGACTGCCTGTTATTACAAAAATAATCAAAGCAATATTCTTTTAAACTTGATGAAATTAACACCTTAACCGTAAGGTCAATGGTGTCTAAAGGGACATATATATCAGGAAATATTCCGCCTCCACCATAGACTGTTTTGCCTTTAGGAGTAACAAATTTTTTAGCATTATCAAAGATAGAGCTGTCTAATTCTTGCATTTCGCCACTTTCAAACCTGTCTAGGATCTCACTTCTGTAGTCTACTTTTTCACCATAAGGTTTTTGAATACATCTTCCAGTAGGGGTATAATACCTAGAGATAGTTAACCTTAATTCAGAATTGTCATATAATGAAATAGGAGTTTGAACAAGACCTTTTCCAAATGACCTTCTCCCAATAATTACTCCTCTATCATTATCTTGTATTGCTCCACTAACGATTTCACTAGCAGATGCAGAGTAGCTATTAATAAGAAGTATTAATTCTCCATTTTCAAAACCCCCCTTTTGTTTAGCTATATAATTTGATCTAGGCTCATGTACTCCCTCTGTATATACGATCATTTTGTTTTGTGATAAAAAGGCATCTGAAATTTTTATAGCCTGATCTAAATAGCCCCCTGTATTATTACGAAGATCTAGAATAAGGCTTTTCATTCCATTACTTTTTAGATTATCTAAGGCACTTTTGAATTCTTTAAAAGTTGTATTTGAAAAGTTATTTAATTTAATGTAGCCGATAGAAGATCTTTTAATCATAAATGATGCTTCTAAAGAAGGTAGGGCTATTAAATCTCTAATTAGTTTTAATTCTATTTCTTTATTAGTGTTGGGGCTGAAGGTAGTTACTTTAACATTAGACCCAAAAGGACCTTTTAGTTTTTCTAGAATAGCTTGATTAGTGATTTTTACTCCAGCAATGTTTTCATTATTGACTTTTATAATTCGATCGCCAGCTTTCATGCCAGCTTTATATGAAGGTCCGTCCTTAATAACATTGGTAATCATCAATGTATCCCTTAAAATAATGAATCTAATACCAACTCCTCCAAAATGACCAACTAAACTTTCATTCGCACTCTCTACATCTTCTGACTTAATATAAGTGGAATGTGGATCTAGATTTTCTAGCATTCCTGATATTGAATTTTCGAATAGATTTTCTCTATCGACAGAATCTACATATTTATTCTCAATTAAGTCTAAAATTTGATTGAACTTGGTAAATTCAACTACATTGCCTTCGTTTATAGGTTTAGATAAATTAGCACCGATTAAATAGGTGATTGCCGAGAACCCTCCAATGAAAATAGGCAACAATAAATTAGCTATATAATTATGCTTTTTCAATAGGTTTTTCCAGTTCAATTTGAGCTATTTCTACACCAGCTTTAATTAGAAACTTTAGGCCAGTATCATCTTTATATTTTTTAATATAAACTAACCTTCTCACTCCAGATTGATGGATTAACTTAGCACATTCTCTACAAGGAGAAAGGGTCAAATACAAAGTAGAACCTTCACAGCTATTAGTGCTGTTGGCCACTTTAAGAATAGCATTTGCCTCAGCATGAAGAACATACCATTTTGTTTCCCCATTTTCATCCTCACAGCAATTATCAAAACCAGAAGGAGTGCCGTTATATCCATCAGAAATAATCATTCTGTTTTTAACAATTAGGGCGCCTACTTTTTTTCGCTCACAATTAGACAACTCAGCCCATTCTATAGCCATTCTTAGGTAGGCCATATCATATTTTTGTTGTTTGTTTTTTTTGTAGGTTACTTTAACTTCTTTCAAAATAAAGAGGAAAATTGAGTGTTATTTATATTTGTACCGAAGGTGGGAATCGAACCCACACGCCTTGCGGCACACGAGTTTGAGTCGTGCGCGTCTACCAGTTCCGCCACTTCGGCATTAATTGATTGTATTAATCAAGGTTTGCGAATTTAATTCATGTTTTATTCCTAACAAAATTTATCTTTTAAATATGATAAGTTTATTAAAGTTTGAACCTTAATTATTATTCTTTCGTTTGAATAGAATTATAATCACCGCCAATTAGCAGAAATAATCTAATGAAAATAGTTATTTATAATTTTAAGTACTTATTAATTACATTCATTATTTTATGTTTTAATTCTCATTTAGCCCAAAATAAAACTGTAATAATAGAAGAGCTTGTTATCAATGATGATCTTTATCTATACCAAGGAGTCGCATTCACGGGGTTGGCATTTTACAAAGCAAAAACAGGGCAATTCATTGCTGAAGTACCATTTGAAAATGGAAAGATGCACGGAAAAAGAATTTGCTACAACTATAGAGGAAAGGTGTTGTCAAAAGATAAATTTAAAAGAGGAATAGGTAAAATGAAGATTTACTATTCAAATGATCATTTAAAGAAAGCAGGAGTTATTAATAATGGAAGGAAAGAAGGGGTTTGGAGTTATTATAATAAAAATGGGGTCATTAAGGCTGAAGAATGTTGGGGTAAAAATGGAGAAGAAATTTTATTGTGGGAAAAGTATTTTAATAAATTGGGGTTATTAGAAAGTGAGTTAATATATAAAAACGGATCTTTAGCAGAGGAGCGGTATTATAATGAAGAAGGAGAAATTTTTAAAACCAATAATTATATAGATAATAAATAGTGTTTATTAATAGAAAGTAGTTCCAATATAATATATATCTATTCCTTTTTTTGAAAAGGAAAAAAATACTTTACATTTGCACTCCATTTATTGAGCATGAGTTCAAAAGTAAAAATATTATCTTGTTCTTCATCTAAGAATTTAGCTGAGAAAATCGCCAATGCTTTTGGCCATCCAATGGCTTCTTGCGAATTGCAAAAATTCAGTGATGGAGAATTTCAAATATCTATTAAAGAAACAGTAAGAGGGTGTGAGGTATTTATCATTCAATCTACTTGTCCACCTACGGATAATATAATGGAATTATTGCTAATGATAGATGCCGCTAAAAGGGCTTCGGCAAGAAGAATTATAGCTGTAATCCCCTATTTTGGTTGGGCAAGGCAGGATAGAAAAGATCAGCCTAGAGTTGCAATTGGGGCAAAGTTAGTGGCAAATTTACTTCAAGCGGCTGGAGTTAATAGAATAATGACAATGGATTTTCATGCAGACCAAATTCAAGGGTTTTTTGAGGTGCCTGTTGATCATTTATTTGCATCAACTTTATTTGCTCCTATATTATGCAAAATGGATGCTTCAAACTTGGTAATTGCTGCTCCAGATGCAGGTGGTTCAAAAAGAGCAAATGCCTATGCTAAATATTTAAATGTTGATTTAGCGTTGTGCTATAAACAAAGAAAAAAAGCAAATGTCATTGAAGATATGACTATTATTGGGGATGTAGAAGGAAAAGATGTAGTCATTATAGATGATATGGTTGACACAGCAGGTACATTAACCAAAGCAGCACAATTGTTTTTAGACAATGGAGCTAAATCGGTAAGAGCATTTTGTACACATGCTGTTTTATCAGGACCTGCTTATGATCGCATTGATAATAGTGTACTAAGTGAATTAGTAGTTACTGATACAATACCTTTAAAAAAATCAAGTAATAAGATCAGAGTAGTGGAAGTTGCTGATATGTTTGGAGACGTGATGAAAAAACACATTAGCTTTGAATCTATTAGTGATCATTTTGTATTTGCAAATCAATAAAATAAATAAATAATAAAACACAATCATGAAAACAGTATCATTGAGCGGTTCTCCTAGAGAGAACGTAGGGAAACAAGGTGCTACCGAACTTAGAAGAAAAGAACGGATACCTGCAGTATTATACGGTGGAGAGAAACAAATTCATTTTTCCATTTCAGAAAATGAGGCAAAAAAATTAATATTTACTCCTAATGTTTACATCATTGAATTAGATGTTAATGGTGAAAAATTAAAAGCAATTGTCCAAGAATCACAATTACACCCTGTTACTGACAGAATTTTACATATAGATTTTTTACAGGTTTCAGATAAAAAACCATTTAAAATAAAAATACCTGTTAGATTAGAAGGATTTTCAAGAGGAGTTCAGAATGGGGGAAGATTAAGACAAAATTTTAGAAAATTACAGATTCTAGGATTAGAACAGGACATGCCAGAAGCTATTGTAATTGACATTACATCTTTAAGGATTGGACATAAAAGAAGAGTATCTGATATGTCTTTGCCAGGGATAAAATTTTTAGACCCTAAGAATGCAGTCGTTGTAGGGGTTCAAACAGCTAGAGCTGCAATTGAAGAGGAAGAAGAAGAATTAGAAGAAGTTGAAGGAGCTGAAGGAGCTGAAGGAACAAGTGCTGAAGGAGGAGAAAAGAAAGAGGGTGATTCAGAAGAAAATAAAGAAAAGTCTGAGGCTTAATTTAGTGTATGAAATTTTTGATCACAGGATTAGGTAATCCAGGATCTAAATATGAATTTACTCGACATAATGTTGGGTATAAGGTATTGGATGCATTAGCCAATGCATCCAATATTCAATTTTCAGTTGATAAACATGGCGAGCTTACAGAGCTAAAACATAAAGGAAGAACTTTATTATTGTTAAAGCCAACTACTTTTATGAATTTGAGTGGAAAAGCCGTGAATTATTGGCTTCAGAAAGAAAAAATAAAGATTGAAAACTTATTAGTAATTACAGATGATATTAGTTTGCCATTAGGAAAACTAAGACTCAAGGGTAAAGGTAGTGATGGTGGTCATAATGGTCTAAAAAGCATTCAGGAGTCAATAAACACCAATAAATTTCCTAGACTTAGATTTGGAATTGGAAATGATTTCCATCAAGGACAGCAAGTAGATTATGTACTAGGAAATTGGGAATTAACAGAAATCCAAACATTAGATAGTAAAATTAAAACTGCCAATGATATGATTTATTCATTTTGCACTATTGGAATTGATAGGACAATGAATTTTTACAACAACAAATAAGCTAATAACTCATTAGATTCATTAACTTCCTCTAGTTCTTCCCTAATATAAACTAGTCCATTTGCTTCTGAAAAAGACCTAAGCATTGAAGAGTTTTGATGAGAAGAGATAATAGCAGAACCATTATTTATTTTAGCTTTTAAAAATTCAGCTCTGAATCCTTTTTTTAAATAGGACTTTGACAATTGTGCTTTTTCAACTTTTATTGGATATGGTTTTTTGGTTATTAAAGATAGGTACCTAAGAACATAGATGTAAAAACAAGTTAATGTAGCTCCAGGATTACCAGGTAAACCAAAGATGGCTTTTTTGTCTTTTTTACCAAAATATAAAGGCTTACCAGGTTTTTGCTTCACCTTATGGAATATTTTTTCTACACCTATTTCAGTAGAAGCAGCTAAAACAAAATCGTAATTTCCAACAGAAATCCCTCCAGACATTATGACAATGTCATTTTCCCTCATTGCATTATCAATTACTTTCACAGTTTCAGTATAATCATCTTTTGCATATAAAGTAGTTGTTTTTTTATATCCATATTGATTTAAAACAGCTGTAAGCATACTTGAATTGCTTTCAAAAATTTTACCATTAGTTAATTTAGATCCAGGTTTAACCAACTCGTTACCAGTAATAATTATAGCTACATTGGGTTCCATGTAAACTGAAACATTTTCAATGCCTAATCCAGCTATTAGACCTATTGTTGCAGGGGTTATTTGATGTTCTTTTTGAACTATTATTTCGCCTTTTTTTAATTGTTCGCCAATAGGTCTGATATTTAAGTTGTCGAGAGGTTTTTTATTAAAAGTTAGAGTATTATTGGTTCTTTTACACCATTCCTGTTGTATAACACTTGTTGATCCTTTAGGGATAGCAGCCCCTGTAAATATCCTAACAGCTTCCCCTTTTGAAATTTTATAATCGGCTGGGTCCATTCCAGCTTGTATCTCATCAATAATTTGATAGGAGTTCAAGTGAGGATCAAAATTAATGGCGTATCCATCCATAGCAGATTGTTTGAATGGCGGCATATTAATTGGGGAAATAATATTTTCGTTTACAACTCTTCCAAGAGAATTCTTTAAAGCAATGAATTCTGTTTCTAAAATATCAATATTACTTTCTACTTTTGATATGGCTTCTTCAACACTTATCATGGTTTAAATGTAATTATATTTATTACTAATAAATTGCTTTTTCATGAAAGTATATTATGTAATTATCCGCCAGAAAAAGGGGGGAATAAGGAAATAACGTCATTATTATTTATTGTAATATTATGATCAGCTATTGAATGATTAATAGCAATTTTATATTCTTGCTCATTTATGGAGCTATTTTTTTTGTTAAGTATACTTTTAAGATCTTCAATAGTTATTGATTTACTATCTATAGTAATGGTCTCTTTTTCTGTGTCCATTATTTCAGCGATAATTCCAAAATATTTAAGCGTTATTTTCATTCCAGTATTTAATATCTTCAGGGGTGTTAAAATTAATGAAATTGTTATTATTAAAGTGGGAACAATCTAGTTGTGTAACATTAAAATAATTTTCAAGATCAGTCATTTTTCTTAAGCCTTTAGGAATTAATGTTTTTAATTTATCATGTATGGATTTAGAATATAGTCCAGGGAATGGATGTGCAATTTCATCTTTAGTAAAAACAATTTCACTTTTAGTAGGATTAGAGTTTAAATATTTAATTAAACTATGTTCAATAAATGGACTATCACAAGTTAAGAAAATGTTTTGTTCTATCTTTGAGAAAGATAACCCTGCTTCTATCCCTCCAATTGGACCACAGTTTTTATAATTATCTTCAATTACCGGCACACCAAAACATTGATGACTTTTATTATTACTTATTATAAAAATTTCATGATTTAAACTCCTGAAACGATCAACTATATGTTGTGTCATAGATTTCCCGTCAAATAGCATGAGGCTTTTATCTTTTTTCATCCTACTGCTTTTACCTCCAGAAAGAATAAAGATGTTAAAATCTAGCATATAAAGTGTAAATAAATTGTAGTAATATTATAAAATAAACTTTAAACTTTAAACTATGAAAAAAAATACATTAATATTGGCTTGTGGCTTTTTCTTGTCATTAACAGCAATAAAAGCACAACATGTATTAGTAAACGAAACAGATATCAATAAATTGGATATTGAGTTTTGTGAATTACGTATTTCTGCAAAAATAAACCCTACTAAAGTTAAGGTGTATGTTGATTATGGTCAGCAATGGTCTATAAAAAGACAGAATATCATGACTGAAGACAAAAAAGTTGTGGCTTTTAATAGTAACGTTCATGCACTCAATTTTATGGACAAAAATGGTTGGGATTATGTCGAGCAAACTGTTACTACATCTTCTGAAGGAACAACAACTTACAAATATTTAATGAGAAAGTCAGAGTAAAAAATGTAAGACTTAGTATTTAGAAAGCGGCAGTATTAATAATTGTCGCTTTTTTATTTTTCAATAAATAGACCATGAATTTCAGCATCAATATTTTGAATAATGCTTCCTAGATCCTCTTGATTTTCATTGAATGAGTTGTCGTCAATATCAACAATTAGCAATTTGCCACGATCATAAGTTGAAATCCATGCCTCATACCTTTCATTCAATCTTTTTAAGTAATCCAAACGAATACTTTCTTCATAATCTCGCCCCCTTTTTTGAATGTTCTGAACTAATTTTGGAACACTCGCTCTTAAATAGATTAAAAGATCAGGAGCAGAAATAAATGATTCTAGCAGTGTAAAAAGACTAAAATAGTTTTCAAAATCCCTGGAAGTCATTAAGCCCATTGAATGCAGATTGGGGGCAAAAATATAAGCATCTTCATATATAGTACGATCCTGAATAACGGTCTTTTCATTTTGTCTTATGTCTTGAATTTGAGTAAACCTACTATTTAAATAATAGATCTGAAGATTAAAAGACCAACGTTGCATTTCGTCATAAAAATCTAATAAATAAGGGTTTTCATCAACATCCTCAAAATGAGTATCCCAACCATAATGCTGTGATAAAAGACGAGTCAAAGTGGTTTTTCCAGCTCCAATATTTCCAGCTACTGCAATGTGCATAATTCAATCAATTTTAATGCTACTCTAAAAGTAGAAAAAATAGAATAAGATTTATTTTATTGTTGATAACTTTTAGGGATAAAAAACAGTATTGAATTCTTATTGGTCAAGTAAGTCAAATTGTGAACCGTCAAGACTCAGCCCTATAAAATAAGTTTTACTTTTCTTAATGGTTTGGTATTTCTTTGGTATTAAAAATTCAGTTTGCAAGTAACTTTTACTATTGTATTTATTAAATAGATCTCCATTACATATATAAATGAATTCTTCCTGAATTTGAATGCTTGATGCTAATGAAATATCTATAGATTGAATATAGCTTCCATAGATGTCAAAGATAAATAAGCCATCGTTTTTAGTTAACATATATAAACGTCCATTTTTTTCAATAAGTTGAGTAGGCCATATGGAATCTTTATTTAATAAAATGGCTAGATTTCCAGTTTCCTGAATGATTTCTAATTTTGTGTTGACCTTTAAAATCTGCTTCTGATCCTGATCATAAATCCAAACTCCATTATCTACATTGCTATTTGCAATAAGCAGTGCTCTATAAAGACCTAATTCATCTAATTGAATGGTATAATCATCTTGTTCACTTAATGTATTATCCAAGACAACAATCTTTGACAACTCTCTATAAAATATTAAGGGTCTAAGAGAATTACTTACATCTATTTGAGTAATATCTCCTAAAGATTTGTTGCTATATCTATACAACTCTAATCCATTTTGATCTAGCTTAATGATTTCATCTTTATAAACCTGATAGATGTTTCCGATCTGGTCTGTTTCAAAAAAATCAATAGCCCCATTTATTACAATAGAATTTTGAATCCTCAAAGAATCTTGCGTAAAGCAGTTGATAGAAAAAAATAGCAGTATAATATTAATAATGATTATTGGCATATTCTATGATTTCATCTACATATTCTCTTTTGTTAGAAAGTCTTGGGACCTTGTTTTGCCCCCCTAACTTACCTTTTGATTTAAGCCAGCCGTAAAACATTCCTTTTTTTAACGGTCTTATGACAGGAAGGTTCAAAATCAAATTTTTAGATCGCTTAGCTTCATAATCTGAATTTAAGTTTTTTAAAGTTAAATCTAAAACTTCAATAAAGGCATTTATGTTTTCAGGTACAACTTCAAATTCGATCAGCCATTCATGTGCTCCAGAATTTTTATTCATAAATATTGGCGCAACAGTATATTCTAAGACAATAGTGTTTGTTTTTTCTGCAGCGGTTATTATAGCAGTATCTGTATTTTCTATAATTAATTCTTCACCAAAAGCATTGATGAAATGTTTGGTTCTGCCTGTGATTTCAAATCTAAATGGATTTACGGAAGTAAATTTAATAGTGTCTCCAATAAGGTACCTCCATAATCCGGCATTTGAAGAGATAACTAATGCATATTGTTCATTTATTTTCACTTCATTAATTGTAAGGGTTTTTGGTTGTTCATTTTGTAGCTCATTTATAGGAACAAATTCATAAAAAACTCCATAATCTAGCATTAATAACATGTTAGATGAGGTTTTTAAATCTTGAATTCCAAAAAAACCTTCACTAGCATTGTAGGTTTGAACATAGTTCATTTCTTTTTTTGGAATCAGGTTGTTAAATTGTTGTCTATAGGGTTCGAAATTTACTCCTCCATGCATATATAATTCCAAATTTGGCCAGATATCTAGTATACTCTTAACATTGTTTTCTTTTAGGATGTATTCCAAGAGTATTAATGTCCATGAAGGTACGCCTGCTAGTATATATACATCTTCATGAATGGTAGTACTTGCTAGCTTTGCTATTTTCTCTTCCCACTCTGGAATAAGAGTGATTTTTTTATTCGGTGTTCTTCTCCATTCACACCACCATGGTAAATTCTTTACTATTATAGCAGATAGATCTCCAAAGTAGGAATCTTTGTTTAAATAGTTAATAGTTGAGCTTCCACCAATAATTAAGTGTTTTCCTTTAAATAATTTGGTCTCAGGAAAATTAACATAATACAAAGCCAAAAGGTCCTTTCCTCCTTTATAATGACATTCTTCAAGCGCTTCTTTACTAACAGGTATGAATTTACTTTTACCAGTTGTAGTCCCTGAAGATTTTGCATACCACTTTATAGGTGATGGCCATAAAATATTTTTCTCACCATTAATAGATCTTTTAATGAAAGGAAAAACATCTTCATATTTTTGTAGAGGAACTCTGTTTTTGAAATCAGAAATTGAATGAATCGATTGATAGTCGTAGGCTTTACCTATTTCTGTATTTTTTGCTGTTTTTAGTAATTTTAATAGCGTCTCTTGTTGAACTTCAAAAGGATATTTTTTGAATAATTCAATTTGATGTATACGTTTTTTTATATACCAAGAAAAAATGGAATTAAAAGGAGCTCCAATTTTTTTAGACATCAATTAAGAATTAAATGCCAAATATATTTGGCATTTTAGCCAAAGAATACCAAACCAAAAATAATTAGTAGTGCTATTGTAACATAAATGTAGCCTACAATTTCGGTGCTTCCATGAAAATTTTTATCTGCCATTTTTAAAAATTTTTAGCAAATCTAATAATAATTATTCAATAATAATATTGTAAGGCAATCTAGCTTGGAACGGATACATGGTTTCAATTTTTTCGGCAATATCTATAAAAGCTTCAAACTTGCCGAAAAGGTTTATAGAAGTTTTTGAATCAGCATCATTGCTCTCGTCAAGCTGATCTAGTAGTTCAACTAAATCAAGTAGGGGATTTCTTTTTTCTTGTGGAAAAAACTGTAGTTGAATATTTTTTTCATTAATTCCAGTTTTTTCAGCTGCATATTGAATAGCATCATCCAATCCACCTAGTTGATCAACCAGGTTATTGTTTAAAGCATCTTTGCCAGACCACACTCTTCCTCTTGCTATTTGATCTACATCTTCTTTATTGAGACCATCTCTGCCTAATGCAACTTTATTTATAAATGAATAATAGATATCATCAATTTCTTTTTGAATGATTGCTCTTTCTTCTTCAGTAAGTTCATTATTTAAGGAAAGCAAAGGACGAGAATGCAAATTAGTTTCTACTTTATCAAAGGTGATTCCTAATTTATCATTAAGCATTGGTCCAAAATTGGGGATAACACCAAAAACACCTATTGATCCAGTGAGAGTGCTGGTTTCAGCAAAAATATAATCAGCAGGACATGAAATATAATAACCACCAGATGCAGCATAGTCACCCATTGATACAATTAGTGGTTTTTTGTTTTTACTTGATGGGTCTGTAGTAAAGCTAACTTCTCTCCAAATAACATCAGAAGCTAAGACACTACCTCCTGGAGAATTAACTCTTAGAACAATTGCTTTAATGTCTTTATCTTCTCTAGCATCTCTAATAGCTTTGGCTATAGTAGCAGAACCCATATTTGTATTAGAACCTTTGCCGCTTTCAATAGGTCCAACGGCATAAATAATTGCGATATTTCCATCTTTTTTGGTTTCTTCTACAAATGAGGGATGATTTTTAGTTTTATTCTTACAATATTCCTGAAAAGAAACCAAATTTAGTTTTTTAGATTCAGAAGTGTTGGTTTTCTTTTTTAGTAAAGAGATTAACTGATCTTCATAAATAAGGTCATCTACCAATTGATGGTTTTTTGCATCATGAGCATTTCTAATTGATAATGAGTCTGCAAAAATGACTAAAGAATCTTTTGAAATTCCTCTAGACGAGTGAATGTTTGAAAGCATATTCCCCCAAATATCTTTAAGGAATTTTTTAGTTTGTTGTTTGCTTTCAGGACTCATTTGGGTTTTTGTAAATGGCTCAACTGCACTTTTATAGTCATTGTTAGGGCCTTTAATGATTTCCATATCAATATTTAGTTTGTCTATGGTGCCTTTAAAAAACATTATTTCTGCTGACAATCCTCTAAAATCAACCACCCCAGCTGGATTTAAATAAACCTTGTCTGCAATAGAAGATAAATAATAAGCTTTTTGGTCATAAATTTCAGAATAAGCATAGACGAATTTTTTTGAATTTTCTTTAAATGATATAATTGAGTTTCTTATTTCTTCTAAAGAAGCAAATCCCACATTTAAATTCCCTACATTAATTAAGACCCCTTTAATCTTTGGGTCTTTTTGAGCAGCATTAAGCCCAATTTTAATTTCTCTGATCCCAAAAGATTCTTCCATAAAACCCTGACCAGAAGTGTTGATGTCAGAAAATGATTTTTCAGAGATTGAATTATTTAGTTCAATATGAAGAATTGACTTGTCCTTTATAGTGTATGGCTCTTTTTCAAACAGGTTGTTTGAAACAACGAAGACAATAATAAAAAGGACTAAACACAACAACAATCCTATAATGACGCTAGCAAGAGAAGAAGCCCAGAAAGATCTCCAAAATGGTTTCATAATTTATATAGTTGAAAATATATGATAAATGTATAACAATAATTATTTTAATAATGAAAATAAACGATTGAAAAATAATTTTAGTCTTTTATAATCAAGATTGGCGGCCTATCAAAACTAAAAAGAACATTTGTTTAATTACTTTTGTTTGATGGTCAATGAAGCAATTTTAATATTAGGAAGCAATTTAAATAATAAAGAGAAACATATAAATGACGCCATACGTCTATTGAGCTTAGAGTTTAAGTGTAACAAAAGATCTTCAATCTATAAATCTAAAGCATGGGGTTATGAGTCTGACAATGATTTCTTAAATATTGCTCTAAGTATTGATTGTGACATAGATCCACATGCACTTTTGAGTAAGGTTATTGATATTGAGAATAAACTAGGTAGAATAAGAAGTAGTGCTGTTCGTTATTCTGATAGAACTATTGATATTGACATTATATTATATGGAGATTCAATTGTTGACACTCCAGAATTAGTAATTCCACATCCGAGATTTCATTTAAGAGATTTTTGTTTGATTCCAATGAATGAGATTGCACCTGATAAATTAGTTCCAATATTTGGAAAATCCGTAAAAGAATTACATGAAGAGTTTAAAGAAATCGAAATATAGAGTTGATCTGTGATTAGGTATAAACACATAGCAATTGAAGGTAATATTGGAGCTGGAAAAACTACTTTAGCAAAAATGTTGTCTAGATATTTAGGAAGCTCATTACTTTTAGAAGAGTTCGAAGACAATCATTTTTTAAAAGCATTTTATAATGGAAAAGATTTTGCTGTACATGCAGAGATACAATTCATTCTAGATAGGAGTAAACAGCTGGCTGATTTTTTCTCAAAAAAACATCAATTGATCATTTCTGATTATGTCCCTGAAAAAAGCCTCATTTTTTCTAAAATGAATTTATCTGAATCTGAATATAAGATCATTAAAGATTTAACCAGTGTATTATATAAGAATTTTCAAAAACCAGATTTAATTCTTTTTATTGATAGAAGCACAGAAGATCTTATAGAAAACATAATTAAAAGAGGTAGGGTTTATGAGCAAAATATAGATGGGTCTTATATTGAAAATTTAAACAATGGATATGAAGATTGGTTAGGTGAGATTAATTGCCCAGTACTTAGAATAAATGCCAATGAAATTGATATAAGTCACCCAGAGAAATTAGCTGAATCTTTTAAGAAGTTATTTCAACAGGAATACTCTAATGACCAAAGAGTTATCCAGGGAATTACTCATTGAGATTGGCCTAAAAATTATAAAATTCATATTAAGTTCTTCATTTTAAGCACTTGCAAATCAAAATATAACCCCTACAAACCCTTTTATAAATGAAAAATAGTACTTATACTTGCATCGAAATTTTTTCAATGTTCCAATCATATTAAAAATTATAATGAAAAAAATAACAATTAAAGGTTTATCGGTTATAGCATTAATTACAATGCTAAGTAACTGTACCACTATAAAAGATATTGAATATTCAGTAAAAGAAAACCCCTTACAGATGCATGCCGATGAGGTGACATTAGAGGTAAGTGGGAAGTTTGTAGAAAAAGGATTAAATGCCAAAGCAACTGCAGAAGTAACCCCATTGTTTGTTTGTAATGACGGTACTGAAATTGCTTTTGCAACTGAATTATTTCAAGGCCCAAAAGCTGCAGGCAATGGCAAAGTAATTCAAAAAGAAGGAGGTTCTTTTGCTTATGAAAGTACAATTCCTTACCAAAAGTGTATGGAAGAAGGTGTTGTAAAAGTTAGAATTATTGCAAAAAAAGGCAAAAAAGAAGAAGAGATTTTTACTGATAAAATTGCTGATGGCACAATTATAACTCCTTATTTAATTCAATTAGATGATCAGGTTATTATGGCAACTGATGCTTTTCAAAGAACTACATCACATCAAACAGAAGCTACTATAAATTATAACAAAGGTAAATTCAATGTTAAAAGCTCAGAGTTAAAAGAAGCTGACATTACAGATCTTAAGGCTTTTGCATTAGATGCTTCAACTAATCCAAGACTTGAAATGAAGAATTTTTCAATTCAATCTTACGCATCTCCTGAAGGAGAAATCGACAAGAATACCAACCTTGCTGAAGATAGAGCAAAAAGTGCTAAAGCATTTTTGGTAAAAGAGATGAAAAGAATGAAATATGAAGCAGGTCAACAAGAAACATTCTACGGACTTAGTCCTAAAGGAGAAGATTGGGAAGGATTTAGAGCTGAAGTTGAAAAAACAACTCATGAAGACAAAGAATTAATCTTAAGAGTTCTTCAAATGACTGCTGATCTTGATAAAAGAGAACAAGAGATAAGAAATATGGCTAAAACTTATAAGTTTTTAGAGAAAGAGGTATTACCTCAACTTAGAAGATCTCAAATGGTTCTTGCTTACGATAAGGTTGGATATAGTGATGAAGAGTTGAAAGAGTTATCAAAATCTAACCCTGACACTTTAAATATTGAAGAATTGCTTTATACAGCAGCACTTTATGAAGAGCTTGGTGAAAAATTGAGAGTTTATAAAGAAGCAGCTAGGTTATTTCCTAATGATTGGAGATCAACAAATAATGTTGGTTATGTTTATTATTTACAAGGTGACCTTGATGCTGCAGGAGAAAATTTTGAAAAAGCAAATGCTGCTGAAGAAAATGCAACTACAACTAATAACATAGGCGCTGTTGCTCACATGAAAGGCGACAACGAGAGAGCTATGGAATTATTTACAGCTGCTGGTTCAGGTAGTGAGTGTAAGTATAATCAAGGTCTTTTAAATATTCAACAAGGCCTATATGAAGAAGCGGTAAATAATATGGGTGATAACAAAACTTTCAATGTTGCTTTAGCTACTCTTCTTTCAGGAGATGCTGAAGGAGCATCACAAGTTGTTGATGCAAGTAACACTAGTGATGACGCTATTTCTTATTACTTAAAAGCTATTATTGGAGCAAGAACAAATAATTCAGCGATGTTGTTGGATAATCTTAAAATTGCATTTGAAAAAGATGCTTCATTAAAGGATAAAGCGAAAAGAGACAGAGAATTTTTTCAGTTTTTTGAAAACGCAGATTTCTTAGCGATCTTTTAATAAATAAACATTCAATACTAATAGGGAGCTCTGCTCCCTATTTTTTTAGTCAAATTTTTGCGGATTATCTTCAGGAATTTCTTCATGATCTAGTTGAACCTTTTTTTTCGGAAGTATAGGTAATTCAATCACTTTTTTTACTACTCTAGTATTTTCAAATAGAGCTGTTAACTCATTTTTAAAGTAATAAGCAGATACTTTATCATAAAACCTCCCAGCATATAAATATGTATTAGGAGTTTTATATTCATCAAAAAGCTGTTGATCCGGAAATGCTTTTAAAAATTTTATTCTAGTGTTTTTAAGTTCTTCTTTTTGTTGACTTACGAGGATCTGCACTGTCCATCCCATAATGGTTGGTTTCTCAGATAATTCTTTTTGAATTGAATCAATCCTTACATCCCTGAAAACAATAATTTCACCATTGTTTAAATTATAGTTGAGTTGGGGTTTAATAGTGTCAATAAGATTTGATTCTATTCTATTGCTGTCAGGGGAGGAAGGATAAAGCTTCCAGTTGTCTTGGCTAACAACAATTGACTTAAAAGCTATAAATAGTATAAATATTAAGATGCGCTTCATTGGATGAAATTATAATTTGTAAAATTAGCGATAAAGAGCTAAAATTATGCCATTAATTCAAAATTATATAAGTTAAACATCTTCTAAAACGCTCCCATTTTGTTTTGAGTTCCAACTTTATTATTTAGAATGCTTCTAAATTAAGATAAAACTGTGACAATTTATTAGAATATAGAGGGCTTAATTAGATTCAGATATTACATTTGCGTTTGTTAAAAAATTGATGAAAGCTATCTAAAAGGACTTTATAAGATGAAAATTAGTTGGATTAGAAAATCAAGTCAAACAATCTTAACCTTAGTTATTATTTTTATTGGCTCTTGCGTATATTCTCAAGATCCTGAAATAATTGAAGAAGAGAATCAAGAAGAGGTCTTAGATGGCGAAAAATTATTCAAGCAAAATTGTGCTTCCTGTCATAACCCAGTTAAAAATTCAACAGGGCCAAAGCTTCAAGGTGCTAAACAAAAATGGATAGACGCTGGTGAAGGTGAGTTAATATATGAATGGGTAAAAAATCCAGCTGCACTTAAAAATTCCAATAAGTCAACCATGGCTAATAAGATTTGGGATTTTGACCCAACAGCTATGACGCCTCAAAACTTATCAAAAGCTGAAGCAGATGCTGTTTTTAAATATGTAGATTCTTATAAAGCTCCAGTTGTTTCAACTGAAAGTGCTAGTGGATCAGGAGAAGTATCGGATAATTCAGGGGCATATTGGTGGTGGATAATTGCAGGTTTATTAGTAATTGTAATTTTCTCCACTCTTGGTTCTAGAAGACAATTGTCTTATTTAGTTGCTAAACAGGAAGGAAAGGAGATTCAACCCAATAAATCTATTGGAGAAAATATAAGAGCATGGTGTTTAAGGAATTGGTTTACAACTGTTTTAATATTAGTAGTTTTATTAATTACTGGAGGAGTTGAGCTATTCAATAGATTATATCAAGTGGGTGTATTCGAAGACTATCAACCCTCTCAACCAATTGCTTATTCACATAAATTGCATGCAGGTGACCTAGGCATAGATTGTAAATATTGCCATCACTCTGCAGAAAAGTCTAAACATGCTGGTATCCCTTCTATAAATGTTTGTATGAATTGTCATAAAACTGTGCATGAAGGACCTGTAACTAAAAAAGGCGAGATTGCTAAAATTCATAAAGCTGCTGGTTATAATGCAGAAATAAAGGATTATAATAAAGATGAAAATAATGAACGAATAGAAGGATCACCTATTGTGTGGAATAAAGCACACAATTTACCAGACCATGTATTCTTTAGCCATTCTCAGCACGTCCATCCAAATACTGGAAATATAGATTGTAGGCAATGTCATGGGCATGTAGAAACTTATACTTTAGGCAGAGTGTCTTCTACTGATGAGATTAATGAATATGCAAAAACACAAGAAGGAATGGATAGAGGGATTATTGAGTTAACAAGACCTTTATTAACTATGGGTTGGTGTATTGAATGTCATAATAAAAAAGAGATTGACCTTAATAGTACAGAATATTATGTGGAAATGCATAACAGGTTAAAAAATAGACCTGATGTTATGAGAAATATTTATAAGGATAAAAAAGTAACTGTACGTGAAATGGGTGGATGGGAATGTGCAAAATGTCATTATTGATATAGAATTCTTAATAAGACTATGAGTGTAAAGAAAACATATTGGAAAGGCTTATCGGAAAAGAATCAAACTCCAGAATTTGTTGAGGCAAATTCAAAAGAGTTTCAAGAGGACCTTCCAATAGATCAATTTATTGGTGGAGAAGACGTAGATCAATTTAAAACTCCAAGAAGAGACTTTTTGAAGTACATGGGATTTAGTGTTGCAGCAGCAACTTTAGCTTCATGTGAAGCCCCAGTTATTAAATCCATACCTTACACCAATAAGCCAGAAGAAATTACTCCAGGAGTTGCTAATTGGTACAGAAGTGCATTTTATGATGGTTCTGATTTCTCTAATGTTCTTGTTAAAACTAGAGAAGCTAGACCAATATGGTTAAAAGGGGTGAAAGAAGGATACGCAAAGGGTGGTATTACTCCTAGGATCAGTACATCTATATTAAACCTATACAATAGCTCAAGATTAAATGGACCTTTAGCAAATGGTAAAGAATCTTCTTGGGAATCAGTAGATAAAAACATTAAGTCAGAATTAAATAAAATTGCTTCATCTGGTGGAAATATTAGAATTTTATCTAATACTATTATTTCTCCATCAACTCATAAGGTAATCGGTGAATTTAAAGAGGCTTTTGGTTCTAATGTTGAGCATGTTCAATATGATCCAATTTCATATAATGGAATTAGAAAAGCTAACGAGGCATCTTTTGGTGCAGATTTTTTACCTGACTATCATTTTGATAAAGCAAAAGTTATTGTAAGCATTAATGCTGATTTTATTGCTAATTGGATCATGCCAACAAAATATGGTGTAGATTACAGTAAAACACGAAAGCCAGAAAATGATTGGATGTCTAAACATTACCAATTTGAATCTGTTCTTTCATTAACAGGGTCAAATGCAGACTATAGAGCTCAGATAAAACCTTCACAGGAGGGAATAGTTGCTTCAACTATTTTGAATGCGCTTGAAGGTGGGAAATTAGACGCTTCATTAGGAGAAAATTTAGTTGCAAGAATTCAAGAATTAGCTGATGTTTTAAAACCTTTTAAGAATAAAGGTGAAACATTGGTTGTTTCTGGATCTAATAATTCATCTGTTCAAATGATCGTTAATAAGATCAATGATGTTTTAGGTAATTATGGCTCTACAATTGATGCAAATAATTCTTTGAATGTTTTCAATGGTGATGATTCAGCAGTTGAAACTTTAGTAAAAGATGTTAACGCAGGTAAAGTAGATGCCCTGTTAGTATATGGCTCTAACCCTGTATATTCTTTACCAAACGGTGCTGCTTTTGCAGAAGCCCTAGGAAAAGTTAAATTAACTATTTCTTTTTCAGAATATGCAGATGAAACAGCAACTAAGTGTACTTATGTTTGTCCAGATCATAATTATTTAGAATCATGGAATGATTTAATGCCTACTAAAGGACATTATGCATTACAACAACCTGTTATTACTCCTTTATACGATACACGCCAGGCTCAAGAATCTTTAATGGTTTGGGCTGGAAATGCATCAAGAGGAGATGGAGAAAGTACCGAATATTATGATGTTTTACAAACTAATGCTGAGCAGTTAGGATTAGAATGGAACTGGTCAGTGCATGATGGATTTAATGAGGTCAATTCAAATAATTCAAGTAGTATTGAATTTAAAGGAGATCTTAATAATGCTTTATCTACAATTAAAAAAGCAGCTGAAAATACAGGAACATGGGAATTTATTGCTTATCAAAAAGAATTAGGGGCTGGTCAATATGCTGCTAATGCATGGCTTCAAGAGCTTCCAGATGCAGTAACAAAAGTTGTATGGGATAACTATATCACTATGGCACCATCCGATTGTTATAAAACTTTTGGTATAGATACAGACAATCCTAAATCTGCTTGGGATGGAGTTCATTTAGGACAAGAAGAACCAGCGTATGTTGCTACTGTAAAAGTAGGTGAGCAGTCTTTGAAATTACCAGTTTATCCATTACCAGGACAAGCAGCTGGAACCATTGGTATTTCTTTTGGTTATGGTCGAGGAGAGAACCAAGAAAATATTGGTAAAGCAGCTTATCAGGTTGGAGAATATGGCGATTACTTAGAAGAAAAGGGAAAAAAAGTACCAGTAGGTGGTAATGTATATAAATTCACTTCATTTAAAGATGGTGAAATTGTTTATGCTGGACCAGCAGAGCTTTCAGTGAATGATGAAAAATATGCTTTAGCATGTACACAAACACATCATACAATCATGGGAAGAACTTCTATTCTAAAGGAGACTACCTATGATGTTTACACTGATCCTGCTACTCAAAAAGAAGATTATAATCCTTCACATGTATTACACAGTCATGCAGAAGGTGGTCATTCTACAGTAGATGCTACAGATATTTCATTGTGGGATGAACATCCAGTAGAACATGTTGGTCATAGATGGGGAATGTCAATAGACCTTTCATCTTGTAATGGATGTGGTGTTTGTATTACATCTTGTCACTCAGAAAATAATGTTCCTGTAGTTGGTAAAGATGAGGTTAGAAGGTCAAGAGATATGCAATGGTTACGTATGGACCGTTATTTTACTTCAATCGAAGATGATAATAGAAATGCTTGGCAATCAAATAAAAGAGAAGGTAGTTTTGATTATGATAAAATGGAGGTTCCTGAGGATAATCCTGCAGTGATGTTCATGCCCATGTTATGTCAACATTGTAATCATGCACCATGTGAAACTGTTTGCCCTGTTGCAGCTACAACTCATAGCAATGAAGGGCTGAACATGATGGCATACAATAGATGTATTGGAACAAGATATTGTGGTAATAACTGCCCTTATAAAGTAAGGAGATTCAATTGGTTCAACTATAGAGACTATCGTAAATTCAAAAGTATTAATCCTACACAAGATGAAATGGCTAGGATGGTGTTAAATCCAGATGTAGTTGTAAGATCTAGAGGGGTGATGGAAAAATGTAGTTTCTGTGTTCAAAGAATCCAAGAAGGTAAATTAAATGCTAAAAAAGAGGCAAGACCAGTTGTAGATGGTGATGTAGTTACGGCATGTGCGGATGCTTGTCCTAATGGTTGTATTACTTTTGGAGACTGGAATGATACATCTTCTGAAATTAGAAGAATAACCGATCTTGATACTAATGAGACTAATAGATCTTATCAAGCATTAGAAGAAGTAGGTGTTAAGCCGAATGTTTGGTATCAATTAAAGGTAAGAAATACATGATCAATAATTATAAAATAGTAGTTGATGCATAAAGAAGCAGATATTAGAAAACCGTTAATCTTAGGTGATAAAACCTATCGTGATATTACGGATGATATCATCAGGCCTATAGAAAGCAAGGCTCCTAAAGCATGGTATATACTTATACTACTCTCAGGAATACTAGCTTTATGGGGAATTGGCTGTATAGTTTATTTGTTAGGTACAGGTGTTGGGGTCTGGGGATTAAATAAAACAGTTGAATGGGCATGGGACATTACTAATTTTGTATGGTGGGTTGGAATTGGTCATGCAGGAACTTTGATATCAGCAGTACTTTTATTATTTCGTCAGAAATGGAGATTTGCTATTAATAGAGCAGCAGAGGCAATGACAATATTTGCTGTAATGATGGCAGGATTATTTCCATTGATTCACATGGGAAGATTATGGGTTGGATATTGGGTTTTCCCTCTACCTAATCAATTTGGTTCTATGTGGGTGAACTTTAACTCACCTCTTCTTTGGGATGTTTTTGCAATATCTACTTACTTCTCTGTATCATTGGTTTTTTGGTACATTGGGTTATTACCAGATTTTGGTACCATTAGAGATAGAGTAACTAAACCATTGGCTAAGAAAGTATATGGAATTTTAAGCTTTGGCTGGACTGGTGATGCAAAAGCATGGAATAGATTTGAATTGGTTTCTTTAGTTCTAGCAGGGTTAGCTACTCCATTAGTATTTTCAGTTCACTCTATTGTATCTTTTGATTTTGCCACTTCTATTGTACCTGGTTGGCATACTACTATATTCCCACCTTATTTTGTTTCTGGAGCGGTATTCTCTGGTTTTGCAATGGTACAAACGCTAATGCTTGTATTGAGAAAAGCATATAAGTTAGAAGCTTATTTACATGTAAAACATGTCGAATACATGAACATTGTTATCATTGTAACTGGCTCTATTGTAGGTGTAGCTTATATTACTGAATTATTTGTTTCATGGTATTCTGGAGTTGAATATGAATCTTATGCATTTTTAAATAGAGCAACTGGTCCTTATTGGTGGGCTTATTGGAGTATGATGACCTGTAATGTAATCTCGCCTCAACTTTTCTGGTTTAAAAAATTAAGAACAAGTTTAGTTTTCTCATTTTTCATGTCCCTTATTATTAATATTGGAATGTGGTTCGAAAGATTTGTGATTATAGTTACTTCTATACATCGTGATTATGTCCCATCTTCATGGACTTATTTCCACCCTACATGGGTAGATATTGGAGTCTTTATGGGGACATTGGGAATCTTTTTCACTTTGTATTTATTATTCTCAAGATATTTCCCTGTTTTACCTATAGCAGAATTAAAATCGATCTTGAAAAGCTCAAGTGAAAGCTATAAAGAAGGATTTGGTCATGGTAAGGGTTATTGGGATAAACAATTAGAACATTAAAACAAATAAATTATGGAAGAAAAAGTAATTTATGCGATGTATGATGATGATGACGTTCTTAAGCAAGGGGCTAAAGAATTAGTTAAAAAGGGTGTTCATGTTGCAGATGTTTTTTCCCCATTTCCTGTTCATGGTATAGATCCAATTATTGGTGTAAAACCTACTAGATTAGGTATTGCTGCCTTTTTATATGGAATTACTGGAACTATGTTAGCAGCAATAGGGCTTAGGTATTTTATGATTATTGATTGGCCTATGAACATAGGAGGTAAACCTAACTTTTCTTTAATGGACAACATTTTGTCATTCATTCCTATCTTTTTTGAGTTTACAGTATTGTGTGCAGCTCATGGTATGGCAATTACCTACCTGCTAAGAAATAAAACATTGCCAGGCATGCCTGCAAGAAACCCTGACCCAAGAACAACAGATGATAAATTTGTTATGGAAATTAGAATGAGTGAAAATAGTAAATTCTCTAATGATGAATTAACTAAAATGGTAAAGGGTACAGGGATAATTGAAATTGAAGAAAAAGTAATTAAATGATAAATGAACATCTTATTATGAAATTGTTCAATACACATAAACTGATAATTTTAAGCACTTTCGTGATCTTAATTACGTCATGTACAAAGCATCCCGACAGCCCTGGATATGAATATGTTTGGGACATGTATCGTTCACAAGCTATAGAAGCTTATGTAGATTATGGTCTTGTAGGCGATGTGGAGCATCCAGAATTAAAGTCTAAAATGTCTGCTAGAAATCCAGTAAAAGGTTCTATTCAATATATAGAGGATAGAAACATGGCTGAAATTTTTATGCCTTTTAATTATGGTGAAGGAGAAGAGGAAAGAGAAAGAGCAGGCAGAGAAGTTGCAATTCCAGGATACTATATTTCGGATACTTTAATTGCTGCCGAAAATCTTGCAGAAGGAAAAAGACTTTATGATCTTATGTGTACACATTGTCATGGAGCAAAAGGTGATGGCGATGGTAAAGTAATTACTGTCGGTGGTTATCCTAGTGAACCACCTGCATATAACACTTTAAAAGACAGAACTTTGGGCTCTATCTTTCATACTATAACACATGGTAAAAATGCAATGGGTTCGCATGCATCTCAATTAGATAAAGACCAAAGGTGGAAAGTTGCTATGTATGTGAGAACTTTACAATTAGGAGATTTAAAAATAGAAGAACTAAAAGATCAGAATACTTTACCTTCGGTTTCTAGTGACACTTTATCAACAGATGTCATGGCTTCTGATGTAAATAATGAGAATTCAAATTAATGGTTGAAAAAGATGGAGTATCAAATTTCAAATAGAGCAAAAAAGGTAACATTAGGACTAGCAGTCTTAGGATTGATTATGTTGGTTTTTGGTTTTTTTCAACAGAAAGATTATATATATGTCGATGAAGTAATAGATGAGCATAGTCTGACTATAAAGTATAATGGAGAAGTTACTAAAGAGAAGGAAAATACTTTAAAAGAAAAGATTAAAAGCTCTATGGAAAAAAAGGGCTATAGTGTAACAATTGAAAAAGTTGACGCTCACCATGGTCACGAAGAACATGCTGAAGAAAGTGAAGAGCACGAAGAAGGTCCAGTTGTAATAAATAAAGAACTCTCAGACTCTAGCTATTTTATAGGCTTAGAGGAATTTGAACCTTCATCTGCATCAGATATTGATCAAATGTTGAATTCAGTTAGTATTGATGGTGGATATGAAGGACAGGTTTCAGGTAAGTTACACGCTGTATGTCAAAAGGCTGGTTGTTGGATTACAATGCAATCTTCTAATGAGGAAGAGATACGTATCTTTTTTAAAGATCATTTTACTATTCCTATTGAGACACCTATAGGAACTGAAGTTGTAATAAATGGTATTGCTGAAGCTGATACTTTTACTGTTGATTTTCAAAAGCATTTATTAGATGACTCAAGAGAAGCAGGAAATGACGTTTCAGAAGAAGAATACAATGCTATTACTGAAGATAAGATTGAAATTTCTTTTGAAGCAACTGGTATAATTATTTATAATACAAGTGAAAAACATGATCATTCAGACCATGAAGGACATGATCACGCAGAAGAAGAGCATGACCAAGCAGATGGTGATAAACATGCTCACCATGGACCAACAATATGGTTAGTTCACCTTAGTCATAAAGAAGAAGCTCATTCTGATGAGGAGAGCAGTGAGCATGCTGATGAGGAAGGTCATAGTCATTCAGAAGGTGAAGCTCACGACCATGATGAATCTGAACATGCACATGAAGAAAGTGCTCATCATGCAATTGGTCACGGACATGACGCCCCTCCAGCTGACATGTTAGCTAAAATGATAGAGTCTGGTGAAATTTCATTTTTTGATACTCATTATAGAAGATTTTGGTCGAATTTATTAATTAACGGATTTTTCTTTTTTGGGATAGCATTAGGAGCATTGTTTTACTTGGCGCTTCATTATGCTACAGAATCAGGGTGGGGAGTTGTTTTATTAAGAGTAATGGAAGGTATTATGTCGGCTATGCCAATAGGAATGGCTGTACTAGCAGTTGTGTTTATAGCTGGAACTTTAGAATGGCATCATATTTATCCATGGATGATAGGAGAAACAGTTGAAGCTGATGATATTATATATGGAAAAACAGCTTATTTAAATAAGCCTTTCTTTTGGATAAGAGTAGTTGTTTATTTTGCAACCTTCTATTTATTCATGAAATGGTTCAAGAAAAAATCTCGTCAGGAAGATCAAGATGGTGGGACAGATACACATTTTAAAATGTATAGAAGAGGGGCATTATTCTTAGTATTCTTTGCAGTATTTTCTTCAACAATGTCTTGGGATTTTATTATGTCGATTGATACTCATTGGTACAGTACACTTTTTGGATGGTATGTGTTTTCAGGAATTTGGTTAAGTGGTATGGTAATGGTGATGATGGTAACACTTTATTTAAGAAAAAGAGGGTTTTTACCACATGTTAACGAAAGCCATATTCATGATGTAGGTAAATGGATGTTTGCATTGAGTTTCTTATGGAGTTATTTATGGTTCTCACAGTTCATGCTATATTGGTATGCTAATATACCTGAAGAGGTTCATTATTTTTATGAAAGAATCCATAATTATAAGTTCATTTATTTTGGAACCTTCTTTATAAATTTTGTTTTCCCAATGGTGTTTTTAATGTCAAGGGATACAAAGAGGTCATCAGGATATTTAATTGTTATTGGGTTAATTATTTTTATAGGGCATTGGTTAGATGTGTTCAATATGGTAATGCCAGGAACTTTATTTGATCAATGGGGATTTGGGTTACTAGAAATTGGAATGTTCTTAATATTCCTAGGGGTATTTGTTTATGCTGTACTTAGGTCTATTGCTAAGGCACCATTATTACAGAAAAACCACCCATATTTAGAAGAAAGTAAACACCATGATTATTAATTAAAAGTATATTCATTCTAATGGAAAATAAATTTATCATAGTTGTTGTTATTACACTTTTATTGATTGCATTAGGGCAATTGATGAAAGTATATAATTTAGCTTCCAGATCAAGAGGAGATCGATCCGAAGAGAAAGTAACAAAAGGTGAAAACATTTTTAATGCTAATTTGTTATTAGTCTTTATGGTAGCCTATTTCGCTTTTATAATATGGCTTATTATAAAATTCGGCATGAATGGAGGGATGTTTGAGGCTGCTTCAGAGCATGGTAAAAAATTAGATTCACTGTTACTATTTAACTGGTGGATTATTTTACCGGTTTTCTTCTTAACTAATGGAGTTTTGTTTGTTTTTTCTTGGAAATATTATTATCGAGAAGACAGGAAAGCGTTTTTCTTCACACACTCTAATAAATTAGAGTTGATCTGGACGATCATACCTGCTATAGCTTTATCAGCTATAGTTATTTATGGCTTAAAGACATGGAATGAGATCATGTATAATGACAATAAGGATGCAAAAGTTATTGAAGTTTATGCCTACCAGTTTGGCTGGTATACAAGGTATGCGGGTGATGATAATATATTAGGTAAAGCAGATTATAAGCTGATAACTGACAATAATCCATTGGGTATTATTACTGATGAATATATTCAGGAATCTTATGAGTTTATAGATGAACAAGTGCTATCAATAGAAAAGATGCTTGTAGATAATGAGAAAGATGGTGAATATTTATTACCAGATGCACAAGTGGATTCTTTAAACAATAAAATGGATCGACTTAAGCGCCAAAAAACAAGAATTAAGGCATCTATTGATAGAGGCGATGAGAACAAAGAAATTTATAAACATGCTTATGACGATGTCTTAGTAAAAGAGCTTAGAATGGTAAAAGACCAACCATACTCTTTTAGATTCAGATCAAAGGATGTAATCCATTGTCCATGGATTCCTCATATGAGGATGCAAATAAATGCGGTTCCAGGAATGGAAACAAGATTTGACATGACTCCAACTACTACAACTGAAGAAATGAGAGCTAAACCAGAAGTAATTGAGCATTATAATAATATTTCTAAAATCCATCATGAAAGATTGGTGAACATTGGAGAAAAAAGCAAATCAGATATTGTAGAACCAGTAATATTCAATTATATATTAATGTGTAATAAGATTTGTGGAGCTCAACATTCTAATATGCAAATGGAAGTAGTTGTAGAAACAAAAGAAGAGTTTAACAGTTGGATGTCTGAACAAGATAAAGTTTCAGATGAACTAGTAAAAGAATAACATATTTGATGTTAATTTAATTTTTTAGCTATGGGACACGATGCACATGACCATCATCATAAAGAAAGCTTTATAACAAAATACTTATTTACTCAAGATCATAAAATGATCGCTAAGCAATATTTAGTAACTGCTATTGTAATGGGTGGGTTGGGAATATTACTTTCTGCATTATTTCGTTTAAAACTGGGTTGGCCTGATGAAAAATTTCAAATATTGGAATCTATATTAGGTTCAGACGCAGTAACTGATGCTGGACTATTAAATAGCAACTGGTATTTAGGGTTAGTTACTCTTCATGGTACGATCATGGTATTCTTTGTTTTAACAGGAGGTCTTTCGGGAACATTTTCTAATTTATTAATTCCTCTTCAAGTAGGCGCTAGGGATATGGCTTCAGGGCTTTTAAACATGATTGCTTATTGGCTTTTCTTCTTGTCGAGTTTATTGATGGCTGCATCTTTATTTATTGAAACAGGTCCTGCTATGGCTGGGTGGACAGTTTATCCCCCTTTGAGTGTGTTAGAAGAGTTTCAACCTGGATCAGGATTAGGAATGACACTATGGCTATTATCAATGACGGTATTTATTGCATCCTCTTTGTTAGGAGGTATTAATTATATTGTTACTATTCTTAATTTAAGAACAAAAGGAATGACCATGACTAGGTTACCATTAACAATCTGGGCCTTTTTTATTACAGCGATTCTAGGTGTACTTTCTTTTCCAGTGTTACTTTCTTGCGCAGTTCTTTTATTAATGGACCGTGGGTTAGGGACAAGTTTTTACATGAGTGACATTACTGGTCCTGTTTCTGGGGCATTGGACGCTACTGGGGGAAGCCCAATATTATACGAACATTTATTTTGGTTTTTAGGTCACCCGGAGGTTTACATTATATTATTACCTGCATTGGGAATTACTTCAGAAGTAATTGCGACTTGTTCTAGAAAACCAATCTTTGGATATCGTGCAATGATAGGTTCCATGTTAGCGATAGGTTTTCTATCATTCATTGTATGGGGACATCATATGTTCTTAACAGGGATGAATCCTTTTTTAGGAGGCGTATTTACATTTACTACTTTATTGATCGCTATTCCTTCTGCAGTTAAGGTATTTAACTATATAACAACAATCTGGAAAGGAAACGTAGTGATGACACCTGCCATGTTATTTTCAATTGGTTCAGTATCTACATTTATTTCTGGTGGTATAACAGGTATTATTTTAGCAGATTCTGCATTAGATATTTCTCAGCATGACACCTATTTTGTTGTTGGTCACTTTCACATAGTAATGGGAATGACTGCTATACTCGCCATGTTTGCTGGCGTTTATCATTGGTTTCCTAAACTATATGGTAAAATGATGAATATTAGAATGGGAATGGTTCATTTCTGGATTACAATTGTTTGTGGTTATGGAGTATTTATACCTATGCACTTTTTAGGGGAAGGTGGTATGCCTAGAAGGTATTATGAGAACACAAATTTCCCTATGTTTGATCATTTCATGGATATGAATGTTTTAATTTCAGTGTTTGCAACTATAGGAGTTTTAGCTCAAGTCATTTTCTTTTTTAACTTCTTTTATAGTGCATTTAGAGGACCTAAAGCTTCACAAAATCCATGGAAAGCTAATTCATTAGAATGGACAACACCTGTAGAACATGTGCATGGTAACTGGATCGGTCCAATACCTGAAGTACATAGATGGGCATACGATTACAGCAAACCTGGGAAACCAGATGACTTTGTCCCTCAAGATGTCCCTTTAGATCCAGACGAAGAAGAACATTAGAAAAAAACAAATATTTTATTTAAGTCCGTATCTTTGAAAAGTGCGGACTTTTTTTTTAGCCATTATATTTTTAACTGTAATTACTTCTTCAGCTCAAATGCTGGACTCAATTAAAAATAGTTTCAATTACCACCCAGTTTTTTTTATTAAGCTAGACACTAGAAATTCTTTTATTTCATCTTATTCTGTTAAGCTAAGGGGGGTAAAAGCAGGATTAAATTATAATAACATTACAAAAATTGGCTTAGGCTATAGCTGGATGAACCCTGACTATAATTCAGTTTACAATACTGATACTGTAGAATTTAAGATGAATATTTTTTCAACTTTTATTGAATATACTTTCTATCGAACTGATAAAATATATGCGGAAATTCCAGTTCATTTAGGAATCAGTAAACTTAGCTATCTTAAAGAGGATAATTTATTATCGTCAACTTTTGCATTAGTGTATGAGCCTGCTATGATAGTAGAATATAGAGCTTTTAAGTTTTTTGGTTTAGGAATAGGGGCGGGGTATAGATTGGTTTTATATAATCATCAACAAATCAATGAAATGTTAAGCTCACCTATTTATATTTTTAGATTTAAAGTGTATTTTGGTGATATCTATAAACAACACCTTAAAAAGCAATAACTATAGCTGATTATATTTGTAACATGATTGAAGAATATGACATAAGGGGAGAAGATGATTCAACAGATAAAGAGTTTGAATATGCCTTAAGACCACAAGAATTTACAGATTTTGCTGGTCAAGATAAGGTGGTAGAAAATTTAAAGATCTTTGTTTCAGCAGCTAAATTAAGAAACGAATCCTTGGATCATGTACTATTACATGGCCCACCTGGATTAGGCAAAACTACCTTAGCTCATATTATTGCAAATGAACTTGAAGTGGGATTCAAAGTTACTTCAGGTCCGGTTTTAGATAAACCTGGAGACCTCGCTGGGCTATTGACTAACCTTCAGAAAGGAGATGTTTTGTTTATAGATGAGATACATCGTTTAAGTCCAGTAATTGAAGAATATTTATATTCTGCTATGGAAGATTATAAAATTGATATTGTCTTAGACACGGGCCCCAATGCTAGAACAGTACAGATCGATCTACATCCTTTCACTTTGATAGGGGCTACAACTAGAAGCGGATTGCTAACAGCTCCTTTAAGAGCAAGGTTTGGTATTAATTGTAGACTCCATTATTATGACACAACGATTCTAAAGAATATCATAGAAAGATCAGCAGGTATACTAGACATTCCTATTGTAACAAAAGCAGCATCAGAAATTGCAGGAAGAAGCAGAGGCACTCCAAGAATTGCCAATGCTTTGTTAAGAAGAGTTAGAGACTACGCACAGATTAAAGGGGATGGAACAATTTCTCCAAAGATCACAGAGATTGCACTTACAGCATTAAATGTCGATAAGCATGGATTAGATGAAATGGATAACAAGATCTTAACTTCTATTATTGAAAAATACAATGGTGGGCCTGTAGGCATTACAACTATCGCTACAGTTGTAGGAGAACAAGCAGGGACAATTGAAGAGGTTTATGAGCCTTTTTTAATTCAGGAGGGTTATCTTGTAAGAACCGCTAGAGGAAGAAAGGTGACGGATCTAGCTTATAAGCATTTAAATATTAATCCTGGAACTAGACAAGGTGAAATGTTTTAATGGATAAAATCAAAATAACACAGAAGATAAAAAACAAAGCCTTTGATTTGGGTTTTTCTTTTGTAGGTATATCCAAAGCAGACTTTTTAGAAAAAGAAGCAAGGCAGCTAGAAACTTGGCTTAAAAACAATTTTCATGGAAAAATGTCGTACATGGAAAATTATTTTGATAAGAGAACTGACCCTAGATTACTCATAGATAACGCAAAGTCTGTTATAACAGTATTGCAAAATTATTATACTGAACAAAAGCAAACAGATAGTAATGCTCCAAAAATCTCAAAATATGCTTTAGGCAAAGATTATCATATAATAATAAGAGAAAAGCTCAATCAATTGTACGATTTTATTTTAGAAGAAGTGGGAGAGGTAGCTGCAAGGGGGTTTGTAGACTCTGCACCAGTAATGGATAAAGCATGGGCCGAAAAAAGTGGTTTAGGATGGATAGGTAAGCATACTAATTTGATCAATAAAGAGCAGGGTTCTTACTTTTTTATTGGGGAATTAATCATAGATCTTGAGCTAGAAACAGATGGACCAATTAAGGATTTTTGTGGTACATGTACAAAATGTATAGATGCTTGCCCTACAGATGCAATTGTTCAGCCTTATTTAGTAGATGGATCTAAATGTATCTCCTATTTAACAATAGAATTGAAAGATGAATTAATGCCTAAAGAATTTAAAGGTAAAATGGATAATTGGATGTTCGGATGCGATATATGTCAGGAGGTATGTCCTTGGAATAGATTTTCTATACAGCATTCAGAACCATGGTTCAATGCTAATCCTAAAGTTTTAAAAATGAAAAAAAATGAATGGGAGGAATTAAGTGAGGATCTATTTCAAGATTTTTTTAAAAAAACTGCTTTGAAAAGAACTAAGTATAAAGGATTAAAAAGAAATATCAAGTTTTTAGCTGATTAACTTGAAGTTTCAAATGCATCTAGAATTAGATCATTATAAATCACAAAAGTAGCCAAACACCAAGTTTTCAAATGGTGAATGTCATCTTTCTTTAACCAGGAAATACTTTTACTAAGCTCTTTTTTAAATAAAGCACGATCAAAACTTACTTTAGAAAGAACTTTTTTACTTAACTCTAACATAATTTGTGTTTAAATTCTTGTTTATTAATTTACATATAATTCATGAATAACCACTCGGTATTTTTAGTAAATGATTAACAATCTTGTATTAATACTATCATTAACAATGATGAAATTTATTTACTTTCTAAGTGAACATATGGTATGATCATCTCTTCCATAGAAATGCCACCATGCTGGAAAGTATTTTTAAAATAATTTACGTAATAATTATAGTTGTTAGGGTATACAAAAAACTTAGATTCTTTTGCAAAAAGATAGGTGCTGCTGACATTTAATCTAGGGAGGAAAGCAGCTTCAGGATTTTTTATAGCTAATACATCTTTATCCTGATAGTTAAGGTTTTTCCCTTGTTTATACCTAAGGTTTGAATTTGTATTTCTATCACCCACAACTTTAGAAGGATCGTCCACTTTTATTGTTCCATGGTCAGTAGTAATAATTAGATCACAATTGTTATCGGCAATTAGCTTAATTACATCATAAAGAGGAGAATGCTCAAACCAGCTTATTGTTAATGAACGGTAAGCAGATTCATCATCTGCTAATTCTCTAATCACTTCCATGTCTGTTCTTGCATGAGAAAGCATATCAACAAAATTATATACTATTACATTTAATTCATTCTGAAGAAGATTGCTAAAATTAGTAACTAACTTTTTGCCAGCATCTAGATTAGTGATCTTGTTATAAGAAGTTTTCTTATTATAGCCATTGGATTTCAGGTTGTTATTCAGGAAGTCCTCTTCAAATTTATTTTTACTTCCTTCATCATCTTCATTCTTCCATTTTGATGGAAATGTTTTTTGTATTTCTGAAGGCATCATGCCAGCAAACAGTGCGTTTCTTGCATATTGAGTTGCGGTAGGTAGAATACTGTAATACAATGATTCTTCTTTTGGCCTATACCTTTCCATCAAAATAGGCCTTATAGATTGCCATTGATCGTACCTTAAATTATCAATGACTAATAAAAAGGTTTTTTTTCCATTAATTGATGGCAGCACTTTTTTGTTAATTAATTGATGTGACATTATTGGCCCATCATTATTGAGCCAGTCTAAATAATTATTGCAGACATATTTTGAAAACAATTGATTAGCTTCATTTTTTTGCATTTGCAATACTTCCATCATGCTTTGATCAGATTGATCAAACTGGACTTCCCAGTAAACTAATCTTTTATAGATGTCTATCCAGCCATCAAAATCAAGAGAATCTTGAAGATCCATACTAATCTCACGGAATTTTTGCTGATAGTTTAGGGTAGTTTGCTCATTAACTAGTCTTTTGCCTTCTAAATTTTTTTTAATGGATAATAATATTTGATTGGGATTGACTGGTTTGATAAGGTAATCATTGATTCTTCCCCCTATAGCACTATCCATTATAGATTCCTCTTCACTTTTAGTAATCATAATTATTGGGATACTAGGCTTTTGTGCTTTAATGTGCTCTAGCGTTTCTAATCCTGTTAAGCCAGGCATATTTTCATCAAGAAATATAATTTCATAATTTTCATCTTTTACTTGATCAACAGCTTCGTTTCCCGATTGTACTGTTGTTACCTGATGTCCTTTGCTTTCTAAGAACATTACATGTGGTTTTAAAAGCTCTATTTCATCATCAGCCCATAGTATTCTTGCCATTTCCTCGTTGAATTAATTAGTTTTGTCTCTAACTTAGTGATTTGCTTTGAAGATCGATAATTATAAATCAAAAATATTAAACGATCCTGTTTATGGTTTTATTACACTACCCTATAAAATTATATCGGATATTATTGACCATCCTTACTTTCAGCGTTTAAGGAGGATCAAACAACTTGGGTTGTCGCATTTAGTATATCCAGGTGCATTACATACGCGTTTCCATCATGCTATTGGGTGCACGCATTTAATGATTAATGCAATATCAACATTAAGGTCTTTAGGTCATCAGATTACGGAAGATGAAGCTGAAGGGGTTATAATAGCTATTCTTTTGCATGACATAGGTCATGGCCCTTATTCACATACCTTAGAGCATAGTATTGTTTCTGGAATAAAGCACGAAGAAGTTTCAGCTTTATTTATGCAGAGATTAAATATGGAATTCAATGGTAAATTGGATCTTGCGATTAAGATATTTAATAATGATTATCCTAAATACTTTTTACATCAGCTAGTCTCTAGTCAGCTAGATATGGATAGATTGGATTATTTAACTAGAGATAGCTTTTATTCAGGTGTTTCTGAGGGGGTAATAAGTAATCAGCGGATTATTAAAATGATAGATGTTGTTAATGATGAATTAGTAGTTAATGAAAAAGGAATATATTCTATTGAAAAGTTCATTGTTGCAAGAAGGTTAATGTATTGGCAGGTTTATTTACATAAGACTGTACTAAGTGCGGAGTTTTTATTAATGAAAATTTTAAAAAGAGCTAAACTAATTGCTAAAGAAGGGGGTGAATTATTCTCCACAGAAGCCATGAAATATTTCCTGTTTAATGAAGTTTCTGCTAAGGACCTTGAAAATGATAAAGTACTCCATCAATTTTCATTGTTAGACGACTATGATGTTTTTGTATGTATTAAGCAGTGGATTTATGCTAAGGATTCAGTTTTATCTGAATTATCAGATATGTTAGTGAATAGAAAATTGTTAAAGGTAAAGGTGAAGAATGAACCCTTTTCTGAGCAAGAATTAAGTATATATAGAGAAAAGTTAAAAAAGAAGATGTCTTATTCTGATGAAGAGGTTTCGTATTTTGTTTTTCAGGACTCAATGGCTAATAATGCATATGATCCTAAAAAAGATGAGATTAAGATCCTGCATAAGGACGGACAACTCTCCGATATAACTGAAGCTTCGGATAATTTTAATATACAGTCATTATCAAGTCAGGTTAAAAAGCATTTCATGTTTTTTCCAGAAATGAAAGATTGATTCTTATGATATCTGATAATTGTTAATTTTGAGGAATGGAATTTACGGCTCAACAGATTGCTGATTTGTTACATGGAAATGTAGAAGGTGAACCTGGAATAAAAGTTCATGATATGTCAAAAATTGAAGAAGGTGAACCTGGGACAATCACTTTTTTGGCCAATGATAAATATGAAGAGTATATATATGATACCAAAGCAAGTATAGCTTTGGTTAATGATTCTTTTCATCCACAAAAGAAACTCCCCGAAACACTTACATTAATAAAAGTTCCAAATGCCTATGAAAGTCTTGCTCAATTGTTGGCATATTATGATGAATTCAATAGTCATAAATCAGGTATTGAAGAGCCTAGTTATATTGCTTCAACTGCAAAGTTGGGTAGTAATGTATATGTAGGAGCATTTTCTTATATAGGAGAAGGAGCGATAATAGGAGATAATGTAAAGATCTACCCTAATTCTTACATTGGAGACCATGTTTCTATTAGTGAAAACTCTTGTATATATGCAGGGGTTAAAATTTATGCTAGAACAATTATTGGTAAAAGCTGCACCCTGCATTCAGGCGCTGTTATTGGTTCAGATGGATTTGGGTTTGTTCCTAATAAAGAAAACAATTACCAGAAAGTTCCTCAAATAGGTAAAGTTGTCCTTGAAGATCATGTTGAAATTGGTTCTAATACAACTATAGACAGGGCTACAATGGGTTCAACAATAATTAGAAAAGGAGTTAAGATAGACAACCTAATTCAGATAGCCCACAATGTTGATATAGGGGAAAACACAGTTATTGCAGCACAAACTGGTATTGCTGGTTCTACTAAAATTGGCAAAAACACAATGATAGGAGGGCAGGTTGGTATTGTTGGTCATATTCAAATTGCTGATGGTGTTAAGATTGCTGCTCAAAGTGGAATTGGAAATTCAATTACAAATGAGAATCAAATTATGCAGGGGTCTCCAGCATTCAGTATTGGAGATTATAAAAGATGCTATGTTCTTTTTAGAAGCTTACCAAAATTAAAAGAGCAATTGGATACAGCTATAAAAGAAATAAAAGAAATAAAAAATGAGTGAAAAACAGAGAACAATAAAAAAAGCTTTTTCACTATCTGGAGTCGGACTACATACAGGAGAAGCTGTAGAAGTTACTATTGAGCCAGCGCCAGATAATCATGGGTATAAATTCCAGAGAATAGACATAGAAGGAGAGCCTATTATACCTGCAGATGCAGATCTTGTAGTGGATACACAAAGAGGCACTACTCTTGAGAAAAATGGAGTAAAGGTTTGCACAACAGAGCATTTGCTATCTGCACTGTATGGACTACAGGTTGATAATGCGTTAATTAAATTAAATGGACCCGAGATTCCTATTGTTGATGGAAGCGCCTTACCATTTGTAAAAGAAATAGAAAAAGTTGGGTACCAAGAACAAGAAAAAGAGAGAGAATATTTTGAGTTCACACAAAACCAACCCTATGAGGACCTTGAAAAAGGAATAGAGATACTAGCCATACCATATGATGAATTCAGATTGACTGTCATGGTAGATTATAATTCTCCTGTCCTGGGAACTCAGCATGCTAGTATGTATCATATAGGAGAATTTAAAGAGCAGATTTCTCCATGTAGAACTTTTGTGTTTTTAAGAGAATTGGAGGGATTGGCAAAAGCAGGGCTTATTAAAGGTGGTGATATTGATAATGCAATCGTTCTGGTTGAAAGAGAGAAAGTATCTCAAGTGGAATTAGATAATTTAGCAAAGCTTTTAGATAAGGAGCACTTAGATATTAAAATAAAAGGTAATACATTAAATAATATTGATTTAAAATTCATCAATGAGCCCGCAAGACATAAATTACTGGATGTAATAGGAGATCTTGCATTGGTAGGTAAGCCAATAAAAGGGCATATATTAACAGCAAGACCTGGTCATTCGGGTAATATTTCATTTGCAAAAATCATTAAAGAGATCATGAAAAATCAGAAAAAAGCAGGCAAACAATTTGATTTAACAAAAGAGCCAGTATATAATATAAATGACATTGAAAAAATGCTTCCTCATCGTTACCCATTTTTATTGGTAGATAAGGTAATGGAAATAACAGACGATACAATTATTGGTGTGAAAAATGTGACTATGAACGAACACCAATTTATGGGGCACTTCCCTGGAAATCCTGTTATGCCTGGGGTATTGCAAATTGAAGCCATGGCCCAGACAGGAGGGATATTTTCATTAAGTAAAGTAGAAGAGCCTCATTTATATTCAACTTATTTTATGAAAATTGATAATGTTAAATTCAAGAAAAAAGTAATTCCTGGAGATACAATTGTATTTGAATTAAAGCTAATATCACCGATTAGAAGAGGGCTTGTTCATATGGGGGGAAAAGGATATGTTAATGGGCAGGTTTGTATAGAAGCAGATATGCTTGCACAGGTTGTTAAAGACAGAGGATAATGAAAGATCATCAATTAGCATATATACATCCAGATGCTAAAATCGGTAAAGATGTAGTGATTGATCCATTTGCTACTATTTATGGAGATGTAGAAATAGGAGAGGGGACTTGGGTTGGTCCTAATGTTGTTATTATGGATGGTGCAAGAATTGGTGATAATTGCAAGATTTTTCCTGGAGCTGTTATTTCAGCTGTTTCGCAAGATTTAAAATACAAAGGAGAATATACTACTACTGAAATAGGCTCTAATACTACCATTAGAGAATTTGTAACTATTCACAAAGGAACTACAGATAGACATAAAACAATAGTAGGAAGTAATTGTCTTCTTATGGCTTATGTTCATGTTGCTCATGACTGTATCATTGGAAACAATGTAATAATTGCTAATTCTACTCAACTAGCAGGGCATATTACTATTGATGATTTTGTTATTATTGAAGGAATGGTAGGGACACAACAATTCGTTCATATTGGAGAGCATGCATTTATAGCAGGAGGTTCTTTAGTAAGGAAAAATGTCCCTCCTTTTGTGAAGGCAGCAAGAGAACCACTTTCATATGTCGGTGTAAATACAATTGGACTTAGAAGAAGAGGATATAGCGACCAGCAGATCATGAATGTAGAGGATGCATATAGAGTAATATATGTGCAGAATAGCAATATAACTACTGCTATAAAAGTTGCTGAATTAGAGTTGCCACAATCAGAAGAAAAAGAAGTTATTCTTGACTTTATTAGAAGCTCAACAAAAGGTATAATGAGAGGGCTTAGCTAAGGGGCTAGCTCAGTTTTAATTACTTGAATCACCTCAAAAGAATTACGTTCACACAAGTAAGTGATCAATGATAGGTTGTCAATGTTGTATGTGCTATCAACTAATGGGTCAGGCAGCTGATATGAGAAATCATTGTAAAAAACATCACCATTAGAGGCATTTCCAGTAGCTATAGATGTTCCCCATGTACCGTTGATGTTATTAGAGAGTACAGCATGATGCTTGTAATTATATTCAGTAGTACCATTGTTCAACTTTTGGGGTCCAACAACTGTATCTCTTAATAAGTAAATAATTAAATTGTAATCACCTGTTAAGTTATCTTTAAATTCTGTTTCTGTATGAATGAAAAGTCCATTTGTTTGAGGATAGTAGTTGTAGGCTAACTGAAGGTTAGATTTGAGGGTAGCAGATGCTATTTCATTGGCTACAGCATTTGTCCAATCAGATGAAAAATACCAAACTGAATTTAAAAAACCAGTTTCTTTTCTGTTTATAGTCCCCATTGGGTTTCCTAAAAAACCAGACATTTCACTTACATAAGTATTACCAGCTTGTGTTGTAAAGTCGATATTAAATGTAGGTGGTTGTACTGCTTGAAAAGACCCATCTGTGCTTGCATGAATAGAAGCTAAAAACAACCTATCGGGATAATTTACTTCCAATTGATGCGCTATGTCAGCAGCTGCAGGACAGTTGGTGCATGTATGACCCGTGTAATCTTCTAATAAAATATTTCTTTCTGCATTGTTGTTAGTAGTAAAAGTAGGCCATGGGTAAGGAGTACTTGTAGTGTCAAATGGATATAAATTCCAATCAAGATCTCCAGTAGATTCAGGAATGGGATTTTCAACATAATCACAACTTGAAATAACAATAGAGGTAAGGAATATGTATACTAAAAATTTCATTTTAAAAACTTGAAGTTAATGTAAAAGTTAAACCATTGGAAGCTGGCACTGCTCTACAGACTCCACCAACACAAAACACACCTGCTCTTTGTCTTCCATATTGCATAGAAAATCGATGAGGGCCATTTATATAGCCAGCAGAGATCAATGCATAATGAAGTCTTTGTTCAGGTATAGCATTGCCATAATTGTATTGATCTAATACTGCTACATACCAATGAGGGCTAAATGTATATTCTATTTGTCCAAACAGCCAGTTTCCTTTATGTTGTTCTGTCCATAAGGCTTGAGTTTCAAATCTTAGAGAGTGGTGGTCATTGATTTTATAAGTTAAATCAATTACTGCTATCTGAGCATAAATCATTTTGTAATACTCTGCTACTTTGACAGCATCATCATTAAAAACAAAATTAAAATAGTTGATGTTGAATTTTAATTTTTTATTGATCTTCCTTTTTATTTCTATGTTAAAATCTTGAAGTAAGACACTATCACTCATCGAAAATAAAGAGGTTTGATAGCTGTTTCTGGAAGTGTTCATGTCATCTATAAAATTTCTTTCAGGCACATAAGCAGTTGCAAAATTCATAGAAATAGAAGTACCATACTTTCCTCCCAAAATAGTTTTTTTGGGTATTTTATACAACACATCTATTTGATAAGAAATTTCCCCAAAAAAATTGGTTGCATATGGGTAAAGAGTTGCAGCCAAATTATAGGTATGTTGTTTACATTGTGCAGGTAAAAAGCCAATCATTAAATCTGTAGGACCTACACTTACATTAGTAGAACGCCACAACATATTGTCCATGTGTTTTGCTGAAAGATCAATCGCAAATCCTTTTTGAGAATATCCTAGGTTTAAAAGCAAACCTTCACCATTCTTATATATGTAATTAAATCGTTCATCTTGATCAAAAGGGTATGGATCATTTATCTTATAGATATACTCTCCATTGAACCTGAATTTTCCATACCTCATTCCTATTCGCCCCGCATAGGAACCGACATTTTTAGGAAGTATATAGTCTGTAGTTGTATTATCATCATTGAACTTACTAACAAAACTTCCTCCAACTAATAACCTGAATTTAGCATCAGCTAAAGTGTCTATTAGCTCATTGAAGTCTATTTCACCATCAAAGCCCCTAACTAGGCCATTTCCGTTAACCAATCCATCAATGAATTGATGTCTTTGCTTTCCAATAAGACCTTTTAAATAGATTCCTTTATATGGGTTGTATTTCACCTTTACTCCATCTAAAGCATTATCAATGCCTAATTGCCTTTCTTCATAAGCCCTTAGGATCATTCCACTTCCATATTGCTCGTAAAAGCTACCCACAGTTACATCTAAGTCTTCATTTTTCCAATTGGCATATCTATAACCTAGTCCTGTTCCAGTAAACGTGACAGGATATCCTTCCAGTCTATTTAAATAAGATTCATACCTAATTCCAGCACTAAAATTCCCTCTATTATAATTTAAATTGGTAAAACCATTGAATCCCATTATTTGTTCTGGAAGAGCAGCATTGATTAAGGTGTCTTCTTGATAGTATTGTGCAATGGCTTGAATATTTCCACTAAATGTTCCTAGGTCAACATTGTTCTCATCAGACTGAGATAAGACAAAGTATTGGCCTAGAAAGATGCAATTTAGTACTAGAAGTAATTTTATTTTCATTTAGCAAATTTAAGAACTTCTTTGTAAAGCTCTTTTTCGTCACCAGGGGAATAATTGTTATGGTCCCAAACTATTGCTCCATTTTTCACTAAAAATGTGTGAGGAACATTATTTACATTCATGGCTCTTTTTAAATCGCCATTAGGATCTAATAAAACTTGATAATCCCATCCTTGAGCATTTACATAAGGTTCAACTCTACCTGTAGATCTGGCATCGTCAATAGATACTGCAATTAATTGAACACCGGTATCATCTACCCAATCGTCATAATCTTCGGCAATAGTGTTTAATTCTACTTTACATGGTTTACACCAAGTGGCCCAAAAGCTGATGATAATCGGTTTCCCATTATTTTTTATTTGAGAGATGTCAATAGATTTTCCACTTAGAGTTTTAAGTTTAACTGCAGGGAGTTTTTTGTTTTGAGCAAAAGAGGATCCAACAGTTAATACTGCCATGATAAATAAGACAAGTAATTTTTTCATTTTTAGTTATTTTGTTTATTAATGTGGGGTATTCAAAATTCAAGCCAAACAGTTATTTATGAGTATAAAAATACGCTTTAGACAATAAAAAGTTATTTAATTCTAACTTAATATGTGAATGATATTGGAATTTCAACTTAGGGATTAATTTATTAGTCAATAAAAAAAGGCGGGAATCCCCGCCTTTTTTTTAATTAGAAAGTTGATTATTTATTTACAGTAACTCTAGATACAACATTATTAGCACCAGATTTAATATTAACTAAATAAAATCCTGAAGGAAGTTCAAGTGCATTTAGTTCTACTAATTGAGCACCAGTAACAATTCCTAGGTCAATTGCTTGAACAGTTTGTCCAATAGCATTGATTAATTCAATAGAAGTTCTTTCTGTTCCTATTACATTAAAAGACAATGTAGCAACATTGTTAAATGGATTTGGGTAAATAGAAAGCTCATTGATTCCATTTTCTGTTAACCCTGTTGCAACAGACATGTCCATCTTATCAGTGTTTTCAGCTCCAAAATCTCCTGCTCCAGAAGCAACAACACTTCCAGTTGCATCAGTCAATGTCCAGTCACCATCAGTTCCACCCCATTGAGCAGATCCTAAACCATCTCCATATGTATCATAAAGAGTTAAAGTGTAGCAATCGTTAGAAGCAACAGGTAATGTGTACGTTTGAGCTGTGTTAGCATCATTTGCAGTATAAGGACCTCCAGATTGAACGGTGGAACCAGCAGAGTTTTTATAATCCCAAGTTGTTTCAGTTGGGTAATTATCTAATGTAAGTACAAAAGAAATATCACCAGTTCCTGGAGTTGCAAATCCAATTGCTTGGTTTAAACTATTGTTACCAGCATTTACATCACCACTAGCTACTGCTTCAATAGTAATAGTTCCAGCAGATGAAAGTGATACAGGAACAGTAATAGTTTCAGTAGAATACTGAGTGCTTAAAGCAGTTGAATTTGTAGCAGAACCAATATTTGATCCACCTGAAGTAACATTAACAGTGATGTCACCAGCAGCTAAAGCTTGAGTTCCTTTATTTTGTACCAATACCTCAACATTAAGACTACCACAAGCAACGGTCTCTCCTGAATAATTAAAGATAGAAGCATCTACACCAGCGGAACCAGTATGGCTACCTGCATTTGAAGTAATATTACTGTAATGAGCAGTAGCTGATTGCTGTCCACTTTCTTCTACATATCTATCTGGATAGATAGTGTAAATCGTAGGGTAATAAGCAATTCCTAAAGTAGAAGCGATAGATCCATCATCAATAATAGGGAAATTAGTTCCAGTTATCCAGTCTCCTTGAGAGCTGGCAGTTGAACCTTGTAAGTCAGCTAATCCAGTTGAATTATCACCTTCAATCCAAAGTACAATGACATCATTTGTAGTAGATGCGCTAACACCTGTACCACCTGTTGGTCCGTGATTTACCCAAAGGTCTTCTAGAGCACCACCCGTATGGTAGCTCCAGCATGGACCACACCAAGTTGCAGATACATCGACAACAACAGTATAGCCTTGATCTAAGTAAGTGTAAAGATTGTGGACGTTACCATTTAGGTCAGTCCCAGTAAAATCGGGACAAAATGTCCCATCAGGCATTTGTGCATTACTGCTTCCTAAAAAGCCAATGCACAACGATAAAGAGAATAATAGTTTTTTCATAATTGTAATATCAGTTTAACATTTTAAAATTTTGCATCGTAAATATAGTATTAGTTTAATTAAGTAATGTAATTAAAATTATTTTTTATAGTAGTTATTCTTGGATTCCTAATGATTGGTTAGTAGTAGAAATTAGTTCATTTTACAGGCAACCATGTAATAATTAGTTATCTTTGTTATAGAATCAAATCATATCAAACATGAAAAAAGTCATTTCTATTTTAAGCATATCTTTATTTATTACTGTTGTAAATGCACAGATATCACTTTCTGTTTATGAGCCCAATCAATCTGTAGATCTAAATAATGGAAGTGTTGATGTTACTGGTCTAGCATCTCAATTTGAGCTAGTAAAATACTTGTGGATAGTTAATGAAGGCACTCAAGCAATAACATTAAAATGTAAAAAAACAGAATTAGACATGTTAGCTGGTTCTGAAAATATTACTTGTTGGAAGATATGCCCATCAACTTATGATGTAGCAGGCGCAAATCCATCAGCATTTGTTACTGTAAGTGGTGTTCAGATGTCAGAGACGCTAGGACCTTTAGATACAAATAAATCATTTTCTGCTCATTATAAACCAATGAACTTGGATGGGTGTTCTCTTATAAAATATGAATGGTACGATGAAAATGACTTAAATACACCCTTGGCTTCTATTAACATTAGATTTATTCATACTACTGGTTCATGCAGTATTGGAGAGGATGAATTAGAAATGAATAATCCGTCATTTCAAATTTACCCCAATCCAGCTAATGAAAATGTAAATATTCAAATTGATGCAACCTCTTCTCAGCTTGAAAATACAATGTTAACAATACATGATGTAATTGGAAAAGAAGTTTTTTCAATAAATGCAAACGCTATTACAGCTGGGTCATTGAGTTTAGAAACTAATGAATTTAATCAGGGAATTTATTTAGTAACTCTTACAAAAGGGAGTACACCAATTTTTACTCAAAGATTAATTATTAGTCATTGATTTTTTAATATTTCCTCTTTTAGCTGAGAAACTATTTTAGGAATTCCAATAGTTGCATTTTCTTTATAAACAGTAAGGTTTTTTATAGAAGGTATTTTTAGTTGATCTGAGGGGTCAACTAAAAACTTAATAGATTTTTCTGGAGCAACGTGAACTAATCCTGCTGCAGGATATACATTTAATGAGGTTCCAGCAACAATAAACAGATCGGCTGTTCTAACTATATCATCTGCAATTTCTAGGTTGGGCACTGGCTCTCCAAACCATACTATATGAGGTCTTAGCTGAAAGCCGTCAGGACATAGGTCCCCATAATTAAGAGGCATGTCTCCATGGTCATAAACTATTTCAGTTCCAACACTTCTCACCTTATCGACTTCACCATGTAGATGTAACACATTAGTAGAACCACCTCTTTCGTGTAAATTATCAATGTTTTGAGTAATCACATGGACATCAAAAAAGTCTTCTAATTCAGCAATTGATTTATGAGCAAAATTGGGTTGAGCATCAAAAGCATTTTTTCTTCTCATGTTATAAAAATCTAACACTAGTTTTGGGTTTACAGCCCATGCTTCTGGAGTTGCCACTTCATTAATGTCATAATTATCCCAAAGGCCACCATTGTCTCTAAAAGTGGATAAACCACTTTCAGCACTTATACCTGCGCCAGTAAAAACAACCAATTTTTTCATAATAATAAAAGTATTAAAAATAGATTAACTAATTAAGTCCTTTCAATAAGGGCTGTATTAAAGCATATTTTTAACTTTATCATCACTTTTAATTTTCCGCAATATGAAATCATTAAAAAAAGAAGCTTTAGAATATCACAGCAGTGGAAGAAAGGGGAAGATCGAAGTGATTCCTTCAAAGCCTTATAGCTCTCAAAGAGACCTTTCATTAGCGTATTCTCCCGGAGTAGCCGAGCCTTGTCTTGAAATAAGCAAAAAAAATGAGGAGGTATATGAATATACTTCAAAAGGGAATTTAGTGGCAGTTATTTCTAATGGAACAGCTGTGCTAGGTTTGGGTAATATAGGTCCAGAAGCATCTAAACCAGTTATGGAAGGTAAAGGGTTATTGTTTAAAATATTTGCTGACATCGATGTTTTTGACATAGAAATTGACCAGGAAAACATAGAGGATTTTGTAAAAACTGTTAAGGCTATTTCACCAACCTTTGGAGGGATTAACCTGGAGGACATTAAAGCACCTGAAGCTTTTGAAATAGAAGAGCAATTAAAAAAAGAGCTGGACATACCTGTAATGCATGATGATCAGCATGGGACTGCAATCATATCTTCTGCAGCATTAATCAATGCATTGGATATTGCTAAAAAGAAAATAGATAAAGTAAAGGTAGTAGTAAGTGGAGCGGGTGCATCAGCTATCTCTTGTGCAAGATTATATATTGCTTTGGGTGTTAAAAAAGAGAATATTTACATGTTTGACTCTAAGGGATTAATTATTGAATCTAGGGAAGATCTAGATAAATACAAAATTAATTTTGCCCAAAAAGGCAATACAATGTCTTTGGAAGATGCTATGAAAGGAGCTGATGTATTTCTTGGGTTGTCAAAAGGAAATATTGTTTCAAAGGACATGGTGAGTTCAATGTCTAATAATCCTATTGTTTTTGCTTTAGCAAATCCAGATCCTGAAATACCATATGATGAAGCTATAGAGGCAAGAAGTGATGTTATTATGGCAACTGGAAGGTCAGACCATCCCAATCAAGTGAATAATGTGCTAGGATTCCCCTTTATTTTTAGAGGGGCTTTAGACGTAAGAGCAACCTGTATTAATGAAGAAATGAAATTAGCAGCAGTTAAATCAATTGCTGCATTAGCTAAAGAAACGGTTCCAGAAGAAGTAAATGAAGCTTATGATGCTAAAAATATTTCATTTGGAAGAACTCAAATAATTCCAAAGCCATTGGATCCAAGATTGATTTATTGGGTCGCTCCAGCAGTGGCAAAGGCCGCTATAGATTCAGGGGTTGCGCAGAAAAAAATAAAGGATTGGAATGCGTATGAACTTGAATTAATAAAAAGATTAGGGCTAGATAATAAGCTAATTAGAAATATTACAGAAAAAGCGAAAAGAAATCCAAAAAAAGTTGTCTTTGCTGAGGCGGATCATTATAGGATATTAAAAGCTGCTCAATTGGCTTATGATGAAGGAATTGCGATTCCGATTCTTTTGGGTAAAAGAAGTAAGATCAATGGTTTGATTAAAGAATATAATTTAGATTTTGGAGATTGTCTGATCATTGACCCAAGAGAATCAAAAGAAGAAAAAAGAAGAGAAGAATTTGCAGAAATTTTATTTAACAAAAGAAAACGAAGAGGGATGACATTGTACGAATGTCGAAAAATGATGAGAGAAAGAAATTATTTTGCTTCAGCTATGGTAGAAACAGGTGTTGCAGATGTGATGTTATCTGGATTAACTAGAAACTATAAAGACACAATTCGGCCAACTCTTCAAATCATAGGAATAGATGAAGGAGTGAATAAAATTGCAGGGATGTACATTTTAGTTACAAAAGAAGGACCATTTTTCTTTGCAGATACTACAGTTAACTTAAATCCTACAGTAGACGAAATAGTTGATATTACATTATTGGTCAATAAAATCATTAAAAGATTTAAGATCGAACCAAGAATAGCCATGCTTAGTTATTCTAATTATGGATCTACAGAAGGCCCAGATGCTGTGAAGATGAGAGAAGCTGTTAGCATATTGCATAAAAACCATCCTGAAATAATAGTTGATGGAGAAGTACAGGCGAATTTTGCATTGAATAAGGAATTAATGAATGATTATTTCCCGTTTTCTCAATTAGCAGATAAATCTCCTAATACGCTTATTTTCCCTAATTTAAGTGCAGGGAATATAGCTTATAAATTATTAAATGAAATGGGTCAAGCAGAAGTAATTGGCCCTATTTTAGTGGGGATGAAAAAACCCATACATATATTACAGATAGGTTCTTCAGTAAGGGAGATCTTAAATATGATCACAGTTGCAGTAGTAGATGTTCAAACAAGAAAATAGTAATTAAATGATAACTCATATTGACGGCATATTAGAAGAAAAAAACCCTGCTTTTACAATTATTGATGTAAATGGAATTGGATATTTGCTTTATATCACATTGAATACTTATAGTGAATTACCTGATAAAGGAAGAGTAAGGTTGCTGACTCATTTTGTTGTAAGAGAAGACGCTCAACTATTATATGGATTTTCAACTATAGAGGAAAGGCAAATGTTTAAAGAATTAATTAATGTATCTGGAGTAGGAGCAAGTACTGCTATGCTCGTTCTTTCATCTTTAAAACCAGATGAGGTGGCTTCTGCTATCATCAATGAAGATGTAGATATGTTTAAAAAGATTAAGGGTATTGGCTCTAAATCAGCCCAAAGGATCATAGTGGATCTAAAGGATAAGGTTAGTAAATTTGAATTTTCAATACAAATTTCGGGGAATCAAGACAATACGATTAAAAATGAAGCGTTATCAGCATTAATGGTGCTTGGTGTAGATAAAAAGAAAGCAGAAGATGTGATATCAAGGATCATAGAAAATGCAGAAAATTCTTTAACTGTTGAAGAGTTAATTAAGAAAACGTTAAAGAGTTTATAAATTTGCGCGAATTTTTTGATTAGTTGAGTTGTATTAAGGTCAATATTAATTTTTTATTAACTGCTTTCATGGCAGTTTTTTTTACTGTTGGAAATTCCTATGCCGAAGAGTATTATGAAATTACTGTTCCATTGGATTCTCCGGAGGTGAATTTAATTTACCCTATTACAGATACCTACGACCCTACTTCTTCGTCTGGAGGGCAGATAAATTTTGAAGATCCATTGAATATTCAAAATGAAGTTGAATATGATCCAATTACAGGTGAATATATTTTCAGTTCTTATATAGGTGACTCTTTATTGTATCGTCATTCGAGCACAATGACTTTAGAGGAATACATTCAGTATCAAGCATCATTAAATGAGAGTAGTTTTTGGCAAGATAAAATGGATGAGCAAACAGATGCTTACAGAGAAACCAGCAATGTTATCCCTAAATTAAATATCCCTGGTGCACGAAAATTATTTGGGAGTGACTTTGTGGAGATCAGGCCACAAGGTTCAGCTGAGCTTAGTTTTGGATTGAATACATCTAGGACTGATAATCCAGTTTTACCTGAAAAACAAAGAAGGATCACCACTTTTGATTTTGATCAAAAAATACAGATGAATCTTACTGGAAAGATTGGAGACCTGATGCAAATAGGATTTAATTACAATACAGAAGCCACTTTTGATTTTGAAAATCAGCTGAATCTTAACTACTCAGGAGAAGAAGATGACATCATTCAAAAACTAGAAGCAGGAAATGTAAGTATGCCTTTAAATAGCTCTTTGATCTCTGGTAGCCAAAGTTTATTTGGCATTAAATCTGAATTAAAGTTTGGAAGATTGACAGCAACTACTGTATTGTCTCAACAAAAAGGGCAAAAAAAGGAAATAGAAGTAGCTGGTGGCGCTCAGGTCAATGATTTTGAGATTTTTGCTGATAATTATGAAGAGAACAGGCATTTCTTTTTGAGTTATTATTTCAGAGATAATTATGATAACTCGATGAAAACACTTCCAATTGTAACATCTGGAATTCAAATACAAAGAATTGAGGTTTGGGTAACCAATAGAACGAATGACTTTAATGAAACTAGAAATGTAATTGCTTATTCAGATCTTGGAGAAGCGAATGCTCAAGTTTTAGAAAGTCCAATTTGGATTACTGGTGGGGTAAACCTTCCGGACAATCAAAGCAATTCTTTATATCAGACTTTTGAGACTAATTCAAATATAAGAAGTTATGTTAATGCTAGCAATGAGCTGTCTGGACCCAATTATAACATGGTTCAAAGTGTTGAATATGAAAAGCTGGAAAATGCTCGTTTATTAAGCTCCAATGAATATTCTTATAATGCAGTGCTAGGTTTTATTTCATTAAATCAAGCATTGAATAATGATGAGGTGTTGGCTGTTGCCTACCAATATACCTACAATGGTCAAACTTATCAGGTAGGAGAGCTTTCAACAGACGGAATAACGGGTCAGGATGCATTGTATTTAAAGCTATTAAAATCAACAGTTCGTAACCCTAGAAAAAAGCTTTGGGATTTAATGATGAAGAATGTTTATTCTTTAGGAGCTTATCAAATAGATGCTACTAATTTTAGGTTGGATATTTGGTACAATAATCCTTCTACTTCTGTTGATATTAATTACATTCCTAAACCTGGAGTTGATAATAAATTATTAATTCAGATGGTTGACCTAGATCGCCTGAATCAGCAGCAGGCTACTTATTCAGATGGTTTATTTGATTTTTTACCTATTATGGATGTCCAGGGTAGGATAGCTAATGGCGGTACCATTAATCCTAGAAATGGGAGGTTATATTTTACAACTATAGAACCTTTCGGAGCTACTTTAAATAAAAAATTAGCAGATAAGGGAATTTCACAGGCAGTTAGGAATACGGTTGTTTTTCAGGAGTTATATGATAGTACTAAAACGGCAGCCCAACAATTACCAGAACTAAATAGATATAAGATCAAGGGAACTTACCAATCATCTGTAAGCTCTGAAATTTCTTTGAATGCACTAAATATCCCACAGGGCTCTGTAGTAGTGACAGCAGGTGGAATGGTCCTTACAGAAGGAGTTCAGTATACTGTAGATTATAATTTAGGAAGAGTAAGGATCTTAGATGATGGGATTTTAAGCTCAGGTACTCCAATTAAAATTTCTCTAGAAAGTAATTCTTTATTTAGTATTCAAGTAAAATCCTTATTGGGAACTCATTTGGATTACAAGATAAGTAAAGACGCTAATATTGGAGCTACCATAATGCGTTTAACTGAAAAGCCGTTAACTCAAAAAGTAAATATTGGAGATGAGCCTATAGCAAATACTATGTTAGGGTTAGATGGTGGTTTTAGAAAAGAAGTGCCATTTTTAACCAAATTGGTAGATAAACTCCCTTTTATTGAAACCAAAGAGAAATCAATGGTTAATTTTTCTGGAGAGGTAGCTGCATTAATACCTGGTCATAACAGGGCTATTAATATTTCCGGAGAGGATGGCACATCCTATATTGATGATTTTGAAGGAAGTCAGAGTGCCATTGATATTAGAACTTTTAATACATGGGTCTTGGCCTCTGTTCCCCAAGGTCAGCCAGATCTATTTCCAGAATCTGAGATGTATAACGATATCACCTATGGAAAAAACAGAGCGAAATTAGCATGGTATGTTATTGACCCCTTATTTCATAACGACAATAATTTAACTCCTGGATATATAAAAGGTAATGATATGCAAGACGATCATACCATGAGACAGGTATTGGTCAATGAAGTATTTCCTAACAAACAATTAAGTACTGGGCAATTAACTAACATTCCTGTTTTTGACCTTGCCTTTTATCCAGATGAAAGAGGTCCATATAATTATGATGCTTTTCCAACTAGTTATAGTGCAGGAGCTGATCCAATTAGTGGTGGATTAGCTGATCCAACTTCAAGATGGGGAGGGGTAATGAGAACATTGACAACCAATGATTTTGAAGCGGCTAATATTGAATTCATCCAATTTTGGGTAATGGACCCATTTAGTAACTCAACATCAAATAGTTTAGGGGAGCCTGCTTCTAATGAGGATTCTCCTAATACATCAGGAGGGTATTTATATTTCAATTTAGGTAATATTTCAGAAGATATACTAAGAGACGGGAGAAAAGCATTTGAAAACGGATTGCCTACCGATGGAAATTACACAGGCACTGACTGGACACAGACTTCTTGGGGATATGTCCCTACAACTCAAGTAATAGTCAATGCATTTGATAATAATTTAGATTCTAGAATCTATCAGGATGTAGGATTGGATGGTTTAAATGATTCAATTGAAAATAGCTTTTTTAGTGATTATATTGATGATATGCAACAGCTCTTGGTTTTTCCCGACACCTTAGCGAAGGTTACATCAGATCCATCATCGGATAATTATAATTATTTTAGAGATGATGATTATGATGTAGCTCAAACTGATATCAAATCAAGGTATAAAGGTTATAATAACCCTGATGGTAATTCTCCAACTTCAGACATGTCTGCATCCTATAATTCTGATGGATATCCAACTTCAGCATCTACCTTGCCCAATGTTGAAGATATTAATCAGGATAACAACTTAAATGAAACTGAAAGCTATTTCCAGTATAGAGTGAATTTTAAGCCACAAGAGATGGTTGTGGGGAGTAATTATATTACAGATAGAATATTAGCTACTGAAGGTGAAACAGGTAAGCAGGTTTATTGGTATCAATTCCGTGTGCCATTAAGAGAATTTTCAAAAAAAGTAAATGAAATTCAAGACTTTAGGTCTATTCGTTTTATAAGAATGTTTATGCAGGGATGGGATGAAGAAGTTGTACTGCGTTTTGCAAGATTAGAATTAATAAGAGGAGAGTGGAGAGCTTACTTAGGTTCATTGTTGACTGATGGAGAGTACATTCAACCTGAAGAATCTAATACTACTTTTAATATTAGTGCAGTAAATATTGAAGACAACGGGAATAGAGAGCCGATTCATTATACATTGCCAGATGGTATTATAAGAGAGACTAATTACCAAACGGCCAACCTCGCTCAGCAAAATGAGCAAAGCCTGGTATTAGATGTTTGTGGATTACAGGATGGTGACGCTAGAGCAGCTTACAGAAATGTAAACTTCGATGTAAGGAATTATAATAAGATTCAGATGTTTGTACATGCAGAATCTAATAATGAGCTAGAACCTGTGGAAGACGATGAAGTGACTGTGTTTATTAGGCTAGGAACAGACTTCATTTCTAATTATTATGAGTATGAAATGCCAGTTAAAATTTCTCAATGGCATGACCATACTTCTGGTTCTGTATGGCCATTAGAAAACAACATGGCAATAGACCTGAATGCATTGAAACAGGTGAAGATCAATAGAAATAACGCTGGAGCTAATATATTGGAAAGATATACTGAGTTTGATCCTGCTGCCGCTGATAGAAATATTACTGTAGTTGGAAATCCTAATTTACAAGGGATGAAAACAATTATGATTGGAGTTAGAAATCCTAAGAATGATGATCCTTCTAATCAATGGCAACCGGATGATGGGATGGAGAAATGTGTAGAAGTTTGGGTAAATGAATTGCGTTTAAGTGACTTTAATGAAAGTGGAGGATGGGCTGCTATTGGAAGAGTGAATGCCAATCTAGCAGATTTTGCAGATGTGTCTTTGTCTGGTAATTACTCTACACCTGGGTTTGGAAGTATAGAAAATAGAGTGAGTGAAAGACAACAGGAATTTATGTATGGATATGATGCGTCAAGTACAGTAAGATTAGGTAAGTTTTTCGGAGAGAAATCAGGGGTTAAATTACCCATGTTTGTAGGCTATTCAAAAAATGTCATTAAACCATTATATGACCCTTTAAGTCCAGACCTTATTTTTCAACAGGAAGCCAATGAGCAGGAGCAGGATTGGAGAAATAGACTGTATGATGGAATTGACCTTACTGAGAGAAGGTCGATTAATTTCACTAATGTTAGAATTGATAAAGTAAGTGGTAAAGGTGCTAAAAAACCACACTTCTGGGATGTGTCTAATTTTAGTGTTTCTTATTCATTCAATGAATTTTATCATAGAGATATTAATACTAGAATGGATGTCCAAAGAAATTATTTGGCAAGTGTAAATTATGGGTTCAATAATAACCCTAAGCCAATTGAGCCATTTAAAAAGATAAAATTTATTCGTAAATCTAAATGGCTAAGACCTATTAGAGATATTAATTTCTTCGTTGCGCCAAAACAAGTAGCAATTAGGTCAACAATAAATAGAACTTATAATGTTTTTGCAACAAGATATAACTTTCCAGGCGGTGAAAATTTTGAAGTGCCTCAATACAGCAAGATGTTCAATTGGGACAGGGATTACGATTTCAAATATGACCTAACTAAAAGTTTTCAGTTCGATCTTAAATCTATGAACAGAGCATTTATTAATGAAACACCAGGAAAGGTCGATTATGGGGTTTTCGGTTATGATAGGGAGCAAGCAAGAGATTCTATACAGCATAGCTTTGGTAGTTTTGGAGAAACCATGAATTATAATCATGTAGCGAATATTACTTATAAATGGCCCTTCAAAAAATTCCCTTTAACTGATTGGATCACACTTACTACAAGATATACTGGTAATTTTGATTGGACAAGAGCTCCTTTAGCTTTAGTTAATGACACTTTGAATGTTGGAAATGTAGTTCAAAATTCTAGAGCGCTAGTGTGGAATTCAAAGTTAAATTTTATCACCCTTTACAATAAAGTGCCATACCTTAAAAAAGTCAATCAAAAGTATGGTGGAAGTAGTCGGGCTCGGAGGAGTAGAAATATGACCAGTGGGGGTCAAAGGGGAGGTAAAAAGGAGGATGGAAAATCCGATGAAAACAAAAAAGAGGAAGGTGAAGAGGATAAAGGGAAAAAAGGAAAACGAAAAAATAAAGACGATGAAGACAGATTCAATATACTAGAGCAAGTAGCTAGAGTTGTTATGTCTTTAAAGAGTGTTAGTGGGACCTACACTACTAATGATGGAATCATGTTGCCAGGATATGCTAATTATACTAATGTATTAGGGATGGATGATCAGTGGATGGGACCAAGCTGGCAGTTTATTGCTGGTGGATATCAAGAAAGGGATCTATGGGGGCAAAAAACAGAGATGATCTTTGCTGAACATGCTTACAATAATAACTGGCTAGTTGATAGCTCAAATTATGCACTCATCAGCACCCAGTATACAGTTAATCATACAGAAAACATGAATTTTAAGGCTTCTATTAAGCCAATCAACAGCTTAAGAATAGATATTAGTGCAGATAGGAATTTCATGGAAAACAGGAACTCTAATTTAGGTTGGGATTGGGAGACTGATGAATTTTCATTAGTGAATAATCAATATACAGGATCTTTTAGCACTTCAATTATCACTTGGCCTACTGCATTTGCTGCAGATAGAGGGTCTGATACTTCACTAACCAATGCTATTTTTGATAGATTATTGGAAATAAGACCTGAAGTTTCTCATTTATTAGCAGGACAAAATCCATATACAGATTCTGCAACTACTGAAAATGGATATGGAGGAGGATATGGTAGTGCACAACAAGATGTTATCATTGGAGCATTTTTATGTGCATACAAAGGAGTTGATCCTACTTTAGAAAACATTAATCCATTTTCTCAAAAAATCCCTCTTCCTAATTGGAGAATTACATTTGATGGTATTGCTAAGATAAAAGCATTGAAGAAATGGATCAAGACCTTGTCATTTACACATGCCTATCGATCTAATTTTACCCTGTCCAATTATACTACTAATTTAAATGGTCAATTTGATGAGCAAGGGTTTGCGACAGAAGAAGATATGGCAGGTAATTATATTAGCCAAAAACAAATCTTAACCATGTCTATATTAGAACAATTTGCACCTCTTTTAGGTGTAGATATGACTTTGCAAAATGAAATAATGGTTAAGCTGGAAATTAAAAAAGACAGGAATATTGCATTAAGCTTAACCAACAATCAAATCACTGAGATTAAAGGAAGTGAATTTGTATTAGGATCTGGATATACTTGGAGAAAATTGCAGCTGCCATTTAAGATAGGAGGAAAAAATATTGAGCCAAGTGATCTTCGTTTAAGGCTAGATGTTTCTGTAAGAGACAACAAGACTATCACTAGAAAGATCATTGAAAATCAAAATCAGGCAACAGCTGGACAGAGAATGGTTTCCATTAAGTTTTCAGGAGACTACAGCTTAAGCAAACAATTAATGGTGCGTTTATACTTTGATAGAATTGTAAATACACCATTTGTCTCTACATCTTTTCCAACTGCCAATACTAACGCAGGTTTTGCTTTAAGATTTCAGTTATAATTGAACGTCTTTTTTTGTATGTTCGTAAAGTTTTTAATTGAAAAAATATAAATAAATGAATGTACCTAATGATTTAAAATACACTAATGACCATGAATGGGTTAAAATAGAAGGTGATGTAGCAACTATTGGAATTACTGATTTTGCACAGGGTGAATTAGGAGATATAGTTTATGTAGAAGTTGAAACTGTAGGTGAAACTATAGAGAAAGAGGAAGTCTTTGGGACAGTGGAAGCTGTTAAAACGGTTTCTGACCTATTTATGCCAATGGACGGTGAGGTTATTGAGTTTAATGAAATGCTTGAGACCAATCCAGAAAAAGTCAATGAAGACCCATATGGTGATGGGTGGATGATCAAAGTTAAAATTGATCCATCAGAAGATGTAGGGTTGCTGGATGCAGATGAGTACACTGAGTTAATTGGTTAATGGTTTTAAATAAATTTAAATGGGGACTTTTGTGGTCTTTATTTATATTATTTGTTTGTTTATTGCCAGGCAATAACCTACCGGAGTCTTCTTTTTTAGCTGACATCTATTTTGATAAATTAATTCACGGATTTTTGTATTGTGTATTATTTATTATAGTGTTAATAGGGCTAAAAGGGTTAATAAAATCTCCTTTTTTAATTTCTTTCATTTACTGTACGCTATATGGGATTTTAATTGAAGTAATTCAACATTTCTTGATTAAAGATAGATTGGGGGAAGTCAATGATATTTATGCTAATTTGGTGGGTGTTTTTATTGGTATAATTATTGCAACATTTAAAAAAAATAATGAAACAAATGAACCGATAGATAATTTGAGTTTATAATTAATATAAAATCTATTAACTTTACTAAAAATTAGTTCACATGGAGATTAAGAAAAATAATGACATAAATAGTGATGATACTAACTCAAGGACTAACTATGTTTTAATTGGTTTGGTTTTGACTTTAGCACTAATATATTGTGGTGTTGAATATTACACTGCCGATACTCCAAAAGCAGAAATTAAAACAGTTGGTTATTTAGCTGATGAAGAAATCCTGGAATTTACACCTCCCGAAACACCACCACCACCACCACCACCACCACCAATGGCTCCGCCTGAAGAAGTGGAAGTACTAGAAGAAGAGGATGAGAGAGAAGAGACTGAAGCTCAAATGATCGATATGGAACAGGACGTCATTGAAGTGGTAGAGATACCAGAAGAAGATGAAGAGCCTGAGGTTGAACAAATCTTTGATGTAGTAGAAGAGAATCCTGAATTTATAGGAGGTATGGCAAAACTTTACGAGTATTTAGGGAAGAACATTAAGTATCCTGAAATGGCTAAAGAAAACTCCATTCAAGGAAGGGTTTACGTACAATTCGTTGTTTGGAAAGATGGTACAATAAGAGATGTTAATGTGGTTAGGGGAGTACACCCTACTTTAGATAAAGAAGCTGTAAGAGTTGTTAAATCAATGCCAAAATGGACGCCAGGTAAACAAAGAGGGAAACCTGTAAATGCCAGATTTACTTTACCGATTAAGTTTAAAATAAGCTAATGCAGTTTTTTTTAAAGGCTTTATTTATAAGCTTTATTTTTCTTGCTTTTATTTCTTGTGTTAGTGAAAAATCTAAAAACAATAGATCTAAGAATGGTGTTTATGTAACCGTTGATCCAGGTTATGAAGGCTTTATATATGATGAAGGCCAGCCAGTGGATCAGGTTCAAATATATCCAGAAGGAACTCATTATGTTAATTCTGATAGGAACTTCCATGTTTATAGTATTAGACAGAAATCAAAAATTTACTCAATGTATGTAATGGATAATAAAGGAAATGATATTAAAGTAAATATTGCTATCAATTATGCTATAGAATACGGAGTAGGGCCAAAACTTCGCTTAAAGTTAGGTCATGAATACATCCATTTTGTTGATGATAAAGTTCAAGGGGCTATTAAAGAAACTGTAGGAAGATATACCTATAAAGAAGTTTACAGTACTCATAGAGAAAAAATAGAGATAGATGTTGAAGAAATTCTTAAAGAAGAATTTAAAGATAATTATCTAGTGCTACAATATGTTGAAATTTCAGATATTGAATTGCCACCCAATTTATACGAAGAATGGAAACAAGAAGAATTGCAAAAGGAACAAAAAATGATTGATATAGAAAGAAAACGAGCAGCAGAATATTTAAGAAAAGCAAAAGCTGAACAAGACAGCTTATTACAGATTAATAAATAATTACTTTAAATAATCATTCCCGCACCAACAGTATTGTTGGTAGCTTCATCAATTAATATTACACTTCCTGTATTTCTGTTTGAGCTATAAGGATCAGTAAATAATGGAGAAGTTGTTCTAATAGAAACCCTTGCAATATCATTAGAAACAATATTACTGTCTTCTTCATTTCTATGAAGTGTATTGATGTCTACTTTGTAAAGAATGTTCTTAATCATACATCTGGCATCTTTACTAGTGTGTTTAATGGCATATTTCCCACGTAATTGTAAAGGTGTATCACTTAACCAACAAACCATAAGATCTATATCTTGTTTGGGTTTAGGGCTGTTGTTTTTCCGAACAATCATATCTCCACGGCTTATATCAATATCATCTTCCAGTGTCATGGTGATTGATTGTGGAGCAAATGCTTCACTAATAGGACCATTAATAGTATCAATAGATTTAATAATTGATGAAAATCCTGAAGGTAGTACCATGACCTCATCACCTTTTTTAAATATCCCTCCATTTACTCGACCAGCATATCCTCTGTAATCATGGTATTCATCTTTTTGAGGTCGAATAACATATTGAACAGGGAACCTGCAATCAATATGGTTCCTGTCAGAGGCAATATGAATATTTTCTAGTGTATGTAACAATGTGCTTCCTTCATGCCAATCCATTTCAGAAGAACGATTTACAACATTATCTCCTTTTAAAGCACTGATAGGGATGAACCTGACATCTTTGGTTTTTAGCTTAGAACTGAAAACCTTTAATTCTTCTTTGATCTTATTATATGAACCCTTACTGTAATCAACAAGATCCATTTTATTGATACAATAAATAATATGATGAATTCCAAGTAAAGATGCAATGAATGAGTGTCTTCTGGTCTGCTCAACAATTCCATTTCTAGCATCAACAAGTATAATAGCAAGGTTGGCTGAACTGGCACCAGTAACCATATTTCTAGTGTATTGAATATGTCCAGGAGTGTCAGCGATAATGAATTTTCTTTTTGGGGTTGCAAAATAACGATAGGCAACATCTATTGTAATTCCTTGCTCTCTTTCTGCTCTTAACCCATCAGTCAACAAAGCCAAATTAACAGTCTCTTCTCCTTTTTGTTCACTGGCTTTTTCTATGGCCTCCATCTGATCTTCGAATATGGATTTGCTATCATATAATAGTCGACCTATTAATGTGCTTTTTCCGTCATCTACACTTCCTGCAGTAGTGAACCTAAGTAGGTCCATATTTAAATAATTATCTTTCATGGTCAAAAATATCCTTCTTTTTTTCTGTCTTCCATAGCTGCTTCAGATCTTTTGTCGTCAGATCTTCCTCCTCTTTCTGTAATTCTTGAAGCTGAAACTTCTTCAATTATTTCATCTAATGTGTTGGCGGTAGAAAGAACTGCTCCAGTACATGTTGCATCTCCTATAGTTCTAAAACGCACTTGCATGTCTTTGATCTTTTCAGTGTCTTTAAGTTCTATAAAATGGGTTTTAGCCATGATTACTCCATCTCTTTCAAAGCAGGGTCTTTTATGGGATAAGTAAAGCTCTGGTATTGCAATTTTTTCCTGTTTAATATATTGCCAAACATCCATTTCAGTCCAATTACTGATAGGAAATACTCTAAAATGCTCGCCAAAATGTTTTTTCCCATTGAAAATATTCCATAATTCGGGCCGTTGATTTTTTGGGTCCCATTGGCCAAAATCATCACGATGAGAAAAGAACCTTTCTTTAGCCCTCGCTTTCTCTTCATCCCTTCTAGCGCCACCAATAGCACAATCAAAATTATGCTCTTCAATTGCATCTAATAAAGTAGTTGTTTGTAATTTATTTCGACTCGCATTTATTCCTTTCTCTTCAACTACTTTACCTTCATCAATAGATTTTTGTACAGATGCAATTATTAACCTGCCATTAGTGTCTTTGATTAGCTGGTCTCTAAAATCATAGAGCTCATCAAAATTATGGCCTGTATCTACATGCATTAAAGGAAAAGGGACATTGGCAGGAAAAAAGGCTTTTCTGGCTAAATGATAACAGACAATAGAATCTTTTCCACCTGAAAATAAAAGAACAGGTTTTTCAAATTGAGCTGCTACTTCTCTTAGAACAAAAATGGATTCAGCTTCTAATTCTTCTAAATGGGTTAGGTTATAGCTATGCATTATAGTTTAATTATTGGGAGGACAAATTTAAAAAGTTCTTCCCCACATTCATCAATATTTCTATTTAAAGTTTTAATTACAATAGAAGGACTTGAAGGTGGCTCATAAGGAGCAGAAATACCTGTAAAATCTTTTATTTCTCCTTTTCTTGCTTTTTTATACAAACCTTTTACATCTCTTTTTTCACATTCTTCAAGACTTGTATCGATAAAAACTTCAATAAAATCTGATTCACCTATAATTTTTTTTGCATTGTTTCTTGATTCAATAGTAGGACTAACAAAACAATTTATAGTAACGATACCACATTCTACAAATAATTTAGAGACTTCAGCAATTCGTCTAATATTCTCGAATCTATCTTCTTCTGAAAACCCAAGATTGTTGTTGATGCCTACCCTTATGTTATCTCCGTCCAATAATTTGGTTATGATGCTATTTACATGGAGTTTTTTTTCTAGATACTTTGCTATTGTCGTTTTTCCAGAACCAGATAATCCAGTTAACCATATGGTTTTTCCATTATGGCCTAACATAGATTCTTTTGATTTTCTAGGGAGAAGGTCATCAAATGTAGTGTAGAGGTTATTTTTTTCTGCTTTCAAATCTAGTATATTTGTAAAATAGTACTGTAAAAGTAGAAATTATATGAAAGTAATCTCTAAAATAGTTCAGTCCCCTAAAGTGGATAAAGTTGGTATTGAGGATCGTATCTATCGCGTTACCAAAAGAAGTATTAAAAAGGAAGCTAAGATTCAAGGTTTGAAAATGGCATTGAATATGATTGACCTTACTACTTTAGAAGGAATGGATACTGAGAACAAGGTTAGACAGATGTGTTATAAAGCAGCTCATTTACATGATGAGTTCCCAAACTTACCTACTGTAGCGGCTGTTTGTGTTTATCCTAATTTTGTAAAAGTAGCGGTTAATGAGTTAAAAGGAACTGGAGTAAAAGTGGCTAGTGTAGCAACAGCTTTTCCAAGTGGGCATTCTTCTTTAGAAATAAAATTAGAAGACACTAAAATGGCTGTAAATCAAGGAGCGGATGAAGTGGATATGGTAATAAGTAGAGGGCGTTTTCATCAGGGAGAATATCAATATGTATTTGATGAAATAGCAGCTGTAAAGGAAGCTTGTGGAAAAGCCAGGCTAAAAGTGATACTGGAAACAGGTGAACTAGGTACATTAGATAAAGTAAGAAAAGCAAGTGATATAGCCATTTATGCAGGTGCCGATTTCATTAAAACATCAACTGGGAAAATTAAACCTGCAGCAACATTACCAGTTACGTTAGTCATGTTAGAAGCGATAAAAGATTATTATTACGAAACTGGAAAAATGGTTGGAATGAAACCCGCTGGAGGTATATCAAATTCAAAGCTTGCCTTACAGTACCTTATTATGCTAAAAGAAACACTAGGAAATAAATGGCTTAACAATCAATGGTTCCGTTTTGGAGCAAGTAGTCTTGCAAACGATTTGTTGATGCAGATCCTTAAACAAGAAACTGGAGCTTACCAATCTAAAGATTACTTTTCAAAAGATTAAAAATCATATGGCAAAAGAAATTAAAACATTAGAATTTACTGGAGAATGGGATTTAGCTCCTGCTCCTGAGAACAAAGATCATATATCATTAAAGAAGAAATATGGGCTTTTCATTAATGGGGAATTTGTTAATCCAAAAAGTGGAAAGTATTTCCCAACTATCAACCCTGCGAATGAAGAAAAGTTAGCTATGATTGCTGAAGCTAATGAAAAAGATGTTGATTTAGCAGTGAAAGCAGCAAGAAAGGCTTATAATGATGTATGGTCAAAAATATCTCCTAAAGAGAGAGGTAAATACATTTATCGAATAGCAAGGATTATTCAAGAGAAATCAAGGGAATTAGCAGTTATAGAATCTTTAGATGGCGGTAAAGCAATCAGAGAATCTAGAGATGTTGATGTACCTATTGCTGCTGCTCACTTTTTTTATTATGCGGGTTGGGCGGATAAGTTAAATTATGCATTTCCAAACCAAAATCCATCTTCGATAGGAGTAGCAGGACAGATTATACCATGGAACTTCCCTTTAATGATGGCTGCGTGGAAAATAGCACCTGCATTAGCTACTGGAAATACAGTTGTGTTAAAGCCTGCTGAAACTACTTCTTTAACAGCATTGAAACTTGCAGAGATTATTCAGGAAGCTGATCTTCCACCAGGAGTGGTAAATATTATCACTGGAGCTGGGGAAACAGGGGCGGCCATTGTTAATCATAATGACATAGATAAAATTGCATTTACAGGTTCTACGGGTGTAGGTAAAATTATAATGAAGGCTATTGCTGGAACTAATAAAAAATCCACAATGGAGTTAGGCGGCAAAGCTGCTAATATTGTTTTTGAGGATGCTCCTTTAGATCAGGCAGTTGAAGGAATAATTAATGGTATTTATTTTAACCAAGGTCATGTGTGTTGCGCTGGTTCTAGATTATTTGTTCAAGAGTCAGTATATGATGTGGTATTAAGAAAATTAAAAGACAGAATGCAGTCTTTAATTATAGGTGATCCACTTGATAAAAACACAGATATTGGGGCAATTAATTCGAATGAGCAGCTAACTACTATACAAAAGTACCTTGCAATTGGTCAAAAAGAAGGGGCTGAAATGTATCAACCAACTTGTCAATTACCTAAAAAAGGGTTTTGGTGCCCTCCAACATTGTTTACTAATGTTTCTCAATCCCATTCTATTGCTAAAGAAGAGATTTTTGGGCCTGTATTGGCTATACAGACTTTCAGGACGATAGATGAAGTCATATCAAAGGCAAATAACACTCCGTTTGGTCTTTCTGCAGGTGTTTGGACAGATAAGGGATCTAAGATATTTAATCTCACCTCTCAAATGAGAGCAGGTGTTGTTTGGGCCAATACTTATAATAAGTTTGATCCAACTTCACCCTTTGGTGGATATAAGGAAAGTGGGCATGGTAGAGAGGGAGGCCTACATGGATTATTACCTTATTTAAATTTATAATAATAAAATATGTCAAAAAGATTAGAGATATTAAAAACCTATAAAATATATATAGGTGGAAAATTTCCGAGAACTGAGTCTGGTAGGTATTATCAACCTCAACCCAATGGAAAACCATTAGGAAATATATGTTTGTCTTCTAGAAAAGATTTTCGAAATGCAGTAGTTGCAGCAAGATCAGCATTTGAGGGATGGTCATCAAGAGCTGCATTTAACAGAAGTCAGATTATTTATAGAATAGCTGAAATAATAGAAGGAAGAAAAGAACAATTTGTTCATGAATTGATTTTACAAGGATCTACCAAAGCAAATGCAATTAAAGAAGTAGACCTATCCATAGACAGATTAGTGTATTTTGCAGGATGGTGTGACAAGGTCAATCAGGTTTTTGGCTCTGTTAATCCTGTTTCATCTAGTCATTTTAATTTTACTTCTTTAGAGCCAATGGGAGTTGTAGCGGTTATGTCGCCAAAAGAAAGCTCGTTGTTAGGATTGATATCAACATTGATTCCAGTTATTGTAAGTGGGAATACATGTGTAGTGATTGCATCTGAGAACAAGCCCCTCTGTGCAGTAACACTTTCAGAAGTTTTGTCAACATCTGATGTGCCTGGAGGAGTTGTAAATATATTGACTGGAAATAGAAGTGAATTAATAGATCACGTGGGTTCACATATGGATGTAAATGCTGTTTTGTATGCTGATTCTGATAATGAAGAAATTAAGACTCTTCAAATTTTAGCCGTAGATAATTTAAAAAGAATCATAAGGGTGAAAGAACAGAATTGGAATTCAGAAAAGGTGGAGAATCCATATATTATCAGTGATTTTATGGAGTCTAAAACAACATGGCATCCCATAGAGAAAATTTCAGGAACAGGATCAGGATATTGATATGGAAGGAAGTAAAAAACGTCACTTAGCCAAAACACTTACTTGGCGATTTACCGCCACATTTACGACAATGATCATTGCTTGGATTGTAAGTGGAGATCCTTTAACTGGTTTAACAGTAGGGGGAATTGAATTTTTCATAAAGATGCCAGTGTATTATTTACATGAAAGGGCATGGTATAAATCAAATTACGGATTAAAAGATAGAAGTTGAATATTAAAGAATTATTAAATATTGCAATTAATGCAGCTGTTGAAGGCGGGAATGAGATCATGAAAGTATACAATGATGATTTCGAAGTCTATATAAAAGAAGACGATTCTCCATTAACTGTTGCCGACCAAAATGCCAATAAGGTGATAATTGCTCAATTAGACAAAACAGGGATTCCTGTTTTGAGTGAAGAAGGCAAGGCCATTCCATATAGTGAACGAAAAAATTGGGATAAATTATGGATAGTTGACCCTTTAGATGGAACAAAGGAATTTATTAAAAGGAATGGAGAGTTTACTGTTAACATTGCTTTGATAGAAAATGGCAGTCCAATTATGGGAGTGATTTATGTACCTGTAAAAAAGACATTGTATTATGCTTCTGAGGCAGGGGCATTCAAAAAAGACGAAGACAACATAGAAAAACTTCCAATTAATCAAAAAAAGGAAAAATACGTTGCTGTTGGTAGTAGATCACATATGTCTGATGAAACCAAAGCATTTTTTAATCAGCTAAAAGATACTCATGGAGAAATAGATGTGGTTTCTATGGGAAGTTCCTTGAAAATATGTTTAGTTGCAGAAGGAATAGCAGATGTTTACCCTAGATTTGCGCCTACAATGGAATGGGATACAGCAGCAGGACAGGCTATAGCTAAATATGCAGGAAAGTCATTAATTGATTATGACACTAAAAAAGAGATGTTGTATAATAGAGATGAATTAAGGAATAATTGGTTCATTGTACAATAATCAAAAAGTAAAATGAAAAAAACAGCATTAATAACGGGAATTACAGGCCAAGATGGAGCATACTTGGCTGAATTTTTATTAAAAAAAGGGTATGTAGTTCATGGTGTTAAAAGAAGGTCATCTCAATTCAATACAAATAGAATTGATCATTTATACAAAGATTTTCATGAAAAAGATGTGAAATTCCATTTACATTATGGAGACTTAACAGATGCCACTAATATCATTAGAATTCTTCAAGAAGTTCAACCAGAAGAGATTTATAATTTAGCTGCTCAATCGCATGTTAAAGTTTCATTTGAAACTCCTGAATATACTGCTAATACAGATGCATTAGGTACATTAAGGTTATTAGAAGCTATTAGAATTCTAGGTTTGGTGGGTAAAACGAAATTTTATCAAGCATCCACTTCTGAACTTTATGGACTGGCTCAAGAAGTACCACAGAATGAGAATACTCCTTTTTATCCCAGAAGCCCTTATGGTGTAGCAAAGCTATATGCCTATTGGATCGTGAAAAACTATAGAGAAGCTTATGGTATCTATGCCTGTAATGGAATTTTATTTAATCATGAAAGCCCAATAAGGGGAGAAACATTTGTTACTAGAAAAATTACTAGAGCAGTTGCGAGAATTTCATTAGGGCTTCAGAAAAAAATCTATATAGGAAATTTGGATGCTAAAAGAGATTGGGGACATGCGAAGGATTTTGTGGAAGGGATGTGGTTAATGTTACAGAAAGAAAAGCCAGATGATTATGTGCTAGCAACTGGAATAACTAATACTGTAAGAACTTTTTGCGAGTTAGCATTTAATGAAGTCGGGATTAATATTGAGTGGAGAGGTAAGGAAATGGAAGAAGTAGGTGTAAATGCTGAAACAAATGAGGTTTTAATTGAAGTAGATCCAAGTTATCATAGACCTACTGAAGTCGACCTTTTGATAGGAGATGCTTCAAAGGCAAAAAAGGAATTAGGGTGGATGCATAAACATGACCTTCAAAGCTTAATAAAAGAAATGGTTGAATCGGATGTTCATCTATTTAAAAGAGATCAATACCTAAAGTCTGGCGGTCATCAGGTCATGAATTATTATGAATAAAGAAGACATAGTTTACATTGCAGGTCATAATGGAATGGTTGGCTCAGCTCTTTCTAGAAGGTTGATTCAATTAGGGATTAAGAATATAATTAAAAAAACATCTAACGAATTAGACCTTAGAGATCAGCAAAAAGTAAATAATTTTTTTAAAATACAGCAACCTGATTATGTTTTTCTAGCAGCAGCTAAAGTAGGTGGAATTATGGCCAATAATGAATATAGGGCAGATTTCATCTACGACAATTTAATGATACAGTCTAATGTGATACATGCGGCATATAAACACAACGTTAAAAAGCTGTTGTTTTTAGGGTCATCTTGTATCTATCCTAAATATGCTGACCAGCCGATACAAGAAGACAGCTTACTTTCTGGGAAATTAGAACCTACTAATGAGCCATATGCAATTGCAAAAATTGCTGGTATTAAATTATGTGAGGCCTATAGAGATCAACATGGAGCAAACTTTATTAGTGTTATGCCTACTAATTTATATGGTCCTAATGATAATTATGATTTAAATAACTCACACGTACTACCTGCTTTATTAAGAAAATTCCATGAAGCAAAAGTTTCAGACGCCTCATTTGTGGAAGTTTGGGGGACAGGAACTCCAAAAAGAGAATTTTTACATGTTGATGACCTTGCAGATGCATCAATTTTTTTAATGCAGAATTATAATCAAAAGGAAATTGTCAATATTGGAACAGGTACTGATATTTCAATTAAAGACTTAGCTGATTTGATAGCACAAATAGTTGAATTTAAAGGTGAGATTATTTTTAATACAGAAAAACCAGACGGAACTCCTAAAAAGCAATTGAATGTGTCTAAACTACATCAATTGGGATGGAAACACAAAATTGAATTGGAACAAGGTGTAAGAAGTATTTATAAAGAGTTGGTCACGGAAAAGGTTATATGAAGTGTAGTAATGCATTATCTATTTTTTGTTTTTTCATTGGATTTAATTCAATGTTTTGTCAGAATTTAAATTTTTCTCACGAATTTAATTTTCAGCAAAGATTAGATGCGTTGCCTCATTCTTCTTTAAGACCTTACAGTGAAAAGTTTCATTCAATAGATTATGAGCAGTATTACATAGATTCAACTGACTATAGTAATAAGTTGTTAGATAAATTATTCAAAGAAAGTTTAATAGATATTAAACATAAAGATGTTCATTTACAGGCAGATCCATTATTTAATCTTACCATTGGAAATTTAGATCCAAATCAGCAGTATAGGGTTTTTTACAACACAAGAGGGTTGAGGGTAATTGGAGACTTAGGAGAAAAGTTTTCTTTTGAAACAAGGTTTTATGAAAATCAGTTTAATTATCCAGCTTATATTGATGCTATTGCAGATGATAAAGGGGTGGCACTTGGTGTTGGGCGTTCTAAAGACTTTAAAAACTTTGGACATGATGCAGGCATTTCATCTGGTTATATTTCTTATTCCCCTATTAAACAGGTGAATTTTCAGTTTGGACATGGTAGACATTTTTTTGGTGATGGCTATAGGTCACTTTTATTAAGTGATTATGCTCCAGACTATCCCTATTTTTCAGGGATGTATTCTTTTCTAAATGGAAAGTTAGCCTATAAACATGTAACGGCATGGATGCATACCCTTGATAGAAGACCATTAGCAGTTCAACCTATAACACCCGAATCATTATTTAAACAAAAAGGAGGTAGCTTTAATATGCTCTCTTTTATGCCTAATGAGAAATTTCAGATGAGCTTATTTGAAGGTGTAATACATAAAAAATATGATGAGGTTAGCGGAAGTGTAAATCCTGATATAGCTTTTTATTTACCTGTTTTTGGGGTGTCGGCATTTTTAAATGACACAACGAATGGTTTTAATAGGGTTTATGGATATAATATTTCCCTAAGCTTAATAAATAAGGTTACTATATATGCTCAAGGAATGATGCAAAACACCCAAAAATGGGGTGCTCAATTAGGCATAAAATACATAACTCCTTTTCATTTAAAAAACGCTTATTTTTTATTGGAATTTAATCATATAGAACCCTATTCATTTACAGTGGACAGCGCTAGAGTTTTACAATCTTATTCTCATAATATGCATGAGTTAGCTCATCCTTTGGGTGCTGGTATTGATGAAATTATTTTCAAATCTCATATAGAGTTAAAACGCTGGTTCTCTAATTTCCAATTCAATTGGATAAAGAGAATACACGAAGAGTTTTCTTTAGCAGGAGCAGATATTTTCTTGTCCGATTCAGGGCCATCTTCTAATGAACTTTTGCAGGATAAATGGATGTATTTATATTTAGAAAAAGGATATTTGTTAAATGTTCAAACTAGAATGCAATTGTATTTTGGTTTTTGTTATAGGGGCGGTTTAGATATGCTTAATGAAAAATATTTTTTATTTGGATTTAGGACGAATTTAAAGAACAACTATTTTGACCAATAATTTATGAATATGGCTGGATCTTCAACTTTAATATTAGGATTTGTAACGGCATTTTTTGTGGTGTTAATATCAACTCCATCATTAATTAAAGTGGCTAAATTGAAGCATTTAGTAGATGAGCCAAAAGAGATAAGGAAAATGCATGGTTGGAGCATACCAACTATTGGTGGAATTGTCATTTTTGGTGCAATTTTATTCTCTTATTCTTTGTGGTTTCCCGAGGAAAAATATGTCCACATTTCTAATGTGCTAACGAATTTCAAGTATTTAATTGCTTGTATGGTTCTGCTGTTTTTTATCGGAGTAAAGGATGACTTAATTGGTACTGCTCCTGTGAAAAAGTTAATAGCACATGGAGTTGTGGGTTTTGTTTTGGTGGTAATGGCAGACATTAGGGTAGACAATATGCATGGGCTTTTTGGATATGATCTTCAATTTAATTTATGGCAAAGCTATTTATTTTCATTTTTTGTATACATAGTGATCATCAATTCAATCAATTTAATAGATGGGCTAGATGGGCTGGCAAGTGGTATTGGGTTAATAGCTGCAGTTTCATTTGGTATGGTCTTTTATTTTTCAGGAAATATTCCGCTAGCTTTGCTTGCATTCGTCTTAGCAGGGGCTTTGTTTGGGTTTTTAATTTTCAATTTTTATCCTGCTAGGATTTTCATGGGAGATTCTGGTTCATTGCTTTTAGGTGTTATTCTTTGTGTATTAGCGGTTAATTTAATTAATCAAGAGGAGTTGAATTCTCCAGAATGGTTACAACGTTTAAATAAGCCTGTGCTTGCTATGTCAATTTTGGTTTATCCTTTAATTGACACATTAAGGGTTTTTACCATTAGAACTCTTAAAGGGAAATCCCCTTTGATCGCTGATAAAAATCACATCCATCATAGATTAACTAATTTAGGTATGAATCACGCATCTGCCGTAAGTATTCTTTATTTTTTCAGCACCTTAATTATAACATTACAATTATTTTATCAGCTCTATTTGGGGGTTGAAAACGAAACAACGATTTTCTTTTTACAGTTAGGGTCTGCATTACTTTTAGTTAGTTTTCTTTTTCTATTAAAGAAACCCCAAACTGAAAAAAAATAAAATGAGGATTTTAGTATTAATATTTCTATTATGGTGCAGTTCCCTTTTTCATGCACAGCATTATTATTTTGGCGATCTTCAAACCAACTACTTATTAGAATCACAAGTTTATAGGTCAGATAGCAATACACATACTGGAGTAAAACCCTATAATTTCCACGTGCTAAGAAAAAATAATTTATCTGATAGTGTTTTTCAAAAAGGTATTTGGGACAATGCTGAAATATTTTCAGAACGAAAGTTGCGTTTTTTACCAGTAGTTGATTTTCAATTTAAAAATTTCAGTCTTTATAATCAGAAAAACTATTTGTCTGCTGGTTTAGGGCTTCAAGTAAATACTGAGCTTAATGAACGCATGTCATTTCAGGGAAGGTATTTATATAATGGAGGTAAAATAGATGATTATTATTCAAACAGTGCGCATTATAGATCAGTCAATCACAGTAATGGGGCTTTAGTTGACTCTAATAATAATTATAGAATCCATGAACTTGATTTAAGTTTTTCTTTTAAGGCTAATGATTATATTTTGTTATCCGCAGGAAAGGGCAAGAATTTTTGGGGAGATGGATATCGGTCACTTTTTTTATCGGATATTGCTTCTGCCTATCCATTCGTAAGAATTGAATCTGAATTTTGGAATGTTAAATACATTAATCTTTATTCTATGCATCAGGATAATTATTTCAATGATATAAATGCTCGAAAATATTCGTCCTCCCATATGCTAAGCTGGAATATTACAAAAAACATTAATTTATCTGTTTTTGAATCCATTGTGTGGGCTGGTAAAGACACTTTAAATAATAGAAACTTTGACATAAATTATATCAATCCAATTATATTTTTCAGGCCTGTTGAATATAGTATAGGATCCTCTGATAATTCTTTTTTAGGAGCAAGCTTAAAATTTAAAATTTTAAAGTCTCATTTTCTATATGGTCAGATATTATTTGATGAATTTTATTTAAAAGAATTAAGAGCAGCGAATGGGTGGTGGGCGAATAAATATGGGATTCAATTAGGCTATAAAACATTTGACCTATTAAATATTAAAGGCTTAGGGTTGCAGGCAGAATATAATACCGTAAGACCTTATACTTACTCACATGTAAGCTCATTACAAAATTATGGTCACAATGGGCAATCATTGGCTCACCCCCTTGAATCAAATTTTAATGAGTTATTAGTGAGAACAATTTATCAAAGGAATAATTTTTCATTCACCTTGCAATATAACCATCAGGTATATGGTACAGATTATATGGGCTATAATTTTGGAGGAGATATGTTTTTGAGTTATAGTTCTAGATTCAGAGATTATGATAATACAACTAATCAAGGTGAAGAAAATATTGTAGAGTATTTTGGAGCTAGTATTTCTTACATGCTATTTCCAAAGACAAATTCAAAGGTATTTTTAAAGTTAGATTATAGATCTAGGAATATTCAGACAAATATTAATAATGATCTCTTATTGAGAATAGGGATTCGTTCCGATCTTTGGAATACTTATGCTGATTATTGACTTAATGGTCTAAATTTTCACAACAAATATGAAAAAACATTAATTTCGCGGTCTGAAAGACTATGCACAAAGAAATTAATATCTCATCCGAAAAGACAACAGCTATTGGCAGGTTGAAAAGCTATGCTGAATTAATGAAGTTGAGGCTATCCTCATTGGTTGTGCTTTCTGCTATTTTAGGGTATTTATTAGGTCCCGGGGCAATTATTCCATTTCAGGCAGTATTATTATGCCTAGGGGGCTTTTTGATTACAGGTGCTTCTAACGCATTTAATCAAATTTGGGAAAGAGATCTGGATAAATTAATGAGCAGGACTCAGAAGAGACCTTTGCCACAAGGAAGAATCACTGTGTTTGAAAGTTTAATTGTAGGGGGGATTATGGGTATTGGTGGTGTGGCTCTTTTGTGGTACTTAAATGACACTTGTGCTGTTTTAGGGATTCTAGCCTTGGTGCTGTATGTTGCTGTTTATACCCCTTTAAAAACTATTACACCTTTAGCTGTTTTTGTTGGTGCTATTCCAGGTAGTATTCCTCCAATGTTAGGTTTTATTGCTGCTTCAGGAAATTTTGGTTTGGAAGCTGGAGTTTTGTTCATGATCCAGTTCTTTTGGCAATTCCCACATTTTTGGGCCATAGCCTGGAAATTAGATGATGATTATAAAAAAGCTGGTTTTCGTTTATTGCCTTCCGGATATAGAGATAAACAAAGTGCCTATCAAATTATGCTGTATACTTCATTTTTAATTCCTATAGTCATGCTTCCATGGGTTATCGAATTAAGTGGAGTTGTTTCTATGATATTTGCTGTGTCTTTTAGTATTGCAATGCTAATACCAGCATTTAGATTATTTAAGGGGATGGAACTCAAACATGCAAGTCAGCTTATGTTCTTCTCTTTTGTTTACCTACCCTTGGTTCTTTTTCTTTTTTTTCTTGATAAGTTATAAATAAGATAGTATGCCAGAAAACGATCAATTGGAAATAAATGCAAAAAGAGAAAAAGTATATAAAACATTGGTCTATGTTGGTACTTTTTCAAGCATTATGCTTTTTGCTGGTTTTAGCAGTGCTGTATTAGTTAGAAAAATGGATAAATTTTGGGTAAATATTCATTTGCCATATGAATTTATCATTAGCACGATTCTGATTATTTTAAGTAGTCTTACTTTGTATTTATCCCTGAGGTTTGCAAAAAAGGACAAGGTAAAGCAACTTAAATCTTTCATTATTATAACATTGATCTTGGGTCTAGGTTTTTGTTATTATCAATTTAAGGGATGGCAGGCTTATTATAATTCTGGGAATGCTCCAAAATCTTACATAATGAATACTGTAGGTATGTATGGTAAAAGTTTCAGGGTGCTAAAAAGTGGAGATCCAATCATTTTTAATGGGCATAATTATTTGCTAAATGGTAAAGAACTCACGTCAGGAGAAGTTAATGAATTAAAAAACTTCACTCATCAGTTTTGTGGGGACGATAGATCGATGAACCCCAAGCCTTATAATGTAATAAATTACCAATCACCTTATTCTATTTTAAGTGTTAATGATTCTATTGTGTTGGAATTTAATGATGGGATTCCTACTAAAGATGGAGTGAAATTATCTCCATCAGAAAGAGATGATCTTTTTAAATTTTCTTTTGGCGTTTATAATAATTTCCCATTTTTCATGATTGATGGTCAATATGGTAAAGATTTTTCTATTTATTTAAATGGAAAAGAATTAGTATATCAGCTAAAGAAATTTTATTTACCTGAAAGACAACTTACAGAAGATGAAAGAATGAAAATAAAATTCCCAGATAAAGCTGAATTGGGTGAAAACGAAAAGCAATTCACAGTTTTTATTGATGGTAATCCTGAATTAATTAAGTTAGATAAGCAAAGCAATTGGGTAGTTGATAAAAAAGAATTAAATAGCGCTCAATACAATGAGCTTTTTCAAACACAGCATATTTCTAGTAGTTTTGTAATTGCATTAACAGGAATTCATTTTTTACATTTCATAGTAGGATGGGTAGTATTGTTGGTAGTGTTTTTTAGAGCAATAAAAGGTAAATATCATTCAAAAAATCAGGTAGGATTAAAAGCTGGAAGTGTTTTTTGGCATTTTGTGGGCGTTTTATGGATATATTTATACGTTTTTTTAGAATATATTAATTAAACTTGTAGCCGAAAATAAATTTATTCATGGGAGGAGTAACTGAAAATATAAGTAAAGGAAAGTTGTGGGGAGGAGATGGATCTCCCTTTAGAATTTCTTATGGAAAACAATGGATGTGGATGTTCCTTGTTTCTGATGCCCTTACATTTGGTGGATTATTAACTGCATATGGATTTGCAAGACACTCAGCAGATTCTTGGCCAATTGGTGAGGAAACTTTTAATGCCATGCCGTTTCTGGGAAATGGATATCCGCTTTTATATGTTGCATTAATGACCTTTATTCTTATTGTTAGTTCAGTAACAATGGTATTGGCTGTTGAAGCAGGACATAGAAAAGATAAAAAAGGAGTCGCTAAATGGTTGTTACTAACTGTTGTTGGAGGGTTGTTCTTTGTAGGTTCACAAGCTTGGGAGTGGTATCATTTTATTCATGGGACTCATTTTGGTAGTATTTTAACTACAGATGGTTGGGCAGTTGTAGACTACGTAGGAACTGATTTAGTTTTAAAGTTTGGTAGAGGTGTTGAGGTAGTTGGAACGGAAGCACAAAACTTATGGGAAGGAGCTATTACTTTAGCTGGCACTGGTGCAGTTGAGCCTATTACTATGCAAGGGGCTAATTTAATTGAGAATGAATATGCGCCTAATGTCCCTCAGTATGCTGATTTTTTCTTTTTTATTACTGGATTCCATGGCTTTCATGTTTTTTCAGGAGTGGTTTTTAACTTGATAATTTATATTAATGTTGTTAGAGGTGTTTATGATAAAAGAGGTCACTTTGAGATGGTTGAAAAGGTAGGTCTTTACTGGCACTTTGTAGATTTAGTTTGGGTATTTGTATTTACTTTCTTTTACCTGGTTTAAAAAAGATTAATTATGGAAAGAGATGATTTAATCAGAGATAATGCATATTCTTTATCAGCTAATCATGATGAAGAACATGGTCGTGTCATCAGAAAAAAGATAATAAAAGTTACCGTTATTTTAACTGCAGTAACCGTTTTCGAAGTGTTAATGGGGGCATTTTTAAAGCAATATACAGGTGAAAATGGTGCAGATAACCCTATATGGCCATATGTTAAATGGTCATTTATCGTGCTTACTATAATTAAAGCAGCATACATAGTGCTTGTTTTCATGCATTTAGGCGATGAAAGGAAGAACTTTAAATGGGTAATTTTAGGTCCCTATATATTATTTATTCTTTATTTGATATTTATTTGCTTAACCGAGTCTACCTACTGGCACGATGTTTTTGGTGGGGTGAATAGTATCACGCCTTAGATAAAAATAAAAACACCTTAATTGAAAAAGAAAGGCGTATTCGTTTTAGGAGGAATTTTATCTTTTTTTCTTGTAATAATTTTTACACTTAAGTATTGTAGTCGCCCCCATTTTATCCCTCTTCCCAATTTTGGCAATATAGATTTGTCTAATGAATTTTTAATTGATGAAAACGGGGACTCTTTATTCATAGATGAATTAAAAGATAAGATTTTATTGGTTAACTATTTATCTGTTGACTGTCCTCAAAATTGTCCTTTAAAATTTAATTTGTTTAAATTTTATATTTACGAGCAGTTGGTAGAAAATGAAGGATTTAAAGATGTGAATATAATTTCAGTATTTCTAGATACTTGTAATGACCTTTCAGATAAAATTAGAGACTTCAGAACTCATCATGATTTAAGTAAGGATAAATGGAAGTTTATAACATCTAAAGAGCACCCGTTCTTTAATATTGATCTTGAAAATGGAAATCCGTTGTTGACAAATGATACCATTTATGGTTTCGAGAAAAATGCCCATGTGATGACACTTTTAATTGATAAAGAATTAAATGTAAGAGGAAAATATTTAACACCTGGGATTTCTAAAAAGCCTGGAGAAAAGCCATTTAACCCTCATCATGCTGGTCCTGAGATCAGAAGAATTACTAAAGAGATAAGTTTATTATTAAATGAAGAAAATGAATAGAATTTATTTATTATGGATATTTGTTTTCCTCCTGTTTAGTTGTACTCAAAATGAAACAGAAATAGAAAAGGTTGACCCTCTTGATCCAGCGTTATATGCTCACCCTGATTCTATAATTGTGCATGAAAAGAAAAAAATCGAAAGCATAGACACAAGTCTATCTCCTATTAATGACACTATAATTATTAATAAGTCGAATAGTTTGCCAATTCATGGTTTTAAGGAAAGTGGAGATAATGGAGAAACAATATATCATACTATACCTGATTGGGAGTTTATGAATCAAAATGGAGATGTTGTTTCTTCTGAAGAATACAAAGGGCACATTTATGTTGCAGAGTTTTTCTTTACCAACTGCCCAACAATTTGTCCTAAAATGACAGTGAATATGCATTCTCTTCAGGAAAAAACAAAAGATTTGAATGTGCAATTTCTATCTTATACAGTTGACCCAATGAGAGATACTTCAGCAACACTAAAAACTTATCAGCAAGCCTATGGTATCAATGAGAAAAATTGGAATATGCTAACAGGCGACCAATTTAAAATTTATGAATTAGGAGTAAAAGGATATTTAGTTCCCAATCAAGAAGATGCATTAGCCCCAGGTGGTTTTTTGCATTCAGAAATGTTTATGCTGATAGATCAGAAAGGAAGGATTAGGGGTTATTATGATGGGACTAACTCTCAGAACATAGATAAAATTGTTCGGGATATAAAGTATTTGAGCCAATAAAAATAAACACAATTAATTTTCTGTCCTTTTCTGTTTAGTTTTGTAAAAATTTTTGACATGAGTTATCCGGAAGCATCCTTGAAAAAAAATGATAAAAAAGCCCATCTTTTAATTTGGTCTGTCTCTGCAGTAGTATTTATAGCAGTAGTGGTTCTACATGAATTGAAGATTGAAGTCGATTTAGGTTTTGACCCACATGTATTTGCTTTAATAAATGCTGTAATTAATGGAACTGTTGCTGTTTTGTTATTCATAGGGTTAATCTTGGTTAAGATGAAAAAGTTCATTTTGCATAAAAAGGTAATGTTGTTGTCAATTGTTTTGTCTGTTATTTTTTTACTCTCTTATATTGCTCATCATATATTAGCAGATAGCACTTCTTATGATAATGAAGGAATTATAAAAACAGTATATTATTTTATTTTAGTAACCCATATTGTGTTAGCTGGTCTTTCATTGCCATTTATTCTATACACTGCTTACAGGGCTTCTATAGCTGAATATCAACAACACATGAAATTAGCTAGGATTATCTATCCTGTTTGGTTGTATGTTGCTGTTACAGGAGTAGTCGTTTATTTAATGATTTCTCCATTTTATGCATAGATTTGCATTAGAACTATGAAAAGGTTATTCCTAATATTAATTTTTATCGTTATTGAATTTCATTCTTATGCTCAAGGATGTTCACAATGTAGGGCTCAGATTATTTCTAGTAATCAAGAAGACCTTTCAGTTGGAAATGGAATTAATACGGGGATTTTATTTTTAATGGTGGTTCCTTATATATTATTATTCTTTTTGTTCAGGAAACAGATTTTTTCCTTTTTCAAGCAGCTAAAGTCTGCTAAGTAATTATTTAATCATTTTTTGACTTTTAGGTGTTCCCTAATAATGTATATTTGACAAGTTCTTTTTCAGCTTATCGAGAAAGGTGGAGGGAAAGGCCCTTTGAAACCTTAGCAACCCCCTGTTGGGTAGGTGCTAACTCCTGTTTATCAGAGCATAAACACAGATAAGAGATAAATTAATTATAAGGTATCTCTTTCTGTTTAATGGAAGAGATTTTTTATATGTAAATGAAACGAAACGAACTTTTAAATAATATTTCTAAAGAAAAGATATTGATATTGGATGGTGCAATGGGTACCATGATCCAGCAGTATACATTAGAAGAAGCTGATTTTAGAAAAGGGTGGTTTGAAGGGCATGGTCATCCATTAAAAGGCAATAACGATTTGCTTTCTTTAACAAGGCCGGAGATCATAAAAAAGATCCATGCTCAATATTTTGAGGCAGGTGCAGATATTGTAGAAACCAATACTTTCTCAGGAACTTCTATTGCTCAATCTGATTATCAGCTTCAAGATTTTGCTTATGACATTAATTATCATGGTGCTAAATTAGCTAGAGAGGTAGCAGATGAATTCACCAAAAAAGAGCCAGATAAACCAAGATTTGTAGCTGGGTCAATAGGCCCCACTAATAGAACAGCTTCTATATCGCCAGATGTTAATGATCCAGGTTATAGAAATGTAACTTTTGATAAATTAAGGTTGGCTTATCAGGAACAGATTAAAGGTCTTATTGAAGGCGGGTCAGATATTCTATTAATAGAAACAGTTTTTGATACTTTAAATGCTAAAGCTGCTTTATTTGCTGTACAAGAAGTTTTTAATAAAATGGATATTCAATTACCGGTTATGGTTTCGGGAACCATTACTGATGCAAGTGGTAGAACTTTAACTGGTCAAACAACAGAGGCTTTTTTAATTTCCATGTCACATTACTCATTGTTTAGTATTGGGTTGAATTGTGCATTAGGCGCAAAAGATATGAAGCCTTACTTAAAGACATTGTCAAAAAAGAGTAATTTTTTAGTAAGTGCTCATCCTAATGCTGGATTGCCAAATGAGTTTGGTGAATATGATGAATCTCCTGAAATGATGGCTGATCAAGTTAAAGTGTTTTTGGAAGATGATATGCTTAATATATTAGGGGGGTGTTGCGGGACTACTCCGGGTCATATTAAAGCTTTGTCAGAGCTAGCCAGTCAATTTCAACCTAGAAAACCACTTTGTCTATGAGTATACATTCGTCATACAAAGGGGATTATGTTTTTAAATGGGAGAATTATCCGTATTTAAAATTGAGTGGTTTGGAACCATTAGTAGTGACGCCTGAATCAAATTTCATCAATGTTGGAGAAAGAACCAATGTTACAGGTTCAAAAAAGTTCCTGCGTTTAATTAAAGAAGGAGATTTTGAGCAAGCTTTGGATGTAGCTCGTAATCAGGTTGAGGGAGGTGCTCAGGTGATAGATGTTAATATGGATGAAGGTATGTTGGATGGTGCAGAGTCCATGTCTAAATTTTTAAACTTGATTGCTGCTGAGCCAGATATTTCAAGGGTACCTGTAATGATAGATTCTTCTAAATGGGAGATCATTGAGGCAGGGTTGAAATGTGTTCAGGGGAAAGGAATTGTTAATTCTATTTCATTAAAATCAGGGGAGAAAGAGTTTATTGAACAAGCACAGCTGATTAAGCAATATGGTGCTGCTGTAATTGTAATGGCATTTGATGAAGTAGGGCAGGCCGATAATTACCAGCGAAGGATTGAAATATGTGAAAGGTCATATAACCTTTTAACAGAAGTTGTTCGTTTCAAACCAGAGGATATAATTTTTGATCCAAATATTTTCCCTGTCGCAACAGGGATGGAAGAGCACAATAATAACGCCCTTGATTTTTTCCGTGCTACAAGGTGGATTAGAGAAAATCTGCCTGCTGCACATGTAAGTGGCGGAGTTAGTAATGTTTCATTTTCATTTAGAGGAAATAACGTAGTTAGAGAAGCAATGCATTCTGCATTTTTATATCATGCAATTAAGGAGGGAATGGATATGGGTATTGTAAATCCTACTATGCTTGAGGTTTATGACAATATTCCTAAAGACCTGCTAGAACGCGTTGAGGATGTTCTGCTAAATAGAAGAGAAGATGCTACAGAAAGGTTGCTTGAGTTTTCACAAACTGTAAAAGCAGGAGACAAAAAGGAGGATGTTATTGAAGAGTGGAGATCATTGGAGGTAGCTAAAAGACTTGAATATGCCTTAGTGAAGGGAGTGACCGAATATATTGAAGAGGATGTTGAAAAGGTAAGAAAACAAGTGGATAGACCTTTAGAAGTAATAGAAGGGCCATTGATGAACGGAATGAATGTAGTAGGAGATCTTTTTGGTTCTGGTAAAATGTTTTTGCCTCAAGTAGTTAAATCAGCAAGGGTGATGAAAAAAGCTGTTGCTTATCTAACACCTTATATTGAAAAAGAAAAAGACTCAGTTTCTAAAACTAATGGAAAGATATTGATGGCAACAGTAAAAGGGGATGTTCATGATATTGGAAAAAACATTGTAGGAGTTGTGTTGGGATGTAATAATTATGAAATCCTAGATTTAGGAGTAATGGTGCCTGCAAGTAAGATCATACAAGTAGCTAAGGATGAAAATGTAGATATTATTGGACTAAGTGGATTGATCACTCCTTCTTTAGATGAAATGATAGATGTGGCAAAGGAAATGGAGAAAAATAATGTACATGTTCCATTGTTAATAGGTGGCGCTACAACATCTAGAGTTCATACAGCTGTAAAAATAGAACAGGTACTTAAAACGGCTCCAACTGTTCATGTGTTAGATGCTTCAAGAGCTGTAACAGTAGCAGGAAGCTTATTAAGTAATAAAAAACGTTCTTTTGCCGAGGGGATAAAAAATGAATATCAAAAGATCAGAGAAAATCATGAAAAGAAAAAGCAAGTAAAACAATATTTATCCATTGAAGGTGCTAGAAAGAATAAGTTAATGATTAATTGGGATGATTATCAACCATTTGTTCCCCTCAAACCTGGAACTCACCATTTAAATGAGTTAAACATTGAGCAGGTTAGTAAATACATAGACTGGACTCCTTTCTTTCAAACCTGGGAATTGTATGGAAGATTTCCAAAGATCCTAGAAGATAAGGTAGTAGGTGAAGAGGCTGTAAAATTATATAATGATGCGCAACAAATGCTGTCAACTATTATTTCAGATAATTGGCTTCAGTTAAAAGCTGTTTTTGGTATCTGGAAGGCCAATAGCGAAGAAGATGATATTTTTATTTATAATGAAAAAGGTGAACAAATAGCAACCTCCTTTACATTGAGGCAGCAGCTAAAAAAAGTAGAAGGAGCTACTAATAGATCGTTATCAGATTATATTATTCCAAAGTCTAAGGATGTTGATGATTATATAGGCGCTTTTGTGGTCACTGCAGGTGCCGGAATTGAAGATAAAATAAATGAATTTGAAAAAGACCATGACGATTACAATTCGATTCTTTTAAAAGCACTAGCAGATAGATTAGCAGAAGCTACTGCAGAGTACTTGCATGAATTGGTGAGAAAAGATTATTGGGGATATACTAAAAAAGAAAATTTTTCTAATGATGAATTAATCAAAGAAAAATACATTGGAATAAGACCTGCTCCTGGTTATCCTGCATGTCCAGATCACACAGAGAAGGAGACCATATTTAATTTATTAAAAGCTACTGAAGCTATAGGCGTATCGTTAACAGAATCCTTGGCAATGTATCCAGCTTCTTCAGTTTCTGGATGGTATTTTGCAAATCCCGAAGCTAAGTACTTTGGATTAGGCAAGATCAAAGAAGATCAGGTAGCTGACATAGCTAAAAGAAAGGGTGTTGATCAGGGAAAAATGACAAGATGGCTGTCCTCAAGTTTAGCTGATTAAGGAGTTATTTTAATACTAAAATCATCTTCAAAAGGGATACACATCTCTTCATTGCATACCATGTAGTAGATTTTTCCAGAAACAGAAAATTGATCAGAGGAAGTGACTTTTATTTTCTGAGAAAATTCCGCTGAGTTTTCAAAATAGCTAACATCAACGCCAAAATTGTCATCAAATGTTTTGATGGGCTTTGATTCTATTAATTGACCAGTGAGCTGATAATGATCCGAATCTATATACTTAAACTCAGTAGGTAAAGGACCTTCGTCAGGGCTAGGAAGGTGGGCAGCATATAAGTGCCAGTCTAAATCAATGACGGCTTTGTAATGAATGGAAGCAGACTCTTTGTTGTAATCGATTTTCCAGAGAACAGGGTTTTCTTGAGAGGTTGCTCCAAGTGTAAAAAATAAAGTAGCTAGAATTAAGAGTTTATTCATTGAGGACATTAATGCAAAACATATACCATTTTTGATTAGTTTTCAGTTTGCGTTTTTTCATAAGCATCTAAACCACATTTAAGCCATTTAGCATATTCTGTAGGGTCTGGCGTATAACCAATAGGATTGGTCAGCAATTTGCCTTCAGGACTAATGATTACATAAAACGGTTGTGAAACTTTGCCAAATTGTAAACTTTCAAAAGTGGCCCATTTATCACCAACGGTGATGATTTTCTTTTGTTTTTTTGTGCCATCAGGCAATGGTATGGTTATTTCACCTTGGTCTTTTTTTGATAATTCTTTTCTGTCATCTACATATAAAGAGGCGAGAATGTAGCCATCATTAATTAGGTCAAACACTTCTTTTTGACTCCATACATTGTCTTCCATTCTTCTACAGTTAGTGCATGCATGACCAGTGAAATCAATTAAGATGGGTTTTTTGTTTTTAATTGCGTCTTCTTGAGCAGTTTCAAATTCATGATAGCAATTTAATCCATTTGGACAATCATTAGGGTGAAACCAAGAGTAGGTTACTGGAGGCGCTACACCACTTAATAAGTTTAGTGCTTGGTAGGTTCCTGTTTTATCATTCACCTTAAATCCAAAACAAAAATATACAGCTAAAATTCCAAAAGCTGAAGCGATAATGATTCTTGTTGGTTTTAATTTTTCAATAGGGCTATCATGAGGAAATTTAATATATCCTAGTAAATAAACTGCAGTTCCAGCAGCGCACAAGATCCAAAGGATTAAAAAGAGTTCATATTTTAAAATTCCCCAATGCTCTACTAGGTCAGCAGTAGATAAGAACTTGAAAGCAAGAGCTACTTCTACAAATCCTAAAACAACTTTCACGGAGTTTAACCAACCTCCTGATTGAGGCATTGATTTTAACATGGCTGGGAATGCAGCAAAAATAGTAAATGGAATACCTAGGCCAACACCAAAGCCAGCCATGGCCATAGTTATAGGTACTGGTCCTTTATCTAAAGACCCAGCTAATACTGAACCTAATAATGGTCCTGTACAAGAAAATGATACAATAGCCAGCACTAAGGCCATAAAAACAACACCAATAATACCTCCTAAGTCAGCAGCTTTGTCTGCTTTGTTTGCCCAGCTTGTAGGGAGGGTTAGTTCATAATAACCAAAAAATGAAAAAGCAAAAACCATGAAAATTAAAAAGAAAATAATATTTAAAATAGCACTAGAAGCTATCTTATTTAAGATTTCAGGGTCTGTCCCTTGAAAATAAAATGGGATACTCAAGCTAGCATAAACTGCAATAATTGAAAACCCATACAGTAGTGCTTTAGCAATTCCTGATCCTTTTTCACTCCCACCTTTTGTAAAAAAACTAACTGTTAAAGGGACCATTGGAAATACACATGGAGTAAGAAGAGAGATTAGGCCACCAATTAAACCAAAAATAAATAACATCCAGTAACTCCTGTCCTCATCTTCATAATCACCGCAACTACTTACAGGGTTTTTTAGAAACTCATCTCTGTTTTCTAGAGTAGTTAATAATGGAATCTTGGCCAATGCATTACTGTCTGTTCTGTAGATAACAGCTTGCTGACCTCCAACACCTTTTGTTAAATCGATTTCAAAGGAATAATCATCTGGAGGAAGACATTCTTTGTCATCACAAACCATAAAATTTACATTCCCTTTAAATATTGATGAGTCTGGATTAAGTGCCTTTACTTTTTGAATAAAAATGGCGGAATGGCTAAAAAAGCTAATATCCATTTCCCAAACAGGATCGTAGTGAGATTCTACGCCTTTTTCAATTGTTTTGCCAATTATTTCAAATAAATCAGGGGACTCAAAAGTTATGTAAGTAGATAAAGGTCCTTCATCACTTTTAAGATATTGTGAATAAAGGTGCCAGCCTTCATCAATTTCAGTAATAATTTTAACCTCATATGTATTTGCATCTATAGAACTAGATTCGACACTCCAAGATGTTGGTGTTTGAGAAAGAACAGTAAAGCAGGCAAAAATTGTTAAAAGAAAAGCTACAAGTCTTTTTTTCATTGATAATAAGATTAAAAGTTTAAAGTTAAGATATAAAGTGATTTTCCAAGAATAAATCTAGCTTCTTTCTTGGATTCTTAATTTGATTAAGGATAGGGATATTTTATAAAATAACATCAACTAATCGATGGATGGGGATGATAACCCCTTTTTTTAAGACAATGTTTCTGTCCCCAACTGCCCAAATTGTTGTTTGAACTTCTTTTGTACCTTCTTCATCCTCAAAAATAATTCTCATTTTAGTTCGATGTATATTTCCTAAAATCATAGAACGCCTTAGTTTTTTCTTTAAAATCTTTATTTGATCCTTGGATTTATCTACAGGTTCATGAGGGAAATTTAAAGAAGGAATGCTCTCTTTTTCAATTACTTGTGTAGTGTAGGTAACGATCATAAATTAGTGATTAATTTTATTTGAATTCTTGGCTAAAGATTATTTTACGCCATTAACAGCATTAATGTTTCAATTAATAATAAAAAAAGAATAAATATTCTAATAAGCTAGCTTTATTGATCTGATATTGAAATTTTACAGCAATTCATTGTTTTTTTATCTACTAAAAATTCAGCACTTATTTTTTTTCCTATCACCCATATAATCTCATTGTTGGAAAGCAGTACATAGGTTCTTTTTTTATCAGGCAATGGGGTCTTTAGGTCGATAAGTAGATCACTAACTTTTTTTGACCCTTTCATTCCAATTGGTTTTATTCTGTCCCCAGGGAGCCATTTTCTTAATTGAAGTGGAAAAGTTAATTTATCAGTGTCAAAATAGGCAATTCCTGTTACTGTATTTAAATTGCTTGGTTTGTTAATTGAACTGCATATTATTTTTAATGGTTTATCTAAGGATGAATTCATTTGAAGTGGATAGACAGTGTGGTCATCATCTAAGTTTTCATTAATGATCCAAGTATTTCTGTCAACAAATAAGGTAAAGTTCTTACAAATAAATTTTTTCCCAGATTGAGGATTATTTAAGACTAAATCTTTTATTTGAGAGCGATTAAAACCAAAGGTTTTTAAATAATGATACCAAACTAGTTCAGGAATTTCATCATTATATTGAATGTGATAGGAGTTCCCTTTTTTCTTTACTAATGGGTTGATTTTTTCCTGAACAAGCGCCATTAATAGCGAATAATCTTCTTTTATTAATGAGATAGTTGATCCTGCATTTATATCAAAATCAGGAAATTGCTTATAAAAAGAGGGGAGAATAACATTTCTAATGTAATTCCTATCATATTTTAATTCTTTATTGGTACTGTCATCTCTGTATTTTATTTTATTGCTTTTTGCATATTCATTGATGTTATTTTTTGTAACAGACAATAAAGGTCTTATGATATTGTCCCTTAGTTGAGGGATTCCAGTTAACCCTTTTAATCCTGCACTTCTATTTAAATGCATTAAGAAAGTTTCAATATTGTCTTGTAAATGATGTGCAGTTATAACATATTGGTAACCGAATTCATCTTGAATGGAATTAAAAAAATTATATCTAATATTTCTAGCAGCTTCCTGTATAGATAACTTGTTTTCTGAAGCATGTCCTGTTGCATTCTTTTCAAGAAGATGAAAAGGTATATTTTCTTTTTTGCAATAATCTTTAACTAAATCAGCATCAAGATCACTTTCTTTGTTTCGTAATTTAAAATTTACGTGTGCAGCTCCTATTTTAAGACCGATATTTTTTGCTATATCAAGACAAACCATAGAGTCAATTCCTCCAGAAACAGCAATAAGGAAATGACTTTTTGAATCAATGTTGTTTTTGGACAAAAATTCAATAAATATATTTTTTAGCTCTTTCATTTACAGGCCTCTAATATAGAACTTGCTTTTGTTATAGTTTCTTCATATTCTTTTAAAGGGTCACTATCTATTGTGATTGCTCCGCCTACGCTAAAAGATGCACATTGATTTTTTTTATTGTATAGAAGTGTACGGATAATTACACTCATATCAAAATCCCCATTTGGGGAGATTAATCCAATACTGCCAGAATACAATCCTCTTTTAGAGGATTCATATTTTTCCATTAGCTTCATAGCCCTGATTTTTGGAACGCCAGTCATTGAACCCATAGGGAAAGTAGCTCTAAGCACCTCACTAAATAAGATTCCTTCTTTTAAGGTGCAGCTTACATCCGATATCATTTGATGGATATTCTTGAAAGTATGTACAGCACAAAGGTTTTTTACTTTAACTGAATTTTTTACTGCTATTTTACTTAAGTCATTCCTTACTAGATCAACGATCATGATATTTTCTGTTCTTTCTTTAGGGTCATTTTTTAATTGCTCTAATATTGTATTGTCTTCTTTTTTATTCCTTCCTCTTCTGGCTGTTCCTTTAATTGGTTGAGAGAGTAGTTGCTTACCTGTTTTTTTGAGATATCTTTCTGGACTAGCAGAAATTACAATGTGATCCTCTAGATCAGCATAAACAGCAAAAGGAGCTTCAGTAAGCTGTTTAAGTTTTTTATAGATAGAAACCCCATTAAAAGAAGTAGTTTTTGCAGTCCATTGATAACAAAAATTAGTTTCATAGATGTCACCAAGCTGAATATGTTGTTTGATCTTATTAATACAGGTTTGATACTCTACTTTATTCAATGCTGGTTGAAATATAATTTCTTCATGTTTTGGTAGATTCTTATCTATAAGATCATTTAACGAAGAAAGTGTTTTAATTTCAGCAGGAACAATGCATTTTATTACAGGGAATTGAATGTTGTCGTCATTATCTGACTTTAGGGTTTCAAATGAATTTTTAAGATCATAGGAAATAAAACACAGCATATATTCTCCTTTATGCTGCTCAATAAATTGGTCAAGCTCATTCAATGAATTTATATTAGGGTTGTTAATGGATAGTTCACTTTTTATCCCTAAAAAAAGCTTATTGCCTAGTATAACAAACATTAAATAAAAGTAATGGAAAACTAGGAAAGATTCCCTTTTATGATTCTATGAAGGCCATTGGCCCAATCATCTTTATCGTTTAAAGAAGGTACCATGTCAAGCTGTTCACCACCATGTTCTTTAAATAGGTTGGAATATTCTTCATCAATTTCAATTATTGTTTCCAAGCAATCAGCTACAAAAGCTGGAGAGAACATTAGTATTTTCTTTTTCCCTTCTTTCCCTAGCTTTTCTATGGTTTGATCTGTGTATGGGGTAATCCACGGAGTTTTACCCAAACGTGATTGAAAGCAGGTAGTGTATTTACTTGGATCTAGAGCTAATTTTTTTGTCAATAATTGGGTTGTTTCGTAACAAGTAGCTTTATAACAATGGCTATTGGACTCATCAATACCATTTTCACAGTTATGTTCTACACATATTGTATTATCTAGATAGACTTTGTCTACATGTCTTTCTGGTATACCATGATAAGAGAAAACAACATGGTCGTAATCCGAAATGTTAAACTGTTTAGACCGATTGATTATACAATCGATATAATTGGAGTTATTATAAAATTGGCCTATTACTTTAATTTCAGGAATGACCCACCACTTATTGATAATACGAAATGCTTTTTCTAAAGTTGAACCTGTAGAAGCAGAAGCATATTGAGGATAGAGTGGAAAAATATAGAGCTCATCATAATTCTTTTTGCTCATTTTCTCAAGCACCTTATCCATGCTAGGGTTCCCATATCTCATGGCCAATTCAATATCAAACTCATTACTCGCTAATTCATTAAGCTTGTTAGTTATATTTTCTCCATAAGTAAGTAATGGGGATTTTCCATTTCCAATTTTAAATAGCTTTTGATATTCTTTGGCAGATTTGGGTGCTCTTAAAGGAACAATAATAAGATTTACAAGCAATAACCTTTTTAACCAATGAATATCGATTACTCTTGGGTCATTTAAAAACTCACGTAAATATATTCTTACGTCTTTTACAGAAGGGCTGTCAGGAGTACCAAGATTAAGAATTAAAACACCTTTTTTTCTCATATCAGTTTTAAATATGTAACGGTCTTTCTTCGGTTGCTGATAGTGCAGCTTCTTTTATAGCTTCACTATAGGTTGGATGAGGATGACAAATTCTTGCAATATCTTCTGCACTGGCTCTATATTCCATAGCAACAACTGCTTCCATAATTAGATCTGCTGCTCTTGGAGCTATCATGTGAACACCCAATACTTCATCAGTTTTTTTATCGGATAATATTTTAATAACACCTTGTATGTCCATTGAAGCACGGGCTCTTCCAAGCGCACGGATAGGGAATTGCCCTACTTTATATTCTGAGCCACTTTCTTTTAATTCTTCTTCAGTTTTACCAACAGCTGCTACTTCAGGCCAGGTATAGACAACGCCAGGTATTAGGTTGTGATTAATATGAGGTTTTTGTCCTGCAATATGCTCAGCTACAAAAACACCTTCTTCTTCTGCTTTATGGGCCAGCATGGCTCCTTTTACAACATCTCCAATAGCGTAAATATGATCAACTTTAGTTTGAAGATTTTCATTGATCTCTATCCTACCTTGTTGGTCAGTTTTTATTCCAACATTATTAAGTCCAAGACCTTCTGTATAGGGTTTTCTTCCAACAGATACTAAACAGTAGTCACCTTCAAAATTTACAGGTTCACCTTTTTTGTTTTTAGCAGTAACTAAAACGCTGTTTTTATTTCTTGTTACTTTTTCAACAGAATGATTGAAATTGAATTTAAACCCTTCTCTTTTCAATACTTTCATTAGCTCTTTCCCAAGGGTTTTGTCCATTGTCGGAATCAATGAATCTGCATATTCAACAACGGTTACTTTAGACCCTAACCTTGCATAAACTGAGCCTAATTCCAATCCGATAACCCCTCCTCCAATAACAATAAGCTCTTTAGGGATTTCTTTTAGGCTTAGCGCTTCAGTAGAAGTGATAATCCTTTCTTTATCAGGCTCCATACCTGGAAAATAATTAGGTTTTGAACCTGTAGCAATAATCACTTTTTCTGCAGTAATTGTTGTTTCTTCTTCACCAGCAACTTTTATAGTATGTGCATCAACAAAAGACCCGAGGCCTTTTAATACATCAATTTTATTTTTCTTCATCAAAAAATCTATTCCATCACAAGTCTGACCAATCACTTCATTTTTTCTATCCATCATTTTAGAAAGGTCAACTTTAGGGGCATTGATGATAATTCCGTGTTTTTCAAAATTATGTGTAGCAACATGGTAATGTTCACTGGAATCCAATAATGCTTTAGATGGAATGCACCCTACATTTAAGCATGTTCCACCTAAGGTGTTATATTTTTCTATAATAGCAGTTTTAAAGCCCAATTGTGCGCATCTAATTGCAGCTACATATCCACCAGGACCAGACCCTATGACAGCAACATCATAATTACTCATAAATAATAAATTTTAGAGCACAAATTTAACCATTCTTATGAACTAGGATTGACTTATTGAGTAGTATTAATTAGTTTTTTTGATTTAGAATAAAGAAAGAAATAGATCATAGTAAGACTTAATATGATTGGACTTGTAGAAGAATGAAATTCTTGAGGAAGAATAATCCAAAATAACACTAGAGAAAATAATATAACAGACATGCTTAAGTAATAATGCTTAAGTTTTTGAATCATTTTAGCCCAAAAAAGTGTAATAAAAGTGATCAAATGAAGTGGGTTTGCCCATATAATATTAAAATTACTTTTAGTAGCTTGATGATCAGTGCCAACCCACATAAATACTAATACTCCACCAAGAATTCCTGCGATAAACAAAACCAATCCAATCCAGGAAATAGTTACATATTTAATTCTGAAAATAATTAAGCCAAGTGTAATGAATAATGAAACCCAGAAATAAATTCCAGTTCCAGTTAAATCTTCAACAGGTTTCTTAATAGAACTTACAAGTTGTATCTTCTTTATAACAAATGGTTTTTCAATCCCATATTTATCAATTACATAGGATGAATCAAAAATTTGCTCCATGTATTTGGGAAGGAACATTAAATGTTTATTATTAGCCATAACATCTATTCTAGAACCAAGCACTAGGTCTATTCCAAGGTCAAGCCAGGGTTGAGAAGCTAAATTAACTTCAATAATTTCACGAAATGATTTATTTCCTGCATCCTTATGCTGATATAGAATTAAATCATCCCCTAATACTTCTTGTAATATGTCTCTAATTCTAGAAGAACAATTGTCATAAAAAAAATCATATTGATAGACCCTGTTCTCAGGAAGATGATTAATCAATAATTTTTCATAGAGTAGTTTTTTTTGATCAATATCAAGATTAAGAATCTGCTCAGACACTCCTCGATTGAATTCTTTGTATTGGCTAACAAAACCATATAATGGTTGTATAGCCATGTAGTATTTTAATTTACCTTTTGCAAATTGATAACCAAAATCAAATTGATCCTCGGGCCATTCAAACATCCCCCAATTAAAAACAATATCTATTTGATTTTCTACATCAAATATTCTCAAGGCACTATGGCCGAAAAGAGAATAGATCTCTCCTCCTTCATCGCAGGTTAATAGGCTTAATTGTGCATTTTCTGAAAGATTTTCAGGGAGATGATTAACTGCAAAACTTTGAAAATAAAAGCTTATCAATAAAACGCAGATACTATTTTTCAAGTTTGAAAATTTCAAGTGCATTTGTAGTTGTTTTTTTAGCAATATCACCTATTGAGCATTCGTAAATGGATGAGAGTTTTTCTGCAACATATGTTAAATAAGTACTTTCATTTCTTTTACCCCTGAATGGAACAGGTGTAAGGTAGGGAGAATCAGTTTCTAAAACAAGATGATCAATATCAACTTCTTTTAAGGTTATATCTAAGCCAGCATTTTTAAAGGTAACTACACCTCCGATTCCTAGTTTAAAACCTCCGTAATTTATTATATGTTCAGCTTGTTCTTTATTTCCAGTAAAACAATGGAAAACTCCTGTTAGATTGTCATCATTCAAAGTGTCTATAATTGAAAAAATCTCATCAAAAGATTCTCTAGTATGAATTACAATAGGAAGTTTTTTTTCTTTTGCCCATTTAACTTGTGTTTTAAAAGCAATCTTTTGTTCTTCTAAGGTAGATTGATCCCAATATAGGTCGATTCCTATTTCACCTATGGCAATATATTGTTTTATATTCAGCTGATTTTCAATTATAGCCAATTCAGATTGATAGTTTTTTTTTACAGAACAAGGGTGAAGCCCCATCATAGGATAACAGGTTTCAGGATATTCAGCAGAGAGCCTATTTACAGATTCAATAGTCTTAGAATCTATATTGGGTAAGAATAGCTTATTAATACCATTTTTCTTACAATTATTTATAATAACAGACCTGTCATCATTAAAATCATCAAGATAGATGTGTGTGTGCGTGTCTATTAAAGGATAGGACATATTCTTTAAATACTATATAAATTATTTATGGTATCAAAAGTATCATTTTTGAAAGGATTATCTCATTAGATACATTTTTCCGAAGCTGTTTTTAAAAGCATGATCTCCACTTGTATCTCTGTGCTCGATAGTTTCACCGTTTAATGTTGCTTTTACTCTGTAAAAATAAATCCCATTGGCCAATTGATCGCCATACTGATCTCTTCCATCCCAGAAAAAAGTAGTTTTGTTGTGTCCTATTTTAATTGGCCCTAGCTCAGTTTGGTCAATTTCCCTAACTACTTTTCCAGATACATTTAATATTTGTATTAATATTTGCTCAGGGAATTCACTGCCAGTTAGTGTAAAAACAAAATGTGTTTTGGTACTAAATGGATTTGGGTAGTTGTAGAAATTAGAGATGGTTGAAGAAGTAATGACTTCAAAATTAATTTGATAGTCATAATCTCCAGAAAAGTTATTTGTTTTGTCTCTTCCTTGAACTTTTAGTGTGTAGATTCCGTCAGCTGTAAAAATAGGATTATACTCAATCGTAAATTTATTCTTAGAATCAGTTGCAGGAAACCATTTAAGAATTTCCTCACCAGCGTTATTCATAAAATATATTCGTTCCCATGTAATAGTATTGGGCTTTAGGATATAGAGACTGAAATTAGAAGTGTCAGTATCTGAGTCCAATAATAAAAATGGATTTTCATCATCTAAGCTAATAACAATATGAGGTTTAGGGCTAATAATATCATTGTCGAGAATATGAACTCCATCAAATGTTACATCTAAAAGTGGATTGATATTATCCTCTTTAGTATTAAAGCTAGTTTGAATGATATTGTTAAAATAAAATTGTTCTGGTTGGTCTTGATAAAGGCCATTTATTTTAGGGTTGGCAGTAATCCAGATATTAGAATTATTTTGAAAATCAACTGTTGAAAATTTAATTGTGTCTAAAAGGAATTCAGAAGATCTTAAAGAGTCTTGCCTAGAATAACTAATGGGGTGAGCGGTGTAATTGTCATCATAAATTGTATAATCTACTAGCAAGCTATCCATGTCAAATTTTGAAATATTTTCAATAGCTACTGCAATTTGTGCTGAGTCACCTTGTTGGACTCCATTAGAGTCAATACTGAAATAGTATCCTTTTTTTGGATTAACGGCTAATTCAGCGACAGGTTCGTAGATTACCTGCCACCTGTCTAATTGTAAAGGTGTATTTCCTGTAAAATCAGTTGCGTAAGCCTCAAATCTCATCATTGGGTAAATATTATGATCTATAATATTGTTAAGATTCATAATTGAGTCATTTAAAGAATACAATGTGTCAATTAACAATGATTGAATAAAGTTGGTATCTATGCCGTAGATTAATAACCTTGTGCTGTCTCCAGTAGGTTGTTCTAGCGAATGTTGTTCCCAGTAAATACTATTCCATTGCCTGGAAGGACCTATTATTGGAGACACAACATAACCAGTATTTTCATTTCCTGTAATATCAGCCTCAAGAGTTAAAATTTCCAGCTGGTCTCCCCCAGCTCCGCTTATTGAATCTATAGTATGACTTTCTATTGTTGAACCTGGGTTGCCTTTTTGAGTAATCAAAGCAAATCCGCCATCTGGCATTCCTGGATAAAAACCTGTTGCTCCTAGATTAGAGAATGCGTCAAACAGACTTTGAGGCCATTGAGCATAGAGATCTGATGGGAAAGTATACCCATCAGGTATAAAGGAATAAGCTGCTATATAGTTTGAGTCAGGAATATAAGATTCCAAAAAACTTGCTAGAGAATCTAATTCTTCTGGATATCCATAATTGAAAATAAAGAAAAAATGACATCTGTTTCTACCCATAGTGCTATTTGCAGAAGGACAAATAGAAGGATCTCCATTAAATTGTCCAACACAATGTACGCTATGAGCATTAGATCTGTATAAGCCATTTGAGTGATCTACAGCCCATGGTTTGAGACTGCTTTTGTCAACTACTCCAACTATAATTGCTGGCCATGACCAGCCACCATAATCCATTGTAGTTCCGCCAACTTGCCATAAATTAGCTTGCCATTGTGACCATCCAGAATAATTAACATAAGATTGTATGCTGATTTTTGAAAGCGTAGGATAAAACTCAAAAAGTCTATTGGGCCTAGAATAATTAATATTCGTATAGTCATTATTTTTAAATTGGAAGAAATGAGATTGTCCCCATCCCCATTTTTGATCTATATATTGAAAAGATCTTTCTTCCCAAAAAAGCACTGAGCTGTCAGGAGAACATCTCCAAAAGTAAACGGTGCTATCAGTAAAATATAAAGGATCAGGAGAATTAGTAGAGGTGTTAACCCAATTATTTGGTAGTGCATTAACTACTCCCCCAATGCTACTTATATGCTGGTATTTTTTAAATGGAGAAGTGAATTCATCTGTAGTGTCAATTTCAAAAATGTAATTTTGAAGTGGTTCAAATGGATTCATAGTAGAAGCTCTCAGGGTATCAATTTGTTCTCCAATAATCGCGTAATCATATGGCCAAATTGGATAAAGAGTGTTAGATGAGATAAATATTGTTTTGGTTATTTGGTTATTGTTGATGTCATCTTGTTGTTCTTGTACTATTGATATTGGAAGATCCGCTTTAATTTCAAACTCATTAATTCCAATTCCTATGTTGGCTTGAACGGGAATCTCAATAGAAATGGTGTCTCTAAACCTAACTCCTGGAATTGTTTTTGAATAGATAGAATCTGCACCGTTTGGAAAATGTCGTATAACTTCTAATCTAATGGAGTCATTAAATGACCTGCCAATATTGGTGACAACCACATATAAATTAAAAGTATCTATTGAAAGATCTATAATTGAAGGTTCATACCAAACCCTAGATTCATCAAGGATTATTTCTGGCCGAAGATGAGAATTAACTCTAATAGCGGGGTCTCCTTGCAATGACATTCCATTGTAATTTGATTCATGTATTTCATTGTATTCAATGCCAGTCATAAATAGGTCTAAAGAATCAACAGTAAGTTTTATTTGCTCACCAATAGTTTGACCATACCCAAAATTGGAAATCATGTGGTATAAGAAACCAGTATAGTTATTTATGTAGGGGATAAAACCTCTTGTTGAGGTGGAAATAAAGCCAATAGACCCTGCATCTACAGCATTAACTATTCTTTCGCTGTATGAAAAAGTATCATTTGTGTGAACATCACCAGTATAGCAACCTAATCCAATTACCATTGGATATTTTCCTTGATTGTTCCAATTTTCAGGAATGTCAATATTTTGACTAAAACCCAGTGTTACTCCAGAATGACCTAAAAATGTGATCAACGACACGCCATCTTCCAAATTTTCTTTTACTTTTTGAAAATCGGAATTATTTAAAGCGGATGAAAAAGGGTCTTTTGAATAATCCAAGACATGGCCACCAAACAATGAATCTTCAATGGTACTTTTGTACATGGAAAGCCAATTGTTTATATAAACAGTCTCAGCACTGTCACCGCTACCTCCAAAATGCAGAACAGTTTTTTGCCATTCTTTATTGGATAAGTCGTAAGTGCTCAAAGTATCTTGGGCCAACTCGTAAGCTTCAACTTTTGAAAGGTATGAATTAACCTGAGATGAAACTGTTACACTACTTCTTCCAGTAGGAATAGCAAATCCTCTGGAATTAGGATCTAACCCCAAGGTTAAATGATTGTCAGAAGATGGATATCCCCAAGAGGGCACGAGGTTTTTTTCATATGCACTAGGTGTTTTTCTAGAACCGGGATTAGGCGATTCAGGTACAGTTTTAACAGATTTCCCTATTAAATATAAATGAGAAGGCCAGCTGGGCCAGTTATCCATACATAGGTTGACGAAACGTCTAATTGATAGGGGGTTTTTGAAAATTCCAGCACTGAATTGATGATAAAGCTCTTCAATATCAATCACTAATGTGTCATAATTTGAAGAACGATAAGTCCCATAATCTCTTGCAGCAACTAGATGTTGCTTACTGGTAATAATAACGAATGCATCATTTAGGGCCAGAGAACTAAAGTCATTAAAAAGTCCATTTGTTGATATAGCTGAAAGATCAGTAATATTGATAAAACTTGAAGAGTCGGAAATATAGCATATTGAGCTATCACCATTTGATTGGTTAGGAATAAGAGCTTCCCATATGTTTGCATTATTAACTACAGGAATTCTTTTCATGACATTATTAATTACATAAATAAAAGGATTAGATACAGTAGTACTTAAGTTATTTATAGAGACCCTTGATTTTGAGTTATTAGTATTTTTTGGAACTCCAAAAAGCACAACAGAATCATTATTGAAATTAAGAGTATGAGGATAATTAATAGTGATATGAGATACATGTTGTTGGTCTTGACTCTGACCAATATTCCCAATGTTATGAATAATTGCAGTAGAATTAGAGCCTAATGATACAGCTGGTATTGAAAAAGGGTGATTTATTAATTGGTAGCCATAATAGGAGGAGTCTAGTACTACAGTTGAGTTGTATAATACCCTAGTGTTATGATTAAACCCACTAGCATTTGAATTTGGAGAATTAGAAGGGGCAATAGCAATTTCACATATTGCATCAGGCCCACCCGTATAATTATTCTCTGTATTGATTAATTCTTGGTAATTAGTTCCTTTGTAATGAGTAGGGCCCATCCATCCTTCTCCATTTTTATATAAGGGACAGGAAGTACTATTGGTTTGTGGTCCCAATATATAATTACTATTGTATTTAATGTGATTTTTTTTCCAGCAGTAATCGATTGAGGCATATGAATTATAATTTACATCTGTTTCTAATTGAACTCTGCTATTGGTTGTATTTCCATTCCAAGAAAGATAATATCTAATAGTATCGTTAAATAAGCTATAATATGGGTCAGGAACAAAATGAGCAGAATCATATACAAGACTATCTAGCCAGCTATCATTTTTTTCTGCATAAAATTCAATATAATCATCAGTATTTAAAAATCCATCGCCACCATCAACTATATATAATGGAATTTCTTTTTCTCTTCCAAAAATTTGAAAATCATCAGATGGTATATTTGCAATATCTTCACCTATATTGAATAATGCAATTTTTATTGTTGAATAGTCTAAACGATGAATTCCTGTTTCATAGACAGGAAATTGTAAATATTTTTGGGTGTAATTGATCCATTCATTTCCATATTGTTGACTATAAAGAAATAGGTTGTTGAAAATAAAAAGTATGAATAGAATTCTTTTCAAGGAACTTTATTTTTAGGATTAAGGTTGAATCTCAATGAAAAAACATTGCTGTATAAAGCAACTGAGGCATCTCCTATATCAGTAAGAGCATAATCTATGGCAATCCCTTTAATTTGAATACCAAGACCAATGTTTGGCTGAATTGTCGTTACCCTTTTACCAGTGATCTCTGTGACTTTTTGGATATTTCCAACACCTCCTCTAATAAAGATTATGTTTCTGTAATTCAATTCAATACCCATATGGGGGTCAATTGAAAAAGGGGCTGATGAAATCAATACATTTCTCATACCATCAGTAGTAATATCAGTATTTATTTCAGTTAATAGAGAGAATTTATCTCCAAAGGAAAACTGTTTTGAAGCTGCAAGTATTAACCTAGGCATTGTGATTTCAATACTATTTTCGGGTATTTCATTATCTGTTATTAGAAAAGTTTCGATCATTTCCTCTGATAGATTATAACTCCAGGCATTGAATGTAGAAGTAACATCTCTTGCAATAGCAGCAAATCTCCATGAGTTGTAATGGTAAGCAGCAGAAAAATCAACACCAAAACCCCATGATTGAGCAAAATCACCTACTTTTCTATGAATGACCTTTGCCGTACCACCAAGGCGTAAACCGGAGTTTAATTTTTTAGCATAGCTGAATAAAAATGCCATATCGGCTGCACTGAAATAAGAGATTCTGTCATAATTAATATTTCCTTGTGCGTCTATAAGATCTGTTGTGTTGGGGATATTATCAACTCCAAACCTAATAAAGGAAACTCCAAATGCACTTGAGGAATCTATCTTCTTAGCAATTCCACCATAATCATATTTAGCAATTCCTGCAAAATACTCGGCATGCATTAAGCCTATTTGCATATCAGATTTAATAGAACACAAACCAGTTGGATTCCAAAAACCAGCAGTAACATCATCAGATGAAGCAATAATTGAATTTGACATTCCTAATGCTCTTGCGCCAACACCAATATTTAAGAACTCATTACTGTATTTAGGTGTGCTAGCATTGTTTTGTGGAAAAAACGTGTGCGAAACAATAATCAATAATATTCCTAATATAGCTCTCATATTATAAAAGTAATGATATTAAAATGAATTTTAATGTTGTTTTGTATAAACAAAGCCTGTACATATTTAGTTGTTTAAGTCTATTTAATATGTAATAGTATTATGTTTTCTTTATATATATAACTCTAAAAAATCAATAATATTTGCTTGAATTGTTACTTTAGCGATAAACTGAGTAGATAATTTTATGCGAAAGCACATCCCAAACTTTATTACACTACTGAACTTAACAGCAGGTGCTTTATCAATTATCAGTATAATTGAAGGTTATATTCTATACGCTTGTTATTTTATAATGGTTGCTTCTGTTTTAGATTTTTTAGATGGTTTTTTTGCTAAATTATTAAAGGTTCAAAGCGAATTAGGTAAACAATTGGATTCATTTTCAGACCTGGTTTCTTTTGGATTAGCTCCAGCATGTCTTATATATGTTTTTCTAGGAGAATTACAGTCTCCAGTATTACCTTTTCAGGTTGTGTATCTTAAATTGTTTGTGCTGTTTATTCCTGTTTTTTCTGTATTACGACTTGCGAAGTTCACATTAGATAATCAACAAAAAAATGAATTTATTGGATTACCAACTCCGGCAAATGCTTTGTTTTTTGCTTCTGCTATTGCTTCCTTGTATAAAATGGAGTCCTTGTATAAAATTGCAGCATTAGATTTTTATATGTTAATCATATTAGTAATAGTGTTTTCCCTTCTATTGGTGTCTTCGGTTAAGTTTTTTTCTTTAAAATTTGAAAATTATAATTGGAATAATAATAAGATCAGATATGTTTTTATTCTTCTATCTGTAATAATAATTATAGGATGTTTTTTAATTGGAAACCCGATTGTTTCTATATCAATTATCATACTTTTGTATTTATTCATATCAATACTAAAAAATATATTAAAGAACAATGAAATTTAAAGCAAACATTGATATCATGCCTCTTGAAGCATTATTAGATCCACAGGGGAAAGCAGTCTCCAAAAGCATGGGTAATTTAGGATTGGATATTATTACAAATGTAAGGATAGGTAAACACATCACATTAGAAGTTGATGCTGAAAGTAAAGATGCTGCTACTCAAAAGGTAAATGAGGCGTGTGATCGCCTATTATGTAATAAGATAATGGAAAGCTATACAGTAAATATTAGTGAGCATTAATTATTTGATCAACTTTATCTAGCACTTGCTGAACTGTTATTTTTTCCATTGATTTTTTTGCACACTCTTTTTGATCATTAGATTTGATCTTTCCATAAATACTACAGGGCCTACATGGCATTTTTTCTTTTGGGATCTCTACTATGTTTCCTGTATCATTTAATGGGCCAAACCCTAAATAATGGTGTGTTGGTCCCCATATAGAGATGACAGGAGTTTGAGTTAAAGATGCAAGATGCATATTTGCACTATCCATACAGATAATTAAAGATAAATTGGCAATGATACTTAACTCTTCACCTAGATTATATTTACCTGCAATGCTTTTACAGTGTTTGTGTTTTTTTTCTATTGATTCAAGCTCTTTTATTTCGTTTTTTCCTCCTAAAAGTAGGATATTTTTATTGGATAAACTTTTGATAAGTTTATCAATTTTTTCATTACCCCATTCTTTGCTTTTATGTGCTGCGTATGGTGCAATACCTATAGTTGAGGTATGCATGTCTAATTGAATAGGAGGGTTAATTGTATTGAGCAGTTTAAATTCTTTATTTATAGAATAATCTTTAACAATAGATGCGAAAGCTTTAGAATACCTTTTAGTTATATGAGTTAGGGGTTGAAATGGAATTTTACCTGTAAGCAATTTCTTTTTTTCTTTTCTGCCTTTATTAAAGGTAATTGTTTTTACACCTTTTAATTTAAAAAAGAATCTTAGGAGCTTTGTTCTTAAAACATCATGAAGATCCACAACTACATCAATTTTTGTTTCATTAGTTATATCAACAACTAATTTTTGAAGGCCAAATACACCTTTATGTTTTTTATTTAGATCTGTATTAATAAAATGAAGTCGATCGTTTTTTTCAAAAAGAGGCATAAAGTTAGGATTGGTTACTAACCAAATGTTTACCTCCTTGTTTTTATTTAAAATAGATGAGACTACAGGAGAAGTTAACGCCACATCTCCTAATGAAGAAAATCTTATTACAGCAATATTCAAGGTAATTTCTTTTTATAAAGAACGGGATTAAGACTTGAATCATTGTACATTTTCATTTGTCTATAAACCTTTATCTTTTTGATCCCTTTTTTAAGGTCTTCTAATAATTCATCAAATGATAGTGCTAGGTCTCTTTGCTGTTCTTGAAGAATGGACAATTTATTGTTACAATTATTGACATGTTCAATTTGAACGTCTTTTCTTTCAGCTTGCTCTTTCATATGGTAGATTTTTAGACATAGAATAGAGATTCTATCTACTACCCAGCCAGGACTTTCGGTATTTAATTTGGCATTTTCTTCAGAATCCACATTTTTAAACAATTCGATATAATAGTCATCTATTTTTTCAACAAGGTCTGTCCTTTCTTGATTAGAACGATCAATTTTTCGTTTTAATAAAATTCCTTTTTCAGGATCAATATTAGGGTCTCGGATAATATCTTCAAAATGCCATTGTACAGTATCAATCCAGTTTTTTAAATACATTAAACTTTCTATTGAATTTTCAGAAAATGGGTTGTTGCATGGATGATTAACATTGTCATGAATATGATAATTATTGATGCTTTTGTTGAATATTTCAATACAGTGATTCGATTTCATTTTTATTTATTTGGAAATAATGCAGATTTAAGTTCATTAGCATCTTCTGGTTTCATTCTTCCTGCTAAGACTAAGCTAAGCTGTTTTCTTCTTAAGGCTGAATCAAATCGCTCTTTTTCTTCTAGACTTTCAGGTATAAGAGCAGGAACATCTATTGGGTTTCTATTTTGATCAATAGCAACAAAAACATAAATGGCTTCATTGCATTTTTCTCTTTTACCACTTGATTGTTCAACATAGACATCAACAAAAACTTCCATTGATGAAGTAAATGCTCTACTTACCTTAGCTTCTAAGGTAACTATTTCACCTGCTAAAATTGGCTTGTCAAATGAAACATTGTTGATAGAAGCAGTTACTACCACTCGACCACAATGTCTATGTGCAGAAATACTAGCTATTTCATCCATCCAAGCTAATAACCTTCCCCCAAATAATGTATTTAAAGGATTGGTGTCACTTGGAAGAACCATTTTTGTTTGAACAGCTAAGGATTGATTTGCTTTCTTTTTCATTCTAATTGGGATTTATTGTTGATCCATAAAGTATTGATCTTGTTTAGCTTTATCCCCTGGATTAACATAAACAGGTGGGCAATCGCCTTTAGAAGGACTTCTTAGCCATATAAACCTAAAAGAAAAGACAAGAGGCCTGTAGTAGCTATTATAAAGTGAGTACGAAGATCTTCCTTTTTCCCATTCTCTAAAATTTAAAATAGGAGTTTCAACGCTAGGTATAATAAATAATGTTTGGTTGAGCTTTAATCCAAATCCAAATTTATAATGAAGGGATGCCAAAAGCCTTTTATTAGAAGGGTCAGGAGAGCTTCTTTGCCAAAGTCTAAAATCTAGGTTGACCCCAAGGCTGTTTTGTAAAAAGGTGCGATCTGACAGTTGAATTAAATTATTGATATTAAAATTCCCTGATAAATAGTTTTGTCGAAATATTTTTTTATTTCCTCTATCTATTTCACTTCCACTAAGTCTTTTAAAAGCAATGGAGTAATCCATGTAATTAAAAAAAGCACCACCTTCTGGAAAAATATGGTAGCGACCGAGCTCTAAATATAATCCAATTCTTCCTCTTGGGTTAATGTCAGGATTTTCTTGCCCACCTAACCATTTAATTTTATTTGGCAACATATAGCTGATACCAGGAGAAATGAACCACCCACTCATGCTATAAGTCCCATTTAATTCCATTAGCGGTTGATGTTTACGGCCATAAAACTGAGAGGTACTTGTTTTTATGGTAAAAAGTAAAAAGAGTAAAGTAAGTATTCGATACATTATAAAGAATTCAATATTTTATTTTCAATTTCATCTGATTCCCAAATGCTATCTATATTAGGCGTTTCCATGATCTCTTTCATGATCTTGTCTTGCTTTTTCCCTACTGCATATGCTTCAGAATAAGGTATGTGGCTAAAAGTGACTTGGCTATACAAAGGCATCCATTTATCCGGATGCTTTTCAAAGATATGTGCTTCTATTTTCTTCTGCAAAAGAAATTTAGGATCTGCAACATAATCTCGCATTACATGATAATTATGTAATGATAGATCTTGTAGAGCATCTCCGTTAGGCTTGTGTGTGGTTTGATATTCATCAAAAATAGCATTCCAGTCTTCCTTATGCTTATTCATTAAATCCCATAAAACCGTACAATCTTCAAATCCTGCATTCATCCCTTGTCCGTAAAAAGGAACAGTAGCATGCGCTGCGTCTCCAATCAATGCAGTTTTTCCATAAGTCCATGGAAAACACCTTATTATTGCTAATGATGAAAGTGGGTGCTGGTGCCAATTCTCTATTAAGTTTGGCATCATAGAATGAAAGTCTGGGAACACTTCTTTGAAGAAAGTATTTATTTGCTCATCGTTTTTTAATTTATTGAAAGCGTATTTGTGACCTTCAAAAGGCATGAATAAAGTGCAAGTAAATGAACCATCTTCATTCGGTAATGCGATTAGCATAAACCTCCCTCTAGGCCAAATATGTAAAGCATTTTTGTACAATTTATAGGACCCGTCATCATTAGCAGGAAGCAGTAACTCTTTGTACCCATCTTCAATGTATTTTTGTTGATAGTTAAATCGATCTAATTTTTGCATGGCATTGTACCTTACTGCTGAAAATGCACCATCAGCAGCAAAAACAAGATCTGCATTTGCTTCGATAGTTTTCCCTGTATTTTCGTTAAGCATAACAACAGTTCCTTTTTCAAGATCAGCGTTGATACATCTATGATTATAGTGAATTGTAGCATTTCCTTTTTCCTCTGCCATTGACATCATTATAGCATTTAAATGCCCTCTTGAAACAGAGTAGATTGCTTGATCTTCCTTTCCATAAGGTTGTTTGGTTAAATTCCCCTCAAGATCATGCATGACCCTACTATGCATTGGAATAGCAATATCTCTAACTTGCTTTTCAACTCCAGCATTTTTTAAAGCTTTCCATCCCCTATTAGATAAAGCAAGGTTAATTGATTTTCCAGCTGAGATCTCAGCATTTCGTATGTCCTGCCTTCTTTCATAGATAGTTACTTTATAGCCAGCTTTTGATAAGTAAATTGCCCATAAAGATCCAACTAATCCTGCACCTACTATTATTACTTTCTTTTCCATTTCTCTTTGTATTTTGAATCAAAAAAAGTACTTCTTTTTGTTTGCCTCGACTTTCTAGAAACTCTAGCCATTATCCTCCATAGGACAATACCGATTACTAAAACAAAAAATGATTCTAGTAACAACTGTATAATATGATTTTCAGTTACTTCAATCATTCATAGATTTTTCTAAAATTTTACCAAATAAATAGGTGTCTTCGAATGAATTATATAATGGAACAGGAGCAATTCTTATTACATTAGGCTCTCTCCAATCTGTAACAACTCCTTCTTTAGATAATTTTTCGAATAGTGACTTTCCTTTTCCATGCGCTATAATTGAAAGCTGACATCCTCTTTTTTCAGGAATTGAAGGAGTGATAATCTCTAGGTTAAAATCTGGATTTCTTTTATTTATGTCCTGAATAATAAATTCTTGATATGATGTTAGCTTTTCACTTTTATTCCTAAGGTTTTCCATTCCTGCTTCAATAAAAATATCTAATGATGCTAAATGGGCAGCCATTGAAAGAACAGGAGCATTACTTAATTGCCATGCTTCTGCAGTTTTCATAGGCTTGAACTCATCAGGCATTTGAAACCTATCACTTTTGTCATGACCCCACCATCCTGCAAATCGTTTTAGTTCAGTGTTTTGAACATGCTTTTCATGAATAAATAGTCCACTAACTCCTCCTGGGCCAGAATTCAAATATTTATAGCCACACCATGCAGCAAAATCTACATTCCATTCATGTAATTTTAAGAGAATATTGCCTGTTGCATGAGCAAGGTCAAATCCAACTTTTGCATTAACTTCATGACCAGCTTCAGTGATCTTTTTCATTGGAAATACTTGCCCTGTGAAATAATTAACGCCACCAATCATTACCATGGCTAATGAATCGCCATGCTCTTTAATCTTTTGAATGATATCCTCTTCTCTTATAGTGTGTTCACCATTTCTAGGGCCAACTTCAATAATTGCATTTTTTGGATCAAAGCCATGGAATTTCACTTGACTTTGAAGGGCATACTGATCACTTGGAAATGCTTTTTTTTCACAGATAATTTTATACTTTTTACTTGTTGGCTGATAAAAGGATACCATTAACAAGTGCAAATTGGTGGTTAGGCTATGTGTAATCACTACTTCATTTGATTGAGCACCAACAATTGTAGCTGCTTTATCTGTAAGGAATTCATGATAAGGCATCCAAGGGTTTTTAGCATGAAAATGACCTTCTACACCCCATTTCGCCCAATCTTCAAGTTCTTGATTAATATAATCTTTAGCTGAAATTGGTTGTAGACCAAGTGAGTTCCCAGTAAAATAAATGATTTTCTTATTTAAGAATGTAGGAAAATGAAAAAGATCACGGAATTTTTTTAAAGGATCTTTTTCATCAAGTTCTTCGGCAAACTTTAAAGTATTCTCCCAATTATTCAAAGCCTTTATTTTTTAATAATTTTTGTTCTTATTTTGCAGTGCAAATATAACCTAATTAATTATTGAAGTTTAAATTGTTTAATAATGGAAATAAGTAATTCTAAACAACTATTTCAACGTGCTAAAAAAGTAATCCCAGGTGGAGTAAACTCTCCAGTTAGAGCATTTAAGTCTGTCGGAGGGGATCCTATTTTTGTAAAATCAGCCAAAGGGGCTTATTTACTTGATGAAAATGATAATAGATATATTGATTTTATTGCTTCATGGGGTCCAATGATATTGGGTCATGCACATCCAGAAGTAATTGAATCAATTAAAGAGATCTCCTTAAAAGGCACTTCTTATGGAATACCAACAGAATTAGAAGTAAAAATAGCTGAACTAGCTATATCTATGGTTCCTAATATAGATAGAATTAGATTTGTGAATTCTGGAACCGAAGCCTGTATGAGCGCGATAAGATTAGCTAGAGGGTATACAGGAAAATCAAAAATCATAAAGTTTATAGGATGTTATCATGGACATGCCGATTGTTTTTTAATAGAAGCTGGAAGTGGAGCATTAACATTTGGCGTTCCAAATAGTCCGGGCGTCACCAAAGGAACCGCTAAAGACACATTAACTGCTCCTTATAATAACATAGATGCAGTAAAAGAATTATTTAACGAAAATCAAGGCGAAATAGCTGCTGTAATCATAGAGCCTGTTGCTGGAAATATGGGTTGTGTGTTGCCTAAAGATGGTTTTTTACAAGAACTAAGAGAGATTTGCACTTCAAATGATTCGTTATTAATATTTGATGAGGTGATGACTGGATTTAGACTTCAATTAGGAGGGGCACAGCAAATATTAAATATTGATGCTGATATTGTCACTTTTGGGAAAGTCATAGGAGGAGGATTGCCAGTTGGTGCTTTTGCTGCACGAAAAGAAATAATGGAATTTTTATCTCCAAATGGCCCTGTTTATCAAGCTGGAACTTTAAGTGGAAATCCATTAGCGATGATGGCTGGTTATACCACCCTTTCTATATTAAACAGAGAACCATCTATTTATGAATCACTTGCAAACAAAACAAAATATTTACACGAAGGATATGTGAAAATATTAAGTGATACAGAAATCCCTTATACTATTAATAGATTAGGGTCAATGATATCTCTTCATTTTACTGATCAAAGTGTTGAAGATTTTGAAACTTCATCTAAGGGGGATAATGAAATGTTTAGAAAATACTTTCACGGTATGCTTAAAAGGGGAGTTTACCTGCCCCCAAGTGCTTATGAAAGTTATTTTTTAAATGATGCCATCTCCTATAGAGATCTTGATTATACCCTTGGGGCATTAGAATCATTTATTAAAGAAGATTTATAGAGATAAAGTAATAAAATATTTTATTTGAGAACGGTAACATGACCAACATATTCTTTTTCAAATAGTGTGGCTTTTGCTCTTAATACTATCTTCCAAACATAAACTCCAGTTTTCACATATTCATTGTTCATTTTTCCATCCCACCCTACATTGGCATGTTGAGATTCAAAAACCACATTTCCCCAACGATCAAAAATATATAATTGATAACTGGCTTCCACATGACCCATAATACTAGGCAAGAACTCATCGTTAATACCATCTCCATTTATTGTGATTGCATTTGGAACAAAAACCAAAAGGTCGGGGCCTATTATAACAGGATAAGTAATAGTATCTATACAACCACCATCACCAATAGCTATTAACTGAACATTAAATGTGCCAGTGTCCTCAAAAGTATAAGAAGGATCAACTGTATTGAATTGTTGTAGGCCATCCATATCCCACAGATAATTAACACCACCTGTACTTGTGTTTGTAAAATCAATTGTTGAATTAATTATAGTTGTTGGTTGTGGATCGAATATAAAATCAGCAATAGGGTTATCATAGACACATATATATTGTGATTCTGTGTGGGTTCCCAGGCAACCATCTATTGTTGTGATGTCTAGAGTCACATCCCAACACCCCTGAGTAGTAAAAGTGTAATCTACAGGTCCACTATTATTAATTGAGCCCCCATCTCCAAAACTCCAAATACACTGAGATCCAGCAGGGACATTGGATTCAGTAAAGGTTACTTCAAGTGGATTACATCCAGTTAGAATATTACCTGAAAAGCTAATGTTTGGCATAGGACTTACAATAATGTTTACACTAGCAGTATCGGCAGGCGTACCACAGCCATCAGTTAATATTACCGTGTATAATGTGGATGATGTTGGTGATACAGTGTGATTTTGTCCTGGGTTTAGTCCTTGATCCCATGTATAAGTATATGGCCCTCCATCTCCACCTGTTCCTGTTGCAGAGATATTAGCAGATTGACCATTGCAAATTGTTTGATCATTTGATATTTGAACAGAAAGGGGAGGGTTTACAGTTATTGTAGCACATTCATTATTTGAAACACACCCATTTAGGTCTGTTCCAGTTACACAATATGCTTGATTTGTAGTCGGGGAAACATTAATGGTTTGTGTAGTTGCACCATTATCCCATAAATAAGTAAATGATCCAGTACCTCCATTACAAATTGCTTGAAGTTGAACAGAGCCACCTATACATATTGTACTATTGTTAAGGGGTTGAATTGTAACTGGCGGTGGAGAGGAAACAACAACTGGACTTGTTGCCGAACAGCCATTAGCATCTTCAATATAAACTGTATAATTGTTTGCGCAAAGGTTTGAGAAAACATTATTTGTCTGATAGTTGACTCCATCAATACTATATAAAGTAGCCCCAGAAGCGTTAATGTCTATACTTCCTGAACAATCTCCAGCACAAAGCTCATCAGTAACACTTACACTATTAATAACGACTGCTGCTGGTCCACTTATCACTTCATTTGAAGTAACAGTACATCCATTAGCATCAGTGACAGTAAGAGAATAATTGCCAGCACATAAATTAGTGATTAAAGGTAAATTTCCTAATGAGGGAGTCCAAATATAAGTGTAAGTACCTGCTCCAGTACCTCCGTTGGGTATTGAATTGATCATTCCATCACAGGCTCCAGCACAAGTTTCGTCAGTAACACCCAATAACATGGTTAATTCAGGTGGCTCTGTAATGAAAACATTTTGACCTAAAGTCTGGCAACCATTATTATCCTCTATTACAGCGTCATAAACTCCTTGACAAAGATTGTTAAATAGATTTGCTTGTTGGAAAGTAACTCCATTATCAATACTATATTGATAAGGACCTGAACCACCTTGGGCAGTAAGGTCAATTTCACCAATACAAACTCCAAAACAATCTAAATCGACACTAGAAACAGAAAAAGTTAATAAGGTAGGTTGATTAATGTCAATTTGATCTACAGCTTGGCATCCGAAATTATCTTCAACTATTATATTGTAGGTACCATTACACAGGTTATTAAAAGAATTAAGGGCCTGGAATGTAGCACCATTATCAATACTAAAAAGGTTGGCTCCTGTTGCATTAATAATAATTGTTCCATCACATGAACCCAAACAAAGTTCATCAGTGCCCACAGTTGAATTAATGATTGGTCCGCCCTGATCCGTTACACTTACCTGGCCTGTTACCTGACAGCCTATATCATCCTCTATTACTATATTATATGATCCTGCTAATAGCCCTGTAAAAACTCCTGATGACTGAAAAGTAGCTCCCCCATCTATTGAATACTGATAATTAGGTATGCCATTGCTTGCTGTTAGCGTGATCTCTCCATCTGGATTGCCACAAGTAGATTGTACTACATTATCCACATAACTTGGATCAGATATAGTAATAGTTACATCATCTGTATTGATACAGTTATTGGCATCTGTGCCTGTTACTGTATAAGTAGTAGGTGTATTGATCGTAAATGGAACACCATCTGTAACTCCATTGTCCCAAGTATAGCTCACAGCTCCTGTTCCTGAAAGGGTGATAGCTGATCCGATACATACTGTCTGATCTGGTCCTGCACTAACTAATGGAAGTGCATTTACTGTAATATCTACTTGATCTGTATTAACACAGTTATTAGCATCTGTACCTGTTACTGTATAGGTAGTTGTACCTAGTGTTGGAGTGAAAGCTACTCCATCTGTTACACCATTGTCCCAAGTATAGCTTACCGCTCCTGAACCTGTTAAGGTTACTGTAGCTCCATCATTACATACTGTCTGATCTGGTCCTGCATCTACTATTGGTAGTGGATTGACTGTTACATCTGCTTGATCTGTATTGACACAGTTATTGGCATCTGTCCCTGTTACTGTATAAGTTGTTGTTCCTAATGCTGGGGTAAAGGCTAATCCGTCTGTAACTCCGTTATCCCAAGTGTAGCTTACTGCTCCTGAACCTGCTAAGATCACTGTAGCTCCATCACATACTGTTTG
>CAYSEW010000007.1:0-86994 GCA_964430245.1 uncultured Flavobacteriales bacterium
CTTTCATTCACCATAGAAGCTACCATAATAAAAAAGATGAGTAGCAGAAATACCAAATCTGTCATAGAAGAGATACCCCCTTCAAGTTTTACTTTATTTGATGTTTTTAATCCCATCTTAATCTTTTAATGCAATTTCTATATTGTTTCTTTTTGCAATATCAATTACATGAACAGTCATTTCCCAGTTACTTTTTGGATGACCAGTTAGCGTAATCACAGGTTTTTCTGGATTTACACTTGTTTTAATTTTTTGTTCAAGCTCGCTCAAAGATTCAGTAGTAAAGTCTTTGTCCAATGTATACACATTACTTGCTGTAATGTTCACTTCTACAGGCTGGTCCTTGCTTTCTGATGAACTGCTTTGAGGTAAATCGATATTCACTCCAGAACTAATAAGGGTAGAAATAACAATAAAGAAAATAAGCAACAAGAAGACAAGATCAGTCATAGAAGACATACCTCCTTCCATTTTGATCTTATTTTCTGTTTTTAATCCCATTATTATTGTTGATTAATCAACCCTCATGCGAGTTTGCAGGAGGTGTGTTTGAAGCCGGTTTTTGAGGTGAATGCTTGAGATCATCTAAAGAGTCAACTAACTTTAATGAAGTTAGCTCCATATTATGAACGACTTTTTCAACTTTAGTAACTAGGTAATTATAGGCTACATATGCAATAATACCTACTATAAGACCTCCTACTGTCGTAATCATGGCTTCCATGATACCACCTGATAAATTACTGATCTTGAAAGATTCTTGTGCAGACATTTCCTGGAATACTTTAACCATTCCTAGTACTGTACCTAAAAATCCTAGCATAGGGGCTACGCCTGAAATTGTGGCTAAAACAGATAATCTTCTTTCAAGGTTACTTATAATAAGCTCTCCTTCAGTTTCTAAGATGGGTTTAATTTCTTTTAAATCTTTACCTCTATCTGCATGTTGGATAATTCCTTTTTCTATCAATTTTCCAAGATCCGAGTATTGAGCCCATTTTCCTACACTTATTTTGGCATTGTAGAGATCATTTTGCTTGATGAATAGATCAATCTCTTTCATGTGGTCATCTTTTTCTTTAGAAGCACCTCTAACTGCTCTGAATCTTTCTATAAAAATAAAGATGGTCATAAATGATAGGATAAAAAGCAGAGACATTACTATAATACTTGTTATGCTGTATTTTTCAACTATAATGTATTCTCCATCTTTTGATTCAGCAAATACCTCTTTTCCATCTTCATCTTTATCCAAGAAAATGTAAGTAGGAGACCCAGTCTCATCATCTTTTAATTTAACTGCCTTTTTTTCAAAACCAAGAATTAGGTCAATAATGCTTTTATCTTCAGGTAAATGGATATTTCCTGGAGCATATAGGTCTGGTGTTGAGTCTGTTACAGCAGTTTCTTCATCACCTTCTCCTGCATAATTTGTTAAAGGCATAGATACAATGAAAAACATAGATAGGTACAGCAGAGATCTTTTCATAATTTAAGCGTATAAAATTTATAACGACTAAATTAACTGCTTGCTGTTTATTTCTGAAGGAAGAGGATGCTTATTTATTAACTAAATAAACTTAATATCAGTAATTAACGGGAAATAGGTGAAATTATTACTTAGATAAGGAACTTTTCAAATAAAATGAATACTCCAGCACCAGCTAAATATCCAATAAGTGCTAACCATCCTATTTTTCTAAGGTACCAGAAAAAAGAAATTTTTTCCATTCCCATAGCAACTACACCAGCAGCAGATCCAATTATTAGCATACTTCCACCTGTTCCAGCGGCATAAGCAATAAAATGCCAAACAGTTGAGTCTAGTGGTTCTTGGAACATTCCCATAGAAGCTGCAACAAGGGGAACATTGTCTATTACTGCAGACCCGCCACCTAATAGCATTACAAAAACATCTAGGTTCATTCCAGATTGCATAACATCATTACCAAAAATATATATCATTCCAAGTGATTCTAATGCCGCAACAGTCATTAAAATACCCAAGAAAAATAATATAGAAGGCATTTCAATTTTTGAAAGTGCACCAAAAGTAGGACTTTTATGGTGTCCTGCTTCTTGTGAACTCAATTCATCCCCAATACTAGACATGCTGAATTGTCTGGCAGTGATGAGCTCTGCAACTAATGCTACAATAGATAAAGATAGCATCATTCCTACATAAGGTGGAAGGTGAGTGATCGTTTTGAAAACAGGTACAAAAACAATCAAGCTAAGCCCTAGATAGAGCATTAATGGACCTTTACTATTATCTTCTCCTTCGTTTGGAGGTGATTCAAAATTCCCACTAAAGGGTTTTAAATAGCTGGCAATTAATGTAGGGATGATCATGCAGATTAAAGAAGGTAAAATAAGGTATTCAATTAACTTTAAAGTACTTACTTTGTCACCTATCCATAACATGGTAGTAGTTACATCACCAATTGGAGACCAAGCTCCACCTGCATTAGCAGCTATGATGATCATCCCAGCAAACCAGATCCTGTCTTTATTACTTGGAATGATTTTCCTTAAAATTGTTATTAATACTATGGTAGCAGTTAAGTTATCAATGATAGCTGAAAGGATAAATGCCAGTATAGACATGATCCAGAGCAGAGTAGATTTTTTATTGGTTTTAATGTATCTTTTTATGGTAGAGAAGCCATTAAAGTGGTCTATTATTTCAACAATGGTCATGGCCCCAATTAAAAAGATCAATATTTCACAGGTCTTCCCAAAATGATGTAATAATGTTGACTCCATGATCCCCATTCTGTCTTCATGTCCTAAACTAGTAAAGTTTTCTGTTCCATGCGTTCCGTTCATTAAGCTATGGTTAGCAGAATCGAACCAAGTTTCAAAACCATCTATCCCTATTGCAACACAAGCCCAAGCTAATGCCATCATCAATAGGGCAGGAACCAGTTTATCCACTTTTAAATTATGTTCAAGTGTAATTGCTAAATATCCAAGAATAAAAATGATGAGAATAATAGTTTCCATAAAAATTATATTAATTGTTTTAATGCTACCTCAAAAGCTGTTTTAGAGATCCTGGTTTTTGAATTGCTTATTTGGTACACATTTTTTAAAGCTTCTTTAATGGTGTTCGAAGTATCTTCAAATATGGCCTCATCCTCTAATTTCCCAAGGTCATTACCCATTAAATAACCAAAAACCCTTGCCATTCCACAATTAGAAATAAAATCAGGAATAACACTTGTTTTGGAATCTGTATGGTCAGCTATTGGGCCAAAAAAGATTTCAGGATCAGCAAAGGGTACATTAGCACCAGGAGCTATCACTTCAATACCTGTACTGATCATCCTGTCAATTTGATCTTTGGTGATCAGTCTAGATGCAGCACATGGAATGAAGATTTCAGCATCTAGATCCCATATTTTCTCATTTACTTCTTCAAATGATAATAAGTCATCTGCTTTTAATGCATTTCCATTCTTATTTAAGAAGAGATTTTTTACTTTTTCAAAAGACAATCCATCCTCATTAATTATTCCTCCAGCTCTATCTATAATGCCTACAATTTTCGCTCCTTCTTGAGCTAAGTAATAAGCACCAGCAGATCCTACATTACCCCAGCCTTGTACCACTACTCGTTTACCTTTAAGATCGCCACCGTAGATGTCGTAGTAGTGTTTAACTGATTCTGCAACACCATAACCAGTGATCATATCAGCAATAACATATTTTCTACTTACACTTGGTGAATATTTTTCATCTTCAATGGTTTTTAGTACCCCTTGTCTTAATTGCCCAATCCTATTGATTTTTTGTGCCTCTCTTGGCTGAAAATGTCCATTAAAAACACCTTCTTGAGGGTGCCAGACACCACAATCTTCAGTAATTGGAATAACTTCATGGATTTCATCTACATTAAGGTCTCCACCTGTTCCATAATAGTGCTTTAATAATGGTGTAACTGCTTCATACCATCTTTTTAGTACATCTGCTTTTCTAGGGTCATTTGGATTAAAATTGATTCCAGATTTTGCTCCTCCAATAGGCGGGCCAGAGACGGTAAATTTAACTTCCATTGTTTTAGCCAATGAAGTTACTTCGTGCTGATCTAAACCTTCTCTCATTCTTGTGCCACCTCCTGCAGCACCTCCTCTTAATGAATTTATAACTACCCATCCTTCAGCTTCAGTTTCTGAATCATTCCAATGAAAAACAATTTCTGGTTGTTTATTCTCAAACTTCTTTAATAACTCTTTCATTTATCTCGTATAATCAACAGGTTAGCAAATTTATAAAATTATGAACTGATACAAACTGAAAATCATCTTATTTGATAATAAGTCAAAAAATGCAATATAAAAAAACCTTAACATTCTTTTATGAAGTAAATATAAGAGCTAAATTTGAGCCCTTTCAAAATAAAAAAATATGGAATTTCAATTGACAGAAGAACAATTAGCAGTTAAAGATGCTGCAAGAGATTTTGCGGAAAATGCTTGTAAGCCAGGTGTGATAGAAAGAGACACTAACCAAACTGTTCCATTAGAACAGATTAAACAATTAGGTGAACTTGGATTTATGGGAATGATGGTAGACCCTAAATATGGTGGTAGCGGTATGGATACCATTAGTTATGTGCTTGCCATGGAAGAGATCTCTAAAATTGATGCTTCTGTTTCTGTTGCAATGTCTGTAAACAATAGTTTAGTTTGTTGGGGATTGGAATCATTTGGCAATGAAGATCAAAAACAGAAATACCTAGTGCCATTGGCTACAGGTGAAAAAGTAGGTGCTTTTTGTTTGTCAGAACCAGAGGCTGGATCTGATGCTACCTCACAAAGAACGACTGCTATTGATAAAGGAGACCATTATTTATTGAACGGTACTAAAAACTGGATCACTAATGGAAGTACTGCTTCTACCTATTTAGTGATTGCTCAAACGGATGCTGAAAAGAAACATAGAGGAATTAATGTATTTATTGTAGAAAAAGGATGGGAAGGGTTTGAAATTAGTGCTAAGGAAGATAAATTGGGTATTAGAGGGAGTGATACACATTCATTAATTTTTACTGATGTAAAGGTCCCTAAAGAGAATAGAATAGGGGAGGATGGATTTGGTTTTAAGTTTGCTATGAAAACTTTAGCTGGAGGAAGAATTGGAATAGCAGCTCAGGCATTAGGTATTGCTGCTGGTGCTTATGAGCTTTCTTTAATCTATTCAAATGAAAGAGAAACATTTGGGAAACCAATTTCTCATCATCAAGCCATTCAATTTAAATTAGCAGATATGGCAATGGAGATTGATGCAGCTAGGTTATTAGTACATAGAGCTGCATGGCATAAAGACCAGGGAATGGATTACAATACTTCAGGAGCAATGGCAAAACTATTTGCTTCAGAAGTTGCTATGAAAACAACAGTTGAAGCAGTTCAAGTTCATGGAGGTTATGGTTATGTTAAGGAATACCACGTGGAAAGATTAATGCGTGATGCTAAGATTACACAGATCTATGAAGGCACATCAGAGATTCAAAGAATTGTTATCGCAAGAAATATTTTAAAGTAATTTTATCTTAAGGCAAAAAAAAAGGGAGGTAATCCTCCCTTTTTAAATTTGTATTTATAAAACTTTTATTTGTAGACACCTAGTCCAACTGGGCTACCAACTCTGTCCATTGCACAACGGAATCCTATATAAGCATTTGATAGATTTTCATCAAGAAATCTTCTTGTGCCAGGATTCATGTAGTACGCTCTGTCCTTCCATGACGCACCCTTGTAAACTCTAGATTTATCTGAAATTAAAGTTGTAGGTTGACCAGCTAATCCACCTACCATAGTAGGATAAACAGATTTAGGTTCTGTTTCTTTTCCGCTTTGGTACATGGCCCAATCTTCACTATGACCACTTTTTCCTTTTGAGTTAAGATTAGTATTAAAAGATTTAATAGGTTCTTCACTTCCTTCTCCACCAGGATAATATATAGACGACCTTAGGTCACCATCTAGATAATCTATATTATCAGCTATTCTATAATTTCTTCTATTAATGTTTTCTTCTGCAGTTACTTCCCTCATTTTTAAATTACCAGGAGTATTTAATATAAACTCTGAAAGGCCCTGCCTTAGCAGTGGACTAATCTGTAGTAAATAGTTTTCGTAAACAGGGTCTTGCGATACTTGATCTTGGAAATCCTCAAAAACATCATCAAAGATGGTTTGTATTTTTGCAGAGGCTTCTAAAGTTTGCTTGTCATCAAGTAAAACAATGGCTTCATCAACGACAACTTCAATTTGTGTGATTAATTCTTTTTCTAATGAATCAGTTCGGTCATTTGTAGAATAACCATATCTACGATCTGCTTTCCCTTGTCTTTCAGCTTTAAAAAGCTCTAGATATTCCTTTATACCATATATATCATATAATGGAGCATCATATTTTTCATCTATTGATCCAGATGCATTTAATACCTTAGTTTTGAAAACATTTCCTCTGAATGGTCTAAATTCAGACATGTCTTCAGATGAAAGTGGCCTATATACATCTAGTACCCATTCACTTACATTTCCAGCCATATTATATAAGCCATAATCGTTTGGCCAATAAGAATATACTGGAGCAGTAATGTCAGCATTATCATTTAAATGACCTGCTACTCCCATGTAATCTCCTCTTCCTCTAACAAAGTTAGCTAGCATGTCACCTTGCCATTGATCTTCTGGATTTCTTACCCAATGACCATTCCATGGATAAATTCTTCTTTCAACAACTCTTTCATCAATAGTATTTCCAATTAATCCATAAGCAGCAAATTCCCATTCAGCTTCAGTTGGTAGTCGATATCTAGGTAATAGAATTCCGTCTTCCATCCTTACGTTTCTAGTGACCATATCTCTTGCTTTAAACTTACCAGTAGTAGGGTCATATCCACCTTTTGATGGATCAAGATCAGGTATTTGTCCCATTGGATTTAATCCTCTTTCATATTTCCCTGCAAGGTATGAATCGGTAGTAAATGGTTCACTTTGTTGTTCGGGATTCATTATTAAGACACCTTCTCTAATTAGAATATATTCATTTACCCTATCAGTTCTCCATGCACAGAAGTCACTAGCTTGTAACCACGAAACACCTACTACAGGATAATCCCTATAAGATGGGTGTCGTAAATAATATTCAACATATGGCTTATTGTAACCTAATTTTTCTCTCCAGCATAATGTGTCTGGCAATGCTTTTTTGTAGATCATTGGATACTCAACGTATGTTCTTCCTATCCAATATAAATATTCACACCAGTTCATGTTTGAAATTTCAGTTTCATCCATGTAGAATGAAGAAACTGTAACTCTTCTTGGAATATTATGACTTTCTAAAGTGATATCTTGTTCTATTCTTCCCATTGTAAATGTTCCACCTTCAATAAGAATTAGTCCCGGACCAGTTTCTTGTTCTGGGTATGGTGTTTTTTGAAAACCACCATTTCTAGGGTTGTTATAATCCCAGCCAGTAATATTTGACCTTTCATAAGCGCATGATCCTAAAATTAGCACAGCACTTAGAACAATAGATAATAGGGTAAAAGTTTGATATCTCTTCATAATGAGAATTTTATATAACTACACTTATAACGTAAAATAAAAAATAAGTTACAAAATTAATGGTTTTTTTTAGAAAGAAGGACAACTTATGGTTCTAAAAGTTTTAACTTTTGGTCTACAATTAAAGTTGATCTGGAATGAAATTTCATGAGAACCAGCTGTCGCATTAGCCAATTTTGATATCGTTACATCATAGCTGTAGCCAATTTTCACGATATCAGACTGTAAGCCAATTAAAGCTATAAATGCATCTTTATTTCTGTACCAAACTCCACCAACTAAAGGGCCTTTTTTAACATAGATACCCATATTTAATTGTTGGAAATTTTCTTGTCTTCTATAAAGAATATTAGGTGATATCATTACGTCATCTTCAACATACTTTGAGGCAGCTCCTGCAAGAGGAATCATAGCACCAGCATGAGCTGTTAATTTCATAGGTAGAGGGCTGTGTTCTTTAATAAGAGACTCATCTGGTTGAGTGAGATGATGAGCAGCAAAACCAAAATAGAATACTTCGCTGAAACCTAAAAATCCTGCAGAAAAATCTAAACCTCCTCTAGATCCACCTCTAGGGATGTCTCCAGTTTGAAAAACAAATCCTCTTCTTGGATCAATCATATCGCCAAAAGTTAGCTTGTTCCAGTCTAAAGTCTTTTGCCAAAACGTAGCCTCCATTCCTAATCGAACAGAAAATTTTCTTGTTACTTTTATCTGATAAGAATACATTCCACTAACTCTTGTGGTTTTAAGTGAGTTAGCAGCCTGATCATTCACTACTAACAATCCTAATCCACCATGTAAAGACTCTGAATGTTGATCAAATGAAGCGGAATAGGTGACAAAAGTTCCAGAAATACCCGGCCATTGATTTCTGTAGTTCATGTTTACTCTTGGGCAAATATGAGTTCCAGCAAAAGCTGGATTCAAATAAACAGGATTAGCATAGAATTGAGTAAACTCAGGATCCTGAGCATGTGTCTCATTTAATGAAAATACAATTGTGAAAATAGTTAATGTATATCTTATAAAAAGTGATTTTTCCACAATAAAAAACTTATTTTATTTTAAACTTTAAAATTTTTATGCATCAATTATACAAAAAAAAAAGAAAATGATGAACGTTTTTTACGTTTAATAAGATGCAATAATCTCTAAATTACAACGTTTGTTTTATTTAAGCATTATTCAAATCAAATTATTATAGTTTTGATCCGTATATGTTAAGAGTAACGATTTTCATATTTATAATGTTTCCATTTTCATTTTTGACTATGGGTCAAAAAAAGATAACTATTGATGAAAATATTGGTTATGAAAATCCATATCCTATTTCAATAAATGGAACTAAATTAATGGATGTATTTCACCCCATAAAAGGAGGGTGGGACCACCAATTAAATTCTCCCTACTATACATTAAGTTACTCAACAAATTTTAAAAGCGCAAATTTTGATCTTCAATTTTATGATGAAGAGCAGTTAAATAATGATGAAATAAATTGCCTTATCAATAATCATACATATGAAGAAGAATATTCATTTGATGTTTTTCATGCAGAAGATAGAGGGAAAGGGTATTTGTTTTTGAAGGGAAACTCAATTAGAAGAACTAAAGATGGAAAATACTATAAAATAATTCAAATAAATGGTCAACTTGTTGAAACTCATCATCAAAACCTACAACTCAAAAGTGGGTTTTCTCATAATTCTGTATTGTCTTCTGGTGGTTCATGGTATAAGCTAGGTGTTACTGAAGACGGAATCTATAAATTAGACTATCAGGTTATGCTGTCTAATGGTATTTTAAATGGAAATATAAATAGTGATGCTATTAATATTTATGGAAATGGATCAGGTATGCTTGATGAGGTAAATGGAAACCAAAGAATGGATGATCTTAAATTAAATAACATTTTTATTGAAGATGCAGGTGATGGAGTATTTAATTCAGGAGATTATCTTTTGTTTTATGCAAAGGGTCCTCATAGCTGGGAATTAAATGGTGAAATTTTTGAGCATGAAAGACACTTATATTCAGATACTGCATTTTATTTTATCAATATTGAAGGAGCTAGCTTACCATCGAGATTAGGGAATGCTAGTACTACGAATTCAACACCTACTCATTTTGTAAATGAATTTACAGATTACGATTTTATTGAAGAAGACGAGTTTAATTTATTGAAATCTGGTGCTGAATGGTACGGAGATATATTTGATGTTCAAACAACTTATAATTATATATTTAATTTTCCTAATCTGGTTTCAGATACTGCATTAATTGATTGTAGGTTAGTTGGAAAATCTCCTTCTAGTTCAACTTTTTTTAATATAAGCTCATCAAACTCAAATATGAATATTTCAGTCCCATCTACAGGAACTGGGTTCTATTCCCCTGCAGGAAAGATTGTTAATGGAGAATTGCCTATTATTCCCAGTTCAGGAGATCAGCTTACAGTGACTATTAATTATAATAAAAATGGTTCTGTGAACTCTAAAGGATATTTGGATTATATAACTGTAAATGCAAAAAGACAATTAACAATAAAAGAAAATGCCATGCAATTTTCAGATCCTAGTTCAATAGGTGCTGGCAATGTAGTAGAATTTCAAATAGCGAATACTGGTTCACTAGCTCAGATTTGGGAAATTACTGATCCAACAGCTCCCAATTTGGTGAATTTTGCAATCAATGGAAATACTGCATCATTTAGAGTTCAATCCGATTCTTTAAGACAATTTGTTGCAATTTCTGGAATTGGTTTCCCATCACCTACTATATTAAATGAAATAGCTCCTCAAAATTTACATGGCCTTTCATATGCAGATATGATCATTATAGCTCCGTCATCTTTTTATACGGCAGCTCAGGATTTAAAATTATTTCATGAAGGTGAAGGATTGTCCGTCCATGTTGTAAACCCTGAACAGATCTATAATGAGTTCTCTTCAGGTATAAGAGATGCAACTGCTATTAAGCAATTTTTAAGAATGTTTTATGTAAGAAGTAATGGAGATCCCAATTTAATGCCTAAGTATTGTTTGTTGTTTGGAGATGGTACTTATGATAATCGAAACAGAATGGGACATGGAAATAATTTGATACCAGTATATGAGTCGTCAGAGTCATTAAGTGTTACTGCTACATTTGCTACAGATGATTATTATGCTATTCTATTTGATGGGGGATCAATTCAAAATTCAGACTTATTAAATATAGCTGTTGGTCGTATTCCTGTGTCAACATTGAGTGAGGCAGAAGAAATGGTTCAGAAAATAAAAAATTATAGTGTTATTGAAGGGGTTGATTCTGAAATTGCAGTTTGTGGAACTGGCGAATCATCTTCAGTTTTGAGAGATTGGCGAAATAGAGTGGTAATGGTAAGTGATGATGAAGATAACAATGCTTATTTTAATGATATTGAAATAATGTCAAATAAGATCGATGTTAATTATTCAGAAATGAATATAGTAAAGATCCATTCAGATGCATATGGTCAGGAAAGCACACCTGTTGGGGAGAGAATAGAAGGTGCTGAAAAAGCAATTAGAGAAAATGTAGATAAGGGAGCAGTATTGGTCAATTACATTGGTCATGGTGGAGAAACTGGTTGGGCACATGAACAGATCCTTACTGTACCTACTATTCAGGATTGGAACAATTATAACAGAATGCCTCTTTTTATGACTGCAACATGTGAGTTCAGTAGATTTGATGATCATGATAGAGTTTCTGCAGGGGAATATGTATTACTTAATCCAGACGGTGGAGGTATAGGACTATTAACTACAACCAGATTGGTGTATGCAACACCTAATGAATGGCTGAATAGATTTTTTTATGATACTGTTTTTGATAAAGTCAACGATCTCCCTCAAAGGTTAGGAGATATTTATGTTGGAACAAAAAATAAATTTGCTATAGCAAGTGGAGATCAAAACTTCAGGAAATTCGCATTATTAGGGGACCCTGCTATTCAGCTATCTAGTCCTAAATTAAATGTTATAACAGATTCAATTAATGGTGTAGGAATTGCTGTTTTTAATGATACTCTTAAAGCACTTAGTACTGTTCGGATTACAGGGCATATAGAAGATCAAAATGGACAAAAGCTAACTGATTTTAATGGAATCGCATATAATACGGCTTTTGATAAAATTTCATCATTGAGTACTTTGGGTACTAATTCAGGATCTTCAGTAGCGGCTTATGAAATGTGGAAAAATAGTATCTATAAGGGTAAGTCATCAGTTGTAAATGGTGAATTTTCTTTCGAGTTCATTGTTCCACAGGATATATCTTATGAATATGGACAAGCAAGATTTAGTTATTATGCAGAAAACGGATTGGATGATGCTAATGGATATAATGAGTCTATTTTAATTGGTGGTATCAATTCTAATGCTTTAGCAGATAACGAAGGTCCAATTGTTGAATTATTTCTAAATGATGAGTCATTTGTTTCAGGAGGTTTAACGGATGAAAATCCTAGTTTGCTAGCAAAGATCTTTGATGAAAGTGGAATCAATACAGTTGGAAACGGAATAGGTCATAATATTGAAGCTTATTTGGATGATAATACTTCTGAATCAATTATTTTAAATGATTTATACGAAGCCGACCTAGATACTTATAAAAGTGGTCAGATCAACTATCAACTTTCAGAGCTTTCTGAAGGTAATCATTCATTGACCCTAAAAGTTTGGGATGTTTATAATAATTCTTCTAAATCAACTATAGAGTTTGTGGTTGCTGAAACAGAAAATTTAGCCTTAAGTCATGTGCTTAATTACCCCAATCCTTTTACCACTCGTACTGAGTTTTATTTTGAGCATAATCAGGTTTGTGATTATTTAGATGTTCAAATCCAGATTTTTACTATTTCTGGTAAATTAATTAGGACCATAAATAATAGAATGCATGGAGAGGGTTATAGAAGCGAAGGGATTCCCTGGAATGCTAGAGATGATTATGGTGATAAATTAGGAAGGGGAGTTTATGTTTATACAGTTCAGGTAACCAATGAGCGTGGTGAAAAAGTTGAAAAAACAGAGAAATTAGTTATATTGAACTAAGTTAGGTAATTAATATACTAAATGTATATATTTGTCGTTTCGTTAAAAAAGAGAATTTAAATGATGAAATCAATCAAAGTAATAGGGTTATTGTTTTTAACAGGTATTCACTCTATAAATCCACTATTTTCACAGAATAGTATAAGCACACAAAATTTATCTGGTAAAAACATAAATACCATTACAACTGCTGTGCCTTTTTTATTAATCTCTCCAGATTCAAGATCTGGTGCTATGGGTGATGTGGGTGTAGCAATTAAACCTGATGCAAATTCTGTATATTGGAATCCAGCCAAATTAGCTTTTATTGATGATACTGAAGATATGGGATTTAGCATGTCCTATTCGCCTTGGTTAAGGGCACTTGTTAATGACATTAATTTAGCTTATTTAACTGGCTATAAAAAATTAGACAGGAATTCTGCAATTGGAGTTTCTTTAAGGTATTTTTCTTTGGGTAACATTACTTTTACAGATAATTTTGGAGCTACGATCAGAGATTTTAAGCCCAATGAATTTTCATTTGACTTTTGTTATTCACGAAAATTAAGTCAAAATATTGGTGCTGCTTTGTCTGCTAGATATATTTACTCTAATTTGACTGGAGGTACCAATGTAGGTGGGGCAGATACTAAACCAGGTCAAAGTGTAGCTACTGACCTTTCAATGTATTATGTAACTAATGAATTTAAATTAGCTGATAGAAAATCTGATGTAGCTATTGGTTTGAATATTTCTAACATTGGAGCTAAAATGGCTTATACGGATAATGCTGACAGAGATTTTATTCCCACAAACTTAAGATTGGGTACTGCATTTAATATGGAGATAGATGATTACCAGGAGTTTACTTTTGCTTTTGATATGAATAAATTATTAGTGCCTACTCAGCCAGTTTACCAACAGGAGAATGGAACTGTAGTTTATGGGCCAGATAATTCTCCAATTATATTTTCTGGAAGAGACCCCAACCCTGCTTTACCTTCAGGTATTTTTGGTTCTTTTTCTGACGCCCCAGGAAATGTTATTATTGATGAAAATGGTAATACTGTAGGAGTTGAAGATGGAAGTAGGTTTAAAGAGGAATTAAATGAAATTAATTTATCTGTCGGTGTTGAATATATATATAGTCAATTATTTGCTGTTAGAGCTGGTTATTTTCACGAGCATCCAACAAAAGGTAATAGAAGGTTTTTATCTATGGGTGCAGGTGTGAAGTATAAAGTACTTGAGTTAGACCTTTCCTACTTATTAGCATTAACTCAACAAAGTCCTTTGGCTAATACACTTAGATTTACATTGAAATTTAACTTTGGTGAAGAAGTTGAAGAAGGAAGCTAATCTAATTCTCGTTTGAAATTCCCTCATCTTTGAAATTCCCTGTCTGATCGTCTTTATAGTAATAGATGAAAATCTGTACAGTGTCATTTAAAAAATTAATTTTCCCAATTTCAAATCTGCTAATTGCTAGACCAGTTCTTTGCTCTAGGTCTGTTTTTAATGTTTCATGATTTTCGGGAACTATCATGTCAATTTTTTCATAGGTAATCACTTTTCTTGACTCATGTCTTAATAGCCAAAGTCTCTCCATGCCATAGGTCGCGAATATGATAATTGAATTGGTGAGCATTAACTCTGCATAGCTCATTTTTTTATTGGATAATGCGTTGATAACGGATATTCCAATTACAATAAATAAATAGGTCATTTCTTTAATTGGAATGGGGTCTGTTCTGTATCTTATAATTCCAAAAATGGCAAAAAGACCTAGGGCCATTCCTAAACCTAACTCGAACTTTTTAAGCGTAAAGCAGATGAAGAAGACCAGGATGCTGATCATTATGTAAGTAAAGAGATAATCCTTTCGTTTAGCAATAGGATAATAGATCATTCTTACTATAATAAGAATGGCTAGAAGATTAAAAGTAAACCGAAATAATAATTTTAAAAAATCATCATCATAATATTGAACTCCAAGAAAACTGTTTTTTTTGTCATCATCTTCATCTTTTTTTTCTAATGATTCAATGATGTCTTTGGTGATCTTAGCATCAGACTTTTCTGCTTTGTGTTTGTTCTTTAAAACTTGAATAATTTCATCCTCATCTGGATCTTCAGAAATAGAAGCAGTAAAGCTAGCAGTTAAATTATCAGACGCATATATAGGTTTATGATTAGATGAAATGGTAATTAAGAATAATATAATTATGTATAAAGTTGATCTTTTTTTCATGATGCTTTTAATTTATTGATCAGTAAATATTTCTCTTTAAATCGGTTTTTTTTAAGTTGTTCGTATAGTAAGCCAGAACCAATACAATATTTACTTACTCTATTGGGTAATATATTCATTAATTTAAAAATATGATTAATAGGCGAACTTCTATTGGCTCGTTCTTGTTTTAATTCACATATCACTAAATGATCAATGCCTAATTTTTTATCATTGAATTCAAATTTTAAATTGAAGTCAATAGTTAACCTTTCTTTTCTTTCTTGATTTACAAGTGTGATTCTTTCAAAAGTATTCCAAATTTTTGTTTCTAGTGGTTCAAATCCTGGTATAATTTCTTTTATAAATTCTATTGAAGAATTACTTAAAGAGTCTTCAAAATCAGCGATTGATGTTCTTGTTTTAATAGTTCTTCCTTTTCTCTTGTTTTTTATTTCAAGAAAACAAAGGTCTGAATCAAGGTATTTCCGAATCCTTACTTTATACCTATTTCCTCTTTTATTATGATGATCATTGTAAAATTTAAATTGATCAGTATCAAAATACAAAGTTCTGTAGGATGCTGATTTTTTGTTGTTTATTGATAGAATTTGGTAGTCATTTTTAATTTTAGATAGTATTGAGTCGAATAAGTCTTTATTGAAAATAAATTTAGTATCTGTTCGGTTTAATAGTTTAACACTATCCATTTCTTTTAAAGAGATAGGTGAAAATGAGGATAATATTTCTAAATTATTTTTCAATTATTATTCACAATAATAGCTAAAGATGTTTTAAACATCTATAAATTTGTTATCTATACTATAATGTTATTAAACTATATTTATTGTTTTTGGTTTTATAATTGTACAAAAGAATGGAAAAAAAGGAAATAAATATATCTTATCATGTTTTTTCTTCAATGGACGAACTTGATCAACAATTTCAAATATTGATGAAAAAAGCCGAAGAATCCTTAAATAATGCTTATGCTATATATTCTGGATTTTATGTTGGAGCGGCATTACTATTAGATAATGGTGAAATAGTGGTAGGCAATAACCAGGAAAACATTGCTTTTCCTTCTTCTATGTGCGCTGAGAGGGTGGCTTTGTATTATTGTAAAGCTAATTTTCCTAATGTTAAAGTGAAAAAAGTAGCGATAGTTGCTAAATCTTCTCAAGAGGTTTTAAAGGATTTAATTACACCTTGTGGAGCATGTAGGCAGGTGATGTCCGAATATGAAAGACTTCAGGGAGAGAATATGCAGGTCATCTTAAAAGCTGAAAAAGGCGATATATTAATGTTCGAATCTGTAACTAATTTGTTGCCATTAGCGTTTCAATCTTCGGCTTTAAATAGAATTTAATTTTTAATTGCTATAGATTACACTTTAAAAACACGTATTGCTTTATATTTGCAACATGAAATTTAATTGAAATGGCAACAGCTTTAGAAGTAAATAAAAAAGTGGTGAGAAAATCCAATAATACTACCAAATTGAAGTATTCAAAAAAGCAATACCTTAAATGGTATGAGGATATGCTTTTGATGAGGAAAATCGAAGAAAAAGTAGGTCATTTATACATTCAGCAGAAGTTTGGAGGGTTTTGTCATTTATACATTGGTCAGGAGGCAGTTGTTGCAGGTACTGCATCAGGTTGCAAAAAAGATGATAAGCATATTACCGCCTATAGAGACCATGCGCATCCTATTGCACTAGGAGTCCATCCTAAATATATGATGGCTGAATTATATGGCAAACAAACGGGGATGTCTAAAGGAAAAGGGGGGTCAATGCATATGTTCCATAAAGAAGTCAATTTAATGGGCGGACACGGAATAGTAGGTGCTCAAATACCTATGGGTGCAGGAATTGCTTTTGCCGAAAAATACAAAGGAACTAAAAATGTTGCATTTTGCTCTTTTGGTGATGGTGCTGCAAGGCAAGGGGCTTTACATGAAACTTTCAATATGGCCATGATGTGGAAATTGCCAGTTATATTTATTATTGAGAATAATAATTATGCCATGGGAACTTCTGTTGAAAGAACTACTAATGTATTAAACATGAGTGAAATAGGAGATTCATATCATATGCCTTCTATTGTTGTAGATGGGATGTGTGTAGAAGCAGTACATGAAGCTATATTAAAAGCTTCAGATCATGCAAGAAAAGGGAATGGCCCCACTCTGTTAGATATAAGAACATATAGATATAAGGGTCATTCAATGTCTGATCCACAGAAATATAGAACAAAAGAAGAAGTTGAAGATTATAAGGCAAAAGACCCAATATCAAGAGTACTTGATACTATAAAATCGAATAATTTGGCATCTGATAAAGAGTTGGAAAAAATATTATCTAAAGTTAAATTAGTAATTGATGAATCTGTAAAATTTGCAGAAGAGTCTCCCGACCCAGAACCAGATGAGCTTTATAAAGATGTATATAAACAGGAGGATTATCCTTTTATAAAAGAATAACAACACAAATCTATAAAAATGGCTGAAGTTGTAAGAATGCCCAAATTAAGTGACACCATGACGGAGGGGGTTGTGGCTGAATGGCATAAAAAAGTTGGAGATCAGGTTGAGTCAGGTGATCTGTTGGCAGAGATAGAAACTGATAAAGCGACTATGGAATTTGAATCCTTTCAGGATGGAGTGCTTTTACATGTAGGAGTAAAAAAAGGAAGTGCAGCTCCTGTTGATTCAATTTTAGCTATTCTTGGAGAAAAAGGAGAAAATATTGATGCGATCTTAAAAGAAGAATCCTCAAAACAACCAGTCATAGAAGAGAATGCTACACCTGAAGACCTACCAAAAAAAGAAATTAAAGAAGAAGTTATTCCTCCAGTAAAAGAAGAAGTTAAAATAGCAATTTCAAATCCTAGTGGATTCCCTAAAGCTAGGGATGTAATGCAAGAGAGTATTAAAGTTTCTCCTCTAGCTAGAAAATTGGCAAAAGAAAGGGGAGTGAATATTCAGCTCATAAAAGGAACTGGGCAGGATGGTCGTATCGTTAAAAGAGATATTGATAATTACCAAGGAGGAGGAATTGCCTATTCTGGTAAGGAGAGCTATACGGATGAACCTGTTTCTCAAATGAGGAAAGTAATTGCTCAGAGGTTAGGAGAAAGTAAATTTTCTGCTCCTCATTTTTATTTATCAATATCCATTAATATGGATCAGGCAATTGAAGCCAGAAAATCAATTAATAAAGCCATTGAGCCAGCTAAGGTCTCTTTTAATGACCTTGTTGTTAAAGCAACGGCTATTTCACTTAAAGAGCACCCCCAAGTTAATTCTTCTTGGTTAGGAGATGTAATTAGATACAATGATCATGTTCATATTGGAGTTGCTGTAGCAGTTCCAGATGGTTTGTTGGTGCCTGTTGTACGATTTGCAGATGGTAAATCTTTGACTCAGATAGGTGCAGAGGTAAAGGAAATGGCCAACAAGGCAAAAGATAAAAAGTTGCAGCCAGAAGATTGGGAAGGAAATACTTTTACTATCTCTAATTTAGGGATGTTTGGTATAGATGAATTTACTGCAATTATTAACCCTCCAGATTCATGTATTTTAGCAGTCGGTGGTATCAATGAAGTTCCAGTTGTGAAAAATGGAGAAGTAGTTCCTGGAAATGTTATGAAAGTTACTTTAAGCTGTGATCATCGTTCAGTAGATGGAGCAGTTGGATCTGCTTTTTTAAACACTTTTAAAAATTATATGGAAAACCCAGTATTATTACTAGGGAAGGGCTCTATTTAATTCATTAGCATTTATTTTATCTTACTTATTTAATTCTTTTTTTTGTTTATTTATAATGGGCATATATAAATAGGTCTTTTTTAGATAAATAGAATGCAGAATGAATTATTAAATACTCTTATAAGTTACTTGAAAGGAGTGGGGCCAAAGAGAGCCGAAACTTTGAATAAAGAGGCGAATATTTATACATATAGTGACCTTCTATATTATTTTCCATTTAGACATGTAGATCGTTCTAAAATGCATCAAATAGTAAATGTCCCAAGAGTTGATGGAGAGGTTCAGTTGAAAGGAAAATTGATTAGTGTAAGTGAGCTAGGGTCTCCAAGAAAAAAAAGGTTAGTGGCCAATTTTGAAGATGATTCTGGAACTATTGAATTAATTTGGTTTAAAGGTATAAAATGGGTAAAACCAACGTTAATTAAAGGGAAAGAATATGTTGTATACGGAAAGGCTAACCAATTTGGTAGCAAATGGAATATTGCTCACCCAGAAATTGATCCAATTGAGAAAGTTGATAAAAAAGCAGGGAATTTACAACCCATTTATCATTCAGGTGAGAAATTAAGTGCAAAGGGATTAAATACAAGAGGCTTAGAAAAGTTAATAAGAACCTTACTTCCTCAATTTAATGGTAAAATAGAAGAAACACTTTCTAAACAAGTTATTTTGGAAAATCATTTAATGGAAAAGGAGAATGCTGTTAATACGATTCATTTTCCAAATTCTATGGAGCAACTTCAAAAAGCAATTTTAAGATTAAAATTTGAAGAATTGTTTTTTTTGCAATTAGGAATGATCAAACAAAAGATCATTTCACAACGAAAGATAAAGGGACATGTTTTTTCAAAAGTTGGAGTTTATTTCAACTCTTTTTATGAGGATTATTTGCCATTTGAATTAACAGGAGCTCAAAAGAAGGTTGTAAAAGAAATTCGGAAAGATCTTGGTTCAGGATATCATATGAATAGGCTTCTACAGGGTGATGTAGGAAGTGGAAAAACATTAGTTGCAGTGCTTGCGATACTTATTGCATTGGATAATGAATATCAAAGTTGTTTAATGGCTCCTACTGAAATTTTAGCTATTCAGCATTTTAATACTATTTCGGGATTGTTAGGTGACATAGGAGTTGAAATTGCTTTATTGACAGGATCAACAACTAAAAGCAAAAGAAAAGAGATTCATGAGGGATTAATGGATGGTTCAATAACTATTTTAATAGGAACTCATGCAGTTCTAGAGGATGAAGTTAAATTTAAAAATCTCGGGTTTTCAATAATTGATGAGCAACATCGTTTTGGAGTTGCTCAAAGGGCTAAACTGTGGAGAAAGAATGAGCAACCCCCTCATGTTTTAGTAATGACAGCTACTCCAATACCTCGTACATTGGCCATGACTTTTTATGGTGACTTAGATGTCTCAATTATTGATGAATTGCCTCCTGGAAGAAAACAAATTAAAACCGTTCATAGGTATGATGCTAATCGATTAAGGGTTTTTCAATTTATTGAAGATGAGATTCAAAAAGGAAGGCAGGTTTATATTGTTTATCCTTTAATAGAAGAATCTGAAAAATTGGATTATAAAGACCTTATGGATGGATATGAAAGTATTTCCAGAAGGTTTCCATTACCAGATTATAAGGTAAGTATAGTTCATGGAAAAATGAAATCTGCAGATAAAGATTATGAGATGCAGCAGTTTGTTAAAGGACATACTCAGATTATGGTTGCAACTACTGTCATTGAAGTAGGTGTAGATGTACCTAATGCATCAGTAATGATAGTTGAGTCAGCTGAGAAGTTTGGGTTGTCTCAGTTACATCAATTAAGAGGCAGAGTCGGTCGTGGAGCTGATCAATCTTATTGTATTTTAATGACAAGTTTTAAATTGTCAGAAGATGCACGTTTAAGGCTAGAAACTATGGTTAGAACCAATGATGGGTTTGAAATTGCAGAAGTAGATCTTAGGATGAGAGGGCCTGGAGATATTTTAGGGACTCAGCAAAGCGGTATAGTTGACCTAAAATTAGCGGATCTTGCTAAAGATGGTCAGCTGATACAATTAGCTAGGGACAATGCAATAAAGCTTTTAAAAATTGACCCAGACCTTACTGATCCAAACAATAAACTAATTAGACTTGAACTAATTAGACAAATGAGACTAAAACCTAATTGGAGCAGAATCAGCTGACTTTTCCATATTACATTATTTTTATATTTGCACATCTTAAAAAAAGAAATTATGGCATCTACTTCAGAAATTAAAAATGGACTTTGTATTAAACACAATAATAAGTTGGTGCAGGTCATAGAATTCCAGCATGTTAAACCTGGTAAAGGACCTGCTTTTGTTAGAACAAAGCTTAAAGGTATTGAGGATGGAAGAGTGGTAGATCATACATTCCCTTCTGGGCATAAAATTGAGATAGTAAGGATTGAAAATCGTCCTTATCAGTATTTATATATGGAAGGAAGTGGTTATCATTTCATGCACAATGACACTTATGAACAAATTTATATTGAGGGGCATATGATAGCTAAGCCAGAGTTTATGAAAGAGGGGCAGATTTGCACGATTATTTTTCATGCAGATGAGGAGTTGCCTTTATTGGTAGAGCAGGCACAATTTTTAGAAACAGAGGTTACTTATACAGAGCCAGGTATAAAAGGAGATACAGCTACTAATACCATGAAGCCGGCTACTATTGATACTGGTGCAGAAGTAAGAGTTCCATTGTTTATTAATGAGGGTGATAAAATAAAGGTAGACATTCAAAAAGGTGCTTACGTAGAAAGAATTAAATCATGAGTTACACTATTCACGGAATACAGCATTTAGGAGTAGGTGTCCCAGAACATGCACCTGCATGGAAATGGTATAGAAAGTTTTTTGGATTGGACATTCCTTTATTCAATGATGAGGCAGAAGCACCATTAATGACTATATACACTGAGGGAGATGTTATTTCTAAAAGAGCAGCTATGGTGTTAAATATAAAGGGCGGGTGCGCTATGGAAGTAGTTAGTCCGAGCACCTTTAAAGCTACTCATGCAAAAGTAGAACATCAATTAGGTGACCTTGGTATTTTAGTTGGTTTTATAAAAGCACCTGATGTGCTGAAGGCGTATGAGTTTTTTAAGAAAAATGGAGCCAATGTTATTTCAGAAGTAGTTGAAGACCCATTGGAAAATGATACATTTTATGTTAAGGATTTGAATGGTCTCATTTTTCAAGTGATTACTGCTAATGATTTTTACACTAAACATAGTCATGTTACTGGCGGTACTGCTGGATGCTCTATTGGGGTTTCTGATATGGAAAAAGCAATTTCATTTTATGGATTACTTGGTTATGACGAAGTAATTTTTGATCAAACAAATGTTTTTGAGGATTGGTCAACTTTACCAGGAGGAGATAAAAAGTATAGAAGGGTTTTCCTTTCTCAACAAAACCCATCAGGAGGAGGCTTTTCTAAGCTAGCAGGCAAAAGCTATATAGAATTGGTCAAAGATGTTAACGGTAGAAAACCAACTAAAATTTATGAAGGTAGATTATGGGGTGACATAGGATTTGTTCATTTAGGTTTTGATGTAAGGAATATGGAAGCTTTGGGACAAAGATTAGAAGAAGAGGGTCATGGATTCACATGTGATACTAAGGATATATTAAGTATGGGAGAAAGCACTAAAGTTCATTGTACTTATTGTGAAGATCCAGATGGTACTTTGATAGAGATGATAGAGGTATATAAGATACCTATTATTGAAAAGCTAGGTCTTTATTTAAATGTAGAAAAAAGAAAACCTAGTCAGCCTTTGCCTGATCTAATGCTTAAAGCATTAAAATTTACTAGGATAAAGGACTAGTTATATAAATTATAACTTATTTACCTTTCCTATTTCTTAAGATTTTATAAAATAATTTTGGGAATAATCTTTTAGCAGTAATGCTCCATTTGTCAAATCCACCAGAAATAATTTCATGTTTATTAGATTTTATACCTTTAATGATATCCTTGGCGCATTTTTCTGGAGAGATTCCATTTTTCTGATTATCATCTAATTGTCCGTGCTTATCACCAGCTCCGGTGAGCGCATTCTGTGAGATATTTGTATGGACAAATCCTGGAAAAACAATACTTACTTTAATGTTTTTTTTTTCTTCTTCTAATCTAAGTGACTCGTAAAATCCTACTAAAGCAAATTTTGAAGCAGAATAAGCAGACCTTAAAAAGAAACCAAACTTTCCTGACAAACTACTAACAGCAACCATATGTCCGCTTTTTTGTTTTTGCATTATTGGAAGTACGGCTTTAGTTAAGGCAACAGTACCAAAGTAATTGATCTCCATTAGCTTTCTATCTACTTCCAATGAAGTTGAGTAAGCTTCTGAACGTTGACTTATTCCACCATTATTGATTAGAACATCAATAGTTCCAAAGTGAGATATGGCTTTTTTAACTTTTTGTGGAAAGTCATTTTGATTTTCAAGATCTAATGGAATCAGTAAATATTCAGTATTGCATTTTTCGGCAACTCTTTGTAACTCATTTTCTCTTCTTGATGAAAGAATAAGCTTAGCCCCTTCTTTTGAGCAAGCTAAGGCTAACGCTTCTCCAATTCCTGAAGAGGCACCAGTAATCCATACTATTTTATTTTTCAATTCACTCATTAGTAAAGTTCTTTGGCTTTATTAGCAGAAACCGTAATACCTTTTATAAAAGCAGAGCTAAAACCATTATGTTCCATTTCATTGAGTCCAGCAATAGTACAACCTTTAGGCGATGTTACCTTATCGATCTCATCTTCTGGATGAGAACCATTATTAAGTAATAGTCCTGCAGCCCCTTTAGCTGTTTGTGCTGCCATTTTTAAAGCTTCACTGGCGTGGAAGTCAATTTCATTACCTCCTTGAGATGCAGCTCTAATTGAACGCAAAAAAAAGGCGATACCACAGGCGCATAGCGCAGTAGCAGATGTCATTTTTTCTTCATTGATAATTGCAGTTTCACCCACCAATTCAAATAATTCCTGAACTTTGTTTATATGCTCTTTCCAGTTTGAATTTGTTGTGATGCAAGTCATACTTTCTCTAATGGCAATTGCAGTATTAGGCATGGCTCTAACAATTGGTGTTTCTGATCCAATGATATTAATTATTTCATTAATGCAAACTCCTGAAACTAATGAAATTACAAGCTGTTCTTTACTGAAATCATCTTTTAATTCATTAAGGACTTCGTTGATCTTTTGAGGAAGTACAGCTATAATCACAATAGATGCATCTTTAATGGCTATTTTGTTATCAGTAGATATATTATATCCTTGATTTTTGTAATCTTCAAGTTTTTTAATCCTTCTTCTAGTTAAATGAAACTGACTTGATTGGAAGTTGCCAGATTCAACAAGCCCTTTAGCAAATGATAGGCCTAAATTTCCAGCGCCAATTATTGTGATTTTTTCTTTCATTATTTTCATTTATTGTAATGCAAAGTAACAATGAAATAATTTAAGTAAATTAAACCTTTTAAAATAATTTAGGTCTATATGCCTTTAATTCAATAATTGTAAGATGAAAAAACACACTTGTTTATCAGTAATTATATTATTGAGTGCTATTTTAAATGCTCAAGGACCAGAAGTTACTTCATGGATAGTAAATGTTACTGGAGCCACTAACCCAAGTTATACTTTTTATGAAAGTAATGTGCAGTCGGTAGATTATAATTCTACTGATGTGTATGTGAGCTGTACTTGCATACCTGGTTATGATATTGGTCCATGGACTGCTAATCCAAATACTCCTTCCAATCAAAATTTTTGTTTCAGAATCAATAGAAACCCACAAGAGAACACTGGGACAAAAACAGAGACACCTATGGGGCATGTAGGAGTTTGGAGTAATGGAGTTTCTATATTTAATGCAAAAGACGGGATGTCGTATAATAATGGCAATGTGTGGTATCAGGATGCATTATATTTTGAAGGTATTTCTTTTGATGATTGTTTGGGTCATCCAGCTCAAAATGGTGAATATCACCACCATGTAAACCCAACCTGCTTGTATGACGATGATGATGACCAGAATCATTCTCCTATTATAGGTTATGCATTTGACCATTTCCCAATTTATGGTGCTTATGGATATACAAATACAAATGGCACAGGAGCAATTAAAAGAATGGAGTCTTCATATCAGCAAAGAAATATTACAACTAGAACAACTTTGCCAGATGGGACTGCCTTGAGTGCTGGACAACATGGACCTGTGGTTTCATCTCAATATCCTTTGGGAGCATTTATTCAGGATTATGAATTTATTGCAGGTTCTGGCGATCTTGATGAATTTAATGGAAGGTACTGTGTAACTCCAGAATATCCCTTAGGAACCTATGCTTATTTTGTTACCATTGATAACTTATTAGAACCTATTTATCCTTATGTAATAGGGCCAGAATATTACGGGATTGCACAAGGTTATGATAATCTAGGGCCTCAATCTGGGCATAATACAATTCCTGGCGGGACCACTTCTTATGTGCCTTCAGCTACTTTTATTCTTGAAAATCAACAGACATTAGATAAGGAGCTTGTTAAGGTAGTTGATGTTTTGGGTAGAGAAGTAGTACCCGTAAGTAATATCCCGTTGTTTTATATTTATTCTGATGGATCAGTTCAAAGGAAGATGATTATTGAATAATCAAAATAGGTCTTTTAAAAGACCTTCTGCTACTAAGTTAGGAATGGTAACTTTTAGGTCTGGGGTTCTTTCCATTTCCCTTTGAATAGCAAAAATAGCCTCTTTATTTCTTGCCCAGCTTCTTCTAGAAATCCCATTATTCACATCCCAGAATAGCATATTGCTCATTCTTTTTTCTGCTTCAGGTGTCCCGTCAAGGGTAAGTCCAAATCCTCCATTGATTACCTCTCCCCAGCCAACACCACCACCATTGTGAATACTTACCCAAGTAGCACCTCTAAAGGAATCTCCTATTACATTGTGAATCGCCATGTCAGCAGTAAATGCTGAGCCGTCATATATGTTAGAAGTTTCTCTATAGGGTGAGTCTGTTCCTGAAACATCATGATGATCTCTTCCAAGATTAATCGGTGCTGTAATGTGCCCGTTAGCAATTGCATCATTAAAAGCTTTGGCTATTTTAATTCTTCCTTCTGCATCAGCATATAGAATTCTTGCTTGAGATCCTACTACCAACTTATTTTCTTGAGCGCCTTTTATCCATTGAATATTGTCAGCCATTTGTTGTTGTATTTCAATAGGTGAGCTCAGCATCATTTCTTCAAGAACGCTACAAGCTATGTCATCAGATTTTTTAAGATCTTCAGCTTTTCCTGAAGTGCAAACCCATCTAAAAGGTCCAAACCCATAATCGAAGCACATGGGACCCATTATGTCTTGTACATAAGATGGATATTTGAAAGAGATACCATCATTTGCCATTACATCTGCTCCAGCTCTGGATGCTTCTAGAAGAAATGCGTTTCCGTAATCAAAGAAATAAGTTCCTTTTTGAGTATGCTTGTTAATAGCATCGGCATGTCTTACAAGAGATTCTTCAACTTTCTTTTTAAATAATTCCGGTTGTTCTGCCATTAGTTGATTAGCTTCTTCAAAAGACATTCCTGCAGGATAATACCCTCCTGCCCATGGGTTATGTAAAGAGGTTTGGTCGGAACCTAGGTCAATATGAATATTTTCTTCATCAAATTTCTCCCATACATCGACAACATTTCCATCATAGGCTAATGAAACTACTTCTTTATGTTCAATAGCTTCTTTTGTTCTTTTGCATAATTTATTTAAGTCATTATAGACTTCATCTACCCATCCTTGTTCATGTCTTTTATAAGTGGCAGCTGGGTTAACTTCTGCAGTTACAGAAACCACTCCAGCAATATTTCCAGCTTTAGGTTGAGCTCCACTCATTCCTCCTAGACCAGCAGTTAAAAATAGTTTACCCGCTGTACCTTCATTATTTATTTTCCTGCAACCATTCAATACAGTGATTGTTGTGCCATGAACAATACCCTGAGGGCCAATATACATGTAGGAGCCAGCAGTCATTTGTCCATATTGGGTAACACCAAGTGCATTGTATTTTTCCCAATCATCTTGTTTGGAGTAATTAGGGATCATCATGCCATTGGTTACTATTACTCTAGGAGCATTTTCATGGGATGGAAATAAGCCTAACGGATGACCGCTGTACATAACTAATGTTTGCTGATCTGTCATTTCAGATAGGTATCTCATTGTTAAAAGATATTGAGCCCAATTTTGAAATACAGCTCCATTTCCTCCATATGTGATTAATTCGTAAGGATGCTGAGCAACTGCATGATCCAAATTGTTTTGTATCATCAGCATAATGGATCTCGCCTGAAGAGATTTTCCTGGATATTCTTCAATAGGACGTGCATACATTTTATATTCAGGTCTAAAACGGTACATGTAGATCCTTCCAAAATTGTTTAATTCGTCTAAAAATTCTTTAGCTAATGTTTCGTGATGTTTTTTGTCAAAATACCTTAGGGCGTTTTCAATTGCAAGCTGTTTTTCTTTTGGACTTAAAATGTCTTTTCTTTTTGGAGCATGACTAACTGAATTATCATATTCTTTTGCGTCAGGTAATAGGTCTGGTATTCCTTGTTGAATTATTTCTTTAAAAGTCATGAGTTTTTTAAATTTTTCCAGTTTGATCTGTTTTTATGTTGTAACCAAAAGGGCAATGTCTGCAATTGCTTTTGCAACAATGACCTCTTTTTAAATGATATTTTTCTGTAAAAACAATGTATCCTTCATCTGAATAATAATAGTCTTCAGGGTCAAGTTTGTTGTTACTTGAATAGGTGTCATAATCATCATTCATCTCGCAAAGATAATTTTCAGTTTATATAAGTTTAATTATTTATTAAATTTATTCATGTAAGAAAAAAAAATTCAACGTAAATTCTATCGAATTAAAATTTATCTACATTTGCTTTCGAAAATATGATACTTATCTAATTATTTAAATAAAATGAATAGCCATCAACAAAAAGAATACGATGACTTTATGGTCATGGTAAAAACAAGAAATCAAAATGAGCCTGAATTTATTCAAGCTGTTGTTGAAGTAGCCGAAACGGTTGTGCCTTTTATATTGGAGAACGACATATATCATGGTAAAAACATACTTACAAGAATGGTAGAGCCTGAAAGAGTTGTGATGTTTCGTGTCCCATGGGTAGATGATCAAGGCGAAATTAAAGTTAACAGAGGTTATAGAGTGGAAATGAATTCTGCAATAGGTCCATATAAAGGAGGATTAAGGTTCCATCCAAGTGTTAATTTAAGTATCCTTAAGTTTTTGGGATTTGAGCAAGTTTTTAAAAATTCTCTTACAACTCTTCCAATGGGAGGAGGTAAAGGAGGTGCTGATTTTGATCCTAAAGGTAAATCTGAATTTGAAGTTATGCGTTTTTGTCAAAGCTTCATGTCTGAATTATATAGGCATATTGGTCCAAATACTGATATACCAGCTGGTGATATAGGTGTTGGAGGAAGAGAGATTGGATATATGTTCGGTCAGTATAAAAAATTAAGCAATGAATTTACTGGAGTTTTAACTGGTAAAGGATTGTCCTGGGGAGGATCTTTAATTCGTCCTGAAGCTACAGGTTATGGAACAGTCTATTTTGCAGATGAAATGTTAAAAACAAAATCAGATGGCTTTAAAGATAAAACTGTTGTAATCTCTGGTTCAGGTAATGTGGCACAGTTTGCTTGTGAAAAAGCTACACAATTAGGAGGAAAAGTAGTTACACTAAGTGATTCTAAAGGGTTTATTTACGATCCTGACGGAATAGATGAGGAGAAATTAAATTGGGTAATGGATCTTAAGAATAATAGAAGGGGAAGGGTCAAGGAATATGTTGATCAATATCCATCTGCAGAATATCATGAAGGGAAAACTCCATGGGGAGTAAAATGCGATATAGCTTTACCATGTGCTACTCAAAATGAATTGAATGGAGAAGATGCTAAAGTGCTAGTTGCTAATGGGTGTAAATGTGTTGCTGAAGGTGCAAATATGCCTTCAACTCCAGATGCTGTTGAGGCATTTAGTGAAGCTAAAATATTATTTGCTCCTGGTAAGGCGTCTAATGCTGGTGGTGTAGCAACTTCTGGATTGGAGATGTCTCAAAACTCATTAAGAATTAACTGGACAAGAGAGGAAGTGGATGAAAAGCTAAAACATATTATGGGTGATATTCATAAAGCATCTATTGAGCACGGAAGTGATGGTAATGGATATATTGATTACGTGAAAGGTGCCAATATTGCTGGTTTTGTTAAAGTAGCAGATGCTATGCTTGCGCAGGGTGTAGTTTAAAACAATCTATCATGTACGGAAAAATCAAAGATCATCTTCAAAAAGAACTGGCAGATGTTGATGCTGCTGGTTTGTTTAAAAGAGAAAGAATTATAACAACTCCTCAAGGGGCAGATGTCCAGGTGAGTTCGGGTGAGGATGTTATTATTATGTGTGCTAATAATTATTTAGGGCTGTCTTCTCATCCTGATGTAATTGATGCTTCAAAAAAAGTATTGGATTCTCATGGCTTTGGTATGTCATCTGTTCGGTTTATTTGTGGAACTCAGGATATCCACAAGGAATTAGAAAAAAAGATCGCTGATTTTTATGGGATGGAAGATACTATTTTATATGCAGCTGCTTTTGATGCAAATGGAGGGCTGTTTGAACCTTTACTTACTGCTGAAGATGCTATCATTTCGGATGAGTTGAATCATGCCTCTATCATAGATGGTGTGCGTTTGTGTAAAGCACAACGATATAGGTATAAGCATAGCGACATGGATGATCTTGAGCAGCAATTAATCCAGGCACAGGATCAACGTTTTAGGATTATCGTTACCGATGGTGTTTTTTCAATGGATGGTGATATTGCTAAAATGAATGAGATTTGTGATCTAGCCGATAAGTATGATGCAATGGTTATGTCCGATGAATGTCATTCTGCAGGGTTTATAGGAAAAACAGGTCGAGGTGTTCCGGAATATCATAATTGCTTGGATAGAGTTGATGTTATTACAGGTACACTTGGAAAAGCACTTGGAGGAGCAATGGGAGGATATACTACTGGAAAAAAAGAGATCATTGAAATGTTAAGGCAACGATCGAGACCTTATTTGTTTTCTAATTCATTGGCTCCCTCTATTGTTGGAGCAGGGATCAAGGTTTTTGATTTATTGAGTTCTACTACAGAATTAAGAGATAAATTAGAAGAGAATACATCCTATTTTAAGTCAAAAATTGTAGCAGCAGGATTTGATGTTAAAGAAGGTGACTCGCCTATTATTCCTATTATGCTTTATGATGCTGCTTTATCTCAAAAGTTTGCAGATAAATTGTTGGATGAAGGTGTCTATGTAATTGGATTTTTCTATCCTGTTGTTGCAAAAGGTCAGGCAAGGATCAGGACTCAGATTTCTGCTGCTCATACAAAAAAGCATTTAGATAAAGCTATTGAAGCTTTCGTTAAAGTTGGTAAAGAATTAGGGGTTATATAAGACAATCTTTTTGTCTTTTACAGAAAGGGCGTTAAAAACTTCTCTAAGTCTTTGTATGAATGAAAATTTAATTCTATCTTCGCAGCCCGTTTTTAAGGGATAAATAGAAATTTTAAATAAGGAAAAGTGGATACACTTAGTTATAAAACAATTTCAGCTAACAGTGAAACCGTTAATAAAGAATGGTTGTTAGTTGATGCAGAAGGAGAAGTTTTAGGAAGATTAGCAAGTAAAGTTGCTAAACTGATTAGAGGTAAACATAAGGTGAATTATACTCCTCATGTTGATTGTGGTGATAATGTAATTGTAATTAATGCCGAAAAGGTTTCTTTAACTGGAAACAAATGGGAGGCTAAAGAATACATTAGACATACTGGTTATCCAGGTGGTCAACGTAAGACTACTGCTGCTGAAATGTTAGAGAAACATCCTGAAAGATTAGTTGAAAAAGCAGTTAAAGGTATGTTGCCAAAAAATAAATTAGGTAGCAAGCTTTATAAGAACTTATATGTATATGTTGGAAATGAGCATCAGCAAGAAGCTCAAAAGCCAACTAAAGTTAATTTAAAAGAAATATAAATAATTACGATGAGTGTAATTAATACATTAGGAAGAAGAAAATCTTCAATAGCCCGAATTTACCTTAAAGAAGGTAAAGGAAAAATCTCTGTTAATAAAAGAGATTACAAAGATTATTTTACAACTGGCGTTATGCAGTATAAAGTCAATCAACCATTTGAAATTACTGATACTATTGGTAAATACGATGTTGATGTAAATGTTAATGGAGGTGGTAACACAGGTCAGGTAGAAGCTATTAGACTAGCAATTTCTAGAGCACTTGTGGAAATCAATCCAGATCATAAGCCGCTATTAAAAGCAGAAGGCTTAATGACAAGGGATCCTAGAATGGTTGAAAGGAAAAAACCTGGACAACCTAAGGCTAGAAAGAAATTCCAATTCAGTAAACGTTAATATAAACACTAAAGAGGCACTTTGCCGAGTGCTTGTTTAGCATCTAAGCTTTTCAGACCGAAAAATTCGCTACTGAAAGGCTGCTGATAAAGAGAAAAAGTTTCTCACAGTAAAAAGAAAGTAAACAAAAATTATGGCAAATTTAAAATTCGAACAATTATTAGAAGCAGGTGTGCATTTTGGACACTTAAAAAGAAAGTGGAATCCAGCAATGGCTCCTTACATTTTCGATGAGAAAAAAGGTATCCACGTTATTGATCTCAACAAAACAATCGTTAAAATTGAAGAAGCTGGTAATGCTTTAAGACAAATTGCAAGATCTGGCAGAAAGATTTTATTTGTAGCTACTAAAAAACAGGCTAAAGATATAGTGACTGATAAGGTTGTTGAAACTAATATGCCTTATATCACTGAAAGATGGCCAGGTGGTATGCTTACCAATTTTAAAACTACTAGAAAAACCATTCGTAAAATGTCTTCTATAGATAAAATGATGAAGGATGGTACTGCAGATACTATGTCTAAGAGAGAAAGATTGCAGATGACTAGACAAAGGGAAAAAATGGGTAAGATATTTGGAAGTGTAGCTGATATGTCTAGACTGCCTGCAGCTTTATTTATTGTTGATATTAAAAAAGAACATATTGCTTTAGCTGAAGCTAGAAATCTTGGAATACCTGTCTTTGCTATGGTGGATACTAATTCAAATCCTAATGATATTGATTTTGTTATTCCAGCAAATGATGATGCTACAAAGTCTATTGAGTTGATAGTAGGAGATATGTGTGAAATGATCAAAGATGGTTTAGGGGAAAGAAAAGCTGCTAAACAAAAAGCGGATACAGCTGCACAAAAGGAGAAAGAAGCAAAAGAAGAAGTAAAAGCTGAGGCTGAAACAGAATCTGTTGAAGAAAAAAGTTAATAATAATTTTTAAAAATTTGATCATGGGAATTACAGCAAAAGAAGTCAATGAGTTAAGAAAAAAAACTGGAGCAGGCATGATGGACTGCAAAAAAGCACTTCAAGAATCTAACGGAGATATGGAGGCAGCTGTTGACTTTTTACGAAAAAAAGGACAAAAAATCGCTGCAAAAAGGGGCGATAGAGATGCAAAAGAAGGATTAGTTATTGCTAAAACAAGTAATGATGGTTCTAATGGCGTTTTAATCTGTTTAAATTGTGAAACAGATTTTGTAGCTAAAAATGAAGATTTTGGAAAATTAGCCGATTCTATTGCGGCTATTGCAACAAATAATTTACCTACAGATCTTGAAAGCTTATTGTCTCAATCTTATGATGGTAATGGTCTTACGATCAATGATAAGATTACTGAGCAAACTGGAGTAATAGGTGAAAAAATTGAGATTTCAGGTTATGAATTAATTAAAGCAGTAAAAGTTGTTGCTTATAATCACCCTGGAAATCAGATTGCTACTATAGTAGGCTTGACTACTGATTCAGAAGATGAAGGTAAACAAGTAGCTATGCAGGTTGCAGCAATGAATCCAATTGCACTTGACCGAGATTCAGTTCCTGAAGATGTAATTCAAAAAGAAATAGAAGTGGGTAAAGATTTAGCTATTCAAGAAGGTAAACCAGCTGAAATGGCTGAAAAGATAGCTATGGGAAGATTGAATAAATTCTTTAAAGAAACTACATTGTTAAATCAAGCATTTATAAGAGATAATAAAAAAACTGTTCAACAGTTTTTAAAAGATTCTGATCCTGATTTGTCAGTCACTGACTTTAAAAGAATCTCACTATCGATTTAATAATTATATTTAGAGAGCCAATTGGCTCTCTTTTTTTTGTGCAATATTGACTGAATATGAAATATAAAAGAATTTTATTGAAATTAAGCGGTGAAGCTTTAATGGGGAAAAAACAATTTGGGATAGATAATGAGATCCTTATGCAATATGCAGAGGAGATTAAAAATATTTCAAAACTGGATGTAGAGATAGGTGTTGTTGTCGGTGGAGGAAATATTTTTAGGGGAGTCCAAGCAGAGCGTGGAGGCATGGATAGAACTCAAGGAGATTATATGGGAATGTTAGCCACTATGATCAATAGTATGGCTTTACAAGCAGCATTAGAATCCATTGGTCTGTATACTCGTCTTCAATCTTCAATAGAGATGAAAGAGATCGCAGAACCATTTATTAAAAGACGAGCTGTAAGACATTTAGAAAAAGGCAGAATTGTGATTTTCGGGGCTGGCACAGGTAATCCGTTTTTCACTACTGATTCTGCTGCTTCTTTACGAGCGATTGAAATCGATGCAGATGTGATACTAAAAGGCACAAGAGTAGATGGGATTTACTCTGAAGATCCTGAATTAAATCCTGCTGCAGAAAAATATAACAAGCTAACTTTTAAGGAAGTTTTTAATAAAGAGATCAAAGTAATGGATATGACAGCCTTTACTTTATGTAAAGAAAATAATGTTCCAATTATCGTTTTTAACATGAATGAACCTGGAAACCTTAAAAAAGTGGTGCTAGGTGATGAAGTTGGCACATTGGTAGAAATGTGAAATAATAATTAAGATTATGAATGAAGATGTTCAATTAATATTAGAAGAATCAAAAGATGGAATGGATAAAGCCATTGAGCGACTGAATTTAGAGCTAACAAAAATAAGAGCTGGTAGAGCTACTCCTTCAATGCTTGACTCTGTAAAAGTAGATTATTATGGGTCTATAACCCCACTATCACAGGTTGGAAACATAAGTACATTGGATTCAAAAACATTAAGTATTCAACCCTGGGAAAAAGGAATGCTGGATGAGATCAGTAAAGGAATCATTAATTCTAATTTAGGTCTTAACCCTCAGAATAATGGTGAATTAATTATTATTTCAGTGCCTACTTTAACAGAAGAAAGGAGAAAAGAATTAGTTAAAAGAGCAAGAGCAGAAGGAGAAAATGCAAAAGTGAGGATAAGGTCTCAAAGAAAAGATGCTAATGATATGATCAAGGAGCTTAAAAATGAAGGATTAAGTGAGGATATGACTAAATCGGCTGAAGATGAGGTACAGGAAGTTACTGATAACTATTCTCGAAAAATAGATGCTTTGGTAGACGCTAAGGAGGCAGATATTATGAAGGTTTAGTTTTAAAAAAAAGTAATGAAAAAAATATACATTTCAATATTTGCTTCTTTAATGATCGTTTCTTGTGTTGGAGAAAAAGAAGGGGAAGCTAAAAATGAAAACAAAATACCGGAACAAGATCTTCTCGAGAATAATGGGATTGAAAATGATTTGACTTTATGTGATTGTGTTGAAGTTGAAAAGATGTTGAATAAAGAAATGTCTAAAATAGATTACAACGATTCTAATGTAGATGAAAGATTAAGTGTAATTCAAGATAAGTACATAGCAGACATTGAAAAGTGTGAAAAAATAGTAACAGATTTGAGGAATAAAGGGTTGTCTGAACCAGAATTTAATAGATTAATCAATGAATGTAATTAATTCATCAGATAAGAATTTTTAATTGATGAAGTTTTTCATATATTTGCCGACTAAAATTTAAAAAAAATCAAAATGAAAAAATTATTATTATTACCTGCAGTTGCCCTAATGATGGCTTCATGTGGTGGAGTAGATGTTTGTAGCTGTAAAAAAACTGGTGAAGACATGATGGCAGAAATGAAAGATGCTAAAGATGATGATGCTAGAAAAGCTATTGAAGAAAAATACAAAGAAGACGCAGAAGCTTGTAAAAAGATGAGTGAAGAAATGATGGAAGGTCTTGAAGGAGAAGAGCTTCAAAAAAAGAGTGAAGAATTAATGAAAGAAATGGAAGCTTGTAAGTAAGTCTTTTCTCATATCAAAATACTAAAGCCGCTTTTAAGCGGCTTTTTTTATGGGTTAATATTTTTTATTGCAGAAATTAATATCTTTAATGTCTAACCAAATAACTTTGAAATGAAAAAAATTATGATTTTACCACTAGCAGCACTACTAATGGTTGCATGTGGAGAAAAAAAAGATGAGAAAAATCTATATGTGACTGCATGAAAGAAGCAATGAAAGGTGTTGTAGAAGAAGCACCTGCTGGTTGTGAATGGATGGATAAATTAACAGAAGCTGAACAAGAAAAAGAAATGATGTCTGCTATGAAGGATTGCCCAGATATGATGGGGTATTTTATGTTGGGAGAGGATGAAGTAGAATTAGAGGACATGCCTGCACAAGCAATAGAAAATTACGAAGATGTAATGGATGATACTGGGGATGACAGCTGGGAAGAGGCTTTAGATGAATATGAAGACTATGTAGATAGCTATGTATCAATAATGAAAAAGATGAAAGCTAACCCTACAGATATGTCAATATTAGAGGATTATACTGAATTAGCTGAAGCAACTCAGGAGTGGGCTTCTAAAATGGATAATATCTCTCAGAATTTTGGCCCTAATGAACTAAATAGAATGATGAAAATTCAAGCTAAAATAACTAAAGCATTGAGTTCTTATTAAAAGATATTCATTCTGAAATTTGAACTTCTGAGAAAGATAAATGTATTAACGCTTGTTACTATGATGTTGATTTCTTGCGGAGAAAACAATGAAAAAGCTCAAAAAGATGCGGGCTTATAAAACAGTAGTTTTTAAATAAATATTATAAGCCACATAGATAATGTGGCTTTTTTTATGCATTAATTTTATTTTAAACTAGTTCATACTATGATTAATTTATTTTAAAGTCATAGATTTTAATGAAAGAAATTTGTTTTTATTAAAAAAAGTAATCAAATTTGCTGCTGCTTGACCAAATCATATATGAGAAGAGCAAGCGTATGTATAATTTATTAACAATTCAAAAATTTTAAAAAATGAAAAAATTATGGATTTTACCGCTTGCTGCTGTTATGATGGTTGCTTGTGGAGAAACAAAAGAAGAAGAAAAAACAGATGGTGAAGGAACTGAAGCTCCTGCTGCTGATGCTGATGCTGAAGAAGCTCCAGCTGAAGAGCCAGCTGCTGAAACTTGTGGTGGTGATGCTGATGCTGAAGCTTGTGGTGGTGACACTGAAGAGCCAGCTGCTGAAGAGCCAGCTGCTGAAGAAGCTCCAGCTGAAGAGCCAGCTGCTGAATAAGAATTTAGCTTAAAAGAAATATAAAGCCGCTCAACGAGCGGCTTTTTTTATGCCTAAATCTTAATATATTTACCATTATGATTAGGTCATTTTATGATATAGAAGAAAATGAGGAGCAAGATGATCTTGAGTGGACATTATCAAGAAAAGAATTTATTCGTAGCCTTTTAATTGTTGGTCTATCCAGCCAACTTCCAATCATTAATGCATGTTCAGAAATTGGGTTAAACAATGATGAATATTTTAAAAATATAGCCCCCTTAGATCAACGACAGTTTAAAATAATTAGGAAAGTCCAAGATATTTTATTTCCATCAGAAGGGGATGGGCCAGGTGCTTTAGAAGTAAATGCAGACAAATATTTAGTTTGGGTATTGAATGACTCATTGTTAGATCCAAAAGAAAAGAATTATGTAATTAAATATATTGATCAAATAGATAAGTCCGCAAAAGATAGATATGGAGCTTCTTTTTTAGAGTTATCAAAAAAAGAAAGAGAAGATCATATAGCATTTATTGCTAAAGAAAGCTGGGGTAAAAAATGGTTATCCAGAATACTGACTTTAATATTTGAAGCATTATTGTTGGATCCCATATATGGTGGTAATCCTGATAATATTGGATGGAATTGGTTAGGTCATCATCCTGGTCAGCCTAGACCTACAAAAGAAATTAATTACCCTACTATAATTAAATCTACCAATGAAATATGATGTTTGCATAGTGGGTAGTGGCGCTGGGGCCGGACCAATTGCTTTTGAACTTTGCAAGAGTGGTTATAAGGTTTTAATACTTGAAAAGGGCCCTTGGTTTAAAACAGCACATTTTTCTAAAGATGAGATGATAGCTACTAGAAGGGAAATTTTCACTCCTAATCTTAGAGATGAATGCCATGTTTTGGTAAAAAAGAAAAAAGGTCAATGGAATGTCAAGTCTACCTATCAATCTGGAAGAAGCATTTGGAATGGCAATATGGTTGGAGGTTCGTCCAATTTAATGAGTGGTTATTTTCATCGATTAAAACCAATGGATTTTAATTTATTGAGTGAATATGGTGCAATTGATGGTGCTAATGTTGCTGATTGGCCTATTAAATATGAAGATTTAGAACCTTATTATGCAAAAACTGAAAAGATCATAGGGGTGTCAGGCAAAGTAGTAGAGCACTCTATGTTAGAACCGAGATCTACAGAAGATTTTCCATTACCACCATTAGCAGAAAACGTATTTTCTTCTTGGTTGGATAAAGGTGCTAAACAATTAGGTTTTGAGTTGTTCCCAACACCTAGGGCTATACTTTCAAGACCTGTAGAGAAAAGAAAATCTTGTTATTATTCTAATTATTGTGGTAGCTATCCTTGTTCTTCTGATGCAAAAGGAAGCTCAAGAGTGGCTTTGCTAAACGAAGCTTTACAAACAGGTAATCTTACCATTTTACCCAATTCGAAGGTTTTTAATTTAGAAAGTGATGGGGATGGGAAAATAAATAAAGTTGAGTATTATAATTCAAATGGTGAAATAACCAATGCAGAAGCCAGTATTTATGTAATAGCTGCTCAGGCAATAGAATCTTCAAGGTTATTGTTAATGAGTAAGAATAGAGAATTTCCAAATGGAATTTCAAACAACAATGGACAGGTAGGAAAAAACTTACTGTTTTCTGCTGGGGGTGTAGGTTGGGGGCAATTTTATTATAAAGATTTAACAGAAGATCAGGTCAACCTATTAAAAGTACCTGGTTTATTTATTAATAGAGCTTCTCAACAATGGTACGAATTTGATGATGCTGTATTAGGTAAAAAGATTAAAGGAGGTACCATAGATTTTCTTTCTGAACATGCTAATGGGATATCAAAGGCTATTAAACAGAAGAAAGACGACAAGGGTAATTTGATTTATGGAAGAGAGCTAAAGAAGAAGATCAAGACTTATTTTACTGAACAGCGTAAATTTAAATTTGAAGTTTTTGCAGATTGGTTACCCAATGATGACTGCTATGTTTCTTTAGATGATGAAAAATTAGATAAATGGGGTGATCCAGTTGCTAGAGTAAAACTGGGATCACATGATCATAACATTAAGGTAGGTGAATTTTTAGCAGAAAAAGCCGAACAGATTTTCAAAGAATTAGGGATGAATAATATTAGTTCTTCTGTCAGTGGGAACCCTTCCACTAATCTTCAGGCAGGAGGTTGCAGATTTGGCAATGATCCAAAAACTTCAGTATTAGATAAGAATTGTAGGTCTCATGAAGTCAAGAATTTATATATAACTGATGGAAGTTTTATGCCTACTGGCGGTAGCGTTCCTTTTACGTTTACTATATATGCGAATTCTTTTAGAGTAGCAGATGTATTGAAAAAAGAGTTGAAAAAGTTTTAGCTCTTTAATTAAGACCAAACCTTGGTTCCTTCAGTACAATTCTTGCATATATCTATTTCTTTTCGGTTATTAAGGATGCTTTTTCTGAAATCTTGATAAACCTTACTATTCCATATGGTTTTAAAAGAATGGGTTTGAAGGTTTCCGATCTGATGTTTAGCATCTTTATCAAAACAGCAGGGAACTAGCTTACCATCAAAAGTAAAGACACTACTACTCCACATCCTCCAACAATGATTGTACAATTTATTTTTTAGTTTAAAGTTACCATTTTTTGTTTTTTTATACCTAGCGTATTTTTCATTTTCTGGTATTAAGCTGTTTCCCTTTTTATAATCATAGACCTGAGCAGTTTTAAATCGTATCTCATCTACTCCTAATTCTTTACTGAGTTTTTTAGCATCTGATAATTGATCTTCATTGTGTTTGACTACTAAAAATTGGAAAATCACATATGGGGTTTTACTTTTTAACTTTTTCTTCCATTCTAAGATGTTTTTAGTGCCTTCAATTACTTTGTCCAATGAGCCATTTTTACGGTATTTTTCATAAGTCTCTTGTGTTGTCCCATCAATAGAAATAATCATTTTGTCTAATCCAGACAATACAGTTTCTTTAGCTTTTTGAGAAGTCAAAAAATGTGCATTGGTAGAAGTAGAACAATAGATGTCTTTTGTTTTAGCATATTTAATAAAAGAAAGAAAATGAGGGTTGATGTAGGGTTCTCCTTGAAAATAATAATTGATATATAATACATTTTCTTTTATTTGATCTATTATTTTTTTATGTAATTCAAGTGTTAAATTACCAGTTGGTCTAGAAAATGCTTTGAGTCCACTTGGACATTCAGGACACCCTAAATTACAAGCAGTGGTAGGTTCAATTGATACTGCCATTGGATAACCTGAAATTTTACCCACTTTTGTGATTCTTGAGTTTAGAAAACTGACGTACAACTTTACAAGATTAAATGCTCTTTTTAAAGTAAAATGTTTGATCAGTTGATAGTTGTTAGATAAACTCATTATAAATACAAAAATATTAAAAGAATGATATTATTTTTAAGCTTGTTGACAATAGATGTTAAAGAACTAAAGTCATTCTATATAATTTGATAAATTTGACATTTATATCTGAAAAGTAATTATGTGGCAAAAAGTAGCTAATACAATTCTTAGATTTCGATTGGTAATGTTGTCAATATTAGCAATTATCACCTTGTTTTTTGCTTATAATGCTACTAAGGTTACTTTGCAATACGAATTTGCTAGCTTATTACCATCTAATGACCCTACTTTTCAGACCTATGAGAAATTTAAAAAGGATTTTGGTCAGGATGGAATGATGATCGTTATCGCAACTAATGATAATGAATTCTATCAGAAAGATAAATTCAATGCTTGGTATAATATGGGTATTGAACTTAAAAATTTAAAAATGCCTGTTACTAATGGGGGTAAAACAGCTTTTTTACCACCGATAGATTCCATTTTTTCAGAAGCTCATTTGTATAATTTATTTAAAAATAAAGAAGCTAAAAAGTTTGAATTAAGGCCTGTAATGACAAAAGAAATTTCCTCTCAATTGGAGATGGATAGTATTGCTCAAGTAATTCAGAGTTTACCTTTTTATAAAGGGGTCATCAATAAAAGTGAAACTGATATGCATATGATGATGCTCTTTTTAAATAAAGACATCTTTAATTCTAAAGACCGTGGCACTCTTATAGATGACATTCAAGAAATAGCCAAAGGTTATGGAGATCATTTCAATGAAATCCATTTTTCTGGATTGCCATTTATTCGTTCTTTAACAATGAGTAAAGTAAAATCAGAACTTTTTCTTTTTGTTATTCTTGCTTTGTTAGTTACTTCTACGATAATGTTCTTCTTTTTCAGGTCTATTAAGGTAGTATTAATTTCAATGTTAGTAGTGGTTGTTGGAGTAATATGGTCATTCGGTATTATAGGATTTATTGGTTATGAGATTACTATTTTAATGGGATTGATACCACCATTAGTTATCGTTATTGGTATTCCTAATTGTATTTATTTGATTAATAAATATCAACAAGAGTACCGTACTCATGGGAATAAAGCAAAGTCATTGACCCGTGTAATAAGAAAGGTTGGAAATGCCACTTTTTTAACCAATGCCACAACAGCTATGGGATTTGGAACTTTTATTTTTACACATTCCAATATGATGAAAGAATTTGGTGTAGTGGCATCAATAAACATCATCTGTATCTTTTTTATAAGCATATTAATAGTTCCCATTATTTATAGCTATTTAGCACCACCAAACCAGAGACAGACCAAGCATTTAGACAATAAATGGTTAGATAAATCTGTAGATAAATTGGTGTTGATGTCAACTCAATATAGAAGGACTGTATATTTAATTACTATTGCTATAATCCTTGCAGGTTTTTATGGAATGTCTCTTATGCATACATCTGGAAGTATTGTAGATGATCTTCCCAAGAATGACATTGTAGTACAAGATCTTAAATATTTTGAAAAAGAATTAAATGGAATCCTACCTTTTGAAATAGTTGTTGAATCAAAGGACACTATATATAATAAGCTAATCAACATCGACAAGATCCAGAAATTACAAAAAGCAATAAGATCTGAAAATTATTTATCTCAATCATTATCTGTGGTTGATGCAGTAAAATTTTTAAATCAAGCTTTTAAGAATGGAAATCCTGAAAAATTCACTTTAGATGTTTCATCAGCAAAAGGAAAAAAGAATTTCGGAAGATTAGTTAATTCGAAATATTTTAAAAACACTTTTCAATTAGATTCTAATGCAAATAATGGGTTCATTTCCAGTTTTATAGATTCTACTAAAAGAAGAACTAGGATTACCTTACAAGTTGCAGACATTGGTACAGCTTCTATGGATAGTTTAATGGAGAGAGTTCAATTAATTATTGATACGACTTTAAATCCTGAATATTATCATTTGCAAGAAATAAAGAGTTTGCCTAAAAGTGAAAAAGAAGAAGAGCTTGCAAAACTTTATTCTTCTTCTACAGTTATACAAGCTCAAGTTCAGGATTATTTAACAAAAGGTGATGATGAAAGAATAATGGAATTTCCAAGTGATATAAATAGTATAGGTCAACTTTATGGAAAGCAAAACTTTTTATCAGCAGTTGAAGATGCAGTTAAATCTAATTTTCTTTCTACTTCAATGACTGGAACAGGTATTGTTTATACTAAGGGAACTACTTATTTGGTAAAGAATTTATTCATCAGCTTAATGATTGCAGTTTGTGTTGTTGCTATTTTGATGTCTCTTTTATTTAGGTCATGGAGAATGGTATTGGTTTCAATGATACCTAATTTGATTCCATTGATCATTACTTCAGCAATTATGGGCTATTTTGGGATTCCTATAAAGCCATCAACTATTTTGGTTTTTAGTATTGCATTTGGAATTTCAATCGATGATACTATCCATTTTCTAGCTAAGTACAGACAAGAATTAAAAGTAAATAATAACATCAGAAGATCAGCTATTGTAGCAATAAAAGAAACAGGGGTTAGTATGATCTATACATCTATTATCCTGTTTTTTGGATTTTCAATTTTTGTAGCTTCCAATTTTGGTGGAACTCAGGCGTTGGGGATATTAGTTTCAGTAACTCTCTTTTTTGCTATGCTGGCTAATCTTGTTTTACTTCCCTCTTTACTTTTATCTCTTGATAAAATGATAACAACAAAAACATTTAGAGATTATCAAAATGAATTTATAGATAACGATGAGGATATTGAAATAGATGAATTGAAAATTTATAACGAAAAATAATTATGAAAGGAATTATACTTGCAGGAGGGTCAGGGACAAGGCTACATCCTTTAACAATAGGTGTTAGTAAACAGTTAATGCCTGTTTATAATAAGCCCATGATTTATTACCCACTATCAACATTAATGCATGCTGGTATTAGAGATATTTTAATTATTACTACTCCAGATGATCAGGCGGCATTCATGAAATTATTAGGGGATGGTTCTCGATTGGGATGTAATTTTGAATATAAAATTCAATATGAACCCAATGGTCTTGCTCAAGCTTTTGTACTAGGGGAAGAATTTATTGGAAATGACAAAGTAGCTTTAATACTAGGGGATAATATATTTTTCGGATCTGATCTAGGAAAGAAATTAAGGAAGTGTACCGATCCTGAAGGTGGTTTGGTTTTTGCCTATCATGTTATGGATCCTGAACGTTATGGTGTGGTTGAATTTAATAATGAAAATAAGGTGCTTTCTATTGAAGAAAAACCAGCAAAGCCTAAATCTCATTTTGCAGTGCCTGGTCTATATTTTTACAATAATAATGTAGTTGAGATTGCTAAAAACTTAGAGATGAGTCCAAGGGGTGAATATGAGATTACAGATGTAAATAAAGCTTATTTAGAAAAAGGAGAATTAGAAGTGGAGATTATGGAGAGAGGTGTTGCTTGGTTGGATACAGGTACTTTCAGGTCTCTTATTCAAGCTTCTCATTATGTTCAGACAATTGAAGAAAGGCAAGGGCTTGGGGTCGGATGTATTGAAGCTGTTGCTTATACAAGAGGATTTATTAATGATGAGCAATTAGAAAAATTAGCTCAACCACTTATGAAAAGTGGCTATGGAAATTATTTGTTAAGCTTGTTACATTAATCGATTAATATGTTTGAGCATTATCAGTCTGTTATTGATAAAAGAGTTGATGAATTCATCTTAGATAATAACTCAAAAATAGATTTTGAGATCATTCAATATATACTTGAATTAAAGGGTAAAAGAATTCGCCCATCTTTACTTTTATTAGCCGTGGATCTCTTTAATGGGGACATTAATGATACAGTTGATCAAGCTGTAGCAATAGAGCTCTTCCATAATTTTACTTTAATTCATGATGATATAATGGATGAGGCACCCCTGAGAAGAGGGAAACAAAGTGCGCATTTAAAATGGGATTCCAATAGAGCTATTTTAGCTGGAGATATATTATTTGCATATGCAAACTCATTGATGTCTAATTGCTCTGAAAAATACATAAGTAATGTTTTAAAAGTATATAATCAAACAGCTATTGAAGTGTGTGAAGGTCAGCAGATGGATATTGACCTAGAGAATAGATTAGAAGCTGAGATAGATGAATATATTGAGATGATCAGGCTTAAAACATCTGTTTTATTGGCATGTGCGTTGAAAATCGGAGCTATTCTTTCTAATGCTAAACAGAATGACATAGACCTTATTTATGATTTTGGAATGAATTTAGGAATAGCTTTTCAGATTCATGATGATATACTGGATGCCTATGCCGAAGATCTTAGTTTTGGAAAACAAAAGGGTGGGGATATAATTGAGGGGAAAAAAACAGCTCTTTATTTTTTGGCAGTAGCATCTGCAACTAATGAACAAAAAGAGACCCTTAATAACTCTTCAGCTAATACATCGTCTGCCCAACGAGTTGAAACAATTCTAGAAATATATAAAACTCTTAATGTAAAGGAAAAGGCAGGATTACTTCAACAAAAATATTTTAATAAGGCACTACATTCTATAAATGGGTTATCTATAGATGAGACTAACAGAGAAAAGCTGATTTCTTTTGCCAACAGCTTAATGAAAAGAACCTATTGATTATAAATTTGATCAAGTGCTTTATTCAGTTCGTTATATTTAAATTGAAATCCTTCTTTTAATAATTTTTCAGAAGAAACTCTTGACCCATAAAGAAGAATGTCTGCTAATTCACCATATATTGTTTTTAAAACAAATGGTGGCACATTAGGTACTCTTACTTTTTTATTTAGTGCCTTAGCTAATTCGATGGTGAATTCTTTATTTGTTTGATGCTCTGGAGCAACAGCATTATAAACACCCTTCATTTTTTCATTTTTCAGGGATTCAATAAATAAATTCACAGTATCATCTAAATGGATCCAAGGCATGTATTGTTTTCCAGATCCAATAGCAGACCCAATCCCTTTATTTATAAAGGATGACAATTTAGGTAGTGCGCCTTCTTTTTTATTTAGTACGATTCCTAGCCTGAGTTTTACAACTCTAGAATTAGTTTCGAAAAGATCAGCGGCTTCTTCCCATTGTACACAGCACTCCGCTATGAAGTCTTTATAAGCAGGCTCCTTTTCGTCAAATATTTTATCAATAGTTTGAGCTCCATAGTATCCAGTTCCAGATGCAGATATAAATGCTTTTAATGGAAGGTTAAGCTCATTTACCTTTTCATGCAAAAGACGTGTTGTATAAACTCTGCTTTTTACAATGAACCGCTTTCTTCTCATGGTCCATGGTTTATCTGCAATCCCAGCTCCTGCTAAATGAATGATATGTGTAACATCTTTAAAACATGAAGTATCGATCTGTTTTTTTTCCCAATCCCATTCATATGTCTTAACGCCAGCTAATGAATTACAGTTTCTAGTTAAATGAACTACTGAAATATCTTGCTTTAATAATTCATGAGTTATTGACCTTCCAATTAAACCTGATCCACCTGTAATTAATACTTTCATCAGCGTGTGTTTTTTGCGTAAAAATAAATTTTCCCATTGAATATTATCTATTTGTTGAAGACAAAGTCCTAATTTTAAATGAACAAAATGGATATTATAGCTTATAAAGGATTTTTAATTACTGATGATCAAGTATTAAAAAGAGTAATTAACCAATTAAATAAAGACTTAGCACTTTCTGGTCTAAGCTACAGGTTTTCAGATAATATCAATTTTAATTCATTTTATAAAGAATTGATGGATTGGATAGAAATCTCTATAATAAAGAATGAAGCATTGTTTATTGGCTTTTTATATCGAGTTGACATTAAAGATCAAGAATTAAATAAAAACAAACAATTCGATATTGAAAATTTAGCAAAATCTGTTTTAAAAAGGGAGCTTCAGAAAATTATTTTAAGAAGTAAAATAGAATAAGATCAAATAAAAATAAAAAATGACATTTTCTCGAGAATAGGGGTTGATTAAAATACTAAATTTGTGCTCCTGAATAATTAAATTAAATGGATAAGCATTCCTATATGAGTAATACTGAGGCTTCAGTAGTTGAAGATCTTTATAATCAGTACAGTAAAGATGAATTTTCAGTAGAAGAAGGTTGGAGAAATTTTTTCAATGGATTTGAATTTGCTAGAAAGAATTATGATGAAGATCCAGGAGAGATCCCTTTAAATGTTCAGAAAGAGTTTATGGTAATAAGAATGATCAATGAATACAGAAGTAGAGGTCACCTTTTTACTAAAACCAATCCTGTTAGAGAAAGAAGAAAATATTCTCCTTCTTTGAAATTCACGAATTTCGGTTTAGAAGAAGCAGATATAGATAAAGTGTTTCAGGCTGGAGAACAAATAGGAATTGGCCCTGCTACTTTAAAAGATATTATTGCTCATTTAGAAGCCACTTATTGTGAATCTATTGGTATTGAATATCAATATATTCGACATCCAAATCGTGTTAAATGGATTAGGGAGAGAATTGAGCTAAAGAATAGACCAGTGCTTTCTAAAGATCAGAAGGTTCATATAATGCATAAGCTAAATCAGGCCAATGTTTTTGAACAGTTTTTACAGAAAAAATTTGTTGGGCAAAAAAGGTTTTCAATTGAAGGAGCAGAATCTTTGATCCCTGCTTTAGATGTGCTTATTGAGAAAGGTGCAGAAATGGGAATTAGTGAATTTGTTTTGGGAATGGCACACAGAGGAAGGTTAAATGTATTGGCCAATATATTCAACAAAACCTATGAAGAGATCTTTAGTGAATTTGAAGGGAAGATCTATGATGAAGACAGTCTTTTTGATGGAGATGTTAAATATCATTTAGGATACACTTCAGAATCTAAAACAGATAGTGGACATGAGGTGAAATTAACTTTGTCTCCTAATCCATCTCATTTAGAAGCTGTTGACCCTGTTGTAGAAGGTATTACAAGAGCTAAGATTGATACTGAATTGGATAAAGATAACTCAAAGATTGTTCCTGTTTTAATTCATGGAGACGCTGCGATAGCTGGGCAGGGAGTTGTCTATGAGGTGATTCAGATGGCTCAGCTTAATGGATATAGAACAGGAGGTACTCTTCATATTGTTATTAATAACCAGGTAGGGTTTACAACTAATTATTTAGATGCTAGATCTAGTACCTATTGTACAGATGTTGCTAAATCTACTTTATGTCCTGTCTTTCATATTAATGGAGATGATGTTGAAGCTGTAGTACAAGCAATGCAAATAGCTTTACAATACAGACAGGAATTTTCAAGAGATGTATTTATTGATTTACTATGCTATAGAAAATATGGTCATAATGAAGGAGATGAGCCTAAGTTTACTCAACCCCAACTATATAAAGCGATTGCTAAACATCCAAACCCTAGAGAGATCTATTTAAAAAAGTTGGTAGATGAAAAAGTCATTAGTAATGATGAGGGGAAAGATATGGAACTCGAATTTGATTCTATGCTTCAAGATAGATTGGAAGAAGCTAAGCAGATCCAGAAAGCAAAAGTGACTAACTTTTTAGAAGAAAAATGGAAGCCTTATAAAAAGGCCAATGAAAAGGACTTCTTAAAATCTCCTGAAACTGGAGTACGTAAAGAGCTGTTGTTGGAGCTTGCTAAAAAGATGAACTCATTACCTGAAAACAAAAATTATTTCCGTAAGATCATAAAATTATTCAATGATCGTTTAAAAATGCTAGAGAACGATAGTTTGGATTGGGCGATGGGAGAACTATTGGCTTATGCTACTTTATTGGAAGAGGGACATGCTATAAGGATATCTGGGCAAGATGTTGAAAGAGGAACGTTTTCTCATCGTCATGCAGTTGTAAAAACAGAAGATACTGAAGAAGCAATAATTCCTTTGAATACTTTGTCTGAAGGTCAGGGTGAATTTACAATTTATAATTCTCTCTTATCTGAGTATGCTGTATTGGGTTTTGATTATGGTTATGCTTTTAATTCCCCTGAAGGACTAACTGTTTGGGAAGCTCAATTTGGAGATTTTAATAATGGAGCCCAAATCATTATAGATCAGTTTATTAGTTCTGCTGAAGATAAATGGGGGACACAAAATGGTTTAGTGATGTTATTGCCTCATGGTTATGAGGGAATGGGGTCAGAACATTCATCTGGAAGATTAGAAAGATTTTTGCAATTATGTGCAGAAGAAAATATTCAGATAGCCAATTGTACTTTGCCAGGAAATTATTTTCATCTATTAAGGAGACAGCTTAAAAGGAAATTTAGAAAACCCTTAGTCGTATTTACCCCCAAAAAATTATTAAGGTATCCTAGAGCGACTTCTAGTATAAATGAATTTATTAAAGGAGGTTTTAAGGAAGTCATTGATGATGAGAGTAAGGATTTAAATGATGTTGCAGCGGTAGTTTTATGTTCAGGAAAGTTTTATTACGATCTTATTGAGGCAAAAGAAGAAAAAGAGATTACCAATATGGCTTTTGTAAGGGTTGAACAGCTCTATCCATTTCCTGAGAAACAGCTCAAAGATATTATTGCTAAATATGGAAAATCCTGTCAATATATTTGGGCTCAAGAAGAACCAGAAAACATGGGTGCATGGTCATATATGCTTCGAATGTGGAAATTTAGTTCATTGATTTGCTGTTCTAGACATGTGTCAGCAAGTCCAGCTAGTGGATCTCCAAAAGTGCATGAAATTAGACATAATGAGATCATTAAAAAAGTAATGAGTTATTCATCAAAAAATAAATAAAAAGATGTCAGTTCTAGAAATGAAAGTTCCAAGTCCAGGTGAATCTATTTCAGAAGTTGAAATTGCTGAATGGATGGTAGATGATGGGGATTATGTAGAGAAAGACCAAACTATTGCAGAAGTAGATTCTGATAAGGCAACTTTAGAATTGCCAGCTGAAGAAGCAGGAATCATTACACTAAAAGCTGAGGTTGGTGATGTAGTGGAAGTTGGACAGATAGTTTGTTTAATCGATACTTCAGCTGAAAAGCCGGAAGGATTTCAATCAGCCCAAAAAGAAAGTATATCTGAAGATAAATCACAGGAAGCTCCTAAAGAAACAAAACAACAAGAACCAATAGTACAGTCAGATTCATATGCTTCTGGTCATCCAAGTGTCGCTGCTAAAAAAATGATTGAGGAGAACGAATTGGCTGCTGAATTAATTCAGGGATCAGGAAAGGATGGAAGAATTACAAAAGGGGATGTAATGACAGCATTAAGATCCGGTGCTGCTAGAACAGATCGCCAGAGTGAATCAAAGAAGATGAGCATGCTTCGGAGAAAGATCGCTTCTAGATTAGTGGCTGTTAAAAATGAAACAGCTATGCTAACCACTTTTAATGAGGTGGACATGAAGCCCATAATGGACCTAAGAAAACAATTCAAAGATGAATTCAAGGAGAAATATGAAGTTGGATTAGGATTCATGTCTTTCTTCACTAAAGCATGTACAGAATCATTATTAGAATTTCCTGAGGTGAATTCAATGATCGATGGCGATCATATGGTTTCCTATAATTATGCAGATATAGGGATTGCAGTAAGTTCACCTAAAGGATTGATGGTTCCAGTTTTAAGGAATGCTGAAAAAATGAATTTATTAGAGATTGAATCAACCATTAAATACCTGGCAACTAAAGCAAGAGATGGTAAGATTTCCTTAGATGAGATTACAGGAGGCACTTTTACTATTACTAATGGAGGTGTATTTGGATCTATGTTAAGTACTCCTATTATTAACCCTCCCCAATCGGCTATTTTAGGGATGCATAATATTGTTGAAAGACCTACTGTTGTAAACGGAAAGGTGGAAATAAGGCCTATTATGTATTTAGCTTTATCTTATGATCACAGAATTATTGATGGTAAAGATAGTGTTGGGTTTTTGGTGAATGTTAAAGAGATATTGGAAAATCCAATTGAAAAAATCTTTAATTCAAAAGATCCTAAAGAAGTACTTTTTAATTATTGACCTCTTTTTGCATTTTACTCATTAATTCTTCTGCTCTTTTAGTGTAAAATCCTTTTCCTTGAATAATCTTGTTTAAAGTTTCAATACATGCAGACTTGTCGTTCTTTTCATATAAAGAAATGGCTTTGTACCAGTTGGCTTCTTCATAAAAAGTATTGTATTTATGTTCAATACAGCTATTAAAATGTGCTATTGCGCTGTTCAATTGATTGATGTTGTAATAGCATAAAGCTCCATAGAATAAGGCATTAAGGTCTTTTGGATATTGCTCAAGTATTACTTTGTATTTTTTAAGTGCTGCTTTGAAATTATTATTTCTGAATAATATCATGGCCTCTAATAAATAGTCATCATAGGAGATTTCTTTAATGATCGTTTGAACATCTCCTATAGTTACTGAACTTTTATTTTCTGCTGATGCAGGAAGTCCTGATAATTTAAATTCTGTTGTAGTGATCTTCTCGGTATGTAATGCCTTATAATTTACAGTGAGTAACTCCTTTACATATTTTACAGAAATATTGCTAATAGAAACAGGCTCATTACTTAAAGAAATTGTAGTATTTATTTTTACGGCTTCAATGGATTTCATTTTAATAATTTCTTCAACTTCCGATTCCATTTCAAAGGTGTTGTTGTTGGTTTCATTATCTATAGTGATAGGAGTAGATAGGACTATTTCTGAAGCATCAACCATTTCATCTGCAGGTAATATTGAGGATTTGTCTATATCTTGATCTGAAAGCTCTTTAACTAATGGTTGACTTTTACTTTCAATATCAGGATTTACAATTGTTTGTTTTTTTGTGATTGTATTTTCTTTATTCATTAATTGATTAATGGTAAAAACAGCACCAGAGACTATACATACTGTGACTAATATTATTGTATAATTTGATTTCCATAGTTTTCCAGAGTTATTAATTTGAGAATTGATCTTTTGCTCAACGCTATTAAAATCTTCAATTGCATTTGGATTAGATTCAAACCCTTCCATGGCTTCTTGTTCAAATTCATTGTCAAGCATTTTTTCTTCAATTGCTCTTTTTTCTTCATCAGAAAGTTGACCAATTGAATAATCCTTTATCTCTTTTTTGGAGAGTGTATCCTTTTTACTGAATATGTTTTTTAGTCCATTCATTTTTTATTAATAAGGATTAATTTGAGGTTTCTTTTGCCATTTTGAAGCTCACTTTTTACTTTTTTGATGTCCCATCCTGTTTCATCAGTAATTTGAGCATAGGATTTTTCATTTAAATAAAACAGTTTAATAGCTCTTTGCTGATCTGGTTTTAGTTTGTTAACTGCTTTTTCAATTTCATTTAATTGAACTTCTTTATTTATTTTTTCATTGATCTCATCTTCATTTTCTTGGATGTTTTGAAAAACAGCTATGTTAACTTCATCATTTTTATTTTTCCTTAATTTCATTAAGCAATGATTCTTTGTGCAGCTGTAAAGCCAGGATTTAGGATATGTTATTTCACTCGTGGTCATGTCTTTCATTGCTTTTTCAAAAATCTGCATAGTGGCGTCTTCAGCTTCTTCTTTATTTTTAAGGTATTTAAGACAGACTCCAAATACCAGGTGGGAATATCTATTAAAAATCTGTCCATAATACTTTATATTTTTTGATTTTTGATAGCGAACTACTAATTCTTTATCTGATAGTTGGTCAATATTTTCATGTTTAAATAGCAATCTATAATAAAGGTCGTTATTTGAATTGTAGATATCAAAAGATATTGGTTTTTAATATTCGCCAAGTGCTATAGCCGCTTTTCTTTCTCTGTATAAGTCGAAAAAGCTTTTAGTTTGAAGTATTACAACACCACCTGTAACATCACCATACATAGCTGGCACACCTCCTGTATATACAGTTAGTGACTGAATGGCACTACCTGGAACGCCTTGCAAGTTCTTTGTTTTAACTCCATCTACAAAATACTGAACAGCATCACTTCTAGAACCTCTTATATACACCTCTCCATTACCACCTACTGCAATTCCCGGAGCAGCAATTTGTAATAGTGTAGCTGGATCTCTTAGAGCAGGGCTATGCTTTAATTCTTTGGCGTCAATAATGTTGGCAGTTGGGTTTTCAGGATCAATCAAATCTATTCCGTTAGTTTCAACAGTATATGAAGGTAATGTGTCATTGGTGTGTTCAACTAAGAATTGAGCATCCAAGAATTTTATTTTGTTGGGTTGCACCTTAACAGATGTTATTTTCTTTGTTTGCATACCCATGAATGAAATAGTTACAGTATAAGTGCCAGGATCCAATGGTTTAATGGTGAATTTACCATCATAATCAGTTGCCTCTCCAATTTTAGTATTTCCTACTTCTACATATACACTTGCGCCTGGAACAGGGGAAAGGTCATCTTTAAAAAATACTTTTCCTTTAATCTCCCCTGGAGTGTTTTGAGAGAAAAGAGTGGTACTAAATAAGAGGATGATTAATAGATTGATTTGCTTTTTCATAGTTGTAATTTTTATGGTTTGTTATTTAGATGCACGATATAAAAAATTCCATAAAAAAAGCCGCATTATTTAATGCGGCCTCAGTAGATCAAAATATTTTATGTTATTGAATCAATAACTTTTTAACATGTTCTCCTATGTTTAGGATGTAATTTCCTTTAGAAAAATTTTGAAGATCAATTATATGATTTCCTTTAGCGAAATTTTTATTATAACAAGTTTTCCCCGAAAGATCTGTAATTTTAATGGTAGCATCCATTTGTAATTCCATATTTAATAAATCTTTAGCTGGGTTAGGATAATAGCTAAAACGAACTAAATCATTTTCTCCAATAGTTGTTATTTCATCAATATCATCTATATCTCTTGGGAGTATCTTAAAGTTACTGAAGCTATAATCTACAAGCCCTGTTACATTGTATATATTATTTAGTGTAGGTGTAAAAGGGAAGAAAAAATCATCCACATTACAAGGACCAGATCCATCATTAATAATCCATTCTCCAAAACCTGCATTGTCATTGGTGCAAGTAGCAGTGTTAACGGTTACCAGACAACCTTCATATTCTTCACTTGCTGCTTGTAATGAAGAAACGAGGTTTGAAGAATATGTATTTCCTGAAGAAACAATTACTAGAGTATTTACATTTTTTAATTCAGTTAAATTGAAATATTCATCTACTTCACAACTAATTGTGATAGAGTCTCCTTCTGTTACATTAGATAATGTATCATATACATATATGCCACTCCATTCTCCCTCTCCACTTTGTAAATAATAAGTGTTGTCTGCTCTTACATAAGTTACAATTCCTCCAGTATTTATTTGCTGGCCCATATAAGGTGAATCTGCTGGATTTGCAGTAGTGAATTGAATATCATAAATAGAAACTGTTGTAGGGTTAGCGCCTCCTTCAGAAATAAGAATATCATCTATTTCATAAGTGCTTCCATCAGAAGCTCCTCCCGTATATTGAAAAGCTATAGTTGTTGTGCTTGGAGAAGAAGATATAAAAGGACTAAGATCTAAATTTCCAGAATTGACAAAATTCCAGCTAGAAATATCCGAATCCATGTTCAATTGAGCAGTAATATCAGTCCATGATGGTGCGCTAACTGTTTGAACTATAATAGTACCAGTCATGCCAAAACTAGCATGGGGGTCACATTGAAATTCATAAGTGCCTGCAACAGTGAAAACAAATTGATAAGTCCAACCGGATCCGACAGAATTTCCAAAACTCTGAGGGTTGTTGGGAAAGGTAGTTGTAGTCCCATTTACATTATGACTTCCACTTGTGTTAATCCAGGTAACGGTGTCGCCCACATTAATAGTAATACTAGAAGGACTCCATGAAGTTCCAGCTGTAGAAATTGTATAATTAGCTGGAGTTACTGTGATGTAATCTGTTGAGATATATACTTTAAGGTCATCACCAGCAAATCTTTTTACATTTTCAAAATTAAGCTGTGGAGTTGATGCAGTTGAAAGGTCGATCAAAGGACTGATTAACCAGGTTTCCATTGGACTATTTGTTGCAGATGTAGCGTTGTAATTAGAAACTTTCGCAAACGCATCACCGCTAAAATCGTCATGATACCAATCATAACCATCTGGATGTGCTGTAATGATTTCAGTATTCCAAGCGTTATTTTGAGTTAATGATCCTCCTGAAGGTTCAAAATCTTCAGTGAAATAGGTTTGAGCTGAAATTCCATAAAATAGGAATAAGCTAACTAAAATAGTAAGGGTGTTTTTCATGTTTTTTTATTTTATTCTTGAATTATAATATCATCTACTTCCCATGTGCTGCCGTCACTTGAGCTTCCTATGTATTTATACGCAACATAAGTATTTGCTGAAATATATGGCTGTAAATTAACATTACCTGAATTGACCCAAGAGAAAAAACCAGTTGATAAGGTAAAGGATTCTTGAAGCCATGTTGCTGTTGAGGGAGCACTTGTGCCATCGTAGTCTGTTGATACATAAAGCTCTAAAGGGTCACCAAGATAGCTATATGCATTTTCAAAATTCAAATAAGGATTAGTAGTTGAAGAAAGGTCAATGGCAGGTGAAATTAGCCAGGTTTCACAAGGGTCATTCCCAGAGCCGTTGTAGTTAGAAATACTTCCATATGGGTCTGGAGCTCCTCCTGCTGTTGAGGTTTCCCAACTAATAGAACCAGAAACATTATAATTGGTCCATCCTCCTGAAGTTACAGATCCATCATCAAAATTCTTACTTAATATAGCACCTGATCCACCTCCTCCTGTGCACCTGGTATTAGTAAAATCAACTTCATTAATGTCTCTAATGTAAAGCTGAATATCAGAACCGAAAACGCCAACTATTGCAATAATAGATCCATTATCTGAAGGAAGTGTGTTGTCTGCAAAATTAGCGTATCCACTTGTTCTTACTAAAATAGTATTGCCACTGCAGTCAGTAAGTGTTCTGTTTTCACTGAATTGATTAATGGCATCGGCATAGCTATATCCTAGCTCAGCACTTATAAATTCAACATCATTTAATTGTACTAAATAACCCTGAAGTGCAGGAGAGATCTGATTTACGGAATAAGTTGTTGGTGTAATGTGTTTTTGAGTAGCCTGTTTTACAATATTTTTGTCTACATCTACAGAGTCAATCTGTATCATTCCACTATATTCACTAAGAACAGTTCCATTTAAATTAATCCTTATAGAATCACCAATATACAAACCTCCAGATGCTAATAACCTTAAACGAATTGCACCAGATGCATCTTGTATGTAAGCTTCTTTGTAAAAGTTCCCATCAGTTTCTTCAGTGGTTACATTTGCGTAAATATTATAATCTTCTGTAATAGAAAGATCAGTACCGGTATACATAGCTTTAAGATCTGCAATAGTAATAACACTTCCTTCAGGAATTTGTGTTATTGGCGGCTCATCATATTTTTTTCTGCAAGAAACATGGATCAAGACCGTACTAATAATAAAAATAGATGATAAAATTTTAATGTTATTATGTTTCATATTTTTTAAAATAAATAGCTGAGCATGGCAAAATAAGTAAGGCCATACATGTATCCATATTTATTAGGAAACCGGCCTATATCTGCAATGTCATATCTAAGTTGTTCAAATCCACCAGTTCTAAAACTGGTATTGTTCAGTACATTATTAATATTAATATTCAATCTTATATAAGAGTTGTACTTGTAAATTTTCCAGCTTTTTCCTCCATAAATATTCAATGTAAACCCATTCTCCAATTGCTCAGGAGCTAGAATGTTCTCTATTTGAGGGTCTCCAATTGCATATGACGTAAGGGCTTCTTCGGTTCTTCTGTCTGGATTGGGACCGAGAAAAATATCTGCAAAGTAATTGATGTTAGCACCTGCATACCAATATTTAGGTGCATTGTATTTGATTCCGAATGAAGAAGCAGTTTGAGGCATTCCTCCAATTTTATAATTTTTTAAATAGATGATTTTGTTCTCTGCAATTATTTCTTGAGAATTATCTCTTGTGATTGTGGCGATAGGACGAGAATTGTATAAGTAATCACCTATTGTGAAAGCTCCATTGACTTGCCATGAAGAAGTAATGTTTGCTTGAATTCCAAATTCAATTCCTGTAAAAAGCTGATCGACATTGGTCATCATGTAATTGACAAAAGTCCTGTACTCATCATGGTAAAAGGAACGTGCCCATGTTTGATCATTGACTTGAGTGTAAAATCCAGTAATTCTTCCTTTTATATTAGGTAGTCTGAATATATAGCTTGCATCAGCTGAAATAATTTCAGTACTTTCTAAATTAGGAACGATCTGATCTCGAGTTCTTGGTGAAACATATGCATTTCTTGCAAAAGGAGCTTTAGTACTATAAATACTATTAATGGAAATTAAATGTCTTCCTGTTATTTTATAAAGTAAGCCAATTTTAGCTCCAAAATTGGTAAAGTTATTTTTTTCAGATTCGCCTAAAGAATTATCAGGAAATCTTCCATTTTGCATTTTTCCATCTCTCCAGAAGGTGGTGTTTGATCCTGTTAGACCAACATAGGCCTCTATTTTACGAGAAGTGTAATCTAATTGAGTGAAAAGTTCATATTTATTAATATGAAGATCATAATCATATCCAAACTTCTCTCCATTTTCTATTACATTGTTTGTGTTCTGTAAATCGTTTTGGGCCGCATTTTCATCTTCGAAATCTTGTTCTGCAAATTGATCTACATCTATCCAGAAATCACCTCCTAAAAGGTCGTCCATCAATTTATAATTATGACTAGTGTAATTATCTATATTGATCCCAGCAGTTAAATAGAAATGGTCATTAATGTTGTTATTATAAAAAGAGTAGATCCCAAATTGTCTTGGATCTAATCTATATTCTTCAATAATATATTTGGATCGATTTCCTGTAATAGATTCTCCTGCTAATCCATTGGCGTTGTTTATTGTGTATAGGTTTTTGTAGTTGGCATTATATAAGCCATCCCAATCTATTTGGGAAATTGTAGCATTTTGAGATTCCCAATCATTAGTCACTTGTGCCATCATTGTTGGATCATCAATATAATAGCTAGGAAGGTATTTGTAATAATCAGGTCTTGGATCTTTAGCGTCATACCAATTTAAATTGGTGTTTCCTGTTCTTCCGAAAACAGAATATGCTGTAGTTGATATTTTTGATTGGTCATTAATTTTCCAATAGTGAGAAAGAGAAACGTATGGTTTATGATTATCTCTAATTCTTGCGTTCCTTTTTTTCTGAGTACCATCAGATTGTGTTTGGTAACCCCAATAAGGATTGTAAAAATTATCTCCTGTAAGGTCATATGTTTCTTGTATAGCAATTCCTTGTCTTCCTTGAACAGTTGGAGCAGCAAATCCAGCTAGACTTAAACTATGAGAACTATTTATTCTTTTTTCAATTGCAAGTAAATAGCTCATAGCATTATAATAGGTGCCAGAAACATATCCTTCATCAGACCATCTTGATGAAAAACAAGAAGAGAAAGCCCATCCTTTTTTTGTTAACCCAGAATTATAAGAATACATTAATCTATTTCTATAAGCTCTGTTGGTTGATGAATAGGAGATGCGATGTCCTTTTCTTTTATCAGTAGGTCTTAATGAGATAAATGAATATCCTCCTACACCACCAAATGTTTTATGAGATGAGGAAATCCCATTTCTTACTTCTGGGTATCGAGTCATGTCATTTAAACCTCCCCAGTAACTCCATATAGCCCAACCATTTTCAGGATCATTAACTGGAATGCCATTAAGCAATAATGAGGTGTGTTCGGAACTATATCCTCTAAATCTGAACCTTGCAGCACTGAAATTGAACCCTGCTTGAGAAGTATAAACATCTCTTGAAGATTGAAGAAGCCCGCTTACATCTTGTGATTGAGAATCATTTTCTAATAGATCTGCTCCAGTTGTAAAAACTGGAATAAGATTTGATAAAGAATCATTAATTGCCGTTGAATCTGTTTGACCTTGGACGGATAAACATGTTATTAAGAAAGAGAAATAAAATATTTTTTTAATGAACTTCATATTAGTTAAAACAATATATATTTGTTATGCAAACATAACAACGGAAAACAAAATTAATATAATAACAATATCTTTTACGTGAGCTACTTTAAATCTTCATTATTGTTTTTTTACTTTTTTATTTCATGTATTATATACAGTCAGGAGCTTGATAATAATAAACAATATGAAGTTGCTTGTTTTGGTTTTTATAACCTTGAAAATTTATTTGACACTATAATTGATCCTGATACTAATAAGATATTACAGGATGATTTTTCTCCCCATAGTCAAAAGCAGTGGAATACTAAGAAATATTTTCATAAGCTAAATAATATGGCTGATGTGATCAGTCAATTAGGGGTTACTTCTTTTTCCCCAGATGGTGTGTCCGTTCTTGGTGTATGTGAAATAGAAAATAAAAATGTTTTAGAAGACCTAGTCGCTAATAAAAAGATAAAGAATAGAAACTATCAAATAGTACATCACGAAGGGCCAGATCGTAGAGGAATTGATTGTGGATTATTATATAACCCTAAATACTTTACTGTTGAATCAAGTAAATCTTTTAGATTGAAGATGCCAGATGATCCTGATTTTGCTTCAAGAGATCAACTCTTGGTTACAGGTGAATATTCTGGTGAAAGAGTTCATTTTATAGTATTACACTGGCCATCAAGAAGGGGAGGGGAAAAGAAAAGTAGACCCAAAAGAATTCAAGCAGCTATCCTATCAAAATCTATAGTGGATTCTATCCTTAAAACTGAAACTGATGCTAAAGTTATTATAATGGGAGACTTGAATGATGATCCAATTTCACCTAGTGTCAAAGAATTTCTAAAAGCTAAAGGTGAGACAAGCAACTTTAAAGATGGAGAGATGTTTAATTGTATGATGAGACATTTTAAAAATGGGATTGGCACATTGGCTTACAGAGATAATTGGAATCTTTTTGATCAGTTTGTTTTAACACCATCCTTAATTGCTCAAAATAGTTCCTATAAATCCTTTAAATTTTATACTTCAAAAATTTACAACAAGGAGTTTTTGAAGAACCAAGAAGGAAATTTCAGAGGCTATCCTTATAGAACTTATGTTGGCTCTACTTTTATGGGGGGATATAGTGATCATTTTCCGGTATATGTACTACTTGTAAAAGAAATCGAATGAACATGGGTTTTAAGAGTTTTGTTGCTACAATTTTTTGTTTTACATTTTTACAGATATATTCTCAGGATACATTGAAGATTATGTATTATAATTTATTGGATTTTCCAATTTCTCAACCAGATAGAATTGATACATTAAAAAAAATATTGGTTCATGTTAAACCAGATGTTTTAGTAGTGAATGAATTAACTTCTTTTGGAGGGGGTGTGCAAATCAAGGATAATGCACTTAATGTAGGGGGTGTTAATTATTATGAATCTGCCCTTTTTTATGATGGACCAGATACAGATAATTTATTGTTTTATAATTCAAATAAATTAGGATTAGCTTCACAATATCAAATTCCTACCGTTTTAAGGGATATTAGTGAATATAAAATGTATTATAAAGAGCCAGGAATGTCTTCGTTAACAGATACTACCTATCTTTATTTTTATTCACTTCATTTAAAAGCAGGTAGTCAGCAAAATGAAATGGATCAACGTTATGTTGAGGCGCAGGCTTTGAAAGCATATCTTGACAATAATAACAGAACCGATAATTTATTTGTAGGAGGAGATTTCAATTTTTATGAAAATGGAGAACAGGGATGTCAGGAAATCCTTACAGGGGGAGCAGTTGTTTTAAATGATCCAGTTAATAAAATGGGATTATGGCATACTAATTTTGGGTATAAGGCTTATCATACTCAAAGCACAAGAATGAATCAAGGCTATGCAGGAGGTGCTGGTGGCGGCATGGATGATCGTTTTGACTTTATTTTTACTACTAGTGATATCCTAAATGGGAGCTCAGGAGTATTATACTTAGATGGTACTTATGAGGCTTTTGGACAGGATGGAAATCATTATAATGGAGATATTCATATACCCAACAATACAGCTGTTTCACAAGATATTGCAACAGCCCTTTTCTATATGAGTGATCATATACCTGTTTGTATGCAAGTTATTTTAGGGGGTGACGTTGCTGTAATGGAGCAAAATGAGTTGATTAAAACAGCTTTCTTAAACAATGAGAATGAGTTAAATATTTTTTTAAATAAAAATGTTAAAACACTGGAAATTAAAATATTAGACATGTCTGGTCAGCTGATTATGAATAATAATTACTTTTACAGCTCTGAAATTAAAATGCAATTGAATGAAATTCCATCTGGAATTTATTTAGCAAGTGTATTGGCAGACGGTAAATTTTCAACTTTTAAATTTGCTTTAATTAAAAATTAAATAATAACACAATAAACAATAAAAATGAAAACAATTAAATGGACACTTAAAACAGCAGGTTTTTTATTAATGGTATCTATGGTGATGGTATCGTGTAAAAAGAAAAAAACGGCTCCTACTTTAACTTTGAATGGCGATACTCAAATTACTTTGTGCCTAGGTGATACATATACAGAAGCTGGTGCTTCTGCAATAGATGCTTATGGTGATAATGTTGATGTAGTAATAACTGGTGATGTTGATGTAAATACAGCAGGGACCTATACAGTTACTTATTCTGCAACAGATAAAAATGACAATGTTACAACTGCACAAACAACAGTTTCCGTTGAGATGTGTGCAAGTAGCTTAATGGGTGATTATACTGTATCTCATGATTGCACCATTGATGTTGTTGTTACAACTGTTGATATATGTTCTGATAATCAGTCAGTAATACCTGGTTCATCAGAAAATGAATTTATTATTGACAACTTCAATGATTTCATTACTCAATTAACAGCTTCTGTAGATGGTTCAACTATTACTATACCTTCAAACACTTTTAATGTGGGTGGTATAATTGATATAACTATTTCTGGAGTTGGAACTGTTAATGAAACAGGTACTGAGATGGTAATAGATTATGCATATGATGCAGGATTAGCTGGAAGTGGAACTTGTACTGCGACTTACACAAAATTATAAGATCTATTTATATAAAACTTTTAAGGCCTCTTATGAGGCCTTTTTTTTTGAAATTATTTTAGAAAGTCCATTATGAGCTGATAAAAATCTATTGGATTTTCAGCATGAAGCCAATGACCTGCATTATAGATAGTTTCAATTTCACTATTTGGGAAATAATACATAAGGTCATTAAAATCTGACTCTTCAATATAATGGGATTTTTCTCCTTTTAGAAAAAGAGTAGGCGTTAGCACAATTTCAGTAGGAATCTCTGATAGTATCATTTTCATGTTTTTGATGATAACAGGTAAATTCATTCTCCATGCAAGTTGTCCTTTTTCTATCCAATAAAGGTTTTTTAATAAAAACTGAAGAAGACTTTCTTCTACTACATAATTAGATAAAATTTCTCTTGCTCCATTTCTTGATTTTATTATATTAAGATCTATAGCAGATAATCCCTGTATAATTTTATCATGGTGCATTGGATATTCTTTTCTACCTATATCTACAATTATTAGTTTTGAAATAGATGAGGGATATTTTTGTGAAAACCTCATGACTGTTTTTCCGCCCATTGAATGACCTAATAAGGTAATGTCATTTAAATTTTCATTTTCAATCAATTCATTAAGGTCATCAGCCATCAAGTCATAATTAATGTTTTCATCATGAGGAGAGTGACCATGATTTCTCTGATCTATTAAATAAACTGTAAAATATTCACTGAATTTTTTGGCTAACGTTTGCCAATTATCAGAAGATCCGAAAAGTCCATGGAGTATTAAAAGTGGTTGTCCTTGTCCAAATTTTTTATAATGTAATTTCATGGTCTATTTAATTCATTGAGGTACTTGCCAACAGTAATTTCCATCCCATAAATTAGCGCATCTGAAATTAGCGCATGCCCAATAGAGACTTCTTTAAGACCTTTAATATTTTTAGAAAAATAATTTAGGTTTATTAGGTCTAGATCATGACCGGCATTAATCTCAATATCCAACTCATTGGCTTTTAAAGCTGCATTTATAAAGGGATCAATCGCTCTTTTAGGATCTATTAGATATTCTTTTGCATAATTCTCAGTATATAGCTCTATTCTGTCAGTTCCTGTTTCAGCTGCTCCTGCTACTATATTTTCTTCAGGATCAACAAAAATAGAGGTTCGAATACCTTTTTTTTTAAAGACTTCAATTATTTCGATCAAGAATTTTTTTTCAGTAAATGTATTCCAGCCATGATCTGAAGTGAGCTGGTTATTACTGTCTGGTACTAATGTGACTTGTTCAGGTAATGTATCTAATACGAGTTGAACGAATTTTTCTTCTTTAGGATTTCCTTCAATATTCAACTCATTTTGAACTGTTCTTTTTAATGCAATTACATCATTGTATTTGATGTGTCTTTCGTCAGGTCTTGGATGTACTGTAATTCCATTGGCTCCATATTTTTCAATCTTTAAAGCGAAATCTATTAGGTCTGGAACATTTCCTCCTCTAGCGTTCCTTAAAGTGGCTATTTTATTGATATTTACACTAAGTCGTGTCATATTAAATTATTTATAAATCTATCTTTTTTATCTATTAAGTTTTTTCTAAATAAAACAATAGAGTTCGATAATTCGTATTTTTAGAACGAATTTAATAATTAATGATAGCAAGAGACTTAATAAAAGATGATGTTCCTCCTATTAAGCCATTTGAATCAATGGAAAAAGCACTGGAATGGATGGATGAGTTTAGAGTAAGTCATTTACCTGTAGTAGATGGAAGTAAATATTATGGATTGGTGACTGAAAACATGATTTACGATTGTAATGAGGCAAGTCTACCAGTTTCTGAGCTTAATTTAACAATGAATCGTCCATTTGTGTTCGAAGATGTTCATGTTTATAAGGTGATGCAAATGGTTGCAGAATTGAAATTAAGTGTGGTGCCTATTTTAAATAAAAAAGAAAAATATATTGGTTTATCTACAATGAAACAATTAATGGATTATTTAACCAATACTTCTTCAATTTCTGAAGCTGGTTCTGTAATTGTTTTAGAAATAAATCAATTTGATTATTCATTGGCTCATATTTCGCAAATCGTTGAAAGTAATGATGCTAAAGTTTTATCTTCTTTTATTACTTCTTCATTAGATTCAAAAATGATGGATGTTACTATTAAAATAAATCGCACAAATATTGAGGCTGTTTTACAAACCTTTTACCGTTATGATTATAAGGTGAAAGCATCTTTTTCTGAGGATGAATTCGAACAGGATATGAAAAAAAGATATCAAGGGTTAATGAAATATTTAAACATGTAATAAAGCATTTGAATAGTTATGAAAATTGCAGTATATGGTATTAAGTTTAATGATGATGCTTTTCCTTATATAGATCAGCTATTTAAATTATTATTAAAGAACAATATAGAGGTGTTTATCAATCATGACCTTAAAGAATTTATTGGAGATAGGATTCAATTACCAGATGATATTTCTATTTACAATACACCTTGTAAAATTGATAAAGAACTAGATTTTTTGATAAGCATAGGTGGTGATGGTACTATCTTAGATACAATAACAACAGTAAGAGAGTCAAGTGTTCCTATTATAGGTGTCAACACTGGAAGATTGGGGTTTTTAGCGAATAACCCAAAAAAAGAAATTGAAAATGCTATTAATAATTTATTAAATGGAGATTATAAGATAGATAAAAGAACATTGATTACTTTAAAATGTGAGGATAATAAATTTGGTATAGACAATTTTGCATTGAATGAATTTACTGTGCATAAAAAGGATTCTTCTACTATGATGACCATTCATGTTTCAATTAATGATGAATTTTTAAATTCCTACTGGGCTGATGGTTTGATCATTGCAACTCCTACTGGTTCAACTGCCTATTCTTTGTCATGTGGTGGTCCTGTGTTAACACCTGGATCTGATAATTTTGTAATTACTCCTATCGCCCCTCATAATTTGAATTTAAGACCTTTGGTAGTTAGAGATGATGTTAAGATTACCATTAGAATTGATGGTAGAGAAGAAGAATTCTTAACCACATTAGATAGTCGTTCAGCTACAATTGATAAGGATACTATCCTTGAAATCCATAAATCAGATTTTAATATAAATCTTATTCAGTTCAATGATCAAAACTTTTTTTCAACTATTAGGAATAAGTTGATGTGGGGTAGGGATGCAAGAAATTAATAGCATATTTTAACATTGATTTATAACAAATTATATACTTACTCTGTTTATTATTATCTAAATAGTTTAATTTTGCTAGTAAATAAGGACAATAATATGAATAAGGTTCTGTCTATAATTACTTTGTACTTTGCATTTAATTTCACCTATGCTCAAACTCCAGAAATGGGTATTTTCATAGGGAATACTTATTATATTGGAGATATTAACCCCTATCGTCATTTTAACCAGCAGGATTTTGTATTAGGAGGTATCTATAGAAATAATTTTAAAAATGAGAGGATCGCTTTACGAATAAATTTCATGTATGGCAGGTTAAAGTCTTCTGATTTTGAATCTGGTTTGGAATTACAAGTTAGAAGGAATCTTAGTTTCAGGTCAACTATATTAGAAATAGGACCTATTATTGAAGTTAATTTCTTTCCCTATAAATTAGGTCAAACGGATACTGAATTGCCAAAATTTGGGACTCCTTACTTTTTTGGTGGTATTACTTATATGAAAATGAACCCTAAAGCTGAGTTTGAAGGTGAGTGGGTAGAGCTTCAGCCATTAGGTACTGAAGGTCAGGGGACCTCTCAGAATAGTAGAAACCCTTATTCGTTAAGTCAAATTACCATTCCTTTTGGATTTGGATTTAAAGTAAATATAGCTGAGCAATTAGCTATTGCCTTAGAATATGGGATGAGAAAAACATTTACTGATTATATAGATGATGTTAGTGGATTATATCCAAATCAAACCTTACTAGCTCAACAATCAGGAACTTTAGCAGCAGAATTAAGTGATAGAAGTGATAATCCTGAAGGAGTTAATAACACAAACTATGGATTATCTAGAGGCAATCCTAATAATAAGGATTGGTACGCATTTACTGGTTTTGTATTAACCTATAGACTTTATAAAACTACCAGTTGTCCTACATGGTAAAATATATTTCTTTTTGTCAAGAATATTGTAGAAATTCGCACAGTTATTTTCAATGAGTTTTAAAGATCAAATAAAGAAAGATCATGTGCCTGAGCATATTGCCATTATAATGGATGGTAATGGTAGGTGGGCCCAACAAAAGGGAGAGCTAAGGATTTTTGGTCATACAAGTGGCGTAGAATCAGTTAGAGAAGCTTTAAGTGCTGCGGGTGAAATAGGGGTAAAATACTTAACCCTTTATGCTTTTAGCACTGAAAACTGGAGTAGACCAAAGGAGGAAGTGGATGCATTAATGGATTTATTGGTTAAATCTATTTCATCTGAAATTGAATCGCTTCATGAAAATGAAGTTAGATTGAAAACTATTGGAGATATTTCTAATTTGCCAGTAAGTTGCCAAAATGCATTAGCAGATGCAATGGAAAGAACAAAGGATAATAAAAAAGTTACACTGATTTTAGCGTTGAGCTACAGTTCAAGATGGGAGATTACTAAAGCTATTAGTAAGATGGCAAAAGAAATTGAAGAAAATAATTTAAAGTCAGATGAAATAAATGAACAGTTAATCAGTTCTTATTTATCAACTGCAGATTATCCTGATCCTGAATTGCTGATTAGAACCAGTGGAGAAAGTAGGATTAGTAATTTCTTAATGTGGCAAATGGCATATACAGAATTATTTTTCACTGATACATTGTGGCCTGATTTTACAAAAGAAAGTTTTTTTGAAGCCATTGTAGATTATCAGGATAGAGAAAGAAGATTTGGAAAAACAACAGAGCAATTAGGAATAAATGAGGTTAGTTAAATTTATAGTTTTCATTGTTTTTATTAGTTTATTGAGTACTATAAATGCTCAATTTTCATCTAAAGTTGATTATCAATCACCTAAACAATATACTATCGCTGGGATTGTGGTAGACGGTGTTAGAAATTTTGATCATAATTTGATCATTCAAAAATCTAAATTGGTTAGGGGTAAAACTCTCCAGATTCCAGGTGAGGAAATTTCAAATGCTATTCGGAATTTATGGAAAGAGAATCTTTTTTCTGATATAAAGATCTATGCTGAAAAAATACAAGGGTCCGATGTTTTTCTTGTGATCAAATTAAAAGAAAGAGAAAGGCTTTCAAGATATAGTTTTAAAGGAATTTCAAAATCTGAAGGTGATAACCTTAGGGAAGACTTAGATCTATATAGTGGTAAAATTGTCACAGAAGATTTATTGTTTAAGGTAAAACAAACTTCAAGGAACTATTTTGTAGGTAAAGGATTTCTACATGCTAAAGTAATTATCAATACACAGGTAGATACGTTAGTAAATAATAGTGTGATGATGAAGATCAACATTACAAAAGGCAATCGTTACAAGATCAATCAGATCAATATTGAAGGAAATACTGCTCTTTCAGATACAAAGGTTAAAAGGCAGATGAAAGATACTAAAGAGAAGAAATGGTATAAGATGTATTTAGGGTCTAAATTTCAGTATTCCTCATTTTCAAATGATAAAGATAAGATCATAGCAAAATACAATGAGATGGCATTTCGTGATGCTGAAATTGAATATGATACAGTTTATGATTTTGATGAAAAAACAGTAAATATAGATATCAAGATCAACGAAGGAAATAAATACTATGTTAGAAATGTTGAATGGAATGGTAATTTAAAATATACTACTGGGCAGTTAGATACTATTTTAGGAATTAAATCTGGTGATGAATATAATCAAGCTACTTTAGATGCAAGATTATATATGAATCCAAATGGAAATGATGTTAGTTCATTATATATGGATGATGGTTATTTGTTTTTTCAGATAACTCCTATTGAGAAAAGAGTTGAAAATGACTCTGTAGATCTGGAGCTTAGAATCTATGAAGGCAAGCAGGCAAGAATTAAGAATATTACCATTACTGGGAATTCTAAAACTAGTGATCATGTCATCCTTAGGGATATGTATACTCACCCTGGAGATCTTTTTTCAAGGGATGCAATAATTAGGACTCAAAGACAATTGGCTCAAAATGGGTATTTCGATCCAGAAACATTGGGGGTTAACCCTAAACCTAATCCAAATGATGGAACTGTTGATATAGAATATGTAGTAGAAGAAAGACCAAGTGATCAAATAGAGCTTTCCGGAGGATGGGGAAATGGTAGTGTGGTTGGTACACTAGGTGTTTCGTTTAATAATTTTTCTGTTAGAAAGTTATTTAAAAAAGGATCTTGGTCCCCACTTCCAGCTGGTGATGGTCAAAGGTTAAGTGTTAGGGCTCAATCTAATGGGTATTTTTTCCAGAGCTATAATATGTCCTTTACAGAACCTTGGTTAGGAGGAAAAAAACCTAATGCTTTTAGTGTAACTGCTTATCATTCTTTACAGTCTTATGATAGAAAATTTTATACAGATTCTACAGATACAGATGGCAATAGAGTAGAAAACCCAAACAGGAGATTGATTAAAATTACTGGACTTTCTGTAGCACTTGGTAAAAGGTTAAAATGGCCAGATGATTATTTTAATGTTAATTATGAGTTAGGGTATCAGTATTATGAGCTCAATAACTTTGGTAATGTATTTAGCTTTTCTGATGGGTATGTTAATAACCCCTATTTTAGGTGGAGCCTTTCCAGGATAAGTATAGATCAACCTTTATATCCTAGAAGTGGTTCTTCAATATCACTTTCTGTAAAGTCAAGTATTTATCCTTATTCTAGAGTAAATGGATTTACTGATTATTCGGATATGGATGATCAGGTGAAGTATAAATTCCTACAATACAATAAAATTAAGTTTACGACTTCTTGGTTTACACCTTTGTCAAAAGATAAAAAGTTGGTATTTAATGCACGTATGGGATTCGGGTTATTGAATGGTTGGAATAAGGAATTAGGAGCGCCTCCTTTTGAAAGGTTTTATTTGGGTGGAAGTGGATTATCAGGATTTAGTCTAGATGGTAGAGAGATTATAGCATTAAGAGGTTATGATGACCAAGCTATTTCAAGTACAACAGGTGATAGATTAATCAGTAAATATACTTTAGAATTAAGATATCCATTAAGCTTAAACCCTTCAGCCACCATTTATATGCTGGCATTTACAGAAGCTGGAAACACTTGGAATGATTATAAAAGCTATAACCCCTTTAAAGTGAAAAGATCAGCAGGACTTGGAGTTAGGATCTTTTTACCCATGTTTGGATTATTAGGATTAGATTATGGATTTGGATTTGATCCAGTAGATCCAGGGGCTGCGGGTGAGATCATTCACAATAGCGAGATCATGACAAAAGGATATCATGGTCAGTTTCATTTCACGATTGGTATGAATATTGGAGAACTATAAATCAAAATACTTATTTTCGCATCTCAAAAAATGGCTTTTATGAAAAGAATACTTTTGTTTTTTGTATTTATAACTATGATGGTTCAGCTTCCTTTAGCTCAGAAGTTTGCATTTATTGATACGGATTATATACTTAATCAAATGCCTGAGTATAAAAAGGCTCAGAAAGATTTAGATGATCTTGCTGAAAAATGGCAAAAAGAGATAGAAGCAAAGTATAATGAGATCAAAAAAAAATACAAAGCTTTTCAGGAGGAAGAAATTCTATTACCTGAAGAAACTAAAAAGCAAAGAATGGATGAGATCCTTGAGCTAGAGAATATAGCGAAAGATCTACAGAAAAAAAGATTTGGAGTTAATGGTGATCTTTATAAAAAAAGAAAAGAGTTAATAGAACCAATACAAGATAAAATCTATAAAGCTATTAAAGCATTATCAAAGGATAATAATTACAATTTTATTTTGGACAAAAGCAAGAATTCAAATATTCTCTATGCAGATCCAAAGTATGATAAAAGTGATGCAGTATTAAGAAAAATAAATAACTAATAAAACAAACATGAAAAGAATAATTACATTACTAGCAATTGCGTTGATTACATTAGGGGGTTATAGTCAGAAATTAGGGCATCTTAATTCACAGGCTGTAATGCTTGATATGCCTGATTATGAATCGGCTAGAAAAGAGCTAGAGAGCTATAAATCTGAATTATCTAAAGAATTAGAGATGTTTCAGAAATTGATTGTTGAGTTTGCTCAAGATTACGAAAAAATTAAAGGGGATATGACTCCAGAAGCTAGACAAAGAAAAGAAGCAGATCTAATGGAGCGTCAACAGAATTATGAGAAAAAGGCTTATGAAGCTGATTCCAAATTACAGCAAAAAGAACAGGAATTGATTCAACAGATAATGAAAAAAGTTTCTGATGCTGTTAAAGAAGTTTCTGAAAAAGAAGGTTATGACTACGTCTTTGATCTATCGGCTGTTTTATATGCAGGTGGTGAAAACATAGAAGGTCTAGTTAGGAAGAAACTAGGACTAGCTGCAGAATAAATTATATAAGCCCTTAATTGGGCTTTTTTTTTACAAAAATGAATAATGGTCCTATAGGTATTTTTGACTCAGGTTATGGAGGATTAACAGTTCTTAAAAGCATAAGAGAACAAAATCCATTATATGATTATATCTACTTGGGAGATAATGCCCGCTCTCCTTACGGTCCAAGATCTTTTGATGTGGTTTATAATTACACCTTACAGGGCGTAAAAAGATTATTTGATCTTGGGTGTCCTCTTGTGATCTTAGCATGTAATACTGCTTCTGCTAAAGCATTAAGGACTATCCAGCAAAAAGATCTCCCAATTATATCACCAGATAATCGTGTTTTAGGAGTGATAAGACCAACAACTGAGGAGATTGGGTTGATTACCAGTACAAAAAATGTAGGAATATTAGGAACATTGGGAACTGTTCGTTCAAAAAGTTATGTAATTGAGATACAAAAGTTTTTCCCAGGGGTTAAAGTGATTCAACAAAGTTGTCCTATGTTGGTGCCATTAATTGAGAACAATGATTTTAATAACTCAGGAGGTGAATTTTTCATAAAAAAATATGTTGATGAACTTTTAAAAAAAGGACCTGAAATTGATACTATTGTACTTGCATGTACACATTATCCAATAATTGAGGAAGCTATTAAAAAGTTCATACCTAAAAATATAACTCTTTTTTCTCAAGGTGATTTGGTGGCAAAAAAATTAAAGGATTATATCAATAGACATCCAGAAATCGATTCTAGATTGTCAAGAAAAGGTAGTTTGAAGATATTTACTACCGAAAATAAGGATGTGTTCAATGAAAATGCTGCTCATTTGTTTCCTGAAGAAATTAATTCAGTGAAAATCATACTTAATTAGATCCATTTTATTTATACCAATCCGAGTACATGATATACTTGTCAGCGATTGTTTTTAGTTGAACACCTTCTGGTAGGTCTTTAATCTTTTTAGCAGGAACTCCGGCATATAGCTCACCAGACTTAACATGAGTTCCCATTGTAACTACAGATCCAGCTCCAATTAATGCATTGCTTTCTATAATGCAATTATCAAGAACTATGGCTCCCATTCCTATTAATACATTGTCCTTTATAGTACAGCCGTGAACAATTGCATTATGCCCTATGGTAACATGATTGCCAATTATAGTAGGACTTTCATTATAGGTTCCATGGATTACTGCACCATCCTGTATATTAACTTCATTGCCAATCCTTATGTGATTCACATCTCCTCTTAAGACACTTTGAAACCAAAAACTGCATTTGTCACCACAAATAACATCTCCTATAATTGTTGTGTTTTCTGAGAAATAGCATTGATCTCCAAATTTTGGCTTAATCCCATTTAATTCTTTTATAAGTGCCATATTGATTTTTAACTTTTTATTTTTGTATAAAAATAACTTATATGAGCAGACCTGTTACAGTTTATGCAGAAATGACGCCCAATCCAGCTACTATGAAATTTGTTGCTGATATAATATTGGTTAATGATGGTGAAAATGTAGAGTTTTTATCAAAAGCTGAAACCGTAGGACATTCTTCATTTGCAGAAGCTCTTTTTAATTTTCCATTTGTAAGTAGTGTATTTATGGCAAATAATTTTGTTACAGTAACTAAAACAAATGCAGTAGACTGGAATTTAATCATGCAATCATTAAGAGAATTTATTAAAGAATGGTTAAGTGAAAATGAAATTGTGATAGAAAAATTCCCTGAATCAAGAACAATAGAAGTGAGTGGAGAAAATGGTGCTGAATTGATTTCTGAAGAGCCAGAAATCAATACTGAGCTAGACAAGATTATTTTTGAATTATTGGAAGAGTATGTTAAACCAGCTGTTGAACAAGATGGAGGTGCAATATTTTTCAAATCTTTCGATGAGCCATCTGGAAAAGTAACTGTGGTTTTAAAAGGAGCCTGTAGTGGATGTCCTTCTAGTACAGCAACACTTAAAGGTGGAATAGAAACTTTATTAAAAAGTCATGTTCCTGAAGTGGAAGAGGTTGTAGCGCTTGAAGGTTAATCAATGCTTAACCATCAATTTTAGCATTTTGCTTTTTTCTTCATAATTGATATTGACCAAGTAGATTCCGTTTGAATAATCAGATAGATCAAGTGATAATTGATTAATTCCTTTGTTGATCGTAAATTTCCTTGAATCAATTTCTATACCAGTCATACTATAAATTTTCACATCAGATGTAGTGTTAATTTTGGAATTAACAGATAATATTCCATTGTCATTTATTGGGTTTGGATGAATTACTGCTTCAAGCTCAGGAATTATTAATTGGAGATCAGAAGTAATCGTTTCTTTAAGAATTTCAAACTTAACTTGATAGATACCTCCTAAAGATGCTATATCCATATAGCTGGACCCCATAGGTAATCCTGATAAAAAGATGAGCTTTACATTGGTTTGAGGTAGAACGTTGTCATCACCTGAATCACTAGTGCATGAGTTAGAGGTCTGGTCACTTTCAAATCCTTCTAGGTCAATATAAATGACATTGGCAGATGTATTGGATACTGATAAAAAATTGATGTCAGGAATATCAAACCAGTTTCCATATTCCATGTTATTGTTGTCATCATAAATAAAACAGGTGTCTTTAGTATTACCAATATCATCATATACCCATATTCTAATTACTGGGTCTTGAGGGTCTAATGTGCATATTCCTGCAACATTACCATCACAATCATCGGCTTCTGCCATCATTTCAGTTATGGAGAAAGTATAATTTACCTGACAGTTTATAGATAGGTTAATGAATAGGTATATCAATAAAGCGAATCGATGCATTTTTAATTGGATTGATCTATTTTTCTAACCATTGTAAGTATAGTAGCCAAAGCAACAGTTTCACCTGTTTCATCATAAACATCTACCAAAAATTTAACAATGCCTTTAGCAATGTCTTCTTCATCTCTTTTTTCCTGGTCTATCTTTTCTTTAACAGTAAATCGTACACCAACTGTAGCACCAGCATAAACAGGTTTAGTAAACCTACATTCATCAATGCCGTAATTTAAAAGAACAGGACCTTTCGCAGGTTCTACAAATAACCCTGCAGCTTTAGAAAGAATAAAATAGCCATGAGCAACACGTTCTTCAAAGATGGTTCCATCTAGTGAGGTTTCATCCATATGTGCATAAAAGTTATCGCCACTTACATTGGCAAAATTTACGATGTCTGAAGTTGTAACAGTATGCTTATGAGTAAATACGGTTTGTCCAATCTCCAGTTCTTCAAAATGCTTTCTAAAGACATGTGGTTGTGCTTCTGGCTGATCTGCACCTACCTGAAATTGTTCTGTAATGGTAGTGATGGTTTGTGGATGGCCTTGAATAGCTGTTCTTTGTAAATAATGTAGAATTCCTCTTTTTCCTCCCATTTCTTCTCCTCCTCCAGCTCTACCTGGTCCACCATGAGTTAACAATGGCATTGGTGATCCATGTCCAGTACTTTCTTTGGCACATCTAGAATTCAGCACTAACATTCTTCCATTCATATGTGCAGCTTCTACTACAAATTCTTTAGCTAAAAGGTCATCATTGGTTACTATTGAAGTTACCAATGAGCCTTTCCCCATTTCTACAATTTCTACTGCCTCATCTGTAGTTTTATAAGGAATGATAGTAGATACTGGTCCAAAAGCTTCGATTTCATGAACAGCAGTTTTTTTAAATGGCTGATCATTTCTAAATAAAATAGGAGAGAAGAATGCACCTTTATTTCTGTCAGCACCAACGATTTTAAAATCATTTAATGATCCATAGACCATCTCTTGACTTTCCATTAATAGCTCAACATTTTCACGCACTCTTTCTACTTGTAATTTTGTTGCCAATGCACCCATTCTCACACCTTCAACTGAAGGGTCACCAATTAATGTTTTATTTAACCTATTTTCAAGTGCTTTTTGTACTTCATCTATCATAGATTCATGTACTAATATTCTTCTAACTGCAGTACACTTTTGACCTGTTTTAACAGTTATCTCTTTATGTACTTCTTTTACAAAAAGATCAAATTCTGGAGAATCCACTTTTACATCTTTTCCTAATACGCATGCATTTAAAGAATCTGCTTCTAAATTAAAGGGAACTGATTCTTCAATAATGTTAGGAAGTGATTTAAGCTTTTTTCCAGTTTCTGCAGATCCGGTAAATGTAATTACATCCTGATTAGTGACATGCTCAAGTATACCTCTTCCAAGCCCAGCTACTAATTGTAAAGAACCTTCAGGTAATATTTTTGTATTGATAATTTCCTGAACCATATATTCGGTTAAATAAGAAGTATACTCTGAAGGTTTTACTACTGCAGGCACACCAGCCATAAGGTTGACAGCAATTTTTTCTAGCATTCCCCAAATTGGGAAATTAAATGCGTTGATATGTATGGCTACTCCTTTTTTAGGGACCATGATATGATGACCGATAAAAGTGCCCTCTTTGGATAAAGGTGCTGCAGAACCATCTACATAATAGGGGAGGTCTGGAAATTGTCTTCTTAGAGATGCGTTAGCAAATAAATTACCAATTCCACCTTCAATATCTATCCAGGAATCAATTTTTGTTGCTCCAGTTGCAGCACTTAGCTGATAGAATTTTTTCTTATTAGCCATTAAGTGCAGGGCCAATGCTTTTAACATCCTTCCTCTTTCTTGAAATGTCATTTTACGCAAAGCAGGACCGCCTGTGTTTCTTGCATAGTCCATTACGGCTTTATAATCTAAACCATCACTTGAGCAGGTGCTGATCAATTTGCCATTTATAGCATGGTGGTGTTCAATTTCAATTCCTTTTCCTTCTTCCCAGCTTCCTAGTATGTAGTTTTTGATCTTCATAATATTGGTAAGGGTTTATGTATTATTGTTTTAACTATAACAAATATAATAGACTCTTTATTGAAATAAAGGATATTATTCAGTTTACTTTTTTATTGGCGGGACTAATAATCTACTTGAAGATGTAAATGTTGAAAGTACATCCTTAATGGGAATAGATTTTATTTGTTGTAAGAACTCTATTAATTTATGTTGATTTGAATTTCCTAAAAAAAAGTCGCCAACTAAATGAATGGTGTTTTTTGATCTACTATTGTATTTTAAATTAAGCTTTTTAAGTTGAACTTGTTGTTGGAATAAGTTCAATACAGTTCTTTGGATTATATTTTTTGTAGGATATAAATCAAAGAATTTTCTAAAATCTATATTTAAATGAAAGGTGTTAAATGAAATATCTAATTGCTGTTTTGTTAATTCGAGGGTTGAGAACAACAGATGGTCATTGTTAAAATATAGATAGCATTTTTCATTTTTGAAATTATTTAATAAAAAGTAACAACCATTTTCAGTTCTTGTAAATAGGCTATCATTTAAAATAGATGCCTTTATTTGATCTATATTATCTAATTCAAAGCCAATTGCTAGCTCAGGCAGATTGAATTCATTGCTGATATTAGTACCATCGTTTAAAAATACGTTTTCATCTCTGAAACCTATTACTGAAAGATAGAATCCACCACCCCAGTCATTTAAACAGCTGTTAATTTTTTTCGGCATATATATAGAGGCAAGTGATTTTATAAGTTGTTGATTTATATTTGCAGATAGCTTTGCAACCTCAATTTCTTTTAATTCAGTTAATTGATTGGATGTTTCGATAAATGAATGATTCTTAGATAGATCAGCATCTATATTTAACGACAATTTTCCTTTTTTAAAATTAATGCTTGTGCTCATTGCAGAAAATAATTTGTTCAAACTTAGAACCCTAAATCCAGAAGAATTAGTCCAGATTGAAAGGTGTTCTTTATTATTTTTTATCTTATCTAATGCATTGTTTTTATAGGTTGACCTTTTTTTCTTATCAGCTAATAAAAAATCGTAGTAGGATTTTGCATAATTAAAATTCACTGGTTTTTCTTGATGGATCACTTTAATAAAAAAACCAACATTATTTTGAATAAAGGCAAAAGCATTGTTTTTTTTATAATAGCACAGATGATTAGATTCATTAGGGGATATTAGTTCATCTTCATTTTTTAGATTAAATGTTTTGAAAAAATAATCAGGATCAGCATCTGGCATTATTAATCCAAAAAGGATATTTCCATTGAAAATTTCAGTGTATGCTACTATTTTAGAAAATGGATTGAATCCAGGATTTTGAATAGATTCAATTTTCTGACCTGTAGATAATTTTAATAATTCTGAAGGTTTTTTTTTAAATACTTGATAATATTCTTTAGCAATTTCTTTAATGTCGATTATGATAATACCGTTTGAATTAGAGGGAATATGATTTAAATGATATTTTTTGGACTCAATACCTGAAAAAAAGTAACCTAGAAAAAGAAGGGTAATAAAAAGTACCCATATTATGGATTTAATGATATTCTTTTTAGACATATCAAAAAGGCCAGGCCCAGTATTTAGTGGTGTCAATCCCCAATAATTCTTGTTTTGATCTCCACTTGTCAAATGCAAATTTCATGATTTCTGTTATTTCTTCTGAACTTAAATAGTTGCTTTTTGGAATCTGACTTTTCATGATTATGGATTTTATATTAGCATCAATCTTTTCCTTCCAATAAGCTTTAGCAGCTTCTTTAATTTCTATGTAATCAGGATCTTTTAGCTCTATAATAGTTTGTGCCGCTTCTTTTGCTTCATTAGTATAATGATCTTTATCTGAATCACAGATCTCGATCAATTCATGTAATTTTAAATGTGAATATTTTTTGATATAATTACTCATTTATTTAACATAATATTAGCACCTGTAAATGGATCTAATATTCCTTTTTTTACTTGTGTTTCAACCTTTGTTAATTTCTTTTTTACCGTTGGGTGGTCATAAAAGTCACTTTTTAACTGCTCTTTGATCTTTTGGTGCATCCAAAAAATATTCTGTTCACTTCTGTTTTCTTTGATCCATCCAGATTCCATGTTTTTTAATCTATGATTTTGAATGGTGTTCCAAATATCATCAATTCCTTTTTTCTCAATAGAAGAGCATATGTGAGTGACGGGAGTCCACCCATTATTATAGGGAGGAAATAAATGAAGGGCATTTTCAAAAGTGATTTTTGCTTTTTTTGCTTCAATTTCATTGTTGTTATCTGCTTTGGTTATAGCTATGCCATCAGCTAATTCCATGATTCCTCTTTTAATTCCTTGTAGTTCATCACCAGCTCCTGCCAAAAGAAGTAGTAGAAAAAAATCAACCATTTTATGAATAGCAGTTTCTGATTGGCCAACTCCAACAGTTTCTATAATTATTATTTCATACCCAGCTGCTTCACAAAGTAGAATAGCTTCTTTTGTATGTTGAGCGACCCCTCCTAATGATCCTTTTGATGGGGTAGGTCTAATAAAAGAATTCTCATTTTTTAATAAACTACCCATTCTTGTCTTATCGCCTAGGATACTTCCACCACTTTTCTCTGAACTTGGGTCAATTGTAAGTACTGCTACTTTATTTCCTTTATTACAGATCATGTCACCAAAGGCTTCAATAAATGTACTTTTCCCAACGCCAGGACTACCAGTTATCCCTATTCTTATGCTTAATTCTTTTGGATTTGAGATTCCTGAAAGAACCTTGTTGGCAATTTCTCTATGATTAGGATTTGAACTTTCTATTAGAGTAATGGCTTTGCTTAAGATGTTTTTATCTCCACTTTGTATTCCTAAAAGATATTCTTCAACTTTTAATAATTGATTAGGTTGGTATTGATATTTTTGATTGATTCCATCTGCCATTACAACAAAGTTATAAATTTGTTGATCTTTCAAATGAAGATTTATTTTTTTTGATTATTTATATCGTGTTTTTGAATTTTTCATGCGATAGAACTACATATTCTGATGGCAGGGTTATTGCATCAGTAAGTTTACTAACTTTAAATAAATAAAATTAAGTCTATAATTTGAGTTAAATTATATTTTATGAAAAAGAGAATGAATAGCATGATAGTTATTTTATTGATTAGTTTTTTTACACTTTCTGTATCTGGACAAAAAGAAAATAAGCAATTTTTAGAATTTGATTATATGGATCTTTCTGTGCTCCCTAAAGATGATTTTTACCATTTTGCTAATGGAACCTGGATGAAAAATAATCCTATTCCAGAGGAGGAAAGTCGATGGAGTAGCTTTAATGTACTTGCAGATCAAAACATGAAGACACTTCACGGCATACTTATGAATGCAATGGAAAATCCAGGTGAAAGTAGAAGTGCTAGTCAGTTGATAGGAGATTATTATGCTTCTTATATGGATACTACATTAAGGAATAATATTAGTATAAAACCTATTGAAGAGTACTTGCAATTAATAGCTTCAATTGAGAATAATAAAGACTTACAACAAGTGATAGTTTCTTTACAGAATATTGGAATTTCTAACCTCTTTCATTTGTATGTATCACAAGACAAAAAGAACAATGAATTGTATAGGGTTCATCTTTACCAGGGTGGGCTTGGACTTCCTAATAAGGATTATTATTTCAAAGAAGATGAAAGGTCTGAAAGAATAAGAACAAAATATGCTGAATTTATTGAGCTAATGTTTGAAAAAGATAATATAGATCTTAAGGAAAATAGAGAGTATGTATATGCCATTGAAAAAAAGTTAGCTGAATCAAGTAGATCTCCAGTTGAGTTAAGAGAAGTTGAAAACCAATATAACCCTATGTCAGTAGATCAGCTTCAAGCTTTATGTCCTAATATTGAATGGTCTTTGTTTTTTAAGGAAAGGGGATTGGAAAACGTAGATACATTGATCGTTGGCCAGCCTGATTTTTTTGTTCGAATTAATGATTTAATTAATTCAGTTAATATAGAGCATTGGAAATCTTATTTAAAATGGAATCTAATCAGGTCTACAGCTGGTTTGTTATCAATGGATTATTCTAGAATGAGTTTTTATTTTAATAGTACAGTGATAAGAGGTACAAAAAAAATGAAGCCTTTGTGGAAGAGAGGAGTAAAGGCGGTAACTTCTTCTGCTATTGGAGAAGCGTTAGGGCAAGCATTTGTTGAACAGAACTTTAGTGAATCAGCCAAGAAGATGGTTAATGAAATGGTAGACAATATTACGCTTGTATTTGAAGATAGGATCAATGAATTGGAATGGATGTCGGATTCTACTAAACTAAAGGCCAATGAAAAATTAGGATCTTTTGCTAGAAAGTTAGGCTTTCCAGATGAATGGGAGGATTTTAGTAGTATAAACATTACAAGAAATAGCTATGCTTCTAATGCTATTAATTGTTGGAAATTTAGTGTTAATAAGAATATTTCAAAGCTAGGTAAGCCAATAGATCGTAAAAAATGGTCTATGTTCCCACAGATAGTAAATGCTTATTATAATCCTCTGTTAAATGAAATTGTTTTTCCTGCTGGAATTATGCAGCCACCTTTCTTTAGTGAAGATTATGAGGATGCGGTAAATTATGCAAGAATGGGAGCAGTAATAGGTCATGAATTAACACATGGTTTTGATGATAATGGATCTAAATTTTCATCAGATGGAAGAATGATCAATTGGTGGACAAATGACGATAAGAAGAAATTTGATGAGAGAACCCAAAAGCTAATCGATCAATACAATTCATTTGAAGTTCTTGATAATGTTTTTGTTAATGGGAAATTGACTCTTGGTGAGAATATAGCTGATCTAGGGGGATTAACTATTGCTTATTATGCTTATATGAAATCCTTAGAGGGAAAAGAAAAGCAAGTGATCAATGGATATTCACCTGAACAACGATTTTTCATAGCTTTCGCTCATGTTTGGAAGAATAATATCAGAGATAATGCACTTATTGCAAGAATTAAAAGTGATTCTCATTCTCCTGGAATATACAGAGTAAATGGTACGCTGTCAAATATGCCTGAATTTTTTGAAGCTTTTGATATTAAAGAAGGAGACCCCATGAGACAACCAAAAGATAAAATTGCACGTATCTGGTAATAACTAAAGTTTGTTATAATTATGTATTTAAGGCTTTCTATATTGATTTTGTTATTGATTCCTTATAGTATTTACACTCAGCCTATTGAACGGGAAAGGGTTAATATTACTGATGAAAATGGATTTAAGCAAGGGAAGTGGGTAGTTGCTTTTGAAAATTCTAAAAGTATTAGGTATTCAGGTCAATTTAAAGATAATATTCCATTGGGCGAATTCAGGTACTATTACCAATCTGGTGAGGTTTCAGCTGTATTAGAATTTAAAGATGAATATAGATCTTCATCTAGAATGTATCATAAAAATGGCAATTTATTATCATTAGGAAATTATTATCAGCAAAAAAAAGACAGTGTATGGTGGTACTTTAATGCAAGAAAAGAGGTCCTTAGTATGGAAACCTATAATAAAGGTCTATTAGAAGGTGAACAAATCATATATTACCCTGGAGATCCTTCAAAAGTAAAGGTAAAGGAATATGAGAAATCTAATTTCAAAAATGGAGTTAAAAATGGAGAGTGGGAACAATATTATGAGTCTGGACGTATCAAAGCTAAAGGGATTTTCTTCAATGATAATTTGAATGGAATTGCATTTTATTATTATCCTGAAGGAAATGTAAAACTAAATGGAGAATATGAAAATGGCCTTAAGCATGGATGTTGGTTACATTATGGAGAAGATGGTGAATTGTTGGATAGGTCTTATTATAAAAATGATAAAAAATTAGAAGGAAAAGAAATAGAGGAATTCAAAAAACACAGAATTGAACAACGACAAAATAAATGAGAATTTTCTTACTTATATCGAGTTTAACATTTATAATATCAAGTTGCCTAAAACCTACCAATCAAGGGGCTGATTTTCAATATGAGTATTTTCCTATTGATGTGGGTAGCTGGATAGAATATGAAGTCATTGATATAACTCATACTTCAATAACTAGTGACACATTAAATTATTATTTAAAAGAAGTCAAAGCCAATGAGTTTATTGATAATGAAGGTGAAATATCACAAAGGTTAGAACGTTATTGGAAATTTGATATAAACGAAGAATATACGATTAAAGATATTTGGTATAGTAAAGTTACTACTACTACTGCTGAAAAAGTAGAAGAGAATAATAGATATACAAAGCTGATTTTTCCAATAAAATTTGGAGCATATTGGGACGGAAATGCTTATAATAGCTTTTTAGAATGGGAATATGAATATGATAGTATCCATGAACCATATATAATCAATGGACTTTCATTTGATAGCACATTAAGGGTGCAACAGAGAGATTTCTCTACTGCAGTAGAATATGAAAAATGCCATGAGATTTACGCTAAACATGTAGGGATGATCTACAAAAAATACATTGTTCTAAATATTAATTTATTCAATGTTTTAGATATAAATGAAGGTGTGGAACTTGAAATGAAGCTGCTCGATTTTGGCCATGATTAGATTTTTGTTTCTTTTTGGTTTTTTTGTATTTAAGAATTCTTTAGCTCAGGATACTATACCTAGATATTGGATTGGATTTAATGATAAGTCAAATACAATATATGATTTGAATAGCCCTAATGATTTTTTATCTCAAAGAGCAATTCAAAGAAGATTGAATCAAGGGATTGAATTAGACTCTACAGATCTTCCAGTACCTTTAATTTACATAGATTCAGTTATTAATTCAGGTAATATTGAGCTTTGGGTGACTTCCAAATGGTTCAATGGAATCATCATAAAGACAGATGACACCCTTGCATTAGACTCTATATTAAATTATGGATTCATTGAGCACTTAAGTCAAGTGAAAAGTCAGAAAGTGAATAAAGTAAGAAAATTTGATTTAAAGGATGAAAAGAACAGTATAAATGTAAGTGTTAACCCTTATTTTCCCTATGGGTTTTGTTTTCAACAATTGAGATTACATAACGCAGATCAATTACAGGACCTTGGTTTTAAAGGAAACAATATACATATTGCAGTTCTAGATGCAGGTTTTCAAATGGCAGATCAAACCAATGGGTTATCTCACCTCTATGAAGAAGGTAGGGTTTTGTCAACTTATGATTTTGTAAGAAAAGAAACCTCGGTGTATGAAGATCATTATCATGGAGAAGCAGTATTGTCAATTATTGCAGGTAAAAGAGAGGGTGAATATTGGGGGTCTGCTCCAATGGCAAGTTTCCATTTATTGATCTCTGAAGATGTTTTTTCTGAATCATTAGTAGAAGAATATTATTGGGTAGCGGCTGCTGAATATGCAGATTCTGCAGGTGTGGATATTATTAATACATCTTTAGGGTATACAGTTTTTGATGATTCAACTCAAAATCATACCTATGGTGATATGGATGGTAAAACAACTCCAATTGCTAGAGGGTCTAATATAGCTTCCTCAAAGGGTATACTTTGTGTAACATCTGCTGGTAATTCTGGGAATAGTGCTTGGCAATACATTTCCTCACCTGGTGATGCAGATAGTATTTTAACTGTAGGAGCTGTGAATTCATCAGGAGATAGGGCGGTATTTAGCAGTAAAGGACCTTCTTCAGATGGTGATGTGAAGCCAAATGTAATGTCAGTTGGTTGGGATACTTATTTTATACCCCCTTCCTCTAGTGAAGTTATTACAGGCAATGGAACTTCTTTTAGTGCTCCTATGATGACAGGAATGGTAGCTTGCTTATGGGAGGCATTTCCAGAGTTAACAAATATGGAATTGATTCATTTAATAGAACAATCTTCTCACCTTTATTTAACCCCCGATTCTTTGATGGGCTATGGAATTCCTGATATGTTAAAAATTTATAATGAGGTTAGTGGTGTAACCCCTGAAGGTTTAAATGAATCAATTATAGAGCATATTTATCCTAATCCATTTATAGATGATTTCTATGTATTATTTAGATCTAATATTGATCAGGAAATAAATGTATTGATAGATGATCAGCTAGGTAAAAGAGTTTTTGAAACAAATGCTCAGGTTTATAAAGGTGTTAATCAAATTCATTTAAATGATATATCTGGAATTAAATCTGGTTGTTATTTTATTACGATAGGTTCTAGCTTAGGTAAAATCATTAAAAACAAATAATTTTTAATTATATTAGGATCAATAAATACTTGTAAATGAGATGGTTATTTATCTTTTTCAGTTTTATTGTTTACGCTGCTTCTTTTTCTCAGGGCTATACCTTGGATTCAATTTCTGAAAATGGAGGATATACCTATATTTCAAGGCCATTAGGCACAGGGCCATTCCCAGGAATTTGTTATTCGCATGGTGGATTAGGAGGAAATATAGGCGGAGACCTTAGAACAACTAGTATAGCATTGGCGCAAGAAGGATATATATGTTGGGCACAGCTGAGAACAGATACTATTCCAATTACACCTCATATAGCGCAGGTAGAAGCTTCTTTGGATTCTTTATTAGGAGTAAATGGCGTAAATAGTAATAAAATTGGCATTATAGGATTTTCTAGAGGTGGGTTACTTACTTTAATGACTGCGGTCTCAAGACCAAATGAAGTTCATGCCGTTGTAGCAATGGCCCCTGCTGCTGCTAATAATACACTTGCTAATACACTTACTCAAATAGGAGCAATTAATGACTCAGTACTATTAATGGTTGCTCAAAATGATGTTTTTCAGGATGATCATGTTCAGCTAGTATTAGACACTGAAAATGCAATGAACGGCATTGTAGATTATAGATCTATTTTGTATGATCCATATGATGCTGATTTGAATGGAGTTATCAATAATTTAGATGATGGTCATGAGTTGTTTTGGGAAGTTCAAGAACCTTATTGGAGTGATTTGATCTTTTTTTTAGATAATAATTTAAAAACTCCAGCTGGTATAAATGATGATGGTTATGAGAATCAATTATTGATTTATCCCAATCCAGTAGATAATCAAGCAATTATAAGTATGAGTGATAGATCTATAATTCAATCGATTTCAATTTTTCATATTAATGGTATCCTTTTTAAGGAAATTTCTTTATTACATACTGAGCAATTCCTTTTTGATAAAGAAAATTTGAATACAGGAATCTACTTAATTAAAATAACTGATAGTGATGGTCATGTATGTTGGAATAAAATAATAGTTGACTAATTATTTTATTTTGGTTCTGAACATTTCCTGATCTTCAATATGCCCAATTAAAGTATCACCAATGTTTACTTTTCCAACTCCTTTTGGTGTGCCTGTAAAAATTAGATCACCAATTTTCAAAGTCATAAATTGAGAAACATAACAGATGATCTGGTCTATTGAAAAGATCATTTCGGAAGTTTTTCCTTCTTGTACAATTTCATCATTTTTTATCAATGAAAAATTAAGCTGCTGAAGATCTAGTTTTTCTTTTGATATGAAATGATTTGAAACAACAGCTGATTGATCAAAACTCTTAGCTTTTTCCCATGGAAGTCCATTTTCCTTACATTGATCCTGGATATCTCTTGCAGTAAAATCTATTCCTAATCCTATTTCATTATAATAATCAGGGGCAAAATTTAATCCTATGTTTTTACCAAGCTTACAGATCTTTATGACTATCTCAACCTCATAATGAATGTTATTAGAGAAATTTGGAATATAAAAGGGGTTTCTTTTAGGTAAGATAGAAGAGTCAGGCTTTAAAAAGAAAATAGGTTCTTTAGGGACTTTGTTTTTTAATTCTTTAGCATGGTCTAAATAATTCCTTCCTATACAAATAATCTTCATGCTTTAGATGTTTGGTATTTATAGTTCTCCCAAAGTTTTTTAAAACAATTTTTAGTATTGAGGGTAAAATCCCCTGACATAATCCATGAATAATAGCTGGGTTCTTGAGCAAAAACATCAAATACCTTTTTTCCTTTATGCTTCCCAAAGTTGATCAAAGGTTCATTGTTTTTATTGAAAGCAATTCTGTTGGCAAAGTCCATGGTTTTGTTTCCCATGATAGAAAATTCACTTAGGAATTCTACATTGTTTTCTAAGTTGTTATATTTTTTCAATTGAGCCATAAAAACATCTAAAGTAGCACTAGTGTCAGCCATAGCATTATGAGCATTTTCTATTTCTTTATTACAATAAAATTGATAGGCAGCTGCTAATGTTCTTTGTTCCATTTTATGAAAAATGTTCTGTACATCTATCAATTTTTTATCAGCAATCTTTGCGTCTATTCCATGCCTTGAGAATTCTTCATCTAATAGTGGAATGTCAAACTTATTGGAATTAAATCCAGCCAGATCACAATCTTTGATAAATTCATTGACTTCCTCTGCAATTTCTCCAAAAGTGGGTGAATTCATGACATCAAAATCATAAATCCCATGTATTTCTGAAGTAACCAAAGGGATAGGAATTCCTGGATTTACTCTTTTTTCATAATATTCCTTTTTTTGATCAGGTAAAAGTTTAATTATGGCAATTTCAACGATCCTGTCTTTAGATACATTTATTCCAGTAGTTTCAAGATCTAAGAAAGCTAATGGCTTTTTCAATTCAAGTTTCATGGTGCAGGTTTGGGTAGTTTATAAGTTAATTTAATCAATTCTTTATCAGTAGCAAACTCAGAAACGTTTAATTTTTTATGCAAAGTTATATAATTTGCAGCTTTTATTTTTATTTGATAATGCCCTGGGTCTAGAATTACACTGAATATTCCTGTACTTTCATTAGGTTTATATTTTCCAATAATTATGTTTTTGTCATTCAAAATTTGAATTTCAACAGAATCTATTTTAGATAATGTTTCTTCATCAAGGATTTGGATTCTAAATAACGCTGGTTTGATTTCGTGTTCAGGAAATGTTAGCCTATAGATATCATAATTTCCAAATCCGCCTTTTCTAACTGTTGAAATATAGGCATGGTCATTTTTGTCTGAAAAACAAATAGTTTTATTATCATAGGATGAGTTGATAGGGTAGCCTAAATTTTTTGGAGGTTTCCAAGTTTTAGTTAATGAATTCCATTTAGTTTTATAAAGGTCATATCCTCCCATACCAGGCAATCCATTCGAAGAAAAATATAGGCAGCTATCACTGGTATTATAATATGGGTATTCTTCATCTAATTCTGTATTGATGGCCTCAATGTTTTTGGGCTCACTCCATTCACCATTGGGCAATTTTTGAATAATATAGAGATCAAATCCACCTTTTCCTTCAGGTCTATTACTAGAAAAGAAAATCAAATCTTGTTCATGGGCTATTGTCCCAGATGATTCATAGTATTTTGGTGAATTCATAGAAGAAACTATCTTTTCCTTTCTTTTATAGGTACTTCCTTTTCTTTTAGATTTAAAAATATCTCCTCTTTCAGAGGCATTGTAATTATTAATAATTGTAAAAATATATTTCCCATCATCTTGAATACCCACACATTCATCACTATAATTAGAGTTCAATGACTTTGCATTTTTGCTTTTTCCAAAAGTGAAGCCATTAAATCTACTTGTATAGACATCTGAAGGGTAGAATCCATCAATAAATACATAACCTTTATTTTTTGGTCTTTGGGAGGTAAAGACCAATATTTTTTCATTTTTATCTATAAAAGGATAGTAATCAGGGAAATCTGAATTGACATACTTGCCAAGATTTTCAAATTTCACAGAAACTGGATTTTTCATCATGTTTATTGAAACATTAATTTGATTTCTTATTGCAGGGATCTCTTTTTTGAATTTTCCAGGTTTTGCACTGTAATTTTCTAAAGCAATTAGTGCTTTTTCATAATCCATTTTATGGATATAAGCATCAGCTAAATAAAACCAAATTTCTTTATCAGGCTTCTTGATTTCTAAACATTGTTCAAAGTATCTTATGGCTCTAGATTTGTCATAATTAGATAGTAAATAACAAAGGCCTATCTGTTTTAATGCAACTTTATGATCAGGATTTTCAGTTAAATAGAGTCGATACTTTACTTTTGCATTCATGTAGTTACCCATATTGAATAACTCGTTTGCTTCAGTAAGTAAATGTTTTTGAGTTACTATGAAAATAGGTAGTATTAGTAAAATTAATATTGCATTAAGTTTTTTCAAATGACTTGAAAGTTTAAATAGGATAGTATTTAAACGATGAATTATATTAAAAGGCTACAATTTTAATATACTGAAATTTTCCATATTTTTCCTTATTACTAAAGTCTCCTTTATATTTTGGCCCTTGGACTAAGGAATTTTCTGAAACAATTGTGAATTTAGAAAGGTCTATTCCTTTTCCTTTTAATTTTTTAATAAGTATGTTTTTTGCTTCTGATGTTCTTAATTGTGATAAATTTTTATTTGTAGAGTAAGTTTTAGTTGGAACTGTTGAAGCACTTCCCTCCAGTTCAATTTTTACTTTTCCATTTTTCTCAATTATTTTATAAATACCATTAATGAAAGTATTAAACCTTTCCTCTTCTGTTTTAATGCCTTTTTGATTGTAACCATAAAAGAGCTGAAAATCAACTGGCTCAATATTATTTGAAAAATCTTCATTAGAGCTATTGTTTGCTTCATCATTATTATTGGTATTGTCTTGATTGGTGTTGTCTTGATTGGTATTGTCTTGATTGGTGTTGTCTTGATTGGTGTTGTCTTGATTGGTGTTGTCTTGAT
>CAYSEW010000007.1:87094-111742 GCA_964430245.1 uncultured Flavobacteriales bacterium
TTGTCTTGATTGGTGTTGTCTTGATTGGTGTTGTCTTGATTGGTGTTGTCTTGATCTGTATTTTCAGCTATCTCCTCTAATGGGATTCCTCCAATTGTAATAATTTTATTGATTTCATGGTAATCAGAGCCACATGGTAGTTTGAATTCAGTTTCATAGAAAGTCTCATTGTCTTGAGTGTATTCAACCAAATATTCATGACAAGGAGTTAGACTGAAAACATAGGAACCATTTTTTCTATTTGGAGAATATCTCGTTGGGTCTTCACCAGTTGTAAGATCTGATACCCATATTATGATTCCCGCTGGAATACTATTAAGAGAGCCTGGGTCAATATATCCTTTTAGAATGGCTAAGGGTGCAGATTCTGTTGATTCAAAGAGAACCTTGTAAATATCTATTTCACCAAAACCACCTTCATGAGATGATGCATAATATCCATGTTTCCCATCGGCATTTGTTGTGAAATAGAGGTCGTCTTCAACAGTGTTTAATGGATAACCCATATTTATAGGAGCTGACCATTTATTTTCTTCCATGGCTTTGCTGAAAAAGATATCAAAGCCCCCCATACTTTCTTCTCCATTTGAGCTAAAGTAAAAAGTAGTTCCATCTGGATGTAGAAAAGGAGATTCTTCGTCATATGGCGTGTTAATGGGAGGTCCAATATTCCATGCTTTGCTCCATTCTCCATTAGGGAGTTTTACACATCTATAGATGTCTCTTCCTCCATAACCACCTTCTCTGTCACTTACGAAATACATGGTTTTGCCATCGATTGATACAGTAATATGGGTTTCCCAGCTTTCAGAATTTACAGCTTCTAGTTTCTTAGGTGGACCATAATTAACCTCATCTCTTTCAGAAATATAAATATCCCCATGCCCTTTTTGGTCATCTTTATATATATAAAGGAATTGTCCATCGGAGGATGCGCTAATAGTTGCTTGATTACTTTTTGGAGAGCTGAAATCTGCTAAAACAGGTTCGTCCCATTCATTGGTTTTGAAATTTTTATAGGATATATAAACATCTTCAAAATGCTTTCCATCCTGAGGACTATAGATACCTTCATTTGAAAATTGATTACTATCTGTTCTTAATCTTCTTGATGTGAAGAAAATAGCACTTTCATCAGTTGTTATTACTGGGCTGAAATCAGAATAAGAGCTATTGATGATAGGTCCAATGTTTTCTAATTTATAATCTTTAGGACGTTTAATTAGTTCTTTCGCTAATTCACATTGTTTGATGTCATGAAAAACAAACTCTCTTAAAAAATGTTTTTTTCCTGCATTTTCTATGAATTTATTGAAATAATGAATAGCTGAGTCAGGATTATAATTTAAATGGTGAGATTTCCCTAGATAATAATAAACAGAAATAGGTGAGGTTTTAATTGAGAAATCATAAGGGTTATACCTTTCTTCAATATTAGTTTTTGCAAAATCAAAATATTTAAAAGCTTCTTTTTTGTCGTGAGCAGTATTCAAAAGACAATATCCAGTTTTAAAGTTGATGTTGGCGTTTAAAGGATCAGCTTCATAAAGTTCTAGCCATAATTCTTTTGCAAACTCATATAGGTGATCTTCCATTAATGAATTAGCAGCTTCAAATTTTTCTTTAAATGTTGACTTATCATTGTTATTTTCTTTTTCTTGTGAGAAAGCGGTGTTGTTAAGAAAAAATAGTATTGAAAATAAATAGATAAAACTCTTCATTATATATGTAGATAAAATTTAATGGAAATATATAAAATCATCTTCAATTAATGTTAACTAAACCTCTCTATTTATGTCGAATTGTTCTAGATAGTCAGCTACTTTTCTAACAAAGCTACCTCCTAAGGCACCATCAATATTACGATGGTCATAAGAATGAGAAAGGAACATCATGTGCCTAATTCCGATAGTATCTCCTTGCGGAGTTTCTATTACAGCAGGTTTTTTACGAATAGCACCTACTGCAAGAATAGCACTTTGCGGTTGATTGATAATAGGTGTCCCCATTACATTTCCAAAGGTACCAACATTAGTGACTGTGTATGTACCACCTTGTATTTCTTCTGGTGTTAATTTATTGTTTCTCGCCCTTAGGGCTAAGTTATTTACTTTTTTAGCCAATCCAGAGAGGCTGTATTGATCTGCTTTATGAATAACAGGAACAATTAAATTTCCGGAAGGAAGAGCAGTTGCCATTCCTAAATTAATGTCTTTTTTAATGATGATCTTATTGTCACTAATCATTGAGTTAACTTGAGGCATTTCTTTTAAAGCTTTTAAAATAGCTTCCATGAAAATGGGAGTAAAAGTAAGTTTTTCACCTTCTCTTTTTAGAAAGCCATCTTTGACTTTATTTCTCCAAAGAACAATATTAGTTACATCAGCTTCAACGAAAGAAGTAACATGAGGTGAAACATGCTTAGACATTACCATATGATCAGCAATCAACTTCCTCATTCTATCCATTTCTATAATTTCATCATGCTGACCTACTGGTACTGGCGGTGTGTCAAATTTTTGACTAGATGAGGTGGCTGGTTTAGATGTTGAAGGTTTTGTTATAGAAATACTATCTGATCTCTCTCTTTCTTTTATAAAGGAAAGAATGTCTTTTTTAGTTACTCTACCACCAGAGCCAGACCCTTTAATAGTTTCTAATTCTTGGAATGGAATATTTTCTTTAGTTGCAATGCTTTTTACCAATGGAGAATAAAATCTATTGGATCCTTCTGTTGATATAACAGGGATGGCTTTATTACCATTAGAGATAGGAGCTAGAAGCTCTTCAGTAACTTTTTTTTCTGGAGTTTTTTCTATTGATGATGAAGTTGCTTTTTCAGGTTGATCAGAAGAAATATTACCTTCATCTCCAATAATAGCAAAAGCATCACCTACTTGAACAACATCACCTTCATTAAAAAGTATTTTTGTTAAAATACCTCCAGATGGAGAAGGGACTTCGGAATCAACTTTGTCTGTAGCTATTTCTACTATTGGTTCATCCTCTTCAATGCTGTCTCCTACTGACTTTAACCATTTTGTTATAGTGGCTTCCGCAACACTTTCTCCCATTTTCGGTAATAAGACTTCGATCTCTGCCATTTTTTAAATTGAAATAAATATAATTTATGAAATGCAAAAATAGTTTATTTTCATCTAATAGCAAGTTTAAATCCTTATTAGAATACTAAATATAAGGAGTGGAATTAAAGGGGTATTTTCAGATTTAGAGCTATTAATTGTTGCCTATTTTTTTAATATTTCTAATAAGTACTCTTATATCTGCAAATGGAGCATAATCCTTAGCGTAAATGATATTTAATTTTAATGAAATATCATTAGTCATTGGAAATATGCCGTCAGAAACAGATATTACTCCTTGTTTGATTTTAGGGAGCTTTTGTGTTAAAGATAGTTTTGAATATCCAACCCATGTTCTATAACCAAAAAGAACTTTTATAATATTTTTAAATGCTAAGAAGGGATGCTCATAAATCCAGATAAATAATGGGTAAGAGGTCAATAGAATTAGAGAAGTACTAAAGTCAATTAATCTTTTTGATCTAATATTATTATTTCTATTAATGTTGTTCATGTCCATCATATAGAGGTCTCCACTACTATGGATACTATTACTTCCTATTAAAAAATAAGTATTAGGTTGGGAGATCTTGAATTCTACTTTTTGATTATTTGAAAAGGTAGACATGATCTCTATAGTGAGTTGAGCAGAAATATCTTTGGCACAAAAAACAACTACATCAATTTTACGGATATTTACCAAGTCATTCAGCTGATTGAGCTGAGCATCATAAGCATCATTATTTTCATTGGGATCTGGGTTAATGAAATATATATTTTCAATTTGTGCAATTTGTTCTAGGAGACTTTTTATTCTTTTACCTTCTGATTTACTGCCTACTATAGCTAATTTCTTTTTTGATTTATTGGATAAATTCAGTTTTCCAAACCCTGTTAAGTGATAAACAATCCTATTGATAAAGGAGATTAAAAATATAGATATGCTAGAGTAAATGATGATGGACCTTGAGAATTGAAATTCTTTGGGTAATAATGCATAACATGAAAGTATAATTATCGTTCCAAGAATGGTTGATTTTAATAATTGTAATATCCGATAAGGTTTATCATAAGCGCCTAGTATAATGCCTGAAAGAACCCAAACAAAGGCATAGGTAGGAATAGCTAAGTTGAGTACATTTTCAGGAAAATTAATTCCAGTTAGCTGTTGATAATAATAAGAAATAAGATAGATAGATGAGCCGGAAAGTGTGAAGTCTATAAATGGTAGTGAGTATTTTTTAATTAGCCTATTTAAAATGGCAATTCCAGCTCTCAAATAGATAGCAATGTTGATGAAAAAAGAAAAGAGTTTAGCATTTTTTGTTGAAAAATGTTTCTTTGCAAAGATGATCATTGCATTATAGAAGACAAATACATAATTCACTGAGCTTTTTTTGGTGCTTTCTCCTTTATAATGAATGATGTTAGTTTCAGAAAAGTAATAATTTTTATATCCTCCTTGGATAATACGATATGACAAGTCAATATCTTCTCCATACATAAAGAAATTTTCATCAAGTAACCCTACTTTATCCAATACTTTTTTTCTAATGAGCATATAAGCACCAGAAAGGATTTGAATTTCATGGTTTTCATCTTTTGAAAGGTATCCTAAATGGTATTTCCCCATTTTTTTTGATCTTGGGAAAAGGGCGGAAAAGCCAAAAATTTTATAAAATGCTACTGATGGGGTAGGTAAACCTCTTTTAGATTCTGGAAGGAATTTACCTTTTCCATCTATCATTTTTACGCCTAGTCCCCCAGCATCTTCATGGTCTTCCATGAATTTGATGCATTTTGTAAAAGTGTCTTCCTCTACTATGGTGTCAGGGTTAAGTAATAGAACTAGTTCTCCTTTAGCAAGTTTAATTCCTTGATTGTTAGCTTTTGAAAAGCCTACATTTTCTTTATTGGCAATGGTAATAACTTCAGGGAATTTCTCCTTAATCATCGCCAAAGACCCATCAATTGAATTATTATCTATTACAAATACCTCAGCCTCTATTTCATTTGATGCTTTTTGAACGGAGAGTAAACATTGCTCAAGAAAGTGTTCAACATTATAATTGACTATGATAACTGATAGCTTCAATATTAATTAGATAATTAAGAAGTGAAATTAATTTCATATGGAGATCTATTGACTATGGATTTTCCAAGTGTCAATTCATCAATATATTCTAATTGGTTTCCAACTCCAATTCCTCTAGAAATTAGGCTGATATTTAAGTTTTTATTTTCTAATTTTCTATAAATATAAAAATTGGTTGTATCTCCTTCCATAGTAGCACATAGACCAAAGATCACTTCTTTAATCCCTTCTTTTTCAATACGATCAATTAATTCTTTAATTCTAAGATCTTCAGGTCCAATGCCATCCATTGGAGAAATAATACCTCCTAGAACATGATATTTACCAAAATATTGTCCAGTTGATTCGATAGCAAGTACGTCTCTTATATCCTGAACTATGCAAATTATTTCGTTATTCCTTTTGGGATTAGCACAAATTTCACAAACTTCTGTTTCTGCAATATTGAAACAGCTATTACAGAATTGGATATTATCTTTTAATTGTTGAAATGAATTAGAGAATTGATGGACACTGTCCTTTGATTGATTGAGTAAGTGTAAGACCAATCTAAGAGCAGTTCTTTTTCCAATACCAGGCAATGAAGCCATTTGTTCTACTGCTTGATTTAATAGTTTTGATCTGTAATCCATTCTGCAAATTTAATTAACCATGTAATGAAACCACATGCTCGGAAAAATGTTTTTTAACCATAGTTATTAAAAGGTCTACTTCTCTTTTATGGGTTCTGAATGAAAGTATAGCAATTCTTAACCAAATATCGTTGTTTATTGTTGTTGAAGAAATAAATATTTTTCCGTCTTTATGCAATTCATTTAAAATTAATTTATTGAGTGCATTGTTATCAATGGATCGATCTTTAAATCGAAAAGTAAAAACAGATAATTCAGGAAAGGGCCCTAGTTCTATAAAATCGAATTTTTTTAATTCTTGATAAGCGTAATGAGTTAATAACAATTTTTCTTTTAGTCCATTTTTAAACACCTCAATTCCATGATACATTAATGGTAACCACATTCTCATTCCTCTAAAGTTTCTAGATAATTCAGGAGAAAGGTCAGCCGGAGATAATTGAGATTGATCTTTGTATGCATCCTGCATGTAGTTGGCTAGGTAATGATTGGAATGCAATAAGTGTTTTTTATTTTTGATAAGTACCACTCCTGAGCCATAGGGCATAAAGAGACCTTTATGAGGGTCAATGACCAATGAGTCGGCTTTTTCTATTCCTTTGAATTTGGATTTTTGATCATCTAATAAATAAAAGAAGCCACCATATGCAGCATCTACATGCAACCAGCAATTATTTTTGGTAGCTATTTCAGATAATTGATCAAGATCATCTATTACACCTGTATCTGTTGTTCCAGCAGAGGCAATAATCAAAAAAGGTTGTAGACCATCTGAAAGGTCTTTTTCAACTTGTTCTTTTAGAATAGTAGTGTTGATGTGAAATTCTTCATCTAATGGAATCTTTTTAAAGATACATTCTCCTAAACCACTTATTCTTATGGCTTTATGAAGACTGTGGTGCATTTGTTCAGATCCGTAGATTACCGTTCTTTCATAATCTTTTCCTTTAACCTGATGTTTGTCTCTTGCAGCTACAATGCTAATGAGATTGGCAATACTTCCACCAGTAGTTAAATTACCTCCATAAGTGCTCGTATTAAAGTCAAATACTTCTGCACACCAATTGAGTAGATGGTTTTCTATATTGATGGCTCCAGGATTAGCGTAATAAACTCCTGAATATTTATTGGTCATGGAAGCGATCAGATCACCATAAGCAGCTAAAGGAACGCCTCCTCCAGGTATGTAGCCTAAATGTCCACCAGAAGCAGGTTGTATGCCATTAGTGTTTACTGCTGCTTCAAAAAGAGACAAGATTTCATTTAATGGGTAGCCATTGTCATTTATTTTTTTCTCAAAGATCAGCCCACTTGGAGAGAAATCTTCTTCAAATCCTTTTTTGTCTGCTAAAGAATTTAAGAAATCAAACAAATATTCATCAATTTCTTTATTGATAGAGGAGTGCTCTTTTTGCTCCAGTTCGAGTTGCTTGACTGATATTTCAAGTTGGTTGATCTCTTCTTCTAGGTTCATGTTTTAAGAATAAAAAGTTAATATCTGAACATTATCCTTGTTAAGCAAACATAGTAAAAGGTTTTCTTTGTTGTATGGAACCTGCATTAATTATTGGGATCATTGCTGCCTATTTTGGATTGCTCTTATTAATCGCAAAGCTAACATCAGGAGATGGAAGTAACAGTGCTTTTTTTCTTGGTGAAAGAAAGTCGCCATGGTATATAGTTGCATTTGGTATGATAGGTGCGTCTTTATCTGGAATTACTTTTATTTCTATTCCTGGATGGGTGGGAGATACAGATAAACAATTCAGCTACATGCAGATGGTATTTGGTTATTTAATAGGTTATTTTATAGTAGCTTATGTGTTGTTGCCTATCTATTATAAGATGAATTTAACATCTATTTATAGTTATTTAAAAACTAGGTTTGGTTTATGGAGCTATAAAACAGGCTCAGCTTTATTTTTAATTTCTAGAGTTATAGGAGCTTCTATTAGGTTGTTATTGGTAGCTAGTGTATTACAATTAATTTTATTTGATGATTTAGGAGTTCCTTTTGAAATTACTGTATTAGTTTCTGTATCGTTGATTTGGGTTTACACCAATAGGGGAGGAATTAAGACCATTATTTGGACAGATACTTTACAAACAGCTTTTATGCTGGCTTCTGTTATTGTTACTGTTTACTTGATAAGTGATGCATTAAATATCGAAGAAAAGGGAGGAATTATAGAGGGTGTAAAGAACAGTGGATATTCAAGAGTGTTTTATTTTGATAGCTGGTTAGATAATAATTATTTCTGGAAACATTTTTTAGGAGGAATGTTTATTACTATTGGAATGACAGGATTGGACCAGGATATGATGCAGAAAAATTTAAGCTGTAAGAATTTAAAGTCGGCTCAATTGAATATGGTTTCTTTTGCAGGTATATTGATAATTGTAAATGTAATTTTTTTAGCATTAGGTGCTTTGTTATACATGTATTATGAGCAAACAGGTATAGGTGCTAACGCATTATTGAATGAAGATAGAACGGACCTTCTATTTGCTGAAATTGCACAAAGTGGAAAACTAGGAATTTCAGTTAGTGTATTGTTTCTTTTAGGATTGATAGCTGCTGCTTATAGTAGTGCGGATTCGGCTTTGACTTCTTTAACTACCTCTTTTTCTATTGATTTCATGAATGTAGAGGAAAAAGAAGAATCAGAACAAAAGAGAATTAGAAAAGTTGTTCATGTTATAATGTCTATTGTATTGGTCATTACTATCATTATTTTAAGAAGAACATCTGAAGATTCTGCTATTTGGACCTTAATCACACTGGCAGGGTTTACTTATGGTCCGTTAATAGGGCTTTTCTTTTTTGGGATTCTCACCGAAAGAAATTTAAAAGACCAATGGGTGCCATGGGTTTGTGGAGCAGTTCCAGTTGTGCTAGGAACTATATGGTACTTGAATAAAAATGATCTTATCAGCTGGTTTGGAGAGTATCAATTTGGTGCAGAGCTCATTATTTACAATGCACTTATGTCTTTTGGTGCACTTTGGTTGATCAGCTTTAAGCCTAAAGACTTATAATCTTGTCTGATTGTTCTATGATCTGGTAAAGATCTGCCATAGTTGACATAGGGCATAGCTCATTTCCTTTTGAATTTCTTATTTTAAGACAAGTGCCACAAGCATAAATCTCTCCATTGTTGGTAATAAAAGATTCCATTTGATCTTTGATGTTAAATTGTTCATTGGAAAGCTCTTCTGCTTCAACCCCTCTTGCCAAAAGAAATACTTTTACATCATCTTTTTTTTTCAAAGAAAAATTAGCAAGCCTAAAGCCATTGAAAACAGTTTCAGCATTATCAGAGTATATTACAATTCCTAATTTCATATTAGTTTTTATTAAAGAAGATCAATTACAAACATCTCCATCAACATATGGCTTTAAAAATTCTTTTAAAGCTTCAGTCCTTGTCTTTGTTAGATAGGCTAAATAATACCCTTTACACATTGGTAGAACAGAACCATAATAACCTGGCTCTCTTTCTGGGTATTTTAGATCTAATTCAGCATCTCTAAATTTAATCCAAATTCTTTGTGCTATTTTAAGCTTCTCAATAAATATAGTATCTGATTTGTATTTTTCAATTACTTCTTGATAAATGTCGTTTAGCTCATTATCAGCTTTTGAATAATCATTATAAGCATCATCATTCATCTCCAATTGAGTTTGAGAAAAAAAACAAATATTCATAAAAATGAATGAGATAGTTAATAGTATAGTTTTCATAAATTTAAAGGTATTAAATTTTTGAGTTAAATAGTAGACGCGAAATTTTATTGGATTATTGTGGAATGTCCACCATCTACATGCAATATTTGGCCAGTAACCCATGAAGATTTATCAGTCAAAAGATATGTGGCAGCTTCTGCTATGTTTTTTGCACTGCCAATCTTTTTGAGAGGATTTTTTTCTGAATGAAGTTTTATTTTTTCGGAGGAGTTTAAAAACTTACTTGCAAGTGTTGTGTTCGTTAAAGATGGAGCAACTGCATTAACTCTTATATTAGGAGCAAATTCTGCAGATAAAGATCTTGTTAGACCTTCAATTGCTCCTTTAGAAGTAGAAACTAAAGAATGAAAATTAAAACCATTTTGAACTGCGATTGTTGAAAAAAGAACTACGGAAGCATTTTCTGCATTTTTGAGTTTAGGAAGAACATTACGAATTATTTTAGTGGCTCCTAATACTTGTAATTTAAAATCTTGTAAAAAATCATGCTCTGTAAAACGATGAAATGGTTTTAGATTAATACTGCCGGGGCAATAGACTAACCCATGTAATTTTTCAGGAAGTGTAACTAAATCAAGTTCTTCTTTTAATGAGTTAAACTTAAAAAAATTAACATTAGGATGATTTTTTTTTAAATTTTTATTGTAGGTAGCAAAAACATTAGAAGATTCTTTATTCATTAGAATATTTACTATTTCTTTTCCTATTCCAGAAGAACCTCCAACAATTAAATAATTTTTCATAATAAGTTTATTATATAAATTTCAGATTTTTAGTCAACCTTTCTATTTGATTGTTCTTTTTCTTGTATTCTGTGTTGAATCCAAATCATTCTACATAAAAAAAATAAATACGTTATTAGAATTAATGTGCCAAATATGAAAAGACCTATATTATTCATAATTTATCGTTTTGTACAAGTTTGATAAAAATTGCAAAACATAAGATAGATGGGACCCAAATACCAACAAATGCGCCTTCTTCTTTATGACCATTAAACCATAAGGATACAGAAAGAATAAAACTTAAAAAAGATAAAATAACAGGGTAATATTTTTGAAATATATTTAACATAACTTGTTTAATTAATTTTATGTAAAGTTAAACAAAATATCATTATGTTTAACATTATTAGTTAAAAAGTTAAACAAATTATAATTTTATCGAAGGTTAAGCTTGGTAATAAATGTAGAAATAGAACTACTTTTTTTCTTTATTTTTTAAAATACCAGCTATTTTTGAAGCATAAGGAAGCTGATTGAAAATTCTTTTTGAAATAGCTTTTGGGCTATTCAGGAATTGTTTTCTGAGCTCAAGATTTGCATATGCTTTATTGGTAAGATCTATGAATTCAAAGCCAGATTGGTCTTTAGTAATTAAAAACTGACTATGAGGTAAACCATATATTTTAGTATTAACTGCTTCTGCAAAATAGACGGCAAAAGGAAATATCAATGTGGGTTCAAACTTAGGGCTATGTTGCCAGATTGAAGGACAGAAATCATCACCTACTATAAAACCATTTTCTTTTAATTTAGGCCATAAATTAATCAGGTCTATAGTAATTCCTTTAAGTGTGTGGTCTCCATCTATATAAATAAAATCTAGATAATTATCATTTATTTCATTAATAACCTCTGTTGTTTTTCCCCTTAAAACTTTTCTTTTTTCCTTAGCAAAATCTGTTTTTTGCATGGTTTCCTGATAGAACTCTTCAAATGTGTTATTATCTTTATTAGCAGGTTTGTTCCACTTAGATAGATTCCTCCATGGATCGATCATTGTGTATTCTTCGATAGAAGTACTTTTTTCAAGTAATTTTTTGGCGAAATCTCCTCTATATACACCTAGCTCAGCTATATTTTTAAGACTGAATTCATTGATCAGCTCAATGCAAAAAGTAAACCTGTCATTACTTCTATCATTAATCTTTCTTATGACTTCTTGCATCTAATAGATTTTTAATGGAACGGCTAAACTAAGTTATTCAAATAAGTTAGAGTATTACTGTATGAGATTTTTTTCTAAAGAACACTTAGTTTTTTAATAAGTTTTTTATTGTTATCGAAAGTAATTTCTATAAAATAGAGACCTGAAGGAAGTCTGCTTGTATCTAATTTGAACACTTGGGAATTTAATTTAATAATTTGTTTTTGTATTTGACCTATTGAATTAATGAGTTTTAATGAGTAGGAGGTTTCAGAATTCTTTAATTTAATAATTGTGTGTTTATTTGCTGGATTTGGTCCAAGAGTAATAATTTCTTGTTCAGTAGGTTTTGAAATTGAGATAGTACTACAATTAGGCTGGATGCCAGATTGCTGATATAATGTTCCATTATCTACATACCAATTTTCCCAAGAACCCCCAATGCCAGTCTCCCAATTATTTAGATCGAATGAATTTGCACCATTAATTGTTCCTTTTGCAGCATATACTTTAATTGCTTCATTTCCTAGATTCCAGTTTAAAGGATTGTTGGGATTACAATTTTCAGGATTATTGTCTATTAGTTCACAATTTGGCTGTATAAAATAGGCATTGTCATCATAATTAGGGTATTCTCCATAAACTGAAGCAATGCCATTATTGTCAATACAAACAGCAGTATATTCATCACAAGCGATACCTTTACCAACTATACCATAATCAGTTAAAATTCTAGATAAAAAAACTACATGTCTTCCTTTTCTGTCTGGATCATCGTAGTGTGTATCTGTGATTACATCTGATATAATTTGATTAAAAATAAATTTTGAAGAATCTACAGTAATGTTGTTATTGTAAGGATTGGAAAGGGCAGTTGATGATGTAACTGTACCGTTTTGTGCTGAAAAGTAGAATCCACCTAAAATAGCCATTCCTGCACTTGTTCCACCTATTACTATATTTCTATTGACTATTGCTTCATTAATTAAGCTGTCCACAGGGCTATTTCTCCAATAGGAAACATAATCCCACTGATCTCCGCCTGCAAACCAAATTGCTTCTGCTTGTTGAATTTTTTGAAGGACGTAGAACTCGTTAGAGGCTGAGGAGTTGTTAAATACTATTGTTTCTACAGAATTAACATTTATACCTAATCCTGTATACATATAATTATTATATCCATCACTTCCTGAAGCTCTTAATACAAGAATGTCTCCACCATTGGCTTTTTGTAAAAACCAGCTCATTGCATTGTCATCTTCTGATGCTCCTCCCATTAGACAGATCCCTCCATTGGTAATAGTACTGATATCTGATGAGCTACCAGTAAAATATGAGGTGTAGTTCTGCCCTAATAATTGAGGGTTTATAAAAAGTATTAAAAAGATATATAAGAAATAATATTTCATGGCCTTATTGATAATTAAACTAATTGGCTACATCCTTTTTTAGTATTCAATACTTTATGAAATTTAACGTAATGTTAAACGTATACTTTTAAAATATATAATATGTTTTGTTCAGCAAACAATCCTAATTTACCTATTTATTGGATTGGCTCAGTATTTTTTGATTGATCTTTTTAATAAGGGATGGCCCCTCGTATATAAATCCAGTATATATCTGAACTAGATCTGCTCCAGCTTCTATTTTCTCAAGCGCATCCTCTGAAGAATGTATTCCTCCAACACCTATTATTGGAAAAGCTTTATTGGATTTTTGCGCTAAATAACGTATCACTTCAGTAGATCTATCTTTCAGAGGTTGACCACTTAAACCACCATTTCCAATTTCATCAATAATACTTTTATTGCTAGTTAGATTACTTCTTGATGTTGTTGTGTTGGTGGCGACAACTCCAGCTAAGTGGGTGATGCTAACAATTTCAATGATTTCATCTAATTGTTCATTGTTGAGGTCGGGTGCAATTTTTAATAAAATGGGCTTTTGAATTTTCTGTTGATTATTATAAGTATTCAATTGAGTAACTAGCTCAATTAAAAAATCCCTGTCCTGTAATTTTGTGAAAGTATTTACGTTTGGGCAGCTTACATTAATCACAAAATAGTCTACATGTGGGTGTAGTGCTTTAAAGTTGATCAAGTAATCATCTAATGCGTTTTCATTGGGCGTGCTTGTGTTTTTTCCAATATTCCCACCTATAATAATTTTTTGTTTCTTGCTTTTTAGATTTTTTACAGTTGCTTCAACACCATGGTTGTTGATGCCCATTCTGTTGATAATTGCTTTGTCTTTTTTTAATCTAAATATTCTCTTTTTAGGATTACCAGGTTGTGCATTAGGAGTTACAGTTCCTATTTCAATAAAACCGAAACCAAATGAGCTAAGCTGATCAAATAACTTCGCTTCTTTATCAAATCCAGCAGCTAATCCTATAGGATTAGGAAATGAAATTCCAAATACTTCTTTTTTTAATCTAGGATCATTCTTTGTATATATAGCTCTTAAAAGAAAAGCAGCTCCAGGAATATAATGAATCCATGAAATAATTGAAAAGCTGAAATGATGGACCTTTTCAGGGTCAAAACAAAAGAGGATGGGTCTTATAATAAGTTTGTACATGTAGGAAGTGCAAAGTTAAAAAACATCTTGACAAAATATTAGCATTTCTAAAGTTCGTCTTGAAGCTTATTTTTAAGATATTTTACTCCCGCTCTAACTGAATTATAGGCATTTTCTTCTGGTAAAGTATTGGGGATTACTTCAAGATCTTCAAATTGTTTAAAGATATGATCTTTCACTCCAACCAATACAACTTCTATATTTTTACTTTTAAAACCACTGATCACTTCCTCTAAAACATAAATTCCAGAAGCATCTATGTAGGGTACATGTGACATGTTAATGATAACTGCATCTTTATCTTTAATTGCTTCTGCTTGGGCCTTAAACTGATCTGAGAATCCATAGAATAAGGGACCATCCAATTCATAATTAAAGACTCTATTTTTTATAGCTTCAGGTACTTTTAATTTTTTTTCAACCTCACTTAAATTGCCTTTTTTACTTTGCTCCTCTACGATCTCTCCCATTCTCTGCATAAAAAAGAAAGAGGATAATACCATTCCAACTCCTACAGCTACTAATAGGTCTGCAAATACAGTTAGAGAGATCACTAGAATTAATACAAGAGTGTCGCTGTTTTTAATTTTAATTAGCCTTTTAATTCCTTTGAAGTCAATAATCCCTATTCCTACACTTATTAATAAAGCAGAAAGTACAGGTTTAGGTACAATAGATAGGTATTTTCCTAATCCTAAGAGAACAATTAATAAAAATACTCCTTTAAAAATACCACTTAGATTAGTCGTTCCATTAGAATTAATATTAGAAACAGTTCCTGTTGTAGATCCAGCTCCAGGAATACCACCAAATAAAGCGGCAACTAAATTCCCCAAACCTTGCCCCATTAATTCTCGATTTCCATTGTGCTTTGTTTTAGTAATATTATCGGCAACAACTGATGTTAAAAGAGTATCGATAGTACCCAGCCCTGCCAATGTAAGTGCACTTACAATAACAACTGAAAGTTGAGAATAATCAAAGCTTTCTAAAAATCCTAGTTGGATTTCTGGTAGCTGATTTGGGATGTTTCCAATGGTGTCGAAATGCCAATCACCTATAAAAGAATATTCTTTTAAAGCCAATGAAGCCAATGTTCCAAGGATTAAAGCGATAAGACCAGCAGGAATCTTTTTTGAAATCAAAGGAATGGTATAGATTAAAAAAAGAGTAACCCCCCCAAGGATCATTGCACTCCAGTGATGGTGAATGATAGGATCTGGTAAATGGCTAATAATGTCAAGGACTTTCCCTGGAGTTTTTTCCCCGAAAAATGAGTGCCATTGAAATAGGATGATAATAATTCCAATTCCGCCCATAAAACCTGAAAGAACAGGGTAGGAAATATACTTTACATACTGAGCAACCTTAATAAAACCAAAGGCTATCTGAAACAATCCTGCAAGTGCAAAAGTAACGATGATCATAGCTATGCCGCTGTCTGTATCTATGCCTGCTTTGGCAATGATCCCAGCTGCAACGATGGTCATTGGACCTGTGGGGTCACTGATCAATGTTTTAGTGCCTGCAATTAAAGAAGCAATTATAGCAAGGATGATAGCAGTATAAAGTCCTGCTTCAGGTCCTAACCCACTTTGAAGCCCAAATGCTAGGCCCATTGGTAGCGCAATAATAGCAGCAGTTAATCCACCAGTAAGATCACCTTTAAATGAAGTTTTGTATTGAGATAGATTGAGCATAAATTTAAATGCTAAGTATTATGTTGAACTAAAATATAAAACATATTGATTTATTCATTTGATAATTTATTTAAAAAGTCTTTCACATTTTTGGTGCTCCAGTCATGTGCACCCTCAATAATCAATTGCACTTTTTTGTTTTTATCAATGATATATGTTGTAGGGTAAGAATTAACAGCTACATTAAGTGGAAGTATTCTGTTAGAATTGTAAAATGGCAGAGGGAATTCGTAATATTCTTCATATTTTTTTATGATAGAGAGGTCCTCAGCAGGGCTTACAATGATGAATTCAACCTTATTCTTAAATTGATCATGTAATTTAATGATTGATGAAAATTCACTTTTACAAGGGGCGCACCATGTTGCAAAAAAATTGATAAAGATAGGTTTATCAAAATCTTGAATAGAGCTACTGGTTTGATCTGTTTTATAAATAGTCCAGGTTTTATCAAAATAGATATTCTCATCTGACCTTAAATTTTCTTCTATATTAGGAGCTTCTAAATTTAAAGAAATAAGATAAGTGTAAAGGTTATCCCAAAGGGGACTAAAGAAAAATGCGAATAGCAACACAACGACACCTCCAAATATAATATTTGATCTATGTTTTTTAAACAATGACATAATACAAAGGTATTTTTTTAGTATAGGATTAGACTGTTTCTTTATTATTTTATTTTTGCATCAAAAATTCTCATGATCAAAGGAAAAAAAGTAGTGGTAGTGATGCCTGCTTATAACGCTGCTGAAACATTAGAAAAAACTTATAAGGAAATCCCAATGAGCATAGTGGATGAAGTTATATTAGTTGATGATCATGGTACAGATAATACTACTGATTTAGCGAAATCACTTGGAATTCAGCATGTCATTAGGCATGAAAAGAATAAGGGTTATGGAGGTAATCAGAAAACATGTTATAATAAAGCACTAGAAATTGGAGCTGATATTGTCATTATGCTTCATCCAGACTATCAGTATACTCCAAAATTAATTGAAAGTATGAGCTATTTAATAGCCAATGAGGTATATCCAGTTGTTTTAGGTTCAAGGATACTTGGAAAAGGTGCTTTAAAAGGTGGTATGCCGCTATATAAATACATTGCCAACCGATTCTTAACACTCTTTCAGAATGTAATGATCGGACAGAAATTATCTGAATACCATACTGGTTATAGAGCATTTTCAAAAGAGGTACTTGAAAATATTTCTTTTAATAATAATTCAGATGACTTTGTTTTTGACAATCAAATGCTATCACAGATTGTCTATAAAAATTATGAAATTGCTGAGATTACATGCCCAACTAAATATTTTGAAGAGGCATCTTCTATTAATTTATCAAGGAGTATTACCTATGGATTAGGGGTGCTTTCTACTTCTTTTAAACATTTCTTTACTCGAATTGGGTTAATGAAATGGAAATTATTGACTGAATAAAATTTAGATTTTATATGTTGAAAAAGATCAGTGAAAATATTAAAGAGCATCCAATATTTTTTGTTGGATACCTAGTTTTTTTGATTGGTCTTATAATAATCTTATTCAATTATTCTAAAACGGAATCTTTGATCATAGTGAATCATTCTTGGAGCTCATTTCAGGATGTTTTTTTTAAATATTGTACTTATTTAGGAGACGGATGGTTTGCTGTTTCAATTTTGGTCTTTCTGTTGATGTGGCGACTTAAATATGGATTTATTGCAACTATTTGTTTTAGTACAACAGCTTTAATTACTCAGTTTTTAAAAAAGGTGATCTATAGTGATGTAGCAAGACCATCTATTGAATTGTACAATGATTTTCAAAACAATGTGTTACATAAAGTAGATGGTGTTGAATTGCTAAAAGGTAATTCTTTTCCTAGTGGTCATACTACTTCGATATTTAGTATTTGCTGTTTGTTTACTTTGCTGTTCTCAAAAAATAAACTAGGACCAATTTTTATTATAATCGCCTCTTTTACTGCTTATTCAAGAGTATATCTTTCGCAACATTTTTTTGAAGATGTTTTTGTAGGCTCTATTATCGGATGTGTCGGTACTTTAGTTATATATACTTTCTTGCAAAATATTAAATGGGGAAGCTGGGCTGAGTATTCATTTTTTAAAAAGAAATAAATGATCGGCTTTTTACATAAGTATGGTTATTATTTAGCTTTTTTATTTCTTGGTATAGTTCTATTTATACCTTTCCTAGGAAATTTTCATCTATTTGACTGGGATGAGGTCAACTTTGCTGAATCTTCTAGAGAAATGCTTGTTACTGGTAATTTCATGCAGGTACAAGTGAATTTTGAGCCTTTTCAGGAAAAGCCGCCATTGTTTTTCTGGACACAATCTCTTTCTATGAAAATATTTGGTGTCAATGAATTTGCCGCCAGGCTACCTAATGCTTTAATTGGTATCTTGTCTATGCTGATTTTGTTTAGTATAGGGAAGAAAATCAGAGATGTTAAGCTGGGCATAATATGGGTGCTTATCTATATTGGATCATTTCTTCCATTTTTATATTTCAGATCTGGAATTATTGACCCATTATTCAATTTATTTATTTTTCTAGGAATATTTCGACTATTGATTTTAATAGGATCTGTAGATCCTAAACATAGAAATAAGAATGCTTTATTTGCAGGTCTATTCATTGGATTGGCAATTATTACAAAGGGACCAGTTGGGTTATTGTTATTACTGTTAACTTTTTTGGTTTATTGGGTCTTTGAAAAGTTCAGAAAACTAATTTCAATTAAAGAGATCCTTATTTTTGGTGCTGCTACTTTTTTAGTAACCTCTTGTTGGTTCGGATATGAAACCTATGAAAATGGCCCATGGTTTCTTTTAGAATTTATAGCATATCAAATCGAGTTATTTTCCCAACCAGTAGCTGGACATGAACAACCATTTTTTTATCATTTTTTGGTGATATTATTAGGATGTTTTCCTATGTCTATTATTGCATTACCTAGATTTTTTAAGAGTAACAATGAAGAATACAATAATATTGAGAAATGGATGAAAATCTTATTCTGGGTAGTGCTAATATTATTCACGATAGTTTCAACAAAGATCGTCCATTACTCTTCTATGTGCTATTTGCCACTTAGCTTTTTGGCAGCACTGGAGTTGTATGAATGGAGCACTTCAGGAACCCTAAAAAAATGGGTTTTAGGTACTTTGGCTATTATGGGAATGATCTTTTCTTTTTGTTTAATTACAGTTCCTTTAATATTAGTTAATAAAGAGATATGGTTAATTCCATATATAGATGACCTGTTTGCACTTGCTTCATTGGAAGTTATTGTTGAGTGGAGTAGATATGAATACCTAATTGGAGTATTTTATGCAATTATTGTATTGTTATTTATTGGCTTTTTATATAGAAGGAAAATAATTGTTGCTTTATTTATTTTGTTAGTAGGGCTTGGCTCAACAATGATCTTATTAAGTAGATATGTTGTACCAAAAATAGAAATGTATAGTCAAGGTTCAGCAATTGAATTTTATGATTCTATAAAAGATGAAAATAAATATGTTATTACTGTAGGCTATAAAAGCTATGCCCATTATTTTTATGCGCAAACCCAACAGCTTAGTTCTTCGGATTCATTATATCATGTAAAAGAAAGATTATATGATGAAATACTTGAAAATAATTCTGTTGATAGATTGGATAGCAAGCAACGAAAACAATTTGATCATAAAATTTTAGATTGGATGATGAATGGTGAGATAGATAAAACAGTTTATTTTGTTTCAAGGATAGATCGGCAGCACCAGCTAGAAGGTCATATAAATATTAATAAGTTATATAATAAAGGAGGTTTTGTTTTTTATAGTAGAACCCCCCATAAAAAAGAATAAAAAATGGAAGTAAGAGATCTAGAACCCAAAGTAGTATGGAATCATTTTGAAGATTTAAATTTAGTGCCAAGGCCATCTAAAAAAGAAGAACGTGTAATTGCTTTTGCAAAAGCATTTGGTGAAAATTTAAATTTGGAAACTTATGTGGATCCTGCTGGAAATGTGATCATTAAAAAACCAGCTTCTAAAGGAATGGAGAATAGAAAAACAGTTATTCTTCAGAGTCATTTAGATATGGTCCATCAAAAAAATGCAGATACAGATTTTGATTTTAATTCTCAGGGTATTCAGAGCTATATTGATAATGATTGGGTAACAGCTAAAGGGACTACGTTAGGTGCTGATAACGGAATGGGTGTGGCTGCTATTATGTCTCTATTGTCGTCAGATAACATTGAACATCCAGCCATTGAAGCTTTGTTTACTATAGATGAAGAAACAGGAATGACAGGGGCGTTTGAGCTAGAAAAAGGAATTTTAGAAGGAAAGGTTTTACTTAATCTAGATACTGAAGATGATGATGAGTTTAGTATAGGTTGTGCTGGTGGTATTGACACTAATTCAGAATATAAATATGAATTAGCTAATACTTCTTCTCAAGATCATGCTTTTCAGATAAGTGTTAAAGGATTAAAGGGAGGTCACTCTGGAATGGATATTCATTTGGAAAGGGGCAATGCCAACAAGATTATGAATAGGTTATTAGATGAGATTTCAAGTTATAATTTGAGAATTGCAGAAATTGATGGGGGGAGTTTAAGAAATGCAATACCTAGAGAATCTTTTGCAACTATAGTAGTTGATTCAGATCCAACAGAAAAATTGAATCAAACGGTAAGCCATATAAAAGAAGAATTTGCAATAGCAGATCCTGATCTTCAAATAACTATTGGTTCAGCTGAACTACCTAGTACATCTATGAATAGAGATGATTCAATGAAAGTAATTCAATCCATTAGGGCTGTTCAAAATGGAGTTTACAGAATGAGTATGGCTATTGAAGGTTTGGTGGAAACCTCTTCTTCTTTGGCAAGAGTAATCGTTAAAGAGGGAACCTATAGTACACAAAGCTTACAGAGGAGCTCTGTGGAGTCATCAAAAATGGATATTGCTCACACTGTAGGGGCATCATTTTCTATGATAGGGGCGGTAGTTGAGCATACAGGGTCCTATCCTGGATGGGCTCCCAATCCGAAATCTGAAATTCTCGGGATCATGGTGCCACTATATAAAGAATTGTATAAAGAAGATCCTAGAGTTCAAGCCTGCCATGCAGGATTGGAATGTGGAATTTTAAATGAAAGGTATCCTGGTTTAGATATGATTTCTTTTGGACCAACCATAAGGAACCCTCATTCGCCAGATGAAAAAGTGCATATTGCTTCTGTAGATAAATTCTGGAGTTTTTTATTAGAAGTGCTTAAAAGAATTCCGGAAAATAATTAAAAATCCCATTTTCTATTTACAGGATTATAGTAGCTTACTCCGAATTTAAAAGTAAAATTTGGATTAAATGAAGAGTTGGAATTGTCTAGTGTATTGTCTGCAGTTACGGCATAAATACCTATTCTAAATAACTGTTCTCTAATTCTGGTTACTCTTTCTATTCCTGCAAAAACTTCACCATGTGCCATACCATCTTCAGGAATAAGCAAGAAACCAGCTCCTCCTGCTATTGATAATTTCAATCTGTGAATTATTGGAATTTTATTTAGGATTGCTCCTTCAAAATGATGCATGTAATTCCCTCTTATGTATTCATTAGGTGTACTTAAAGTAGGGCCTAAAAGCTGAAAAGATTTTAATGGATTGCTAAAGAAAAAATAATCAGAGCCTCTAAAATATTTCCATTCCAGAACTCTTAAATTGTTTTTATTTAGAAATGTTCCTGCTTGTACATTCCATTTAGAGGAGCCTAGTTGTGGTAGTTTTATTTCGTCAAAAGCTCCAATTTCTATATAATCAAAATTTACCTCACTATTAAAAAGACCAGGAATGCCTTTACGATAGATTAAGTTAAAAGTAGGGTAATCACTTCCTAATACTATTTTTTTGTTGTTTTTGTAATAGAATCGTTGTTTAGGAATGTAGGTGAATTGAAACCTTAACTCTGACTTAATATAATCTTGAAAATTAGTAGGTGTATTTAATGTGTCAACAAATGCTTCATTGATCCAATCCGCCAGTTGAAGGTCTGTAATGGCAATTTTATTGGCATAATCAAATTTAACCTCTCCATATAAACCATTGAATATTTCCATTCTCTGAGAGATCTCAACACTTTTAGTTCTTGCATAATTACTTCTTGTGAAAGCAGAAGTAAATGAGGCAAACTCATTAATCAATTCATAATAATCACCAAAGCGAACAAATGTCCTTACAAACTTTTTCGGAAAATAGGTTAACCCAACTCCAATTTTACCTCTTACATCTTTATTTCTGATTCCATAATCGATCTCTCCATCTGTTTCTAATAAATAATCATTTTCAAAAGCTTTGTTAAAATGCATGCCTAAGCGATGTCTATACCCCCCTATACCAAAAAAGTTAAATTGACTAACTATTGGCTCAATATAAAATTCATTTCCTTTATATCGGTTTCTGTGAAAAAAACCAGCAAATATAATCTTGCCTAATGTCACTCTATTAGCAATGCTATCTTGCTCTAATAGGTATTTTTCACTTTGGTGAACAGCTCTTAAGCTATCTGTATGATCTATGTAGTCAATTTCTTTTTCTTTTAAAGTAATAGGTCGAATATGATTCCAGTAGGAAGAGTCTCTAGAATAGACACTGTCATTGAATGTTCTTTCTTCAGTGTTAAAGAATTTTTTAGGAAAAACTTTATTGATCTTGTAATTTTTATGTGAAATCCTTGCATTTCCTATGATCTGATATTTCCCTTCTTTTATTGTGTAATTAATCTCTCTTCTTGCAGGAAGGTACATGTTAGTGTCTATTTGGATATAGTCTTGTATTAGGTTAAAGTTTTTGCATAAAAGCATAGGTCCATTAATGCTTAGCTCAAATGATTTGATAGAAAAAGTGCTATCCTCAATAAATAAGATGCCTTTGAACAATGGTTCTCCGTTAAAAAGTGGAGTTACTTTTATTTTGTAAATTTTGCTATTTTCTTCATAAAAAGAGCCTTTGAAATCAAAGCGATAATATAATGCACCGTTAATACTTAAAGGAGAAATTATAGGTTTTTCTATCACATTTTTTATTACAACATTGTTTTTATATAAGTTGAAATCTCCAGTAGATACTTCTGTATAAAGTAGGTAAGGGTCTTCTACTTCAAATTCAGTTGGAACAATTGAATATTCTCCATATCCTACTGTAGCACTTACATCTAGACCCGATTCTTTTTTGGTGTCTGCAAAATCATGATAACCAAGAAATTCTTCTTTGTATTTATTAGTAGCTTCATAATTAGTAATACTGTAGCTTTCAATGAAATTCAAAATTTCGTTTTCAAAATTTACATGAATTGAAGTGTCTGTAATTAGAATTTCTTCTGCATTTTCCAATTCCTTCTTGGTGAATTTAATTTGTCTTTTTTCAAGAGAATTTTTTAGATAAGTATTACAAGAGTAATTTTCTATGGCATTTAAATAAAGCTTTCTTTTTTTTCTAGCTTTAGCCATTACTTCTTTTGCTTTATTCTTTGTATTGGATACTATTTCTAGTTCATTTAAGCTGGTAGCTGATTCTAATAATGTAATATTTATAGTTCGTCCTTTTTCAGTTAATTGAATGGGTAATTCTTTAGAGATGTGCCCAACATAGCTGAAAATTATTACATGGCGACCTGGTTTTAACTCTATATAATATTCGCCATCACTATTTGAGGTAACACCATATGTCGTATTTTTTACATAGATCGTTGCAAATGGGAGTGGTTCTCCAGATTCATTAACAATAGTTCCTTTTATAAAGCTGCTAAATGCAACAGTAGAGCTATTAGCAATTAGAATAAAAAGGAAGATGACCCTTAAGTACATATAGGATTATTGATTATGTTGTTAAAAATAGTAAGATTATTCAATTGATTATTTTCACATTCAATTGCTTATGAAATAATGAATGTTAAACTAATTCCTCTAAAAAATTAACTTTGTTGTTTAAAATCTATAAATACCATGTCTCAGCACAAAGAAATAAAGCGTATTACCACACATGTAGTACAGGAAATGAAAAATAGGGGTGAGAAAATATCTATGCTTACAGCCTATGATTATTCTATGGCATCTATAGTAGATCAGGCAGGTATGGATATTATACTGGTTGGTGATTCTGCATCAAATGTAATGGCGGGACATGAAACTACTTTGCCTATTACATTGGATCAAATGATTTATCATGCAGCTTCAGTAATTAGAGCAGTTAAGCGATCTTTAGTGGTTGTTGACCTTCCTTTTGGAACTTATCAAGGTGATTCTATGGGCGCCTTAAAATCTGCGGTACGTATTATGAAAGAAGCAGAAGCCCATGCAGTTAAGTTAGAAGGTGGATCTGAAGTATTAGATTCAGTAGAAAGAATTTTAACTGCAGGTATTCCTGTGATGGGGCATTTAGGATTAACACCTCAGTCAATTTATAAATTTGGCACTTATGCTGTAAGGGCAAAAAATAAAAAAGAAGCCGATCGTTTATTGGAAGATGCTAGGTTATTACAAGACGCAGGATGTTTTGCTATTATTTTAGAAAAAGTGCCAGCTGAATTGGCTCAAAAAGTAGCTGAGGAGATCAGTATCCCTATTATTGGAATAGGTGCGGGAGGTCAGGTTGATGGGCAAGTTCTTGTAGTTCATGATATGCTGGGAATTACTCAGGAATTTTCACCTAGATTTTTAAGACGATATCATAATTTGTTTGATGAGATGAAAAATGCTTTTCAGAATTATATTGCTGATGTTAAGAGTAAGGATTTCCCTAATGAAAAAGAACAGTATTAATTAATTATAGATAATTTCTTTATTACGACTTTCTTTTTATATATTTAATTTTATA
>CAYSEW010000008.1:0-109197 GCA_964430245.1 uncultured Flavobacteriales bacterium
TCCTGGACCAGGAAATAGAAAATCGAAATACTTTTAAATTCAGCTTTTTAACCAAGGCAATATCCTCAGCATATCTATTGTAAAAATCGGTGGCGACATCACCATTCTCATTGTTATGGATCCTCCCTTTTTTATGGGTAAAAGTGTCCCAAACAGATGCACCTTTCCCCTCTAAATTCCATGCACCCTCTACTTGATAAGCAGCACAAGCTGCCCCCCATAAAAAATCCTCTCCAAAATCTTTAGCCTTTAATGTTTGATCTAAAAATAAGTCATTAATGAAATTACTTCCATAAAACTTCGGCATGATCATTCCTGAAGATGCAATTCCTGATATTTTAAGCCAGTCTCTCCTTTTCAAAAAAAATCAATAACAATTTTCTATGTAATCATAAATGGCATCTATTTCATCATTTGATAAATTCATAGGTGGCATTACAGATGGGTCATAATTCCAAATATATTTAGCCCTCTTAGATTTACCAGAATGATATATCTCCGAAGGATTCCTTATAAATTCATAAAACAAATCTTTTTCTGCATAATCAATCCACGTTTGTTTGTTGCCTTTTAAAGCAGGACCAGTTCCATTTCTTGTAGGATGATGACAAGAACTACATAATCCTTTGAATAATTTTTTACCTTCGATATAAGAAGCATTATAATTAATTTCATTAACGGGTTCAATCTTAGTTTTTAATTCCTCTGCTTTATTCTTTAAAGAAAGGTACTTTTCTTTGGTCCATTTTAAGTTATCCAATGCATTATTTTCTTCGGCAAGATTAATCTTTCGAATGATAATATTCAAGATCTTATTGTAGTCTTCATTAGAATAAGTAACATCCTTATTTAAAGAATTATTAATTAGAAGTTCATAAATACGATAGATATCATTCAAAATTTCATAATTCTTAATACAATTAATTGGAGTTATTTTAATTTGTTTTAAATGCTTGAGAGCATGCGAATTAAAATTATTTTCAAAATCAGCTATATCTTCATTTTTAAAAACACCTTTTATTAAATATTTGTAAAGTAGTATATCTAAACTTTCTACATCGTAAAAAAGGTTATCGGGTAATTTGCCATCAATTATATTAAAAAGTTCTTTTGCTTTATCAGGTTCATTTCTATAAAGATCACTTAAATAAAAGTAATAATTCAATAAAATAGAGTTTCTGAAGCCTCCTAATTTCCTAAAGTGTTCAACATTAATATTATTGATGTTTTTCTCAATCAACTTTTTTGAAATAGCATCATATTTTTCAAATTCTGGATTGGGAGTTAATTCACAGGCTATCATTCTTTGTTTATAATTATTATTCCAACCAAAGGATCTTAAATAATAAGATGAAGCAAAATGAACTTTTTTAGTTGGATTGTTTTGTATGATATCCAATAAAGCAAGGTCTGACAATAATAAATATTGCTGTTTTAATTTAACATACAGCATTGTGTCTTGATAAATCACATCATATAATTTGCCTACATTTAATGAAACATAACCTTGTTCTGTACTAGATCGAATGTTATTATTAAATTCATTTATCAATGTACTTATTTGATCATAGGTGTCTTTTTTATTGTCATTAATATAAGCAAAGCCAATTTCATTTTCAAAACAAGCATCTAAATCTAGCTGCATTTTTAATTGATGTTTTTCTTTATTCATTTTTAAATACCATGTTGTACCCATTAAAGAGGCATTAAGTACAGCAACATCTTTCCGATAACCTAATTTATCCTGCACATACCAAAGTGGATAGGTATCAGAATCTCCATTAGTAATTAAAATAGAATTTGGAGAACAATCATCTAGATATGTTTTAGCCATCTGAATATACCTTTGCGGGTAATCTGCTAATTCAAGAAACTGTTCTGCTAATTTATCTTCCCTTACAGATCTTAATGAACTATAATAATGCATACAATTATTTGCTCTCTTTAGCTCTACATTACCAATCAAATGAGTTTCATAATCAGGATCTTTTTTAACGATTTCATCATAAAAAGAAAGGCTTTTATTGACCACCTTTAAAAATTTATCAATTCTATAAGATTCAATTTTCTGGAAATTTGTCAATTTATAATTCTTTGCAAAATCAGGAGTATTATTCCATTGAGTAGGGTGAATACAATTTCCTGCATAATGATCATAAGACCTTGCCAAATTTTCAAGATCTTCTAGGCATAAATTATTTTCGCCATCTAGAAAATCAATGATGTCTTCATTTGCTTCATCGTATCCGTAAAATAACATAAAATCGAAAGAAAGAGAACGAGTATTTAATAAATGCTCTAATCCTACAAAATCATATTCATCATAGTGTTCTTTATACCTTTCATCAAACAAATAAGCCGGGTAACTATCTTTAGATTTTAAATATTTTTCAATTCTATCTATTTCAATATTTATAAACTCTTTCGAATTGGCTTCCCATAAAACAACTTCCTCAAGAACAGCAAAAGGTTTTTTTTGTTCTTTTATCTGTAAAAAATAGCCATTAGGCATTTTTGCAATATTAAAGCTACAATTATCACAACCTGTTTCTAGCTGATCATAAAGATGCGTCAACACTTCTTCAAATATTGGGTAGTGATCTATAATTCTTTTTGATTTTGTACTGATCTTATCATTAGATGCTGCATCAGAGCTAAAACTAAAAAGAATAAGCACAATTGAAATAAAAAATATGTTTTTCATGTAAAATTAAGTTTACTATAAAAATAACTAAACTTATTTATTTGCTTGACTAGAATACCTCCTCCACTTTTCCAACACTTCATTAAAATAATCGGGAAGCTCGGAATCGAACATCATCTTTTCCCCAGTTTTGGGATGCTCAAAACCTAAAGATTTAGCATGAAGAGCCTGTCCTGGAAGCAACTTAAAGCAATTTTCAACAAACTGCTTGTATTTAGTAAAGGTGGTTCCTTTTACAATTCTATTACCATCATACTCCATGTCATGAAAAAGCTGATGTCCTAAATGCTTCATATGTGCTCTAATTTGATGAGTTCTACCTGTCTCCAAGCGGCACTCTATCAACGTTACATAACCAAATCGTTCTACCACTTTATAATGAGTAATGGCTTTTTTACCAAGATCTTCCTCATCGAATGTGGTCATTACCTTTCTGTTTTTAGGCGATCTACCCAAATTCATATCTATGGTCCCCTCTTCTAATTCCAAATCTCCCCAAACCAAAGCATGGTATCTTCTATAGGTAGTTCTATTAAAAAATTGCTTGGCTAAATGCGTTAAAGCGTTCTCTGTTTTGGCAATAACCATTAATCCTGTAGTATGCTTATCCAATCTGTGTACGAGACCCGGCCTTCCAAAATAGTCTGATGGAAGTTCTGGCAATTGATCAAAATGATGAACCAAAGCATTCACCAAAGTACCTGAATAATTACCATAACCCGGATGCACTACTATATTAGCTGGTTTATTAACTATACACAGCTCATCATCTTCATAAATAATTTCAATTGGTATATCTTCTGCTATTAATTCTAAATTTCGAACAGGATATGGAAGAACTATAGAAATATCATCTCCTGGTTTTACCCTATAATTGGGTTTAACAGTTTGTTTGTTTACCAAAATATTTCCATTGTGGGCAGCAATCTGAATCTTACTCCTTGATGTGTTGGGAATTCTGTCCATTAGAAACTTATCAATCCTAAGCTTCTCCTGTCCAGGATCTGCTAGGTAATGATAATGCTCAAATAATTCTTCTGAATCTTCTTGCTGTTGTATATCTTCATTCTGATCTACCATTAATCAAAAGAATGAATTCTAATGCTGAATAACAATTTTTTCCCTACCTATTGAACCATTTTCGAAATTCAATAAGATCAAATAAACGCCATTGTTATAATAAGAAACGTCTAATGATTGATAATATCGGATATTCCCTTTTTCAATTAACCTTCCATTGAGGTCATAAATGGTATAGTCTGCAGTTTGATCTGCAATATCAATGTACAATTGATCCTGAGCAGGATTTGGATATAGGCTAAATTCAGATTGATCTATGGCTGTAACTCCAGCAAACACAGCATCCATATCCGAAACAAAAACAGGTCGCATCATTAATGAACCTTCAAATCCAGTATTATTCCATCCAGTCCCTAGATTATAGAATATCTTATCCTGATTATTAATATTCTTATCAAAACCTATATTTAGTCTATTGGCTGTAGATTGTTTCCATCCAACATAATAAGTCCCCGAAACTGCTACTTTTTCTGGAAGCATATATTCATAAAAACCATCTACACCTAAATTATATTCTGGAATATAAGTTACAGGGATATTAATATCATCTGTTGAGTAAATGGTATCACCTGGTTCACCGCCAAGATCATCCCATATCTGTAAGAAAAAAGGATCGGTACTTGCATCATTAACACTGGGTGAAAAATGAATGCTAATGGATTTAATGGTATCTACTATTCCAGAAGGTAGCTCAAATTGATAAGCCAGCTCTGCTCCATTACTCACTAAACCATAAGCAGCTTCTGCACTACCATCGTCATAAGCATAATAATTATAGAATTTCTGCTGATGTAATAAAGTATCATTTACATTCAGTCTTTCAGGAGTGGTATTAGTAGCCAAATTGAATTTCACTTCAAATAATGCAAATGTATCTGCAAGTGTAGTATCGAAATAAAAGTTTGGGTCTGGGTCGTAATGCATGTTAAAAGCAGATAATGGAGAAACATTTGTTACAGATGCTAAGTAGGGTACTGTATTGATCGTGACTCCTTCATGGATCAGCTCCATAAATGAAGGTTGTAAAATTTTAGCTCCTGTATACGAATTATAAGTAGTTACGTTAAGAGTATCCAGTAAAATTGAATAAGGATCCTGTTCATAATGCGACCAAGGCATGGCTGTATAATCTGCTAACATTGAATTCAATGGATATTGAAATGCCCAATCATTCATTGTAGTGTCGTCAAATGATCGAAAATCATCAAGTATCACATAATCTATGTGCCAATGATCCAATCCTCCAGTTAAAGAACCATAATTTTTAAACCTGAACTGAAAGCCATCTCTTAAATAAACTGAAGAATCAATTAAAATATTAACTACCTCCCACTGATCACTAGAAAATCCTGGTGTTCTCCAAATAGAATTCCATTTATCCTGAGCTACATCATAGAACTCCAACACTAATGAATCCTGAAAATCTGGATCCTCTCCTAAACCACCAGGCTGATAGACAAAGCTTAAATAAATAGAATCAATGGGTAAATAAGTTCCTCCACCTGGATCGGTTTGTAAAAAAATTGGCTTAGAAGTAAGGTAATCTGCTATGCCCTGTGCTGAAGCAGAAGACCAATCATATGGATATCCGTTCTCATCTAACCCATCAAAAGTAGCAACCCCTATAGATAAAGGATCTACAGGATAATTGCTATTTCTATAGGTATAGATGTCTTTCCATATATAATTAACATCCTGTGCATTTGTATCTACAAAATAAAGTGTAACTGTATCTTGAGATAGATCTGGATTTGTAGAAACTGTAGTATAATCTGGAGAGATGGTTGTTGTCCATAAACTATCATGGCTTGTCTTATTGACCCAAACTTCAACAGATGATGAAGTAATAGGGTAAGATGTTAAATCATAAACGATGATTGTCCCTGGTATAGTGGGAATAGAAGTAATAATAATAGAATCAAATCCAAAACCAGCTACTGTATCATATTCATACATGTAAGTCGTATCTGTCATATAGCTAGTTGTAAATGAAACCATCCCATTACTATCTAATGCATACCAAGAAGTATCAGACACTCTAGGATCTCCAATTTCAGCATCAAAAACCTTGAATTTATCAGTTGAAAAATCATCTATGATTGGCAAATGAATGGTGTCAAAAAGATAAATAAAAGATTCATGAATGGGTGAATTAGATTTCTCAAAAGATGTCTCTTTTAATAATGCTTGATTATAACGAAGAGGTGTTAAGGTTTCCTGAGAAACACTATTTAGCCCAAGAGCAACAAAACATATAATTGTGAAAAGAAACCTCATTTTATTGAATTGGAATCGTGGTAATAGTATCAGTAGTTGGTTTCCTTGCCATGATAACAACAGTACTTCCTGACGGAACCATTCCACCTTGTACTGATACAGGTCTTGGATCTTGTCTGAAAACAACAAAATTCATAGAGTCTAGTGCAGTCATGGCACTATCATAATCAACAATATAATCTAATCCAACTAGTCCTAATTGGTTTTTAGCTTCTATCACTTTCATTCCTTTTAAATTAGGCAATTTCACAGGCTCACCTGCTGCACCGCTTCCATAAACCAGTGTTATAACGGAACCCTTTAATAATTTAGTGCCTTTATCAATAGTTTTCTCTTTATATTTTACATCGATCACCTTGTCTTTATCTTTATGGTTGAATAGCTCTAGCTCAACCTTAAAACCAGCCATTTCTAATTTAGCTTTACCAACAGCTTTTGAATTATTATCGGATAACAAGTCTGGAACTACTTTATATTCACCTATTCGTTTAACTATTGTTAAATAAATTCTCCTATTTGGCTTTACATAATTAGGAATACTATCTGCGTAAAATATAGGATCTTGTTTGATCACAGTTCCTAAGGGATGTTCATCTGAATAAACTGAATCTCTCACCACATACCTTAAGTCTTTACCTTTAATAAATTCATCCACATCATCAACGTGCAATCCTATAAAATTCGGAACCACTATTTTATCATCATGTTGCGTATAATTATGCAAATAATTCATAATTAAATAAAAGATAAGCACAGCTGTACCAATAGAAAGAAAAAAATTGATCAGAAAAAGTGGAGAGATCAGAAACTTGAAAAAAGATTTCAAATATTTTCTGAAAATAATTGCAAAAAGGATCAAAACTGCTATAAATCCAAATATTATTATCCCCATACTAGTTTCTTTTTGAGCAAAGATAAAAATATTGCTTTCTGTAATACATATAACACTACCCCGTTAATAAATTTTAACCTTTTAATACCAACATAATAGATGTAAAACTAATTTTGAATTAATGAAAAAAATTGCAGTAATAGAAGGTGGATATAGTAATGAAAAAGTAGTTTCTATTAAAAGTGCTAAAACTGTCTTTGACAATTTAGACCATACAAAATACCATCCAACAAGAGTAGTGATTGATGAGAATGAATGGACTGCCTATGATAATGATGGAAGATATCCTATTGATAAAAATGATTTTAGTTTTATTAAAAACAGCACTAAGCATAGCTTTGATTACGCTTTTATTGTCATTCATGGCACACCAGGAGAAGATGGAAAACTGCAAGGTTATTTTGATATGTTAGGAATACCCTATAACACGCCCAACGCAGCTATTACCGCATTGACCTTTCAAAAATTCCATTGTAACCAATTCTTAAAAAACTTTGGAGTTAATGTTGCTGAAGCAGTATTAATTAAAAAGGGTGATGTAATCAATGAGGATACTATTATTAAAAATGTAGGCCTCCCCTGCTTTGTGAAACCAACCGATGGAGGAAGTAGTTTTGGTATAACTAAAGTGATGGCAAAAGACGAGTTAACTAATGCTATAAAACATGCATTTGAACATGGAAGTCAAGTAATTGTTGAAGCTTTTATTGAAGGAAGAGAAGTTACTAATGGTGTATTCCTTTCATCAAACGGAATTAAAGTATTGCCTATTACAGAGATCATTACAGAAAACGATTTTTTTGATTATGGAGCTAAATATCATGGAGAATCCAATGAAGTTACACCTGCAGATTTACCTGAAGATATGACAGGAAAAATTAAATCCCTAACCCGTCATATTTACGATGTACTAGGATTAAAAGGTATAGCCAGAGCAGATTATATACTTAAAGATAAAATTCCTTATTTGATTGAGATCAATACAGTACCCGGTCAATCAGCAGAAAGCATCATTCCTCAAATGGCAGCTATAGAAGGTATTGGGATGGAAGAATTGTTTGATCAGGTGGTTGAAAATTCATTTTAAATAAACTCATATTCCTTTTGATATTTATACCATTTAAGGTAAATTAACCATCAAAACAATATCACAAATGAATAAACTTTTTACCCTTGTTTTAACAATTGGAATTTTACAAAGTAATTTTGCTCAATTCCCTACAATTACTTCTACAAATCAAATCCCGTCAATAAATGATACTGTAAACTATATAAATGCCAATACTTTTGGTTTTAACCCAGATGGCTCTGGTGGAGCTATTGATGTTCTATGGGATTATCAATCATTATTTAATGCTGGCACTACTATCAATTTTTGGTTTGAAGATCCTAGCACTACTGCTGAAGCTGCTAATTTTCCTACTGCAACTGTAGCTATGGTTAATTCGGTCAGTCCAGGTTATGAATACTTTAATACAGCTACGAATACTATATCAAGATTAGGATATACAGACCCTACTGCAGGCTCTATTTATTATGACCAGGGTTGGAACAGGTATGAATTTCCTATTACACCAGGTGTCAACTGGTCAGCAACTTATACAGGAACCATGACCCCATTTGGATTTGGTGAGGACTCTGTGACAATTGCATATGGAAATTATCAGGCTTCACCCGATCAGTATGGCACTTTAATTCTACCTCCAAGCACATTTGGTGGACAACCAGAATACTTCGACAGTGTAGTAAGAGTTCATGTAATCGAATCATTTCAAATTATATTATGGATGATCGGTACTCCTGCAATTACCATCAACATCAATGATGATTATTACTTTTATTTTGATGAAGAAACTCAGGAACCTGTTTTGATATATGGTACAACAACCGATGATGCAGGTGGTGCTCCACAAACAGTATTAAGGTATCAGAATGTTACAGGAACAGGAACTCCTCCCATTTCTATTAAAGAAAATAAAGTTTCACTTTTTGAAATTTATCCAAATCCATCAAATGGGATATTTAATATTACCACTAAGGATAATTTATTAGATGCTAGAGTTAAAGTAATTGATAATACAGGAAAATTAATTTTAAATACTAAATTAAATTCTAATTATATAGACCTTACTTCATTAAATTCAGGTATTTACTCTATTACGATTTCAAATAATGGTTTTAGTCAGACAAAAAGGATAGTGGTTAAGTAATTAAATATTTTAATTTGAAATAACTTATCAAAAGAAATATCAATTCTTCTAAATAATTATTTTTATAAAAAATATAGTCTTTAAATAGAAAAAAAATAAAAAATACTAATTAGTTTGATTAATATTGCAGACAAAGCTAATGTTACAATAATATTATGAAAGTTTCTGTAATTGCTCCAATGTTTAATGAAGAAGATAATCTTCATACAACTTTTTCTAAAATTGAAAGTGAATTTCAAAATCATAATATATCTGATTATGAAATTATATATGTTAATGATGGCAGTACAGATAAAACTTGGGATAAAGCAAAAGACCTTGAAGCTAAAAATGAAAATTTAAAAGTAATAGGATATACAATCAATCAAGGAAGAGGAAAAGCTTTAAGAACTGGTTTTGATTATGCTAATGGTGACATAATTTGTACTATTGATTTTGACCTATCATATGATGTTTCACATATAACTAGAATGATCAAAGAATTAGAAACTGATCCTTTATTAGATCTTGTTCTTGTTTCAGCTTATATGCCTGGGGGTAAAACAATTGGAGTTTCTCCCTTTCGATTATTCATTTCTAAACTTGGGAATTTTATATATAGATATGCCTTTACACCTAAAATATATACCTCAACCTGTGTAGTGAGAGCATATAAAAAAGAAGTAATTAAAAGCTTATGGCTAGATTCAGATGACAAAGAAATACATCTTGAAATCATATCCAAAGCACTTGCTAACAATTATAAACATTTAGAAATACCAGGAACACTTACTAAAAGAAAAGTTGGTAAATCAAAATTTAAATTCAGAGCAACATCCATAAAGCATTTGATTTTTTTAATACAAGAACGACCTATACTACTTTTTGGAATATTAGGTTTAATATTATTATTGATTAGTTTTATATCTACTATTTTATTTGTTTATGGCAGATTTTTTAATCCAGATTTTTTGATCTCAAATATTGGCAGGATATTCTCTCCAAATTTTGTTATTGTGCTTTTTCTTGGCGGCATTAACATGTTAGGTTTAGGGTTTCTTGGAATCCAAAATAATCTTCTAAAAAAGGAATTACTTAAGATTCAAAAAAGAATTACAAAAAATTAATTTTCTAATTATTTAATATTCTTATGCTAAAGAAGCTAATTAAATTTGCAATAAGTGTACTCATAGTAACATTAATTTTTCTTTCTATTGATCTTGAATTATTAAATAAGATAAATTTTGAATTCTCCTATTTAAATTTTTTTTTAATAACCATTTTACTTTTTTTATCAATCCTATTTAGATCATTTAGATGGTCATTTTTAATGAATGACAAAAAAAAAAAAATCTCTATAACTCAAATCGAATCACTTAAACTTCTTTTAGTTGGTTCTTCTTTAAACATTGTACTCCCATCTGGAACTGGGGATATAGCAAAAAGCTATTACGGATATAAATGGACCGGTATAAAAGAAAGAATGTTAGCAATTAGTTTAATTGACAAATTAATAGCCATTGGAAGTATCTTATTTATAACACCTTTTGCATTTTATTTTTCAAAAAACTACACAATTTTAATTGCTGGTATGTTGAGTATACTTCCTTTTATTTTCCTATATTATTTTAATTTTTTTAATAATTATAAATTATTTAATATCCCTTTTAAATTCATCTCAAAAAAAATAAAAAAAATTGATCTTGAATTATTAATTACTCATTTGAAGATACCACCTTCAAAAATCTTATTTTCATTTATATTATCTATTATAGCGTGGATTGTCACTTATATTTTACTATACTTATGTTTTAATATAGTCGGATTATCAATTCCCTTAAAATTGGTAATTATTTCTATTCCATTCTTAACATTGGGAAGATTATTTCCATTTACATTAAATGGGATTGGTAGTGATGAGGCATTAATTCTTTTCTTATTTTCTAATAATGAATTTCAAAAAGAACCTATTTTAATAGCAGCTTTATTATATAGATTAATCTTAATGTTTTTACCTGCTTTAATAGGTTTACTATTTATATTAAAAAAACCAAATTCAAATGAAATTAAAATCTAAATTCACTAAAACTATTGGATTCATATTAGATGAATTCATACCACCTATAATTAGAGACAGCAGATGGTTTTATCCCATTATAGTGAAAATATGGAATTCAAAAATGGATGTTGATTTCAAAACAAAAGCTTTTTTTATGTCTGAAGTTGAATTTATAGAAGCATATGAAAAGATATCTCCTATGAGAGAAACTGATAATACAAAAAAAACAATTTCATTTGTTTTAAATAATTTAAAGGGAGAAAATATATTAGAAGTTGGATGTGGAAATGGAGATATGTCTATTGAATGTGCAAATCTTGGACATAAAGTAATGGCAACAGATTTAGCTTCAAGTAATTTAGAAATTGTAAATAAAAAAGCAGAAAATTCTGGTATTAGATTAAGTACAAAAGAATGTAATGTTGAAAAAATACCATTTAAAGATGATTCTTTTGACACAACTATATGTCTTCATACTTTAGAACATGTCAGGAATTTAAATCTTGCTATAAACGAATTAAAGCGAGTGACAAGAAAAAGAATTATAATTATAGTCCCTAAACAAAAATTTCACATATATACTGCTGATTTACATCTAAATTTCTTTTACCATCCCTCACAATTGATAAAAGAAATAGGGTTAAAAAATGCAAAATGCATCCAATTAGATTTTTGTTTATGTTATTTTGGAGACTTTTAATATTTTAGTACAACAAACTTTTCATTTGTTTTATCATCAATTATAATATCCTCTGTAATATCAATAATTTTTTCAGGCACATCAATATTGCCTGATATAACAATAAATTTAATCCTATATTTTTTCAAAAAATCAATCATAGATTGATCATAATCAATAATAGTATTATTTATTTTCTGTTCTTCTATATATTGAAAATATGGTGCGCTTTTTGATAATTTTTTCTCATTTTTATTTTCATATTGTCTATTATCGTGTCTAGTAAGAGAAACTAATGAATAAGGTTCATTTAATAAACCCATCAAATAAAATCCAATTACATCAAAAGAATCAGAAAACTCAAGTTCATCTTCAGCTTCAATCTTTCCACCTACCTTATTTTCTATTTCTTTTAACTCATTAGACACTTTGACTAGATATTCATCTGAATATTTATTTGATCCATTTCTGCTCATATGTAATGAATAATTATAATAGCTTCTATAAGAATAGAATAAAAAAGAAATTAAACAAAATGAAAGTAATATCTTATGAAAAAATTGTTTTTCAAATATCATTAAAGCTATAATCAAAACTAATAATGACAAAATATTTAATATTGGAACAGTCGGATAATAAAAAAATTCAGATGAACCAAAAATAAAATAAAAAATACTCCAAAAAGGAAGCGATATTAACGCAATAATTATTAATATTTTTGAAGCAGAAATTAATCCCATATAACTTTTAAATCTATCAGATTTTTTAAAGTTAAATAAGATTATAGTCCCAATTAAAACGAAAGGAAAATATAAAATTATAGCTTGAATAAGCTTCTCAGCTGAAATAATAAATTTAGATTTCATTTTATCAATTGTATTAAATTCATTTAATACAGCACTGATGCCACTTGGCATTTCTATTTGAATCATAGTTGGTTGAAAAAATTTGTAAAATCCTAGAATCATAACACTTATAATAATTGGAATTAACACATAAATTATATTTATATCTGACCCTATCCATTTATATTTAGTAAAATAATTAATTACTATAATGATAACTGTGGCACAAAATATAGAAGGAGCTAGAGTGATTGAAAAAATAGGTAAGAACATCAATAAAAGAAATGCGTATTTTTTCTTTCCAGATAAATGAATATTAATAAACCCCAAAATAACAACATATACTATAGATAACTTTAATCCCCAATGTTCATCAATTGTATTATTAGCAAATTGACCGATATGTTCAAAAAATGAAATCTCTCTTAAAGGTTCCATAAAAAACCCACTCAATATTATTACAAAAACAGATATCACATAATACCTAATTTTTTTAGAATAAATCTCAACAATAGACCAAACCCCTACTATAATAATCCCATTAATAATTGGATAAACAATTAATTGTTCGACAATCCAATAGCTAAATCCTGTAAAATTTTGACAAAAAGCTATTATCCATGCCTCGAAATAATGAAATGGCTCAACACCATCTGGAATTGATATGTAATTTAGATTAGTAGTTTCAAGACCACTGAAATTAAAATACATTGCTCTTGTAGCATGACAAAAATCATCTATATTTATTACTAATGGGAATTCCCCCCCATGACCAAAAACATAATAATATTTCCAAACATATATTAAAGAGCTTACTATAAATAAAAAAATAAGATGTTTGTAGTATTTACTGATTTGATTAGAAAATAATTTTAAATTAGGTCTTTTAAATCCAATAGAAATTCCAAATAATAAAATTAGAGGTATCGTTATAATATTAACAGAAATTAATCCTGTTTTTATTAAAGAATATGCAATAACTGGAATAAATAATCCAACAGATAAACATGTGAAAATATAAAGAAATGGTTTGTCTATTCTTATTTTAAAGCAACTTACTATTAAACCACCAATTACAAATATTAAAAATTGAAAAACTATTAAATAAATAAATTCCATTTATTATTCTAAATTAATTTCTTTATATTTTATAAGATTTGTTATTTAAATCATACAATATTAATTAAATTCTAATAATAGGAATAATACTATATTAATTATTAAATTAATTCAGTATTTATAATTGAAAGAACACTTATTGAGTTGTGTTTAGGTTATTAATAATAATATATTTGCAGGTCATTGAAATCTCGTGTCTGAAATGTCTGAAAATAAAATTATAATACAATCTTCAAAAGGAATTCCAAAATTAGAACTAAAAGAATTAATTCAATACAAAGATCTTTTTTTACTTTTAGCCTATAGAGATTACAGAGTACGTTACGCTCAAACATTCTTAGGATTTTTTTGGGCTTTTATTCAGCCATTTGCTACGCTTTTAATATTTACAATTGTTTTTGGTAAAGCTGCAAATATTGATACAGGAAACATCCCATATCCTCTTTTTGCTATTTGCGGAATGGCTGGATGGACATTTTTTGCTTTTGTTCTAAGCAATTCAGGAAATTCAATAGTTGGGGCACAACAAATGATACAAAAAATATATTTCCCTAAACTAATTATTCCAATGGCAAAGGCCATTGTTGGTTTTGTAGATTTTGGTATTGCATTTATTTTTATTATTATTATTTGCATCTATTATCAATTTATTCCATCCTCTAATATTATTTTCCTTCCAATATTTATTATCATAACCATTTTTGCGGCTTTAACAGTTGGTATCTGGCTAAGTGCATTAACTATAAGATTTCGTGATTTCCAACATGTTGTACCTTTTTTAGTTCAATTTGGACTATATGCCACACCTATAGGTTATCCTGCAGAGCTTGTTACAAACACATTGCCTAAATGGGCTTCTATTATTTATTTTTTAAATCCAATGGCTGGTGTTGTTGAAGGATTTAGATGGAGTATTCTTGGAGGAGATTCTCCCAATGAATATTCTTATATTTCTTTTGGAATGATAATTATCCTTTTTACTATTGGATTATTTTACTTTAAAAAAGTAGAAGAAATAATGGCAGATATTGTTTAAAAAATTATAAAGATGAGTGATATTGCAATCAAAGTAAATAACCTATCAAAGAAATTTGCAATAGGAAAGAAAAAGAGCTCAAGCTTTAGAGACAGCATAACGTCTTTATTTACTAAATCAAACACTACAGAAGATTTCTGGGCTTTAAAAGACTTAGAATTTGAAATCTTAAAAGGTGAGTCTGTTGGGATTATAGGTAAAAATGGTGCTGGGAAATCAACTTTATTAAAGGTGCTATCAAGAATAACAAAGCCATCACAAGGGAGAATTGAAATTAACGGAAGAGTCTCCTCTCTTCTCGAAGTAGGAACAGGTTTTCACCCAGAATTAACTGGAAGAGAAAACATTTACCTTAATGGTACAATTTTAGGAATGAAGCGAAGTGAAGTAAAATCTAAATTTGAAGAAATTGTAGATTTTAGTGGAGTTAAAAAATTTCTTGACACTCCTGTTAAGAGATATAGCTCTGGAATGTATGTTAGACTTGCTTTTGCAGTAGCAGCTCATTTAGAGCCAGAAATATTAATTATTGATGAAGTTCTTTCTGTTGGAGATGCTGAATTCCAAAAAAAATGTCTTGGAAAAATGGATGATGCTACTAAAAGTGGAAGAACTGTAATATTTGTTAGTCACAATATGTCTGCTGTAGAAAAATTATGTTCGAAATGCTTTTTATTAAATCAAGGACTACTTGAATTTTCAGGATCTTCAAGTCAAACAATAGCTAAATATTTGAATTTTGCTGAATCTAATCAGCATCAATGGAAAAGACAAAATATCATTCAAAGTAAAGCCTACTTTACATCTGTAAAAGTATCTCAAGAAAACCAACTTGACATCACCACTTCTGGCAACTTAAAAATAGAATTTACATATGAAATCAAAGAAGACCTCAATACCTTAAAATTACATTTAGCTCTTCTAGATAATTATGGACAAGTAATTTTCTCTTCTGCTCCAGAAGATGCTGGAATTGAAAAACCCTTAAAAAAAGGGAGTTATAATTCTTCAGTTAGTCTTCCTAAAGATTTATTAATTCCCATGAGTTATAGCTTAAAATTAATCCTATGGGATCACATTGCTGGCTCGTTTATTCACCATGACATTAATGAAGAAATAAGATTCAAACCCATTGAAACCCAATCTTTAATTAATAATACATCTGGTGGAAGGTCTGGTATCCTAGCAATCAAATGTGATTGGAAAATTAAATAATATTATGAAATACAAACAAATTGAATGGACAGATGATTTAGTGAAAAAATTCTGGGATTATGAATCACAATTCCCTAAGAAGTATTTCACCCATACATTTGGTCATCGAATAATTGAAGAAGTTGATGAATATCTTAAAGATGCCAAAAATGTCTTAGACTATGGTACAGGTATTGGTCTGCTTATCCCTCATTTATTAAAATATGATTTTGAAGTTACTGGTACTGATTTTTCCCATGATTCAATAGATGTAGTTAATAAAAGCTATAAAGAAAAATCTAACTTTAAAGGTGTTTTTTACATTGATGACATTATAAATGTCAATAAAAAATATGATATTATTTTCTGTATAGAAATGATAGAACATATCAATGATCATTACCTAGACATAACTTTTAAATACTTTAAACATTTATTAGCAGATGGAGGATATATTGTAATTACAACTCCTAATGATGAAGTACTGGCAGACAACATGATCTTCTGTCCTAGTTGCGATTCTGTTTTTCATAGATGGCAACATGTAAAAAGTTGGAACACTTCATCTTTAGAAAAAGCTGTTTTAAAATATGGCTTTAAAAAAGAAAAAATTTACACCACATTTTTCACTCCAATTGTTGAAGAAAAGAAACCAATTACAGGGATCATTGCGGGTTTTATAAGAAAATACATCCTACTAAGAAAAGAAATAAAAAGTAACACTCCTCAATCAAAACCACCTCATTTAGTTGCCATTATTAAAAATTAGATTATGTGTGGTATTGTTGGAATTATCAGAAAGAATAGTTCGGTTGAAAAAGAAGAGCTAATAGAAATGAATAACACTCAGGTTCACAGGGGGCCTGATGGAGAAGGTTATTATACTAATGAAAATATTGGATTTGCTCATCGAAGACTTTCTATCATTGACATTGAATCAGGTCAACAACCCATGTCTACAAATAAAAATAATTACTGGATTACCTATAATGGAGAGCTATATAATTACTTAGAATTAAAATCCGAACTTGAATCTATAGGACATGTATTCGAAACAAAATCTGATACAGAAGTAGTTGTTTATGCTTATAAAGAATGGGGAAAAGATTGTTTAAATAAATTTCGTGGCATGTTTGCTTTTGCCATTCATGATAGAATTAAAAACATTGTTTTTCTTGCTAGGGATCAATTTGGAATTAAACCTTTAGTTTATAGAGTTTCAAATGATTTTTTTGCTTTTTCTTCTGAAATTAAAGCACTAACAAAAGTAATTGGGCCAGCACCCATTGGTTCATTGAAATCTTTAGACATTTATTTAACCCTGCAGTACATTCCTGCTCCACATACAATTTATAAAGACATAAATAAACTTCCTCCAGCACATTATTTAATTGTTAATGCAAAGGGAGATATTATAGAAAAAGAGAGATATTATGATATTTCTTTTAACCCTATGAATAAAAAAAATTCATTTAATTGGTTAGAAAAAACAGAAAATGCGATAACAGATTCTGTGAATTCTCAATTAATAAGTGATGTGCCATTTGGTGTATTTTTGTCTGGCGGGATAGATTCAACTCTAGTGGCTTTAAAAATGTCAAAAATTCTAGATAGACCCTTAAAAGCTTTCACCATTGGGTTCAATGAAGAAAAATATAGTGAATTAAAATATGCTGAACATGCGGCAAAAAAAATGGGTGTTGAGCTTATATCGGAAATTGTTACTGAAAATGGGACTGACATACTTCCTAAGCTAATTAATGATCATTATGGGGAACCATTTGGAGATCCATCTGCCATACCTACTTGGTTTGTATCTAGACTTGCCAGAAAAGAAGTAACCATGGCACTAACTGGAGATGGAGGTGATGAAATGTTTGGAGGATATCACTCCTACCAATCTTGGACCAAAAACACTCCTAAAAAAATCATAGATAATAAAATTAAATTAAAACAATATAAAGGGATACCTCGATATATTCTAGGAACATATAAAGAGTATTTGAAAAATGGAAAATCACTAAATAATCTATCAGAGTGGATTAACCTAATGGCCTTTACAAAAAAAGAATTCAGAAATAAATTATGGAAAAAAGGGGTCTTCAATAATCCCTCCGATTCAATAATCTGCTTCAATGATGCTCACATTAAATCACGTAAACTTGATAGACTATCTTATGCACAATACATAGACATCCATACTTACTTACCATATGACATACTAACAAAAGTAGATATATCTAGTATGGCGAATAGCCTAGAGACTAGACCTCCACTTATTGATATTGAATTAGCAAAAATTGTTGAGCAATTACCAATACATGAAAAAAACCAATTACATGGAATAGAAATGCAAGGAAAATCTATCTTAAAAAGAATCTTATCAAAATCGTTTGATGATAATTTTATTTATAGAAAAAAACAAGGTTTTGCGATTCCATTTGACCAATGGTTCTTTGAAGACAAAGAAAATGGGAAATTATTCAAACACTTATTATTAAATAAAAATTCCAGGTTATATAATTTCTTTAATGAAGATGTTATTAAAGATTTATGGGATGGGTACAACAACAACGCTGGAAAATTCAATTATTTTGGCACATTATGGTTATTATTTATTTTTTCATTGTGGCTAGAAGAAAATTCAAATATAAATTTTGAAAACTAATTTTGAAATCAATTGGAAATCAAACCAAAAATTAACAAACTAAAAATCGGATTACTCTTAAACTCATTTTCATCTGAATTATGGGTTTATGAAATCATTAAAAACTTACTTAAAAAAGATTACATTTCTATTGAACTAGTTATTTTAAATCATGTAAATAAATCAAGTCAACAAACAATTAATAATAAGTCCAATAGATTTGGAAAAATTAAAACTGAACTTAATAGCAAATACCTATTCTTTAATTATTTAAAATGGGATCAAGACTATTACAATGAAAAAATAAATGCCTTTGAGATAAAGGACTCTTCTGAGCTTCTTAAAAATATTGAAACAATCAAAGTTACTCCAAGACAAACTAAATATTCTGATTTTATTGAAGGGGAGGATTTGATGAAAATTCAAAATAAAAAATTAGATGTTATTATTCGTTTTGGATTCAGAATTTTAAAAGGTGAAATATTCAATTCTGCGAAATATGGAATTTGGTCATACCATCATGACGACAACATTGAATATAGAGGAGGCCCAGGATTGTTTTGGGAAGTTTATGAAAACAACCCTCGATCTGGAACTATTCTACAAATATTAAATGAAAAACTAGATGATGGAAAAGTAATATATAGATCCATCTCTAATACAAAAAACTTATCCTATCATCAAAACAGGAATAAAAATTATTGGAAAACATCAACTATAATACTTAGAAGGTTAAAACACCTACATCTTTTTGGATGGGATTTTATTAAAAACCTTGATACTTATAATGAGAAGTTAGTTTACAATAAAAGAATTTACACTTTCCCTACAAACAAACAAACAATAAATCTTCACTATAAGTTATTCATAAGGAATCTAAAGGCAACTATCAAAAAACAATTTTTTGAAGAATATTGGGAAATAATTTTTAAAACAAAAAATAAAAAAATAAAAATTAAACCTAAAAAGGATCATTGGTATGCAGATCCATTTCCTATAAAAAAAGATAACAAAATATATTTATTTTTTGAGGATTTTAATAAAACTGAGAACAAAGGTTCTATTTCGTTTGTTACAATAGATGAAAACCATATAGTATCCGAACCCCTTGTCGCTCTAAAAGAAAACTTCCATCTTTCTTATCCTCACGTATTCAAATACAATGGAGATTACTATATGATTCCAGAATCTAAAGATAACAACAGCATAAGATTATATAAATCAGCTGAATTTCCATTAAAATGGAATTATGTAAAAACATTAATATCTAATGTTAAAGCTGTTGATACAACTATCCTATTTCATAACAACAAAACATGGTTGTTTACCAATATTGAAAAACATGGCTCTTCTACATGGGAAGAACTACACCTATTCTACTCAAATGATCTTTTAGGAGATTGGGAATCCCACCCTCTTAACCCTGTAATTTCAAATGTCTGTTGTTCTAGATCTGCAGGAAATTTATTCACCAATGAAGAAAGAGAGATTTTTAGACCCAATCAAGATTGTTCAATCACTTATGGCTATGCAACTAACATAAGTCAAATAACAAAACTAAATGAAAAAGAATATGAAGAAAAAATCATACATAAAATACACCCTAAAAAGCTAGGTAGTTACAAAGGAACTCATACTTACAATAAAATAGATGAAATTGAATTTTATGACGCTAAAAAATTATTGAAAAATAAAAATTATAATTTTATCGAATTATTCAAGAAAACCAAAGCCATATATCACCACAAACCCATTAGATTATATTTTAAACATCTATTGAAAATTATTATTACAGGAAAATCATAATAAAATCAATCGACTAAGAAAGATTAAAATGAAAGAGAAATTTATTAAAATACTATGTTGTCCAAAAACAAATTCTGATTTAACACTTAAAAATCCAGTTTACTCCAATGAAGGTGAAATTGAATCTGGACAATTAATTTCAGAAAACAGCGAGTATACTTACCCAATCATTAAAGGAATACCAAGATTTGTTGACGCAGAGTTTTATTCAAAATCATTTGGCTATGAATGGAAAAAGTGGTCAAAAGTTCAATACGAAGATCAGAATGAAGGAGGACCATTAGAAGGCTTCACTGATAAGATGTTCAACCTATCAACAGGTTTCTCCAATGAAGATATTAAAGGTAAAATGATAGTTGAGTTTGGCTGTGGTGGTGGTCGATACATGGATGTTGTTTTAAGAAAAAATGGGATTGCTATTGGTATTGACCTCAGCATAGCTGTAGAGCCTGCTTATGAAAATCTTAAACACTATGAAGATGTTCTAATTGTTCAAGGGGATGTTCTTAACTCTCCATTTAAATCTGATATTTTTGATCATGGTTACTCTATTGGCGTTCTTCATCACACTCCTGATCCAGGAAAAGGACTCAAGGAACTTTTCAGAACAATAAAAAATGGTGGACAGGGAACCTGCTTGGTTTATCAATATAATGGATGGTACGCATCCAACTCAATTAAATTATATAGAAAAGTAATTAATAAGACTCGTTTTATTTTTGGAAATTCTCTCGCTTTATGTTATTCTCACATTTCAGCAAGAACATTATACTACATAATGCCAATAATAAATAAAATACCCAAAATTGGGTATAGAGTTGTAAGAGTATTAGAAAATAATATTTTTGTTGTCAATAAATTACCTGATTTAAGATGGCGAATTTTAGATACTTTTGATGCAATTACTCCAAGCTATGCATCTACACACACCCCTGAAGAAGTAGAAAGTTGGTTTAAAAAAATTAATTGTAAAAATATTCAAAAAACAAATTGGAGTAAATGTGGGTGGAAGGGTGAAAAAAATAATTTACAATAATAATAAATGCGTATTGCTTTTTTAACAAGTGAATTTGTTTCAGAACCTAATTCTTTTGATGGAGGGTTATCAAATTATTTATTTAAAGTTGCATTTGAGCTAATCAGATTTGGACATGAACCTATTATCATTGTATCCTCATTTGAAAACAACTTCTTCAAACATAAAGGCATCTCTGTATACAGGGTTAAACCTGAGAAAAATCTAATATATAAAGCTGCTGACAAATTAAGTAGATTTAAATTTCAGCTTAGTTTAGATTTATTATTACAGAGTTATTGCGTAAACAAAAAAATAAAGGAACTTCATAAAGAAAAAAACATTGATCTCGTTCAATTTCCAAGTCATCATGCTATAGGTTTTTTTGTTCCAAATAAAATAAAATCTGTCATGCGTATTTCAGGATATCAAAAATTAGCAGACCCTGCAAATGGAATAATAAATAAAACAATCAGAGAAAGACAGTGGCAAATTTTAGAACATCGTACTTATAAAAAAGCAAAAAATATTTTTGGTCCAAGTTATTTCCTTTCTGGTATAATTTCAAAAGAATTTAAAAAACAAGTTAAAGTAATTGAATCACCATTTGATAATAGTAATCTTAAGTATGACAACACCATTTTAGATGACATATCAAAACAAACAAATAATTCAAAATACGGTCTATTTTATGGAAGATTAGCTTTAATAAAAGGCCTAGTTGAAATTGCCAATATTCTTAATAACTTTTTCTTAAATAACCCTAATTACTATTTTGTAATAATTGGAAAAGACATAGGACACAATGGATCATCTAGTTTAGATTTTATAACTAGTAAAATAAAAAACAACAGAAATAGGTTAATCTATTTTAAGGAACAGGGCCATGAAAAACTTATGCCTGTGATTAAAAATGCTGATTTTGTTTTAATGCCATCAAGAATTGAAAATTTCCCAAATGCTTGTGTTGAAGCAATGTCATTAAGTAAAATTGTTATTGCCTCTAAAGGAATTAGCTTTGAACAATTAATCATCAATAAAGAAAATGGCTTTCTTTTTGAAAACGCAAATTCTAAAGACTTGTTAAAAGTTATAGAACAAGTATTAAATTTACCACCAGAAAGAAAAAAAGAAATAGAAACAAAAGCAAGAGAAACAGTGGAAAGGCTACATCCTGATGTAACTGTTAGAAAACTTATTGAATATTACCAATCAATCATTAATTAACTGATTTAATGAAACGAATATTATTAACCGGAGGAGCAGGATTTATAGGAAGCACCTTAGCTGAGAAGTTATTGAATGAAGGTCACCATGTAACTGTTATTGATAACTTTTCAAACTTTTACAACCCCGATATCAAGGAAAAAAATATTATCCCTTTACTGAAATTTTCTAATTTCAAGCTACATAGAATAGATATAATTGATTACGATGCATTATTTCAAAATATTGGAAAACATGACGTCATTATTCACATTGCTGCTAAAGCAGGAGTAAGACCATCAATACTTGATCCCCTAGGTTATGAAGAAGTAAATGTAAAAGGAACAATCAATCTATTAGAATTTGCCAAGCATCACAATATAAAACAATTTGTATTTGCCTCATCTAGTAGTGTTTATGGTACTAACCCAAATATACCATGGGTTGAAAATTCTCAAATTGACCATATTATCAGCCCATATGCTGGAACAAAGAGATCAGGTGAAATACAAGGTAAAATTTATAGTCATTTATATGGGATTAGATTTATAGCATTAAGGTTATTTACTGTATTTGGACCTAAGCAACGACCAGATCTAGCCATTCATAAATTCTCAAAACTAATTCTTCAAAATAAGCCAATTACCCTATATGGTAAAGGAAACACAATTAGAGATTACACTTATGTAGACGATATAGTTAGCGCTTTTAGAAGTGCAATTGACTTTACAAAATCTAATTTTGAAATTATAAACATTGGAAACAACAAACCTATTTCACTAATAGAATTAGTGAATAATTTAGAAGAAGTTTTAGAAATTAAACCCAATATAGTTTTTGAAAAAGAACAACCAGGTGATGTTCCAAAAACTTATGCCAACATTAATAAAGCAAAAAATCTATTAGGATATGAGCCCAAGACTTCAATTAAAGATGGTCTTGAAAAATTTAAAAATTGGATATTAGAAAATCAAGATGTTATCCATGGAAAATAACCCATTGTGCTCCATCGTAATGTCTGTATATAATGGAAATGGGTTTTTATCAAATGCCATAGATAGTATTCTCCAGCAAACCTATAAAAACTTTGAATTCATCATTATTAATGATGCTTCTACAGACCACTCATTGAAAACAATTCAAGCATATAATGATAATCGAATAATTATAATTAATAATGATAAAAATATCTTCCTTGCTGCTTCTTTAAATAAAGGAATAAAAATATCAAAAGGAAAATACATTGTTAGAATGGATGCTGATGACATAAGCATGCCAGATAGATTAGAAAAACAAGTAAAATACATGGAAAGAAATCCAAATATTGGGATTTCTGGAACATGTTCCGAAATTATTGGTCATGGATCTGGGTTTAGCAAATATGAACAAGAAAGTAATCGAATTAAATATAATTTACTGTTCGAATGCCACCTACTCCATCCAACTATTATTATCAGGAATGATTTAATTAAAGAGCATCAGTTGTATTACGATGAATCTTTCAGGAAAAATCAAGACTACGAGTTATTTGTTAGGGCAATAAATATAACAGATTATGGCAACCTTCCTGATTATTTAATCAAATATCGACAAACTGTAGAAAATGTTAAACGTGTAGCATATAACCAAAACGAAAACATACTTAATATTCAAAAACAACTATTTATAAAGCTTGGGATAGAAATAACCGAAAATGAAATAAGTCTCTATAAAAGTATTAACCTTCAACTATATAATCAGTCACCTGATTTTGTTTACCAGACTCATAGCCTTTTAAAAAAAATGGTTGATAGCAACAAAAAAACATTATTATTTGAGATAAAACCATTTCAGGAGCACCTATCTAAACTTTTTGAAAATGTCTGTAGGAATTCAAATGAATCGCCATTATCAACTTTTATCATCTATAAGAAATCGAAGCTAACAACTAATTATATAAGAAAAACAAAAATACTTCTAATTTTGCTTCTTAAAATAAGCATATCAATTTTCAAAAAATGATTGAATTTCTCTTTTCAAAATATTACAAAATCAAATTTCGTCTTATTCATTCCTTTCACTATAGGATTAAAAAAAACAAATGTTTACTTGAAGATGAGTTATTAAATGCCGATCATACTAAATGGCTTGATTTAGGTTCATCAATTAACCATGCTAATCAAAATTTTCATTTTGCAGACCTATATCCTATTGAGGAGTGCTTAGATGAAATGAAATCTAAATATTACCAATTAGATATCTCTCAGCCAATAAAAGAAGACGTAAAAAATAAGTTAGGTAAATTTCATTTTATTAGAATGCAACATGTCTTTGAACATTTTACCTATGAAGAAGCATCTATTGTTCTAGATAACTGTTATGAGCTACTAGAAGAAAATGGAAAATTACTAATTACTGTACCAGATTTAGACATCTATTTAAAAAGATATACAAATAGCACTTTAAAACATATTTCATCATTTGGACCTTGGGCACATACAAGAATCAATGAAAATTCCCCCAGTTCTGATTACTTTTCAATTTATGCACACAGCATGCTACATGAAAAACATTTATGGTGTTATAATAAACATGGACTAATTAATAAAATAGAATCCTCCAATAAATTCATAAACGTAAAAAAAATTGGTCTCCTTAATAAATTAGCAGGAATACCTTTTACTCATAATAGACCAGAAGAAGATTTATGTATAATTTCCACTAAGAAGTAACATTATGAAATTTAAAATTCTCCTTTCTAGAATATATCGCTTCTTTTTTCCCATAGAATTAGTTGATGTTTATAAAAAAATGGGGGTAAAAATTGGTGAAAATTGTAAAATTCAATTTGATGTAGTTATTGATTATTCTCATTACTGGCTTATTGAAATAGGAGATAATGTTACCATTGCTCCTAGAGTTCATATACTCGCTCATGATGCTAGTACATTTAATTATGTTGGTTACACTAAAATAGGAAAAGTTAATATCGAAGATAATGTATTTATTGGTGCTAACTCAACTATCTTACCAGGAGTTAAAATAGGAAAAAATGCTATCATCGGTGCTGGAAGTGTTGTAACAAAAGACATACCTGAAAATTCAATTGCAGTAGGAAATCCAGCAAAAATAATTGGCGACATTTCTAGTTTTCTAGCCAAAACAAAAATAGAAATGTCTGAATTCCCTTTATTCGAAGAAGAATATACTTTAAGGTCTGGAGTAAGTGATCAAATGAAACAAAAGATGATTGATGCAATAAATAATAAATATGGTTTTGTTAGATAATTGAAAATGAAAGAAATTATAAAAAAGGTGCCTGATTTTTGGAATTATCTTACAGATGAACAAATATATAAAATGTATGAGTCTGAGATCAAACATTCTAATCGTCTTAGAATTGCAGATTCAGAAAAAAGAAAATCTCTTTATGAAGAAGTGTATGAAGATTATTACAGTGAGCTTCCTTTCCACCCAGCATTTAAAGTGAAAAACAATAATGAAATTCAAAAATTCAGACTTGATTTTCAATTAAATAAATTAATTCCAATACTAAAAAATCACCAAGTCTTTGTAGAAATTGGAGCAGGAGACTGTGCATTATCTAGACAATTAAGTTCTCATGTATCTAAAATATATGCATTAGAAATTTCTGAAACTTATGCCTCTCAAAATAATGAATTACCTTCTAATATGGAGATTATTATTTTTGACGGCTTTAACTTCCCGTTTGAACCAAATTCAATAGATTTCATATATAGCAATCAGCTAATTGAGCACTTACATTCAGATGATGCCCTAGATCAATTAAAAAGTATTTTTAATTGCTTGAAAAAAGGAGGCAAACATATGTGTATTACTCCAAATAGATTATTAGGACCTGGAGACATCTCAGGGTATTTTGGTGATAAAGCAATTGGTTTTCATCTTAAAGAATACACTGATATAGAGTTAAGATCAACGTTAAAATCTATTGGTTTTAAAAGATTCAAATTCCAAACAATAATTAAAGGCAAAAGCATTTATATTCCCTTTTTTATTAAATGGACCATTGAAAAATACTTTTCTAAAATTTCTAAGAAAAAAAGAGAGAAGCTTTTAAATTATAGAATCATCAATCTAATTTTCAACACTGTTATTATTGCCGAAAAATGAATCCTTTTTTTTCCATCATAATACCAACCTATAACAGAGGACACATATTACCTAAAACCATTCAATCTGTTATAAATCAAGATTTTAAAGAATGGGAATTAATTGTTGTAGATGACGGGAGTACAGACAATACGAAAGAAATAATAAAGAATTTCACTGAAAATGACTATAGAATAAAATATATATATCAAGATAATCAAGAAAGGAGTGCAGCAAGAAATAATGGAATAGAAAATTCTAAAGGAAAATATATTTGTTTTTTAGATAGCGATGATGAATACCTTCAACATCATTTAACTACATTTTTTGATGAAATTAAAATTAAAAACAACCCTAAAAGTTTATTTTTCACTTCCCTAATTATTTATAATGATGGAAAAGACATTGATCATCCTATTAACAAATTAAAAAGCAATGACTCTATTTACAATTATTTATTTACTGAAGGAATTTACCCATGTAGGGTTTGCATTGAACGTTCTATTCTTAATGAATTCAAATTCAGATTAGATTCTGTAATAGTAGAAGATACCATACTTTGGCTAGAAATAGCATCAAAATATCCTATTTTTCAAATCAACAAAAAAACAGTCAACTATTTTCAACACGAAGAGAATTCAGTTAATAAAAAGTTTAATCCATGTAAAAAAATGTTAAGAGGATTTAAGAACTTTAAAAAAAATAATCCTTTCATTTATAATAAAATATCTAAAAAATTAAAATCTATTATTTTTAGTGACCTATATTATGGAATAGCTGTATCACATTTAATTAATTCTAATAGATTTACTGTTTTGTATTATCTAATAATTTCTTTAATTATTGACACAAAATCTAAAAGAAAACATAAAATATTATTGATAAGTAAACTTATTACATTTCAAAAAATGAATAAAATATTATTCCTAATTGGCTAATTTGAAAATAATTCACATAATACCTTCATTAAAAAAAGGAGGTGCTGAACGTCTTGTACTAGATATTTGCTCTCAACTCAAAAAAAACAAATCAATTAAAATTATTTTAGTTTCACTTTCTGAATTCAATGATTTTAGAAATGAAAATTATGATATTGAAATTAAATATATACCTTCAAAAGTTACTTTGTCAATTACTGGAAAAACAAATGTTGAAATCACAAAACTAACTACATTTATTAATGATTTTAAACCAGACATTATACACACTCATTTATTTGAAGCAGAATTAATTTCTAGATGGAATATTAATAAAAAAGCAAATTACTTTACACATTGTCATGACAACATTAGTCAACTATCAGGTTTAACAATACATAAATCTATTAAAAAGAACATTACTGATTTATATGAAAAGAATAGTATTGTTAAAAAATATTTGATCTGTAAAAATCAATTTATAGCAATATCAAAAAATACTAAACAATATTTTGAAAATGTTTTACCTAAAAAATTAACTCAAAATATTCATTTGCTTTCTAATGCTATTAATTATAAGAAATTTCAATATAATAATGTGAAAAAATCAACTACATTAAGGCTAATAAATGTAGGCAGCTTTGCCCCTAAAAAAAATCAAATATTTCTTATTGACATCCTTTTAGAACTCAAAAAAAGAGGCATTCAATGTGAATTGTATTTACTTGGAGAGGGTGAAGAACAACAAAAAGTTAAAGAAAAAGCGTTTATTAATGGTTTAAAGAATGAAATTCATTTTCTAGGAAATGTTAATGATGTTGAAGAACAATTATGGAAAAGTCATTTGTATATCCATTCTGCGTATTATGAACCTTTCGGTTTAGTTTTATTAGAAGCTATGGCAGCTGGTTTACCTGTAGTATCTCTTGATGGTAAAGGAAATAGAGATTTTATTAATAATAGCATTAATGGATATATATTAGAAAATGAAGACCCGAAGTTATTTTCAGATATCATTATGAAGCTTGTTAAGAATAAAGAATTATACAGTAAAATAGTAGAGAAAGGAAAAGAAACTGCTCAACAATATGACATCAAAAACTATACAACTAAATTGATCAACATCTACAAAGAAAGTATATCTTCTACAAACTGATTATAATTTTTGTTGGCATTGTATTTATTATTCCAAGTATCAAATGCAGCTTTTCTTTTTTTTGTTTTTTCTTCAACTGTCAAATTATAAAACTCTTGAATTTTTGATGCAACCTCTAATTGACTGGTATTAGCCTCTAATAGACAACCATTTTCATTATTAACTATCTCTGATGTCCCACCAACATTAGTAGCTATTACAGGGATCCCAAAACTCATTGCTTCCATTATAGAAACAGGAACACCTTCTGATGAACTAAGATTTATAAAAAGTTGTGGATTTAATTCATTATATAATTTATAAATCTGTTTATTATGAACCCTGCCTATAAAATTCACCTTAACAGAAAGAGGTAATTTTGAAATCTGTTGTTCAAGTTCTTCTCTTAAATAACCATCTCCAATAACTACCCACTCTAAACTTACATTTTTAAGTAACATCAAACTTTCCATTATTAAATTAACTCTTTTTACTGGAATTAAATTAGAACAACTAACCATTTTAAAAACATCATTATTTGAAAACTCAATTTCAAATTTATTGTTAACTCCTAGTCTAGATAATTTGAATTTTTTACTGTCTTGTAATTTCCAATTGATTTCAGCATATTTTATTCCATCTAAAGAAATAGAAAAAATAGCATTTAGGTTTTTATATATAAAATGCCTGTATGGTAAATAATTATATTTACTTTCTTCAAAATAAACATCCCATCTATGAATTCTTGAAAACGTTTTTATATCACTATACTTTTCATCTAATAAGCTTAATGATAAAGCAGAGTCATTACACCAATAACTATAACAAAAAACATTATCACCTTTATTTTGATTTATAAATTTATCATAAACCAATTGCAACCTTTGAGCATTATACAATGACAATATCATTGTTTTTAAAATACCTAATGTTAACCTTTTGTTATATGTGGATTTTATAATTGCTAATTCATTTAAAAATTTCCTACTAATAACACATTTAAGAGCAATAATTTTTTCAAATAACGTAAGAGAGTATCTTTCTCTAACAATCGATATGTTATTGGGAATATTTCTTTTTTCATTAGATATAGTATCATGTGAAACTATTATTACTTTATCAAATAAATTAGATAGTTGATTAATCTCATTTTCTATAAATGTTTCTCCAATTCCATAAGGAAATCCTCCAGTAATAAATAATAATATATTTGATTTATTAACTACTTTTGACATCTGACAAAAATGAAAAAAATACTGATAATATCCTATTTTTATCCTCCATGTAATTTAACTGCTTCTCAAAGAGTAAATAGTTGGGCAAAATATTTACACAAATCTGGTTATTACCCTATAATTATAACTAGAAAATGGGAAAAAAATGTAACATCTTTTGATGATTGTCATTATCCTACCTCAAAAGAAGTATTAATTAAAAAAAACGAGCATTGTGAAGTTCATTATTGCCCTTACTCTTCAAATCTTAGAGATCGTTTACATGTTCAAAAAAAACTCTCATTTTTTAAAAAATTCCTTTCATTAATTGAAATTGTTTTTCAGAATATATGGATTAAACTATGTCCCTTTAATAACTTCATAACTGAAGCAGAAAAAATAATCAAAGACGAAAAAAAAATTCACGGTATCATCATTAGTGGCAATCCATTTATTCAGTTCAAATTTGGATATAAATTAAACAAAAAGCATAAAATTCCATGGATTGCAGATTATCGTGATGCTTGGACTACAAGTACAATAAATAATATTTCTGAAAAGAAAATTTTCAAACTTTTAAATCTATATCATAATTTCTTTGAAAAAAAATGGACTAAAACGGCTAGTTATATTACTGCAAGTTCTGAACACATTGGCAAAAGTATAGAGCAATTATCAAACATAAAATCAACAGCAATTTTTAATGGATTTGAACCTGATGATTTCCTGAAATATAATAATATTAATAAGCATAAAGATCATTTCCAAATCGCATATATAGGAACATTATATAACGGACAAGACATCACGATATTCTTAGATAGTTATAAAAAATTTATAGATCTTAAAAACCCCAAGAGCAAGTTGCTTTTTCCTGGATTAGATCTAGATAAATCTCAAAAAAATAGAATCTCCTTATTAATGAAAGGATATGAAGATTTTTACCAAACTTCTTTAAGAATTCCTAAGTCTGAAATTTTAAAAATAGAAAAACAATCTCATTTACTACTACATGTTGCATGGAAAGGTCACTTAGGTATTATTGCAAGTAAAATCTATGAATATATTGGTTCTGGTACAAAAATAATTATTGTTCCAGGTGACAATGATTCTATCGATAAAATTGTGAATACTTCAAAATCTGGTGTTGTATTTAATAATATTGATACTACTTTTAACTTTCTTTGTGAAGAATATGAGCTATTTTTAAATAACAATAGCACTATAATAAATCAAACAGAAACCAGCTTACAGTTTTCAAGAGAAAATCAAACTGAAAAGCTTGGGATGATATTAAACAAAATTCATGATTAGAATCCTAATATGTGTAGGTACCAGACCTAATTTTATAAAAGTTACTCAATTTAAAAGACTAGCTAATGACTTTAATGCTGAAATAAAGATCTTACACACAGGGCAACATTTTGATCATGCAATGAGTCAGGTTTTTTTTGATGAATTAAAATTAGATGAACCCGATATCTATTTGGGGAGCCATGGATCAAGTCAAATTCAAATGATGGCAGACATCATGCTGAAATTTGAAAAAGAACTCATTAAGAACAATCCTGACATAGTACTTGTTCCTGGAGATGTGAATTCTTCTGTAGCATGTGCATTAGTTGCTTCCAGAAATGGATTTAAAATAGGTCACATAGAAAGCGGATTACGAAGTTTTGACAGGGAAATGCCTGAAGAGATCAACAGGATTTTAATTGATGATCTTAGTGATTATTACTTTGTGACAGAACAAAGCGGTTTTGATCATTTAATTAATGAAGGGAAAAATAAAAATAAAATTCATTTTGTAGGAAATACTATGATAGATTCATTAGTATGCTTTGAAGATAAAATCAATGAAAGTGAAATTCTAAATAAACTCAATATTATTTCAGCTTATGGATTAATGACATTTCATCGACCTTCTAATGTGGATAATATAGACACTTTAAGTGAGCTAATAAAAACAATTAAATGCTGTTCAAATCATATAAAATTAGTATTCCCCGTACACCCTAGAACAGAAAAGAGCCTTAAAAAACATGATTTATGGGAAGATCTACATAAAACGAATAATTTAATAATTGCTCCTTCTCTTGGATACTTAGATTTTATGAAATTGACCAAAAATGCAAGTTTAGTCATTACAGACTCTGGAGGAATTCAAGAAGAAACTACTTTTCTTCAAATACCATGTTTAACCATTCGCGAAAATACTGAAAGACCTGTTACAATTAACTCAGGAACAAACGAACTCATTGCATTAGACCATCAAATAATTGAAAAAAAATTATTGGAGATTTTAAAAAATTCAAGGCAGTCATCTATCCCTACAATGTGGGATGGCCATGCGACAAAACGTATCCTTGAAGTTTTAGCTTAATTTAACTAATATTATGTGTGGAATAGCTGGATTTGTTTCTAAAAAATATTCTGAAAAAGATCTAATGAATATGACCAATGCAATCAAGCATAGAGGTCCAGATGCTATAGGGCATTACTTCGAAGCTAAAAAAGGAATTGGATTAGGACATAGAAGATTAAGTATAATTGATCTTTCTTCATCTGCTAACCAACCTATGATTTCTCATTGCAACAGATATATCATGGTGTATAATGGAGAAGTTTACAATTTTAAAAAAATAGCAAAAAAATTAGGTTCTATTAATTGGAAAACCAGTTCGGATTCTGAAGTTATTTTAGAAGCATTTGTAAAATGGGGAGTTGATTTTGTCAACGAACTAAATGGCATGTTTTCTATTGTTATTTATGACAAACAAGAAGAAAAGATTTTTCTTTTCAGGGATAGAATGGGTATAAAACCACTCTATTTTTATTATGATGATAATCATTTCATTTTCGCAAGTGAGTTAAAAGCAATCAATCGTCTTGAAATAAATAAAAATATCAATTATGATGTAATATATGCTTATCTGCATTTAGGATATATCCCATCAGATAAAACAATTTATAAAAAGGTCTTTAAACTGAATCCTGGATCCTTTTTAACCTATCATAAAAATATAATCTCAAAGAAATATTATTGGAAACCTGAAAACAAAATAATTAACCCCCCATATAAAGATTTTAATTCAAGTAAAAAAGAGCTTCAATCATTATTGCAAGAATCAATTAAAAAAAGATTAATCAGTGATGTGCCAATTGGCACCTTTTTGAGTGGAGGCACTGATTCTTCTATTGTTACAGCTATTGCTCAAGAAGTTAATAATTCACCTATAAATACTTTCTCTATAGGTTTTAAAGAAGCAAAATACAATGAAAGTGAACATGCTAAAAAAGTTGCAAATCACATAGGAACTAATCACCATGAATTCATCTTAACTGAAGCAGATGCAATCAATGAATTAGAAAACATAATGGAACATTTTGATGAGCCATTTTCCGACTCATCTGCTCTTCCAACTATGCTGGTATCTAAAATGGCTAGAAAACATGTAACGGTTTGTTTATCAGGTGATGGTGGAGATGAACTTTTCATGGGTTACGGTGCTTACAAATGGGCAAACAGAATCAATCATCCTATTTTGGGAACATTACGTACTCCCATTTCAAAGCTACTTGGACTTTCATCAAACAATCAAAAAAAGAGAGCTGCATTAGTTTTCAATAGCCCAAAAAGGAACTGGAAAAGCCATATTTTTTCTCAAGAACAATATCTCTTCTCAGAAATAGAACTTAACAAATTAATACTTCAAAAAAACAAAAATACTATTACCAATAAATTAAATTCTCCTTATCAACATAATAGAAAACTAAATGCAGATGAAGAACAAGCATTTTTTGATCTTAATAATTATTTAATCGATGATCTCCTAGTTAAAGTGGATCGCTCATCAATGTATTCTTCTTTAGAAGCTAGAGTCCCTTTATTGGATCATAATATTGTTGAATTTACTTTAAATCTTCATAAAGATTTAAAAATAAACAATGGAATTCAAAAACACATACTTAAAGAGTTAATATATGATTATGTTCCTCAAAAAATTATGGACAGACCAAAATGGGGCTTTTCTATACCTTTAGAAAAATGGTTAAAAACTGATTTAAATTATTTAATTGAAAAATACCTAAATAAAGAGGTCATAACTGAACAAGGCATCTTTAATTACAATGAAATAGAGCAGCTTAAACTAAATTTCAGCCAAGGGGCTAATTATCTTTATAATAGAATATGGACCTTAATTATTTTAAATAAATTCATGATCACTGTAAAATAATATTATTTTTTTCTTGATAATTTATAAACTAAAAAAATCATAGGGAAATAAAAAGGTACTAATGGTATCTTATATCTTACTAAGGCTCCAAAATTTGTTCCTGCAATGCCTACTCCAAATGCAAATAAAATACTAAAAACAAAAGCATATAATAAAATGGGTTCATTAAATAATATTCTAATTAATCGAAAGATACCTGTATTGAATAATAAGAACAAACTAAATATTAATAAGATAGTATTTTCAATTACAGAAATTATCATCATTGGACTCCCTATTTCCCAAAATAATGGACGATAAATTGCTGTAAATATTGCAAGAGGAGCCAATGAGACCAAACCACCAACAGATCCATCTATTTCTCCAATATTATAATTATTAGAACCATATGCTTCCTCTCTCAATAGATCTTTTTGAATAATTTGAGCTTGTTCAATAGCAGAATCCATATCACCATAAACGCCCATTAATGAACTTAAGTTTATAAGTGAATAATACCCTCCTACACCAAAAATTATTATAAAAAATGGGACCTTTATTATTTTAGTTAAAATTGATGTTGACTGTTTTAAATAAACACTATTTATCCATAAAATAATTCCAGGTAATAGTGAAATAATAACATATGTTTTAGTATTAAATAGAATTAAAGCATTAATGAAAATTAGAATTATATTCCAAAATAACTTCTCTCTTTTTATAAATACTTTATAAAAATTATAAGTTATCCAACATGTTGATCCTAGAACATAGCTGTCTTTCATTATGCCACTTCCCCAAAAAAGTAAAGTTGGCACAAATAAAATCAAATACGCTAAACCTTTATAATGCTCTTTATACAAAGTACAAAATAACCTGTATAATTTCCAGATTCCAATATATGATAATGCTGATGTTAAAAAACTTGTTGCAATAAATGAACCATTGCTTAATAATACTAAAATAGATGTAAATCTGCAGACACTAAAGGTATTTGGATCTTTCCACATATAATGAGGTGGTATTCCAGTAGAATTATTAAAAGAATATATACTATTATAAGGAGAATCAGAATTAATTAATATCTCAAATCCAGATTTAAAATCTACTATTAATAAATTTGACAACGCTTTTGCCCCAATAAAATAATTTACAGTATCCCCTCCTTTATAATAAAACACATACACTAAACAAAATATTAGTACTCCTAACATTTTAAATATTAATCCAGTTAAAAAATATTTATACTCTGGATATTTACTTTGACATCTTGATTTTATAATCCATCCAATAATTATAATTATAAAGAAATATCCAATACTTATTAATATATCATTAGTTGTTATAAAATCTATTTTACTTTGCATTTCAAAGTTCTTTGAATTTTAGCAAATATAATCATAATTTAAAAACAGAACATATTATATTCTAAGTACATTTAAACATTATTATTTCATTTATATTGAAAGTGCAAAAAAACATACTCTATTTATCTTATGACGGTATTACAGATCCATTAGGTAGATCTCAGATCTTACCATATATCATTGGTTTATCAAAAGATAAAAATCTAAAATTTACGATAATCAGCTTTGAAAAAGATGAAAATTACGGATCTCAAAAAAAAACAATCGAAAATATTTTAGACAACCATCAAATTAAGTGGATACCATTAAAATATACAAAAAGACCACCCATATTATCTACAATATGGGATCTAATAAAGCTTAATAAAGAGGTTAACAAGCTAAAAAAAGATTCGATTTATCTAATACATTGCAGAAGTTATATCACATCATTAATTGCCCTAAAATTCAAAGAAAAATACGACATACCTTTCATATTTGACATGAGAGGGTTTTATGCCGATGAAAGAGTAGATGGGAAAATATGGAGTAAAGAACGCTTTATTTATAAACATATATACAACTACTTTAAGAAAAAAGAAGAAAAATTTCTTCAAGAATCAAATCATGTCGTTTCGTTAACATCAGCTGGTAAAAATGAAATAGAATCTTGGAATCTCCCCAATCAATCTCCAATAACTGTTATCCCATGCTGTACAGATGAAAATCTATTTCGCCCTGATAACATTAAAGATTTAAAAAATAATCTTAATATACAAAATGATGATTTTATCATTTCATATGTAGGATCAATTGGAACTTGGTATATGTTAGATGAAATGCTTGATTTTTTCATCCTATTAAAAGCAAAAAACAAAAATTCTAAATTTCTATTTATTACCAAGGATAATCCCTCGATAATAACAGGAAAATCCAGAAAAAAAGGAATCAATGAAAATGATCTCATCATTGTGCCTTCATCAAGAGAAATGATGCCCTCTTATATTGCAGCTAGCAATTTTTCTATGTTTTTCATTTTACCAGTTTTTTCAAAAAAAGCTTCTTCTCCTACAAAAATGGGTGAAATCATGAATTTAGGCATCCCTATTATATGCAATAATGGGGTTGGAGATGTAGATGAGATCATGAAACAATGCATGCCAGAATTATTAATTAAAAATTTCACAAAAGAAGAATATAGCAGAATAATAGGTCTAATTACTAACAACTACAATATTGATCAAGAAAAAATCATCAACACTTCTCATCAATATTATTCCTTAGAAAAAGGAGTTAAAAAGTATAAAGAAATTTATAATAGCATCTTAGAATAACTATTATTCATGATGATACTTCTCCCCTTTTATAATCGTAAATGCTCTGTATAATTGTTCTTTAAAGATCATTCTAACCATTTGATGAGAAAAGGTCATCTTAGACAAACTTATTTTAGTATTGGCCCTATCGTATAGCTCAGCACTAAAACCATATGCACCTCCTACAACGAAAGTCAAACACCTTGTACTTTGTATCATTTTTTGATTTAGGAATTGAGAAAAATTTAAAGAAGTAAATTCCTTCCCCTTATCATCTAAAAGTATTACCTCATCATTCTTATCAATTTTAGACACAATCAATTCTCCTTCTCTCCTGCTCAGTTCTTGATGGGTTAAATTTTTAGCGTTTTTAATATCTGCTAAAATAACCTCTTCAAATTTCACATAATGTTTGAGCCTTTTTTGATATTCATTTTCTGCCTCTAGTAAATATTTTACATTAGTTTTACCTACAACGATTAGCTTAATTTTCATGTGCTAAAATTATAAAATTATATTCCTTTCTGATTTCTTATTATTTAACAAAGCTCTTTATATTTTTACAAAATGAAAAAACTCATTTTTGCTACCAACAACCTCAATAAATTAAAGGAGATTAGAAATGCTGTTTCAAACTATGAAATAATTAGCTTAGATGAAATGGGAATTAATGAAGAAATTCCAGAAACAGGAACAACTTTACATGATAATGCTTTGCAAAAAGCAGTATATATCTATAATAAAACAGGAAAGGATTGTTTTGCCGATGACACAGGACTAGAGATATCCGCCTTAGATAACAGGCCTGGCGTTTATTCAGCAAGATATGCTGGGGATAATTGTAGCCCGGATGACAACATGAGCAGAGTATTAAATGAACTAAAGGATACAAGAGACAGAAATGCCTTATTTAGAACTGTAATTGCCTTAATAATTAATGGAGAAAAATATTTTTTTGAAGGGAGTATTGACGGAACTATTTTAGAGAAAAAAACTGGTGAAGATGGTTTTGGATATGACCCAATATTTCAACCAAACGGATTTGACCTTTCATTTGCCGAAATGAGCTTAGGTCAAAAAAACAGTATCAGTCATAGAGCTAATGCTGTAAAAAAACTCATACACTTTCTTAATGAAATTTAAAATCAATCTTAAATTCATAATTATCAATTAGTTTTACCACATGAACATTCATCAATTTGTACAACTTGCTATTGAAGAGGATATCAAAAAGGGAGATCATTCCGCTTTGGCATGTATCCCAAGTAATGCATCGGGAAGTGCTAAACTATTAGTGAAAGAAGATGGAATTATTGCAGGAATTAATATTGCAAAAGAGATCTTTAATGAATTTGACACTTCCTTTAAGTTTGATCAACTAAAAAGTGATGGAGATAACGTTAAAATAGGAGATATAGCATTTACAATTTCAGGGTTTTCTAGAAAACTATTAAGTGCAGAACGTTTAGTTTTAAATGTCATGCAAAGAATGAGTGCTATAGCTACTTTAACATCTAAATATGTTCAAGCTTTAGAAGGACTAGAAACCAAAGTATTAGACACTAGGAAAACAACTCCTTTAATTCGGTTTATAGAAAAGAAAGCAGTTATTATTGGAGGAGGGCATAACCATCGAATGGGTCTTTATGATATGATTATGCTAAAGGATAATCATATAGATTTTGCAGGTGGAATAGCACAAGCTATTGATCAAACTCAAGAATATTTAGCTCAAAATAAATTAAATCTGAAAATTGAAATTGAAACCAGAAATCTTGAAGAAGTTAAACAGGTTATTACAAAGGGAGGCGTAGACAGAATAATGCTTGATAATTTCAGCTATGAAGAACTAAGGTCTGCAGTCACTTTAATTGACAATCAATACGAAACCGAAGCATCTGGTGGCATCAACCTAGAAACTGCACGGAAATATGCAGAATGTGGAGTGGGTTTTATTTCAGTAGGTGCACTTACCCACTCTGTTTCTAACTTAGACTTGAGCTTAAAAGCTATATAAAAATTTATCCTAGTTCTGACCTAGCATTCCTTTTTTCAACTTACCACTAGCAGGCTTTCCACCTAACCAAATTGCAAATAAAGCTTTCTTAAATTCTAAACCAGGCATTACACCCTTCATTTTATTATTGATAATTACAGCAACTCCTTTACCAGGCTTATAAATCATTAGTATCTCATCGTCAATCTTAAAAGGATCGGAAAAATAACTTTTAAATCCTTTAATTTCTTCTTTAGTTGCTTTTCCTTCTGTAGCATTTTCAAAGCCCTCTCTAACAGACTCATTGAATTTATCTCTAGTTACTTTTGATGAAATAATGACTATTTTAATTGCCTGAGGTTGATCAGAGTTCATGATCTTTTTAGCGTCCATTGAAGTATTTGTTAAATACAATCCCGCAACATAAAGATCTAAGGTATATTTCTCTCGAAGACCACAACCATTAAAATACATTGAAGTTTCTTTTGCTTTAACCACTGGTGGAAAAGTAACTCCAGCAATTTCTCTATTCTGTGAATGCATCATTTCAAAAGAAAACAATACAGCAATAATTAAAATCAATTTTTTCATTGTATGAATATTTATAAATTTAAAAGTAAATATAATTTGTAATTGCAATGCAACCAATTCATTCTTTATATTTATATAAAAAAAATTATGACAAAACTAATAATAACTCTCTTGTTCGGGATTGCTGGTTCATTTTTAGGATACAAGCTGATCAAAAAAAGTAAAAATGAGCAAAACACACTACTTAAACTTGTTGGTTTTATCACACTGATGAGCTCAACTTTTGGGTGTATAATCATACTTTCCTTTTTAAAATTAAAAGGGACTGAATGGTCAGATGACAATAAAGAACTTTTTGGTTTAATATCTATTTTATCAATTTCAGTGCCAATTTTATTAATTGGACTTAAGCTCCTTTTAAAAGGTAGAAAAGAAAAATTGAATCTACTATTGATCACTGGATCCACTTGGATCATTATCACCCTATTATGTTCTTATCTTTCTATCCAATATATTCAAAATGCAACTAGTGGCTGGACCCAAGAAAGTCGTTTATTTTATCTGGAAAAATGTGAAGCTTTGTCCAATGAAGGAAAAAATTATAAATGTAATTGCTATGTAGAAGAACTTATGAAAAAATATGCTTCACCTGAAGAATACCAAAAATCCATGAGTGATGAATCTACGGGTGAAAAAGAAAAATTAGAATCGGAAATGAATTCATTATGTCCTTGTGGAAAAGCAGATTATAATGAAGACGAAATAGAAGAAATTCCTGATTTTTAACAACTATGCCATTATTTTTTACTATTTCTGATTCAGAAATTGTTGAATTAGATGAAAATGACTCTCGTCATGCCATCAAATCCTTAAGATTAAAAGAAGGTGATGCAGTAAATCTAATTAATGGTGCTGGAAAAATTACTAATGCCATAATTACTATAGCAGACTCCAAAAAAACAACATGCAAAATAATTGATTCATCATCTACTATTCCCCCTATATCATTAGCACTGGCTTTTTCACCAACAAAAAATAACGACAGGAATGAGTGGATCATAGAAAAATGTACTGAGATTGGTGTAACTGATTTCTTTCCTGTTTTTGCCAAACATTCAGAAAGAAGAAAATGGAATAAAGAAAGAATGCATAAAATTGCTATTGCTGCAATTAAACAATCAGGAAATTTATGGCTTCCCAATATTCATGAACCATGTAACTTCGATCAGCTATTCAAATCAATTGACCCATTCAAAAATAGATTCATTGCACACTGCATGTCATCCCAAAAAAAAGTTTTGAATGAATTGATTCAACAAAATGATTCTCAACTTATTTTAATTGGTCCTGAAGGAGACTTCAATAAAGACGAACTAGATATGGCATTAAAAAATGGTTTTAAAGAAGTTATCTTGAGCAATAACACATTAAGAACCGAAACTGCCGCAATTCTATCAATTGCTATAATGAAAAGCTTTTAATTAGCTTTTTTTAATTCTATATTCATTAACATAGAAGATGTTAATGAGATGACTACATATGACAAAAAGAAATACAGCCCTAACAGAGAATGACTCTCTGTTTCTATTTGGTTACTCATATTGTTAAAAGACAAAAACGACAAAAAACAAGCGGCAACAAAAACATCTGCCATGCTCCATTTTCCAATCATGTTAATGATTGAGACTAAACCTGTTTTTTGACTGAATGCTTTGAAAAAAGTGATCAGTATAGTCATGATCAATTTGATTATTGGTATAATAACACTAAAAGTTAACAATGCAATTCCTACAACATAATTATCCTGTGCAAATAATACATTGATCAAACTCATAGCCGACTTATTTTGATGGAAATAATAAATATCACCATAAAATCTAGCGGTCATTTCTATTGCATAATCATCATCTACATATGATGCAAGGTTGTAATTTAGGTCTAGATTAATATCGGGAATAGTAAATCCTAAATAATCTACAAAAGGCAACTCTTTTACATATTCTTGAAATGTGTTATTTACATCTGTATTGATCCAATTGGAAAGATCATCTAATTGCAGGTCGGCCAGAGTTAAAATCTCATTTAATTTTAAAACCAATGGAATCTCAAGGTCTTTACTAAATGCTCTAATTTCTAAAACAGGCGCATAAACACCTACATATAGAGCCACCAAGCTAATAACAACAGTACATCCTACCAATGCTTTTAACAGATTATTGCCTTTAAAATTCAATGCTATAACCAATAAAATGAACAACAAAGAGATCCAAAGAATATGAAACGCTAATTCAGTGGCTTTATCGTAAGCAGTATGAGCCTCTTCTATTGACTTCATTGCTTTATCAATGGTATGATGATTTTCCTCATCAGATAATGCATAAGCCCATTCTTCCCCAGAAATCAATCTTGATTCTACATCTAATATCTCTATCTGTTCTTTAACTTTTACCTGATATTCATCGCAATTTTCGAAGATATCATTGGTCAATGGAAAAACATAAGACAGGTATACGATACTGATTAAACCCAGCGTAGTTATGTAGTTTATTTTCATCACACTAAAGGATTAAATTTAATGACAAAAATCAGTGACTTCTAATTTTTTAACAATAATTACAAGACACCTATCAAATTCCAGTATAGTTGTGTGGAGTAATCTTTTTCAGTTCCTCTTTTACTTCATCAGTAACATCAAGATTATCTATAAACTCAGCTATTGAAGTAGCAGTTATGATATCATTTTTCCTGGTTAATTCCTTTAAAGTTTCATAAGGATTTGGGTAATCTTCTCTTCTGAGTACTGTTTGTATTGCTTCTGCAACAACCGCCCAATTCTTTTCAAGGTCATTTTTTATTGCTTGTTCATTTAAGATTAATTTTCTTAACCCTTTTAATGTAGAGTTAACTCCTAATAAACTATGAGAGATTGGCACCCCTATATTCCTTAATACAGTACTATCTGTTAAATCTCTTTGCAACCTACTTATCGGAAGCTTAGCACTTAAATGTTCGTAAATAGCATTAGCAATACCCAGATTACCCTCAGAATTCTCAAAATCAATTGGATTTACTTTATGAGGCATTGCAGATGATCCAACTTCGCCTTTTTTGATCTTTTGTTTAAAATAATCAATAGAAATATATGTCCATATATCTCTATCAAGATCAATTAAAATAGTATTGATCCTTTTAAGGACATCAAATAAAGATGCTAAATGATCATAATGTTCAATCTGTGTTGTTGTTTGAGATCTTTCTAACAATAAACATTTTTCTAAAAATTGATTAGAGAAATCAACCCAATCAATATCTGGATATGCAATATGGTGTGCGTTAAAATTACCTGTTGCACCACCAAACTTACCTGCATATGTTATTTCCTTTAATTGCAACAATTGAATCTCCAACCTCTCAATGTAAACCAATAGTTCTTTCCCTAACCTAGTTGGTGAAGCTGGTTGCCCATGAGTTCTTGCTAGCATAGCTACCTCTTTCCATTCATTGGCCATTATATTCAGCTGTGTGATTAATTCTTCCAAAGATGGAATATAACCTTCTTCGACACCATCTTTTAATGACATTGGAACAGCTGTATTATTAATATCTTGTGAGGTCAATCCAAAATGAACAAATTCTTTTTGTTCACCTATAGATAATTCTTCCATTTTTTCTTTAATAAAATATTCAACAGCTTTTACATCATGGTTAGTTGTTTTTTCAATTTCTTTAACTCTTACCGCATCACTTTCACTAAACTCCAAATAAATGGCTCTTAACGCTTCATTATTTGAAGAATCATAATTACTAAGTTGGGGTAATGGAATTTGAGTTAATTCAATGAAATATTCAATCTCCACCTTTATCCTATACTTGATTAATGAAGCCTCAGAAAAATAGGAAGAAAGAATATTAGTTACTTTTCTATATCTTCCATCAATAGGGCTGATGGCTGAAAGTTCGGTTAAGTTCATAGTTAAAATAATTGTTAGCAAAAGTAGGAAATAGTCTGTCTAAAGGCACAAAGAATTCGTATTTTCATCCATAATAATAACTTTAAATTTTTTAATTGAAAATGTTAAAAGATTTCAAATTAGGTTTAATCAGTCATATTGATGCGCTGAAGTTCATCTTCAAGCATAAATTCTGGATCTATTTTATTTTTCCAATCATTCTATTTATGGGTATCTATTATATAGGATTTTACTTTAAAAACCTAACTAATTCGTACAATACTCCTGATGACGCAGGCTTATTTTTAAGCATGTGGTATTATTTTGTACAGGGCATATTCTACTTATTATCTTTAATGTTCCTTAATTTCATCAGATATATCATTATAATATTAATGTCTCCTCTTCTTTCAATAGTTTCTGAAAGAACAGAAAAAATACTTACTGGAAATACTTATAAACTCAATTTAATTCAGCTTGTGAAAGATGTTAAAAGAGCCATTAACCTAGCAGTAAGAAATCTTATTTGGGAATTCATTATGGGATTCATATGTATTTTCATTCTCTTTATATCTAGTTGGTTTATTGATTATGGTGAAAATGTCTATTCTTTTTTAAGAAGTTTATTATTAACGCTCATTGCATTTTACTATTACGGATTTGGATTTATGGATTTCATAATGGAAAGATTAAGGTTAGATATCAAGGAAAGTATTGTCTTTGTTAGAAAACATAAAGGATTTGCTATTGCATTGGGAGCAGTTTTCACTCCTTTATTTCATTATTTACATAATTTTTTACAATCCATAGAAACCCATGACTGGGTATTTTACATCATTTTATTTTTCTCTGTTATTATAATATCTTTTGTACCTATTTTTTCCATGGTTGCTGCCACAATAGGAATCAACAAATTAATAGATTTAAAAAGTAATCCCTATGCAAAATCCACTAATAAAAATATTGAGTGAAAGTTACCACTTTAATTATTATTCAATTTCTTTATATTTGTTTATATAACATCATGCTATAAAATCATTCTATATGAAATATTCATCTATCATCATTATAATTTTTCTTTTTTCAATTAATGGAATGACACAAGTTGACACCACTAAAAACATAATTGACAAAACAAAAATTCAACTCAAATTATCTGATGCAAAAAATAAATTTTATAGCCACAATTATCCTGCATCAATCAATTTATATCGTGAAGTACTAGCCATTCAAAAAAATAATCCAAAAGCTAATTATGGAATAGCAGAATGTCAACATGCATTGAATAATTTTGAAAAAGCCAAAGAATATATTGAAAAAGCACACCAATCTAATCCTGAAGTTGACCCAGATGTTGATTATTTAATGGGTAATATATACCATCGATTAGGGGAGCTAGAAAAAGCCGAAAAATCAATTTCTCTTTTTAAAAGTAAAGTGAAAGAAAATAAATTATTGGATTACGATGTTGAATTAATCCTTCGACAGATCAATTATGCTAAAGAAGCTATCAATAATCCAGTTGATGCTACTATTAAAAATATGGGTGAAAATATCAATACTAAAGAATCAGAATTTGCTCCATGCATCTCTCAAGATGGAAAATACATGGTATTCACATCAAGAAGGGCTGACACAAAAGGGGGAGGCATTGATGTTAATTTTGATCACGCTTATTATTCAGACATTTATCTATGTGAATGGGATGATTATACTAAATCCTGGACAGAACCTCAAAACACTTTAGGTAAGGTCAATACGGAGTATCATGATGGAAGCTTAGGGTTTACTTCTGAAAATTCTCTTTTAGTCTACAGAAATATCATGAATGTTACAAGGAGTGGAGATATTTATGTGTCACAACAAGGGAAATCTGGAAGCTGGGCAACTCCTAAACCAATTGCTCATAAAGATAAAAAGATCAGTAAAAAAATAAATTCAACCTATTTCGAAAGTTCAGCTAGTATTACTTCTGATGGCAATTACATTTATTTTGTTTCTGAAAGACCTGGAGGAAGTGGTCAGGCAGACATCTATTATGTGAAAAAGAGTGGTAAAACCTATTCAGAACCTGAAAATTTAGGCACGACTATTAATAGCTCAAGTGATGAAAAATGTGTTTTCATACATCCTTCTGGAAAGGCACTCTTCTTTACATCTAATGGACGAGATGAAAGTTTGGGCACTTATGACATCTACTATTGCACTGGAGGTCATGGAAACTGGAGTGAACCTATTAATATTGGTTACCCTATCAATACCTTTCTTGAAGAAAAAACCATTTCTGTTTCGAGTGATGGAAAAACAGCATATGTAGGAGCTTATTATGATATTGAATCTCAAGGGAAAGCAGATATTTTCAAAATAGACATCTCTTTTTTAAATCTGCCTATAGAGTAAATTATTTCAATAGTTCTGTTCTCAACATATTTAATGCAGATAAAGAGCTAATTATAATATTTCTTTCTCTACTATTTCCAAAAGTGAATTTTTTTGACACTACCCCCTCAGGACCAGCTACTGCTATCCAAACAGTACCTACTGGTTTTTCTTTTGTACCTCCAGTTGGACCAGCTATACCAGAAGTAGCTAAACCAAAATCAGTATTAAACTTTTTAGTAAGACCAATAGCCATCTGTTCAACGACCTCTTTACTAACAGCTCCAAATGATTCAATATATTCTGGTTCAACAGACAAAAGACTTTGTTTTATTTCATCAGAATAAGCAACTACCGAACCTTTAAAATAGTCGGAACAACCACTTACACTTGTAATCATTTTTGCAATATGACCTCCTGTACAACTTTCAGCTAAAGACAATGAAAAACTTTTTTTTCTTAACAAATCTCCAACTACACTTTCTAAAGTGTCTTTATTATATCCATATATATAATTTGGAATCAAATAATTTAATTCATCTATATAGTAATCAATTTTTTTCAACAGCAGTTTCTCATCCTCTCCTATTGCCGTAAGTCTTAATTTTACAATTCCAGGTGATGGAAGGTAAGCGAGGCTAATTTGATCTACAGATAAATTTTGCTCCCATTCCTTAATAAGTTTAGCTAAATAAGATTCTCCTATGCCATGAGTTTTTACTGTTTTATTTACTACTTTACCTTTAGAAAATCTTTCTTTAATTCTAGGCAATCCATTCTCCATCATAATACCTTTCATTTCATAAGGTACCCCTGGCAATGACAAATAAACAACTCCTTCTTTCTCAAACCACATTCCACTTGCTGTTCCTCTTATATTTTCTAACACCTCACAATTATGAGGCAATAATGCCTGATCTTTATTCACATCTAGCATTTCTAGATTCTTATTCTCAAAATAGTAAGCTATTTTTTCTAAAACATTTGTATTAAGGGTTAATTCTGAATCAAAATATTCACATAAAGTCTGTTTTGTAATATCATCATTGGTTGGCCCTAAACCTCCCGTAATAATAACAAGGCTAGACCTATTAGCGGCAAGTTTCAAAGAGTTTAGAATCTGATCTCTTTGATCCTTAATAGAAGTGATATGACTTACTTGTAAACCAATCCCATTCATTTGTTCACCAATCCATGAACTATTGGTATCAATGGTTTGGCCAATTAATAACTCATCACCAATCGTTATAATTTCTGCAAACATCTATCATTAATCTTTTACAAATTTAGTTTTATAGTAATGCTAAAAATAAAGAATGGCAAAATATTTGCTAAGTTTACTTTAAATAAAAATAAACCGATGAAAAACAGCATAATTCTCATTTTTTTCTCAACCTGTATTATAATGGGTTGTGACACTTTAAACAAAGTTTTAGACACTACTAACGATGTACTAGGTTCTACTGAAAGCACAAGTAATCCATTAAGCAACGAGGAAGTGATTGCAGGATTAAAAGAAGCACTAACTATTGGAATCCAAAATGGATCAGGAAAAGCCTCCGCATTAGATGGCTTTTTAAAAAATGATAAAATAAGACTTCCCTTTCCTCCAGATGCTCAAAAGGTAAAAGACAAAGCAATACAGCTTGGTCTAGATAATAAAGTAGAAGAATTTGAAACTACCTTGAACAGGGCCGCAGAAGAAGCTGCAAAAGAAGCAGCTCCCATATTTGTTAATGCTATCAAGGAAATGACTATTTCTGATGGTTTTAATATTCTAAAAGGAGCAGATAATGCCGCTACGACCTATCTTAAAGATAAAACTACCAATCAATTAGTGACAGCTTTCACTCCAAAAGTAGGTGCAGCTATTGATAAAGTCAATCTCACAAAATATTGGGAGCCATTAACAAAAGCCTATAATTCTGCCTCTTTTCTAACAGGTGCAGAAGAAGTTAATACAGACCTAAAAAGCTATATTACTGAAAGAGCTATTATTGGATTATTCAAATTAGTCGAAGAAGAAGAAATGAAAATTCGTAAAGATCCTATATCAAGGGTAACTGACGTACTAAAGAAAGTTTTTGGAAGTTTAGACTAATGCATAAATATCATCTTGATTAATATCTCATGTTTTTTTTCTTCTGATGTTTAATTACTTTTGAATATGAACAAAAGTCAATTTTTTCATTCACTTGAAATTCCTCCTTCAGAATTAATTGTTTCTGACAAAGGCAGAATTTACCACCTTGACCTAAAGCCAACTGAAATTGCAGATGATATAATTATTGTAGGTGATCAAGAAAGAGTTGCTCAGGTATCAAAACATTTCGATAAAATTGAACACAAAGTTGCAAAGAGAGAATTCATTACCCATACAGGAAGCTATAAAGGAAAAAAGATTTCAGTTTTATCTACTGGTATAGGAACAGATAATATAGACATTACACTAAATGAACTAGATGCGCTAGTTAATATAGATCTTAAAACAAAAAAGATCAAAAAAGAACATAGATCATTAAATATTGTAAGAATTGGAACTAGCGGTTCATTACAAGAAGACATCCCTGTAGATAGCTTTGTCGTTTCATCTCATGGTCTTGGGTTTGATGGTCTTTTAGGGTTTTACAACACTCATCCTGAACAAGAAGAATTAATCCTTAAAAAAGCATTTTTATCTCAGGTCAACTGGCCAGTAGAAGCTAATATCCCCTATTTCACCATTGGAAACAAAGAATTAATTGATCATTTAGGTAAAGGAATACATCAAGGAATCACAGCAACAGCTAATGGGTTTTATGGTCCACAAGGCCGATCATTACGACTTGAAACCAAGGTCCCTGAATTGAATGAACAATTAAATCAATTTAACTACAATGATCTTAGGATCACTAATTTTGAAATGGAAACTTCAGCCTTATATGGGTTAAGCGCTATGTTAGGACATAAAGCTTGTACTGCATGTGCTATTATCGCCAATAGGTTTAAAAAGGAATATTCAAAAGATTACAAAAAGACTGTTGATCAGCTAATTGAGCTTATTTTAGATCGTTTAATAAAACTTTAATCTTGAAATTATAGAAACAATAAGTGATTGAATTTCGTTCATAAGCAAATGCCCAATGAGAATGAAATAACAGCCCTTGTAGAATTATTGGAAGATCCAGACGAGATTATCTTTGATCAAATTAAACACAAACTCATTGAAATTGGACCTAATGTAATTCCTCATCTTGAAAATGCATGGGAAAATAAAAACTTTGGATTATTATTTCAAAACAGAGTTGAATCCCTTATTCATGACATTCAATACAAAGATCTTTTACAAACAATTTCAAAATGGACCAGGTCTCCTATAGAATTAATTGATGGAGTTTTACTTGTCAATAAATATCAATATCCGACTTTAAAAAGAAAAGAAATTGAAGATCTATTTCAATTAATAGCAAACGATGTTAGATCTCAGATATCTGAACACATGACAGGAATTGAAAAGGTCATGGCCATTAATCATATATTATTTGAGGTTTATCAATTTAAAGGAGATAATAAAAACTATCATCACCCTAAAAACTCTTACCTTAATGAAGTGTTGAAATCAAAAAAAGGAAACCCTCTTTTATTATCAATCATATATCTTGAAATTGCAAAAAGGATTAATCTACCTATCAAAGGAATTAATTTGCCCAATCATTTTGTAATTGGCTTTTTAGATGAAGAATATAAAAGGCCAATTATGACTGATGACAACGACTCATATGGTATTTTATTTTACATCAATCCCTTTAGTAAAGGTGTAATACTTCATCAAGATGAAATTGCTGACTTTTTAAGAGATCTTAATCTAGATCAAAAATCTAAATATTTTAAGCCTTGTAACAATGTTGCAATTGTCAAAAGGATATTAACCAATCTTATTTATAGTTATTCTAAAATGAATAAACCTGATAAAGCAGATGAATTAAAAAAAATAATATCACTTTTTTAATTGATGATTTCAATTCATCTATCAATAAAAATAAGTTATTCAAATAATCAAATAAGTCTTTAATCAAAAAATAGTATATTAGAATATTAATGATTGTTTAAAGCATTTAATACTGCTATATTTACTAACTTTAGCTTAATGACATCATATAATATATGAGTAAATCAATAAATAAAGTTGTTGAAGTATGTAACTCAAAATTTGAAGAGTTTAATAACATATACTCACAAAACAACTCTCATTCCTCGATTTTTGTATCATATTTTGGAGAATTATCTCAAGAAATGGTCAATGATCTATCTGTAAAAGCGGAAGACAACATGATTGAGAATGGAGACAATAAAGGCGTTATTAAGCGACTTTTCAATATACTAGTTGAAGGACTCCAGAATATTAGACTCCATGGTGCTAGAGATGAAGATGGAAATCAAACGTCTTTTCTAAATATAGCTAAAGAGGACGATCATTATAAGATCCTAATGGGGAACTTAATACTCAACAAAAATGTTAACGAAATAGCTGAAAAAATCAATAACATTAATTCATCATCTTTTGATGATGTAAAGAAAATGTATGTAACCACATTAACTAATGGTATTATCTCTAGAAAAGGAGGTGCAGGACTGGGGTTTATTACAATGGCAATGAAATCTAAAAACAAACTTGAATTTCAATTTAATAATATAAACGACAATATCTCTTGTTTCTCAGTTGTTATCACTCTTAACAGGAATTAAATTCTTTAAATTAAGTGCCCTCAAATAATTTAATCATACAAGAAGGAAAAAACACACCAAAAGTAATTGGAAACGAAAATATTGGAGAATTAACCATTGAAGGTAATTCTTATCCAGAAAATGTAATTCAATTTTATACTCCAATAATGTCATGGGTTGAAAACATAAGTGAAACCAATGATGAAATTAAAGTTGAATGTCAGTTCTATTACATCGCATCTTCGAGTGTAATCGCTTTTTTGAAGTTATTGCAAAAAATAGAGTCCTTATTTAATACTAAAAAAATCACTTTCATATGGAAATATGAAGAAGGTGATGACGATATTAGAAAAATAGGGCAGGATTATTCAACAATTCTAGAAACACCTATTGACATTGTAGAAGTTGAAGAAGTTTAATTATTGATTTCTTTTCTTATTAAGTTCAAAGCCGACCCTTCTTTAAACCACTCTATTTGCTGAGCATTATATGTATGGTTTAAAATAATCACATCATTGCTACCATCATGGTGAACAATCTCCAACGTTATTGATTTACCTGGAGAAAATGAATCAAGGTCTATAAAATTAAAAGTATCATTCTCTAAAATCTTATCATAATCACTTTCAGTATTAAAAGTTAAAGCCAGCATTCCTTGCTTTTTTAAATTAGTCTCATGAATACGTGCAAAAGATTTAACTAATACTGCACGTACTCCTAAATGTCTTGGCTCCATAGCAGCATGCTCTCTCGATGAACCCTCGCCATAATTATGATCACCAACTACTATTGTAGGCACTCCTGCTGCCTTGTATGCTCTTGCAACTGATGGCACCTCACCTTTATCTCCTGTTAATTGATTAACCACCTCATTGGTTTTTTCACCAAATGAATTAACTGCACCTATTAAACAATTATTAGAAATATTATCTAAATGACCTCTGTACCTTAACCATGGTCCAGCCATTGATATATGATCTGTAGTACATTTACCTTTTGCCTTAATGAGCAATTTCATCTCTTTAATGTTTTCTCCATTCCAAGAATGAAAAGGAGTTAAGACCTCCAGTCGATCAGAATTAGGGTCTATATTAACTTCAATATGACCACCATCTTCTGCTGGCTCTTGATAGCCATTATCCTCAACCGCAAATCCTTTATTCGGTAATTCTATGCCATTTGGTTCAGAAAGACTTACCAATTCACCATCCTCATTCATTAATTGATCTTCGATTGGATTAAAATCTAATTTTCCAGCAATAGCAATTGCTGCTACCATTTCTGGAGATGTTACAAATGCCATTGTATTGGGATTACCATCAGCTCTCTTTTTAAAATTCCTGTTAAATGAATGAACAATTGAGTTCACCTCCTCTTTATCGGCACCAGGCCTGTCCCATTGTCCTATACATGGACCACATGCGTTGGTAAATATTTTTACAGATTCAAATTTTCTAAATGTATCCATTAACCCATCTCTTTCAGAAGTAAATCTAACTTGTTCAGAACCAGGATTAATTCCTAAAATAGCTTTAGGCTTCACCCCCTTACTAAATGCATCTTCTACAATAGAAGCAGCTCTTGTTAAATCTTCATAAGATGAATTAGTACAAGAACCTATCAATGCCCATTCAATATCAGTAGGCCAGTTATTTTTAGATGCAGCATCTTTCATTTCTGCAACAGGTGTAGCCAAATCAGGAGTAAAAGGACCATTTAAATGCGGTGTTAATTCAGAAAGATTGATCTCTATAACTTGGTCAAAATATTTTTCAGGAGCTGCATAAACTTCTGGATCTCCTGTTAAATGTTCTGCAATATCATCAGCTAATTTCACCACCTCTTCTCTTCCAGTAGCATTTAAATATCTACGCATAGAATCATCATATCCAAATGTAGAGGTAGTAGCTCCAATTTCTGCTCCCATATTACATATAGTACCTTTACCTGTACAAGACATTGAAGTTGCACCTTCACCAAAATACTCAACAATACACCCTGTACCTCCTTTAACAGTTAAGATTCCTGCTACCTTTAAAATAACATCTTTAGGCGATGTCCAACCGTTTAATTTACCAGTTAACTTCACACCTATTAATTTAGGGAATTTTAATTCCCAAGGCATGCCTGCCATTACATCTACCGCATCAGCACCACCTACACCAACTGCAACCATTCCTAAACCTCCTGCATTCACTGTATGAGAATCAGTACCAATCATCATACCTCCAGGAAATGCATAGTTTTCTAAAACTACTTGATGTATGATTCCAGCACCTGGTTTCCAAAACCCTATTCCATATTTATTACAAACTGAGCTTAAAAAATTAAACACCTCATTATTCTTATTAATTGCTTCTTGAAGATCTTTATCTGCCCCTACTCTTGCTTGAATTAAATGATCTGCATGTGCTGATGATGGAACAGCAACTTTAGATTTCCCCGCTTGCATGAACTGCAATAAAGCCATTTGAGCAGTAGCGTCTTGCATTGCTACTCTATCTGGTGCAAAATCTACATATGACCCTCCTCTTGAAAAAACCTCATCAGAATTATCATCCCACAAATGAGTGTATAATATTTTTTCTGAAAGAGTTAATGGTGTATCAATTAGATCACGCACCTTTTTCATTTTTTTCGGATACATTTCATATACCCTTTTTATCATATTTAGATCAAAAACCATTTTTTTTAATTTATTCTTTGCAAGTAAATTTTTCTCAGGCGAATTTAATAAATGAAGAGGTTAATTAAAACAAAAATCCAATTTGAATTACAATATAGATTTTATGGCATTTAAATCTTGAACATCTCCCAACAAACTTAAATCATGCTTAACTCCATGTGGATTAAAATAAATACATTCAATTCCAGCATCTATCCCTCCTGTTATATCTGCAAGAAGGTCATCTCCGATCATCACACATTCTGAGGCATTAGCACTTGCTTTCTTTAAAGCATATTCAAATATAATAGGGTTAGGTTTTTTATAACCAGCTGCTTCAGATGTAATTACCTTGTTAAAATAATTGATTAATCCGCTATTTTTTAATTTTTTGAATTGAACTTCTTCAAATCCATTTGTAATAATATGCATTTGATATTTTTCATTTAAATAATCTAGTAATTCAATGGTTCCATCAATAAGAGCTGTTCTATTCGGTGAATTCTCTACATATTGATTACCTATCTCTTCGGAAAGTAAATGATCAGTTATCCCAAAATAAAAAAGTGTCCTATTAAATCTTTCAGACCTCAACACCTCTTTAGACATTTGATTATTCCTATAAAGGTTCCAACATTCATCATTAATTTCCTTATAGACCTTTATGAATTCCTCTTTTAATGAAATTCCTCTTTGATGTAAATTATTTCTTTCATAAATAGATGTTAATTCTTCATATGAATTCTTTTCAAAATCCCATAAAGTACGATCTAAATCAAAAAATAGATGTTTGAAGTTTTTCATCAAATGAAGCTAAAAATATAATCATTTAAGTAAGTTAATAGATAAGCCACTATTAATAATGTAATGGTTACGATCAAATATGCCCTAGGTCTATTTCCATAAAATTTAACCACTACCATTGTACCAATAGGTATAGAAAGAAACAAAGGAGCTAATGTACAGATAACAACAAACCCCATTTTTGATCTTTTAACCTTAATAATCCATTTGTTTTTTTTAGTGAAATTCTTTTTAGTTTTTCCTTTTTCCCTATATGCTTTAATTCTTTTCTCATGTGCAATATCCATCATTTTTTTAGACAGCCAGAAAAATAAATTAAAACAAAAAATAGCACCAATAGTAGTACATAAAAGTATCTCAAGAAATGAAAGATCTGTTGTCGACTCTGCTATAGAAGCAGCAAATAAAAATTTTACATGTGCTAAAAAAAACACATATAGATAAACACCCCAGTTCATATTTTATAATATATCTTATTATTCATCTACTTTAGGACCAAACGCAAGATCACCAGCATCTCCCAATCCAGGTATAATATATGATTGAGAATTTAATTCAGGGTCAATAGCTCCTACCCACATGGTGGTATTTTGAGGTAAATTCTCCATCACTAAGTCAACTCCTTCTTTACTTGCTATTAAACTAACTACATGAATTTTCGCTGGAGTTCCTCTATGTAATAATGCTTTGTAAGCCAACACCATGGACCTACCAGATGCCAGCATTGGGTCATTTAAAATTATAGTTCTATCATTCAATCCTGGGCTAGACATGTATTCAATCTCAACATCGAATTCCTCATTAGAGGTATGTTTTCTATAAGCTGAAATAAAACAATTATCAGCTTTATCAAAATAATTCAATAACCCTTGATGTAATGGAAGACCAGCCCTTAAGATTGTCGCTAAAACAGGCACTTCATTCATTATGTTCATATTAGAAGAACCTAATGGAGTAACGACCTCCTTTTCATCATAACTCATCTGCTTACTAATCTCATAGGCTGTAATCTCACCTAACCGCTCTAAATTCCTTCTGAATCTCATTCTGTCATTATGCACCTCCACATTTCTTAGCTGACTTAAAAAGTCATTGTAAATAGTGTTGTGGTCACTGAAGTTATAAACTTCCATATGGAATAATTTTTATTAAATATATAAAATATACTAACTCTAAAACATCTGTCTAAAATGGTATATTTTTCTCAATAAAAAAGGCAGCTGATTTTTCTCATAATAATAATAGACATTATCATTAGCTCCAAATTTCTTATAAAAAGAAGCAATTCCCTCAATATTAGAACCACCAAAATCAAAAACCTTTTCAGATTGCGAATTAGATTTTATAATATGATCAAACATTGCATACATGGCTCCATTTTGTTTTCCTTCATCAGTTAAAGCACCCTTTACATAATTAATTACATTTCGATAAAAGTAAAAACAAGCAAATCCTTGGATATTGTTTTCCTTTGTTAATGAATATAACTTAAAAGTTCCATTTTCTAAACCTTGATTGATCAGGTCATTTAAACAATTATAATTAGATGAACGATAATTTAATCTTGACCCCACCTTTTCCCTAAACAAATCTATAAAATCTTTAGTCTTACTATGTTCAGCAATTATAACATCTGATTTCTTTTTCAATATTCTTTTGGCATTAGTGGAGTAATTTTCAAAAATCTTATCATATGTAGGATGTAAGTTTAGCACCTGATATTTCATCGGAGTTGCTTTAAACTCAAAGTTTTGTATACTCAACTTTGAATTAAATGTAATTACACTAAACCTTCTTTCTATAAGAGACAGGATTTCTTTCAAAAGTTCAGGATCCTGATCACCTAATAAAGATACTTCCCTTGAGAAAAATGGCTGATACATTAAATTTACACCATACTTCTTTTTATATACACATGGAAACGCAGCCTGATAATCTCCATACACATAAGCCCCCCATTGTTCTGAAATAGCAGAAAGGAACCAATGTTCATTATATTGAGCAATTAATTCGGGAGTCATTGATAGCATTTTAGACCATTTCTGATGATCAATATCTGCTGCATTTATAACCTTTATATCCCATTCACTCATTATCTTCAAATTTAAAGGATTTGTTCTAGCTTAGCTTTATGAAACTCAAATTGAATACTATTATTTTAATTACTGGAAGTTTTTTAATTATAATTTCCGCCTTTCAGCTATATTCAAAAATTAATAATAACACATTATTTAATAACCATTCATCTGATCTTTGGTTCTTACTTTTGTTTTGCACTGGCATATTCCTTGTGTTCAAGATCATTTCACTAAAACCAAAAAAAATTAAAAGGTTCAATCTTCATCAGGAAGATGAAAAAGAAGACTCATAAACTTTCCTCCACCCTTTCCACCTTGCTTGATCACTTAAAGACTCATTGTGCCAAATTCCAACAAAGCATCCATTTACATCCTTTACTTCATTTTTTAATACATTGATCTTATATATAGCATTTTCAATATTTAAATTCATGTAATCCCTTAAAACACCTTCCATATAAGCAAAAGGAATAATTTGTAATTCTGTAACACGATCAGCATTTAAATCATAAAAATAAAATGGAGAACAAATACCCGCTCTGAAACCCAAAGCATCCTGATAGCCCATAGTAAAATCTTTCTTGATTCCTAACTCTATTAATGATTGATATGTTTGAGGAATTGAAAATCTTAAATAATGATTCCTTGAATTCAATACATTTTCATTGATAATGTTTTTTAACCTATTTACTTCCTTCTCTATTTGATTAGGATTTAAAAAAGAAAAATAAGATGGGTGAATCCCAATATTAGCTTCATTTTTTATTCTTAAAATCAATTGATGGAGCGCCTTACTTTTATAAGAAAGGTTCTTATCATTTTTCCGATAATCACCTAATAGAAAAAAATAATAAGTACTCAATTTATTTTTCTTTTGGTATTTTAACAAATAGTCATATGTATCATAAGGATCCTTTTCTTTATTACCTAACACCCTTATCCTTTGAATAAATTCTTTATAGTTTAGTTTAAGAGCAGACTTGGTCAATGCTGCTGAAGTTCTTAAAACCCCTTTATGTAAGTAAGCATAAGCATTATCAACATCTATAGTATTCAACTGATTGAATTCTGCATTTGAAACAATCTTTGAATTATAAAACTCATTTAGCTTTTTGAGTAAGTTTTTACACCATATATTAACAATAGGTTTTTCTAACACCTTTAGCCTATATAAAATAGATTGTTTAGCACTGAATCTATCATGCAGATCTTTTTTATTATCTAAATACTCCTCCATTCTTGAAACCAAGTAGAAACAAGCTGAAAAAACATCAAAACCATGATCATCTTCAGTTGGAAAAAATCGTAAAATGTCAAGCTCATTAAATTGATGAGGGATATCATCTTGAATTAGATGATCTGTAAAAAGCAAATCAAATGGTTTTACCTGATAAATACCAGGAATTTTTTTATCTGAATAATTAATTGACACATTACCTAATAGCTCTTGATTATTAACAATTTGATAGTCTAAATTTAAGATCTGTTTAAATACAAGATCTACTGCATAATTAAATCTATTAGTTTCTTTAAGCGAAAAAACTGTGATCATCACAATTGTTTAAGTATTTCAGCTGCAATAAATTCAGCAGCATTACCATCACCAAAAATAGGTGGGAATTCTAATTGTTTATTATCTAAAAAACGATTAGTAGCATCTACTATTGTATTTTCATCTGAATCCGCTATCACTGCGCATCCTGCATCAACAATCTCTACCCATTCAGTTTGTGGACGTAATATAACACAAGGTTTTTTAAAAAAATAAGCTTCTTTCTGCACCCCTCCACTATCTGTTAAAATCATTTTGCAATTCTTTTCTAATGCTATCATTTCTAAAAAGGAGGATGGTGGAATTATTTTAATATTAACAGAATTATCAATTTCACTTTTAAGCTCTGAAGAAAGAACCACATCCATCATCTTAGCAGTCCTGGGGTGTAAAGGCAACACAATTGGAATTGAATGTTGATTAGCTATTTTAAGAAAAGCATTAAATATACTGGAAAGCTTATTAGCATTATCCGTATTATCATTTCGATGAACAGTTGCTAAAATAAAATTATTAGGAATCAAAGACAGGTCATTAATAATAGTAGATTTTTGATCGCTTAGATCAGAAAAATGAATACTATTATCATACATTACATCACCACAATGATAAATTTTTGGATGATCCATATCTGCTTCTTGGACATTTTCTTTAGCAAACCCCTCTTTTATTAAATTATTAATTCCTGTAATTGTAGGTGAAAAAAGTAAAGTAGATGCGTGATCACACATTATTCGATTGATTTCTTCTGGCATTCTTTTATTAAATGACCTCAATCCAGCCTCAATATGAACAATAGGCACATGTAATTTTGAAGCAGCAATTGCAGTTGCTAAAGTTGAATTAGTATCGCCATAAACCACTACTGCATCTGGTTTTTCATTAATGAATACTTCCTCAAGCTTTTCTACCATTTCAGCAGTTTGCTTCCCGTGGTCTCCTGACCCTACATTTAAATTAATTTTAGGTGCAGGAATTCCCATCTCCTTAAAAAACACATCGGACATATTATTGTCATAATGCTGGCCAGTATGAACAATAACCTCATTAATTTCCTGAAATTTATTTTTAATTGCCCTAGAAAAAGCTGCTGCTTTTATAATCTGAGGCCTAGCTCCAACTATTGTGACTATTCTCATTTTATTTATATCATTCCTTTATCTGAAAAGCTAAAATAATCATTATCTACAACGATAAGATGATCTAATAATTTTATGTCCATGATTTCACCCGCTTTTTTAATCTTGTTTGTAATCTGAATATCCGATTTACTTGGAGACAGATTCCCAGAAGGATGATTATGAACTAAAATAAATGAGCATGCTAGTTTTGTAACTGCTTTATTAAATAAAATCCTTGAATCTAAACAGGTAGCATCAATACCGCCTTTGCTAATTAATTCAGCAGATATTAATTTATTGGCCCTATTGAGCATAATCACCCACATTTCTTCATGAGCTAGATCAATCAATCTTGAATTTATAAAATTAAACGCATCTGAACTTTTTTGTATACATATTACTTTCTCTTCATCTAATTTCTTCCTACGCCTTCCCAATTCAAATGCAGCAATAATACTTACTGCTTTTGCTTCACCTATTCCTTTACAATTCAATAATTTTTCCAAAGATGACTTAGCCAATAGGTTTAGATCATTGGATGACCTAAATAGCACATCTCTTGCTAAAGAAACCGCACTTCTATCTTTATAACCATTGCCAATGATTAATGCTAATAATTCAGCGTCAGTGAGTATTGACCTTCCCTTTTGAATTAACTTTTCTCTTGGTCTATCTTGTTTTGACCATTTTTTAATCTTATCCATACACAAATAAATAATACTCCAACATAATTTATTTATGTACAAAAAAGCCCTGTAAAACAGGGCTTTAAATTAATTATATAAACAAATTATAATGAATTTACGTGTTTAGATAAATTAGATTTCAAGTTAGATGCTTTCTTTTTATGGATCACATTCTTTTTAGCTAGTTTATCCAACAAGGAACTAACATACGGAAGTAATTTAATTGCTTTTTTCTTGTCAGTTTCTTCCCTAAGATTCTGTACAGCAGTTCTAGTTGATTTATGCTGATATTTATTAGTCAGCCTTTTAGATTCATTTGATCTAATTCTTTTTATTGCAGATTTATGATTTGCCATCTTTTTTTTTCTTAATTCTAAATAAGCAGCCCGTAGGGGAATCGAACCCCTGTTTCCAGGATGAAAACCTGGCGTCCTAACCCCTAGACGAACGGGCCAATTTTAATAATCTCTAAAATCGGTTTGCAAATTTAATTTTTTTTTTAGTTAACCAAAAAAAATCAACTCTTTTTTTCCCTATCATCTTATTCTACTTTATCGGAGTTAGACTTAAAAACAAAACCTAATCTTTTAGCAGTTTTCAACTTTTGATCATCAATTAATTGATTTATCTGTTTTACTGAGACTTCTTTTACAAGGTCATATTTCGGGACTAAAAGATCAAAATCAAGACAATATATAATTGCTGATTGAATAATAGATTTTAATTTATCCTTATCAATTACAGAGTTAATAAAATCATTATATAAAAACCCTAATTGACGTTTACCCTCAACCATAAAATGGTTTTCATGATTAATAAATATCCTACCAACCATATAACCAAGGTCATTTGCTCTATTGTATTTGAAAGAATCATTTAAAAAATTATAAATATTAATGATTCCACAATAACCTCTATTCTCATTTTCATTTAAATAGCTGGTATTCCATAAAGTATTATTCCTGTCAAACCTAAAAACATTTGAATGCATTTGGAATATCAATAAGTCTCCAGCAATTCTAATCTGAGCTTCAAATTCACCTGTTTCCTTATATTCAACTATTACTCTATCATCAACTTCACTTATTTGCTCTTTAAGGTCATCACCTACTTCTTTTAGAACTTGCTTGAGTACCTTGAAATTTAAAGTGATATTGTTAAAAATATCTTGTTTTAAAATACTTTTATCTCTGACCATACCAAACATTAGGTCCTGACTTTCTTTATGATCCATAATGATATATATTTTTAATATGCCCTAGCAAAAACAACTCTTTGCATAGATTTTTTACCCGAAAAAACACATTTTCCCTCTTCAATTTTCCCGTCTGACTGAACACATCTTATTGTAGCTTTTGTTTTTTCCTTTATTTTTAATTCAGTTTCTTTAGTTCCATCCCAATGAGCTAGCACAAATCCAGCTTTATTGTCTAACAAAGCATTCATTTCCTCTATTGAATCTGCCGTAGATGTATGTTCAGTTGTAAAAGCTTTAGCTTTTTGATATAAAGTATCTTGAATCACATTTAACAGGTGAGACACCTTTTCTGACACAACACCTATATCTACAGTTTCCTTTTCTAAAGTATCTCTTCTTGCTATTTCAACAGTATTATTTTCAAGGTCTTTTGGTCCTATTGCGATTCTTAATGGAACCCCTTTCATTTCATATTCCGAAAATTTCCATCCAGGTTTACGCTTGTCATCATTATCATATTTTACTAAAACTCCATTTTTCTTTAGTTCCTCTTTAATGCCATTTGCAACTTTAGAAATTTCATCTAATTGTTCTACCCCTTTGTATATAGGAACAATTACCACATGTATAGGAGCCAATTTTGGAGGTAAAACAAGACCATAATCATCAGAATGCGTCATTATAAGCGCACCCATTAGTCTTGTTGAAACGCCCCATGAAGTAGCCCAAACATGCTGCTGTTTACCATTTGCATCTGCAAAAGTAACATCGAATGCTTTAGCAAAGTTTTGACCTAAAAAGTGAGATGTTCCTGCTTGTAAAGCCTTTCCGTCCTGCATGAGAGATTCAATACAATAAGTTTCCAACGCACCTGCAAATCGTTCATTTTCAGTCTTTACACCCTTTAAAACAGGCATAGCCATGAAATTTTCAGCAAAATCAGCATATACATTTAACATCTTTTCTGTTTCAACAATTGCTTCTTCTTTGGTTTCATGAGCTGTATGACCTTCCTGCCATAAAAATTCAGCTGTTCTTAAAAATAACCTAGTTCTCATCTCCCATCTAACAACATTGGCCCACTGATTGATCAAAATAGGTAAATCTCTATAAGACTGGATCCAGTTTTTATAAGAATTCCATATAATAGTTTCAGAAGTAGGACGTATGATTAATTCTTCTTCCAATTTTGCATCTGGATCTACAACTACTCCACTACCATCATCAGCATTTTTTAGCCTGTAATGAGTAACTACAGCACATTCCTTTGCAAATCCTTCTACATGATCGGCTTCCTTACTTAAATACGACTTTGGAATAAAAAGAGGAAAATATGCATTTTGATGTCCTGTTTCTTTGAACATTCTATCTAATTCTTCCTTCATTTTTTCCCAAATAGCAAAACCATAAGGTTTTATAATCATACAACCTCTGACATCAGAATGTTCAGCAAGATCAGCTTTTGCCACTAACTCATTGTACCAGCTAGAAAAATCTACCTCTCTTTTTGTTAATCCTTTTCCCATTTTGGCATGGTGTTTGTTATTTTTTGTTAAAAACTGAAAAGCTAAATTAATATTATAAATGCTCTATTTAAATAAAAAAGATTAAACTTTTTAACTTTACAAGAGTCAATGTATAACATAAACACAAATAGTCATGAAATCAATTAAATACATCAGCATTTTATCTCTTATTGTTATTTTTTCATCATGTAGCACTTCAAAGCAATTAAGCTATGAAGATGATATCTATAGTACAGAAACTGATATTGTATTCGTAGACAACAACACTGAAGAAGACTATTATGACCCTTATGAAGAACTTTATGAAGATTATGACTATTATGATGATGACAACAACACCTATATCACAAACAATTATTATGGATCATCTAGAAGATATAGAGGCAGACACCATAGATCTTATTTCTATACTGGGATAAACTATTACCCTAGCACATATTACTGGGGGAATTCATGCTGTGGTATGAATTATGGATATCCATACAATAACAACTTTTACTCAAACAATTTCTACGGTTATGGCTATGGTTACCCATACAATAACTACTACTCAAACAATTTCTACGGTTATGGATATGGTTACCCATATAACAACTACTATTCTAATAACTTCTATGGCTATGGAAATCCATACAATAATTTTTATGGAAATGGGTATGGATATGGATACCCATACAATAACTACTACTCTAATAATTACTATTATGGAAACAATTATTATGGTGGATTTGGTTCCATAAATGATCCTAATAATAATGGAAACAATTATTATGGACAAAACACTAGCATAAGTACTAATTCAGGCTCTAGCTCTACTTACAACGGAAATACAACTAGTGATTATGCTACTGTAATATCTACTACAAAAGAAATAAGAGGTTCTTCTAATTCAAATCCTAATCAATCACTTACAACTTCAGGAAATATTTATTCAACAAATAACGCAGATAACTCTGCAGCAAAACCAGCTCTATCAGATATAGAACAAAATAAGCCTATCAACAACAATAGCACCTTCTTAACTAAGCCAAGTGGAGTTAGCTCTAATGACATTATTAGAGAATCTGTTTCAACTAATAATTCTAACAAACATTATTCTTCATGGGTTACTTCAAGAAAAAATAATTCTAAGCCTAGTAATAACAACTATACTAAGCCTAGCAATAACAACTATACTAAGCCTAGTAATAACAACTATACTAAGCCTAGCAATAACAACTATACTAAGCCTAGTAATAACAACTATACTAAGCCTAGTAATAATAACTATACTAAGCCTAGCAACAACAACTATACTAAGCCTAGCAATAACAACTATACTAAGCCTAGCAACAACAACTATACTAAGCCTAGTAATAATAACTACACTAAGCCTAATAACAACTATACTAAGCCTAGTAATAATAACAGATCTAATAATAAACCCAATAATAATTACACAAAACCTACTAATAGAAGCTCTAATTACAACAAACCTACAAATAGAGGATCTTCTACTCCATCAAGATCTTCTAACGGTAATAAAGGCGGATCAAATAGGAGATAAAATGAAATCAATTCTTAATAAGATATTTACTATACTGCTTCTTTTTAGTAGCTCAAATATCATTAATGCTCAAAATGAAGAAGATGCATTGAGATATAGCTACCTACAATTTGGAGGCACTGCAAGATCTATTGGAACAGGTGGTGCATTTGGTTCACTTGGAGCTGACCTATCGGTACTTAGCATCAATCCTGCTGGAATGGCAAGGTATAAAAGGTCTGAATTTTCATTTACACCAAATCTTTCATTATCAAACACCTCTTCTTCATGGAAAAACAATGAACATTTAAATGGCAAAGAAAATTTCAATATCAATAATTTCGGTATTATTGGCACAATAGATCCCAAAGAAAAAAATCAATCTAAATGGTCAGGATTCCAAATTGGAATTACTTATAACAGACTAGCAGATTTTAATGAAAGGTTTTCTATAAAAGGAGAGAATAATGCCTCTATGTCTTATGTTTTCGCAAGCAGATCAATTGGTATAGACCCATCCGAACTAGGAAGCTACTTGCCATTTGACGGAGACCTTGCCTATCAAACCTATATTACAGATTATGATACGCTTAATGGGATTTATACGACCAGAATGAGTAATAATGTAATCTATCACGATCATGAAGTAACGAGAAAAGGAAGGGTTGGAGAATATGTTGCGGCTATTTCTGCTGATTACAACCATCGATTATACATTGGAGGCTCCATTGGATTTCCAGGAATTCATTATGAAGAAGAAAAAAGTCACTATGAAAACGAAATCCCTGACTCTACTGAAAATACTGAAAGCTTTACTTTTAATGAATATCAGCTTACTTCAGGGAATGGAGTAAATGCCAAGGTTGGTGTAATCTTCTTACCTGCCAATTGGCTTAGAGTTGGTGCTGCATACCATACAAGAACTATCTACAGCATGTCTGATTATTGGAATAGCACTATGAATGCTAGTATTTCTTCAAATTTAAATACTCAACATAGCTCTCCTCAAGGCAACTATAACTACAGATTAAAAACACCAAGTAAATTTATAGGGAGTCTATCATTTATTATTAAAAAATTAGGTTTAATAAGTATAGATTATTCAAGAGTTGATATTAGAGAATCTTCTTTACTAGCCAATAGATTTGACAATAATGGTTATAATTTTCTGCCTGAAAATTCAGCTATAGATAGCATGTACACAATTACTCATAATATTCAATTAGGATCAGAAATAAAATTAGGTAAATTCTTTATGCTAAGAGCTGGATATGCGATATTTCAAAATCCATTTATTGATATAAATGAACCTGAGTTTAACAGAATAAGCTATAGTGCAGGCTTCGGATATAGAAACAAAAATTACTTTATTGATTTTGGCTACAGATTATCGACTTGGAAAGAAAATTATTACATGTACGACCCTGCAATAGTAGACAATTCATCTATTGACAAATCACTAAGCAACCTCTTAGTAACTATAGGATTTAAATGGTAATAAAAAAGGGGCTAACGCCCCTTTCAAATACTATTAAGAACAACTTTACTTAAATAACTTATTTAGTTTTTTAGTCATTTTTTCTGATTGCTCATCTGCTAACAATGAATCTACTAAAATTCTTCCGCTATGCTCATCAATAATGATTCTTTTTCTAGCAGCAATATCTAATTGAGTTTGAGGCGGTATCTTAATAAATGAACCTCCTGAAGCACCTCTTTCTACTGGCACTACAGCTAATCCATTTTTGGATGCAGTTCTAATTCTATTATAAGCCCTTAAAAGTCTATCTTCAACTTTATTACTTGCCTTTTGAGATTCTTTTAATAATATATCCTCTTCTTTCTCTGTCTCAGATACAATTTCTTTTAATTCTTTCTTCTTGGCATCCAAAGCCTTTTTCTGTTGTTTCAAAATTTCTTCTGCCTCAGCTAATCTCTCTTTTTTCCCTTCAATCTTAAAACCAAATTCCTTGATTCTTTTTTCAGCCAACTGCATTTCTAATTCTTGATATTCAACTTCTTTATTTAAAGAATCAAATTCACGATTATTTCTTACTTTTTTCTGTTGCTCTCCATACTTCTTTATGGCTTCTTTTGCCTCAGCAATAGTGTTTTTCTTTTCTTGAATAGAATTTTCAGAATCATCAATTTCTGATTGAATTTTTTCCACCCTACTTGTTAAGCCAGCTAAATCATCTTCTAGTGCCTGTACCTCAATTGGTAATTCACCTCTTACTTCTCTCATTTTATCAATTTTAGAATCAATAATCTGAAGATCATAAAGTGCTCTTAAAGTATCTTCTGGAGTTGTTTTTTTTGTCTTTGCCATTTTATAAATAATTAATCGGATTTGTATTAACATCCGTTAAACGGATTGCAAAATTAGAAAAATTTTCCTTTAATCTACCTGCAATTAGCTCAATTGTGAATTGCTCACTTTCAAAATGACCAATATCAGCTATAACTATCTGATTATCAGCATCAAAAAACTGATGGTATTTAAAATCAGCAGAAATAAAAATATCAGCTTTGTTCTGAATTGCCTTTGACAATAAAAAACTACCTGAACCACCACATACTGCAATATTTTTAATTTTTTTCTTAATTATTGGCGTATATCTTACACATTTAGTATTCATCAATTCCTTAAGCTGTTGTAAAAACAAAAGGGCATCTACCTCTTCATTCAATTCACCAATAATTCCTGAACCCACACTATACTCATTTTTAATTGGATAAACATCATATGCTACTTCCTCATATGGATGATGATTGATCATGCTTTTAAGAATATTGGCTTTTTTATATTCAGGAAAAACAACCTCAACCCTAACCTCATCTTCAAAATGCAGCTTCCCTTTTTCACCAACCACTGGATTTGACCCCTCATTACCTTTAAAAGAACCTTTCCCATTTATGTTAAAGCTACAATTAGAATAATTTCCGATTGCACCTCCACCAGCTTCAAAAATTGCAGCTCTTACCTTATCAACATCTTTTAAAGGAACAAAAACTGCTAATTTCATCAATTGGTCCTGCTTAGGACTTAAAACTCTTCTATTAATTAGTTTCAATTTATCAGCAATTTTTCCATTAACACCTATTAACACATTGTCTAAATTGGTATGAATTGCGTAAATATTTATATTGTTTTTAATTGCCTTTATAACCGTTTTTTCAATGTAATTCGACCCATTGATTTTTTTTAAGCCACTAAATATAATAGGGTGATGTGCAATTATTAAATTACAATTATTGTCAATGGCTTCTTCAACTACACTCTCTATACAATCTAAACAAACCAAGACCCCTTTTACATCTACTTCCTCACTTCCAATGATCAATCCAGAATTATCGTATTTCTCCTGTAATTGAACAGGCGCTATGGAGTCTAAATAATTTATTACATCTTTGACCTTCATATTCTTAAATTTGCACCAAATATACACAATGAAACTATTGCGTTATTTATTATTACCTATTGCTCTCATTTATGGAGGAATTACCATTTTTAGAAATTGGTTGTTTGATCAAAACATCCTTAAACCAAGTGAGTTCAATATCCCTATTATAAATGTAGGGAATCTATCAATGGGCGGCACGGGGAAAACTCCACATGTTGAATATATAATCAAACTAATATCCAATCAACATCCAATAGCTGTATTAAGCAGGGGTTATGGAAGAAAAACAAGCGATTATATTGAAGCTGAAATTGACCATAAATCTTATGAAGTTGGCGATGAACCCTTACAGTTTAAAACAAAATTTCCTGCTGTAACTATTGCAGTAGAAAAAAATAGAGTAAAGGGTGTCTTAAATTTACTTTATGATCATCCTAACAAAGAAGCCATTATACTTGATGATGCATTTCAACATAGAGCCATAAAGTCAGGTTTAAATATTCTACTAACTACCTATTCAAAGCCATTTTTTGATGATAAAATTTTACCAATTGGTACTTTAAGGGAATTTAAAAAAGGATACAAAAGAGCAGATCTTATCATTGTTACTAAATGCCCTGAAAAGCTATCTGAAAAAAGTAAAAATATATTTCACAATAAAACCCCCTCTAATATTCCATTGTTTTTTACCAGAATCAATTATGGCAAAATCTACTCTTTATACAACCAATCTATTTTGGATATTAATCAAGAACTGAATATTCTTCTTATCACAGGTATAGCTGATGCAACTGACTTAATTAATGAACTAAATAAAAGAAAACTCAATTTCAAACATTTAGCATATAGAGATCATTATCCTTATAAGGAAAAAGATGCAAAGCATATATCTGAAATATTTGATACCTTCGCAGGTAAAAACAAGGTTATTCTTACGACTGAAAAAGATTCGATGCGAATGAAAACAATCAAAGCCTTTAAAGAACTTCCAATATATGTATTTGAAATAGAGGTTGAATTTCTCGAAGAAAAGACTAGTTTTGATAACCAAATAATAGAATATGTTAGATTCGATAAAAAAGACAGCTGAATTCTTATCAGATAAAACAAATTTTAATCCAGAAATTGGAATTATTTTAGGTACCGGTTTAGGTGGATTAGTTAATGAAATAGATATTGCACATAGCATTGACTATAAAGATATTCCTAATTTCCCAGTTTCTACAGTAGAAGGTCATAGCGGAAAATTAATCTTTGGATCACTAGGAGAGAAAAAAGTCATAGCTCTTCAAGGTCGTTTTCATTTCTATGAAGGATATACTATGAATGAAGTTGTTTTCCCTGTAAGAGTCATGAAACTAATGGGAATTCAAACACTTATTGTGAGTAATGCATGTGGGGGAGTCAATCCTTCTTTTGAAGTAGGTGATATTATGATCATTACTGATCATATTAATCTTTTTCCTACCAACCCATTGATTGGACCTAATATAGAAGAGCTAGGCCCAAGATTTCCAGATATGAGCGAAGCTTATTCAAAAAATATGATTGAAATGGCTGGAAAAATTGCTGCCAAAAATGAAATTCATGTACAAAAAGGGATTTATGCTGGTCTTACAGGGCCAACTTTAGAAACTCCTGCAGAATATGCTTACACAAGAGCAATAGGTGCAGATGCTGTAGGCATGAGTACAGTTCCAGAAGTTATTGCTGCTAGACATATGGGTATACCATGTTTTGGTTTTTCAGTAATTACCGATTTGGGAGTTCCTGGTAAAATCATAGAAGTTACTCATGAAGATGTACAAAAAGTAGCTGCTAAAGCAGAAAAAAAGCTAACTGTTATCATTAAAGAACTACTTGCCACAATTTGATCTCTTAAATGGAATTAACAGAAGCATTAAAAAAATACGACCCTATAATTGGTATTGAGATCCATGCTCAATTAAATACCAAGAGTAAAGCTTTTAGTAACGATAGAAATGAATATGGGAATACCCCAAACTCAAACATCTCACCCATATCATTAGGTCATCCAGGAACACTTCCAAGGTTCAATAAAAAAGTAGTTGATTATGCAGTCAAAATGGGATTAGCATGCAATTCGGATATTTGTAAAGAAATGCACTTTGATAGAAAAAATTATTTCTATGCAGATCTTCCTAAGGGTTATCAAATCACTCAAGACAGAACACCGATATGCAGAGGAGGACAAGTACTAGTAAAGGATGAAAAAGATCAAGAAAAAGAAATCTCATTAACAAGAATTCATATGGAAGAGGATTCTGGAAAAAGCATACATGACCTAGATCCATTTAATTCTTTAATTGACTTAAACAGAGCAGGTGTACCTTTAATAGAAATTGTCACCGAACCAGTAATTAAATCTTCATTAGAAGCATATAATTATGTTAGTGAAGTAAGGAAATTATTAAGATACCTGGATATCTGCGATGGAAATATGGAAGAAGGCAGTATGAGATGTGATGTAAATATATCTATCATGCCCAAAGGAAGTGAAGAATTTGGTCAGCGTGTAGAAATCAAAAATCTAAATTCTATAAGGAATGTACAACGTTCTATTGAATATGAAATAATCAGACATGCTACTCTTCTAGGTAATAATGAAACCATCTTATCTGAAACTAGAACATTTGATGCAGTTTCAGGTAAAACTATTGGCATGAGAAAAAAAGAAGCTGCTCATGATTACAGGTATTTCCCAGAACCAGACCTCACCCCCATTTCTTTAACAGAAAAATACATTGAAGAACTGAACAACACAATGCCACCTTTACCTAATGATCTTTATAAAAAATACCAACAAGAACTTCAGCTTTCTGCCTATGATGCTTCAAACATAACTGAGCAAAAAGAAATTGCCTTGTACTTTGAAGAAATGATCTCACTGACTAATAACTACAAAGCAGCAGCTAATTGGATCATGGGAAATATTAAGTCTTATTTAAATCAAACTGCAACAACCATCCAACAGTTTCCAATAAGCCCAAAAAATTTAGTTGCGTTAATTAAGTTAATTGATGAAAATAAGATATCAAATACTTTGGCATCTCAACAATTATTTCCAGCAATGCTGAAATCTCCCAATCAATCTCCATTAGAGATAGCTAATGAAAATGGATGGATCTCTAAAAATGATTCGGAAGAACTAAAATCCATAGTTCTTACTATCTTTAATAATCACCCTGATGAAACCAATAGATTTAAAAATGGAGACAAAAAGCTAACAGGTTTTTTTATGGGTAAAGTAATGAAGGCTACAAAAGGTACTGCAGACCCTAAATCAGCTTCTATTCTTATAAATAAATTAATTCAATCAATGAATGCCTAATATTTATTCATACATACTAATATTATTCCTATTTTCTTGTAAAAGTAATGCTTCAGAAAATAATTTAACATCAACTAACAGAAGTGAATCTGCAGAAATTATATCTCCTGAAACTAATGAGGATTTAACAAAATCAAATGACATTTCATCTAATAATATACTAATTAATGGTATAATTGAAGGAGCAGAAAATTTAAATTACTTCTTATACTACATAGGTGATCAACAACCCTATATTTTAGATTCTTGTAAAATTATTACTGGTCAATTTTCTTTTGAAACCCGTGTGCCTTATGAATATAACCTATTGGGACTAGGATCTTCGACTCAAAACCTAATGCTTCTAATTGGCAAAAAAAATGATACCATTTCAATTGAAGCCAATCAAAATGAATTACCTAGTAAATACTCAGTTAGCGGATCAGAATATTCATCTATTGTACAGTCTTACAATGAAGCTAAGGTTGAATTGATTAATCAATATCAATCAATTCAAAAAGAATCTATGTCATCAAATAATTCCAATAAACATCAAAAAGAATTAGAAAAAATAACTTCTTCCTTCAATATCCTTAAAAATAATTTTATAGAAGAAAATAAGGGAACACCTGTACTAGTAATGGCCCTTCAAGACATTAGAGATTATGTAAATGAAATGCCTCAACTAAAAATAATAGAAGAGGGCATCAATCAATATTTTCCCAATACTGTTTTTAAACAAAACATAGAACAAATTTTATCTCAAATTGCTATGCAACAATCTCAAATTGAGCAACAAAAACAAGAACTCTCTAATGCAGGAATATCAATAGGCAAGCCAGCACCAGAGCTTGACTTCCCTGATGTCAATGGCAACAACATCTCATTATCTAGTTTAAAAGGGAAAATAATTCTCTTGGATTTTTGGGCTTCATGGTGTGGTCCCTGCCGTAAAGAGAATCCATTCGTTGTCAATTTATACAATAAATACAAAACTAAAGGGTTTGAAATCTATAGCTTATCTTTAGATAACAATAAAGATAAATGGATAAATGCTATTCAGCAAGATGGACTAATTTGGCAAAATCATGTAAGTGACCTAAAGGGTTGGCAGTCAGCTGGTGCAGCCAAATATATGGTAAGGAGTATCCCTCAAACTTTTTTAATAGACAAAAATGGCATAATTATAGATATTGGGCTAAGAGGGGAAGCATTAGAAACTAGATTAAACGAACTATTATGATCATAAATAAATATAATTTTTTAACAATAAGCATCTTTTTAATATTTTCTATCAACCTATCCGCTAAAGATATTCAGGTAGAGATCAATGGAACATTAACAAATGCAGAAAATCGAATACTCTATCTTCAAACTTTTAAAGAAAATCGAAATCTAACATTAGATTCTATTAAACTCGACAAAAAAGGAAAATTCACTTTTAAAACTATGGTTAGTGAAATCAATTTTTATTCTTTAAAACTAGCTGGTAGTAATGCCAATGAATTAATATTATTAATTCTTGATAATAAACCAGAAAACAGTAAAATCACTTTTAATTTAGATGCAAATTCACTTACTTCTTACACTGTAGAAGGAAGCAATGAATGTATAATCATCAAATCTTATGTTGATATTATTAATAATTATCAGAAAAACAGAAATGATCAATCAACTATTTTAAACAACAGCAAGTACACTAAAGAAGAAAAAGATAAATCAAAACAAAAAATTGATTCTCTAGATAAAAACTTTAAAGTATTAAGGAATAAATTCATTAATAAATACTATAAAAACCTTGCTGTTATTGTAAGCGCAAGTTCTTTAAACCCTCAACAAGATATTGCACTTTTCAAAAAAATTGCATCTGGCTTGGAAGTTTCAGCTCCAAACTCTGAATATCACATTGCATTTAATAATCAGATTAAACAAATCGAAGATCAAATTGTTATCCAACAAAAACAAAAAGAAGAAGAAGAAAGGGTTCAAAATCTAACTAAAATCGGCAATATTGCTCCTGAGTTAAATTTCCCTGATCCTGATGGAAAAATAATTACACTTGAATCTTTAAGAGGGAATTACGTACTAATAGACTTTTGGGCTTCATGGTGTAAGCCGTGTCGTATGGAAAATCCAAATGTTGTAAAACTTTACAATAAGTACAAAGAAAATGGCTTTACAGTGTATAGCGTTTCACTTGATAAAAGTAAAGATAGGTGGCTGGCTGCTATTGCTCAAGACAACCTAACCTGGCCAAACCATTTAAGTGACTTAAAACAATGGCAAACTGAAGCTACAAAAATATATGGTTTTAGAGGAATTCCTTACACTGTTCTAATAGATAAAGAAGGTAAAATTGTTGCCAAAAACCTTAGAGGTCCTTCATTAGAAAACAAACTAAAAGAGATTTTTGGCGAATAAATACGAACATGAGCTTTAGCTTTAAAAAACCATACATTTTCCTATTTTTTGCTTTTTTCTTTTTTAAGAATAGCATTTCGCAATCAGGCTATTTTCAACAAAAAGTTGACACCTATATTGAAGTAAAGCTCAATGACCTTGAACATAGTTTATCAGCTTATGAAGAGATTGTCTATACAAATAACTCACCACATTCGCTTGACTCAATTATTGTCCATCTTTGGCCTAATGCATATAAGAACATCAATACAGCAATGGCTAAACACGATGTAGAAAGTGGAGAAACAAAAATTAGATTTGCTCCAGTTGAACAAAGAGGGTATATAGATTCATTGGATTTTAAAAGTGACAATAAAAGATTAAAATGGCATTACTATAAAGACAATATAGATATAGCAGTGGTTCACCTTAATCAACCACTTAAATCAAGTGAATCAATAAAAATCTCTACTCCATTTTATGTAAAACTACCTAAAGGAATTTTTTCAAGGCTTGGTCATATAGGTCAATCGTATCAGGTTACTCAATGGTTCCCAAAACCTGCTGTATTTGACAAGAATGGGTGGCATCCTCTTCCCTATTTAAGCCAAGGGGAATTCTATTCCGAATTTGGGAGCTATGATGTTAAGATTACTCTTCCAGAAAATTATGTTTTAGGTGCTACAGGAGATCTAGTTAATGGAGAAGAAGAAATAGATTTTTTATTACAAAAAGTAAAAGAAACTGATTCAATAAAGAATTCAGGAAATTATAATATGTATGATCTGTCTTTTCCTGAAAGCAGTAAAAACTTAAAAACTCTTCACTTTCATCAAGAAAATGTACATGATTTTGCCTGGTTTGCAGACAAAAGATACCATGTGTTAAAAGGAGAAGTAGAGCTTCCTGAAAGTAAGCGAAAAGTAACTACTTGGGCTATGTTTACAAACAATGAGTTTGATCTATGGGAAAAATCCATTGAATATCTAAATGACGCTACCTATTATTATTCATTATGGGTAGGAGAATATCCATACAACCATGTAACTGCAGTCGATGGCTCTATTAGTGCTGGAGGAGGGATGGAATACCCTAATATTACTGTAATTGGCGAATCATACAGTGCTTACTCTCATGATGAAGTAATCACTCATGAAGTAGGACACAACTGGTACTATGGCATTTTAGGAAGTAATGAGCGAGTAAATGCCTGGATGGATGAAGGCATGAACACATATGCAGAGTTAAGATACATGGAGCAGAAATACAAAAAAGATGATATTTCAATGTCTGCCGGCTTATTATCTATAGATAATTTAGGAAGTAAAGGATTGATGAACCTAGCCTATCAATTCAATGCCAAAAGAAATCAGGACCAACCGATCCAGATGGGAGCGAGTCTTTATACGCCTATGAATTATGGATCAATTGTATATGGAAAAACCGGTATTGGATTCCATTATTTAATGGCCTATTTAGGAGAAGAACTATTTGATAAATGCATGCATGCTTATTTTGACAAATGGAAATTCAAGCATCCTGGTCCTGATGATCTACAACAAGTTTTTGAAGAAACATCTAAAAAAGATCTAAGCTGGTTCTTTCATGATTTCATAAAGACAACCAAGAAAATTGATTATAAATTTCAATGTCTAAAAAAAGACAGTGATGATCAATATAAGCTAAAGCTTAAAAACAATACAGGGTTCCCTGCACCTATTTCAATAACATCAATCAATAAAACTAATAATGAATCTCACTCAACATGGATCGAAGGATTTATTGGTGATACCTCTTTAACCCTCTCCTCATCTATTAAACCTACACACTTTATAATTGATGAATCCAATCAATCTATGGACATTGATAAAACAAATAATGTAATAAGTACGAAAGGTATTTTTAAAAAACAGGAACCATTAAAGTTCGCATTTTTAGCTGGCTTAGATGATCAAAATAAATCTAAAATATATTATGCACCATTATTAGGATGGAATGCTTATGATAAGTTAATACCTGGAATTGCTCTTTACAACACCCTGATCTTTGAAAAAAAGATGGAATGGTTAATTGCACCGATGTATAGTATTGGGAACAAATCTTTAAATGGAACAGCTAAATTCAATTATCGATTTTACCCTAATAAAATAGCTTCTAAAGTTACTTTAGGATACAAAGGATCCAGCTATTTTCAAGGGTTTGATATGGGAGAACCTAATCAAAGATGGGTAAAAAATGAATTTAGAACAGATATTAAATTCAAAGAAAAATCTATCCGAAATACTCCCCTTCATGAATTAAGTATAAAAGGAATAAGAATACAAGACCATGAAGTTTCAACAAATTATATAGACCCTCCAGAAATCACCAACCAGACCTCATATTTTGGAGTAATTGATTACACCATTAAAAACAAACAATTTTTAACTCCCAAATCTATAGCTTTCAAATACATCTATGGTCAAAACACTAATGAGCAGCTTGTTAGCTCTATTTCAATGACTGGAAATTACAGATTAAATTATAATAGTGATCTAAAAGGAATTGAATTAAGGTTTTTTGGAGGGTATAACTTCTATAGCTCAAGTAAAAGATATAATTTTTCAATGGATGGTCAAAACGGCTATAATGATTATTTATATGATAGAACTTATTTAGGTAGAAATAAAATTTATCCAAATATTTTGGCTCAACAAACATCAAATACTCACGGTGGTTTTAAAATAAATACTTTTCAAGGAGGTTCGGAAGATTGGTTAATATCAAGTAATATAAAAATTGAAATCCCTAAAGTACCTATAGGATTGTTTATGGATCTTGGTTTTTTCACAACACCTTTAAATAATGGAGCAGAAATAAAATCACATTTCTTATATAACTCTGGGGTTTATATGAATTTGAAAATTCAAAATAAAGAAATTGCAGGCATATATATCCCAATTATTTATAGTCAAGAAATAGGAAATTCAATGATAAGAGATAATACAAGAATTAATGACATCTCATTTTTGCAACGTATTACTTTTATTATCAATTTTAACGAAATCAATCCTTTTCAAATAATTAAGAACATTGCTCCCTAACTCAAATCATAAAATATATTTTGCCTCAGACTTTCATCTGGGAATACCCAATGCTGAAAAAAGTCTTGATAGAGAAAAGCTATTAGTGAAATGGTTGGAAATGGCTGAAAAGGATGCCAAGGAGATCTATCTAATGGGAGATCTTTTTGATTTCTGGTTTGAATACAAGCATTCCATCCCAAAAGGGTTTACAAGATTTTTGGGGAAATTAGCTCAAATATGTGATAGTGGAGTACCTGTACATGTATTTATTGGAAATCATGACATGTGGATGTTTGGATATTTAGAATCGGAAATAGGCGTTAATATAATTAGAAAACCCATAGACATTGAAATCAATGGCAAGCTTTTTCATTTAGCACATGGTGATGGATTAGGTCCAGGAGATAGAGGTTATAAATTCATTAAAAAAGTATTTGCCAGTAAAATATGCCAATGGCTTTTTGCAAGAATTCATCCCAATACTGGAATTGGCATTGCCAATTATTGGTCTAAAAAAAGTCGCCTACAGGAAAAACAAATTCCTGAATTCTTGGGAGAAGAGAAAGAGTGGCTCATTCAATATTGTAAAGAAAAACTGAAAGAAAAAAATTACGACTATTTCATATTTGGACATCGACACCTACCTATAGAACATGTATTTGAAAATGAGTCAAAATACATCAACCTGGGAGATTGGATCCACCATAATACTTATGCTATTTTTGATAATAGTAATGTAGAATTAAAGAAATTTAATCCTTGATCAACTGATCTTTTTAACTAGATCTACTAATCTATTAGAGTATCCGAATTCATTATCATACCACCCAATAACTCTAACGGTATTGTCTTTTACTGTTGTTAATCCTGAATCGATTATACAAGAATAAGGGTTTCCAACTATGTCATTAGAGACAATTGGCTCCTCTGTATAACTTAAAACATTGTTCATTTCTCCTTTACTTGCATTGAATAATGCATTATTTAAATCCTCCCTAGATATTGAATTTTCAACCACACAAATAATATCTGTTAATGATCCGTTAATTACAGGAACTCGAATTCCAATTCCTTCTAACTTACCATTGAGATTAGGAAAAATTTTTCCTATAGCTTTGGCGGCTCCTGTTGATGTAGGAATAATAGACCTTGCAGCAGCTCTAGCACGCCTTAGATCTTTATGAGGGGCGTCATGGATGTTTTGATCTCCTGTATAAGCATGGGTAGTGGTTATATAACCAGATTTAATCTTACATAGGTCATCTATTATTTTAACCATTGGAGCTGCACAATTGGTCGTACAAGATGCATTACTAACAATCTTCTCACTACTATCTATTATATGGTCATTGACCCCCATCACTATTGTTTTAATATCATTATCAGAAGCTGGGGCAGAAATAATCACTTTTTTAGCTCCTGCTGTAAGATGTTTAGACGCACCTTCTCTTGTTCTAAAAAATCCTGTAGATTCAATAACAACATCGACACCTAAATCTTCCCAAGGTAAATTACCAGGGTCTCTTTCACTAAATACTTTTACTTTTTTAGAATTGATAGATATTGACTCTTGATCACAAGAAATTTCAGCATTATTAATGCCATGAATTGAATCATATTTTAATAAATAGGAAAGTGTTTGAGCATCTACAAGGTCATTAATGGCTATAAGCTCAATATTATCATCTGTAGCTATGCAACGAGTAAATACTCTTCCTATTCTACCAAATCCGTTAATTGCAACTTTTATTTTACCCATGACTAATAATTAAAAACAAAGATAATATTAAAAAAAAAGGTCTCAACATGTTGAGACCTTTTTGATTCATTCAATAATAATTTTTAATACTTCACAAACTTAGCTACTTTATTCACTTCCATAGATTCTACTATAGCAAAGTAAGTTCCTATAGGAAATTTAGCGCAGTCAAAATTCATTGTATGAGCTCCTGAAGACATGTTATTCCAAGTAACATTCTTCATTACTTTTCCTTGGAGATCATAAATCTTAAATGTAACATCAGTTCTTTTTGACAATTCAAAACTAACATTGATCTCATCAGTTGCAGGGTTTGGATAAACATTTAAATAATCTATAATTAACTCATTACTAGCTTCTATAGGTTTTAATTCATTTGTATGAAGTACATCATCAGATCTCCAAATTCCTCTACCATGAGTACCTAAATAAAGAGCACCAGGATTATTTACCATTTGAAATCTATTTAATGAATCTATACCATCTTCCCAATCTCTCCATTGCTGACGAACATCAAATACAGGTATTGGACCAATTTCTTCATTATGTGCCGTCCAGTTAACACTTCCAGCACTTGGATTATCTGTACTAAAAACACCATACTCTGTTCCAATTATAATATAATCTGTAGATGGATCTTTCTCGACAACACAACCAAATACAGGCATATTTGGTAAATTTCCATCTATAGCAGAAAACGAAGGACTAGATGAAGTTGCATTGGTTGAATAATAAACCTGACTCCCAGAAGTTCCACCTCTTGTTACACATACATTATTTGGATCTGCTGGATCAACAGAAATATCTGTAATTACACCAGAAAAAGTAGTAGGTGATGTAATTTTTTGAATATGTATCTGGTATTCAACAGTACTACCATCTAAATTAGAATATAAATGGCTATCATCATCAAAATTGATATTATCCAAAGCTGTTCCTGTAACTGTATCTCCAGTTGATATTAAAATCAATGTGTCATTATCTCTAGGACGATATGTATGATCTGCTGCTTCCATAGAATAAGCACTATCTAATCCAGAAACTCTTACCAACTCTCCATTAGAAGAACCTATCCATAACCAGTTACCATCCTTAGAAAAATCATAGCTACGAGCACTACTGTTCATAAGAGAAGCACTTAGTGGATATAAATTCCACCATTCTGGAGTAACTCCAAATCTCATCATATCACGAGTAAGGTAAATATTAGCATCTCCCTGTGTAGCGAATAATGATTGCTTATAATCAGGTAAATTAATTGTATCCTGAGCTGTTGGATTATAATAATAAGTTTCACCTGCAAATATCGTATCAAAATTAGGAAGAATAGAATCTGTTTGAGGTGTAACAGATTCATATGTAACAGTTAAATTTTGAGTTAACGTATATTCCATTGGTATACTGAAAGATTCACTGTAATAAGTAACAACATCACCAATTGAGTAAGAAGTATCAGGAATAAACTGAACGGAATCTTGAGTATTCATGTCCATTCCATCTTCATATAATCTAATCGCATTATAAAAAGGACCGCAATCCAAACCTACAGTTCCCGAACAGGGTGCAGGTTGATCTTGCCAGTTTAACCCTCTATCGTCTGAACGAGCAATATCTCCATTATAAACTGTAGCAATAATGGCATCACTGCTTAAATAAGAGATTTCACATTCAAATCCATCTCCACCTCTTACTTCTTTAAATTCTAATGGCCCAATTCCTGAATGATCATTATATTGAGTACCATTATCTTGAGTCCCACCCATAACAGCACCATCTCCACCATAGGCTATTCCATAAAACTGAGTAATATTATATCCTTTATTTACAACACTAAAGAGACCAACTTGAGGACCAAATGACATTTGTACCCCTCCATCGTTACCAACATACATTCTACCTTGAGAATTCCATGTTATTCTATGATTATCTGCATGAACATATTGTGGATTAGAAGGATTTAAAGCCCAATTAGATATTACCTGCCATTCTCCATTATCACATGCTCCACCTGGTGTTTCCTCCCATTTCCAAAGGTCTATACCACCTAATATACAAGCATTAGTTCCAGGAATAGCAGATATAACAAGATCATAATAACCTTGTCCGCTCCTTGATGTCAATGGTTCAAATCCAGGAGTTGATGACGGCCCTATTTGACACCAATTAGATCCATTATCCATTGAGCGATAAACTCCACCCAATTTACTAGCAGAATTTGCAAATACAGTATATAATGAATAATTACCAGAAGCATCTTTTTCATGAGAAATCCCATACTCTACTCTTGACATACCACTACCAGAAAGTGCACCTGTTGAATGAAGGTCAGTCCAGTTATTACCACCATCCTGACTAAGGAATGATCTCTGTCCACCTTGGGCAACACCAACAATGATTACTTGACCATCATTTGAAACTTTAACATCTACAGTTGTAGCAGTTGTAACTCCAGATACAGTAGATGGAGTTCCTAGGTTCTCCACTTTTTTCAATCCCTGTGATATTCCAACATAATAGACAACCTCTGACTGAGTAGGATCTGCTACCACCTTACAAACATCAACACCATTTGTGCCAGATAATTGTTGAAAGGTAACACCCTCATCTTCACTATACCAAATCCCATCTCCATCCTGAGTACCACTTCCTTCACCTGACATACCTCCTTCATAAGCAGCACCTCCAGTAGCTACATAAATAGTACCATTACCAGAAATAGCTATAGAAGAAATAGATATAGAGCCATTACCATTAGCTGCATCATTTACAGCATCATCAAAAGATTGTACTCTATCCCATGTTGCACCAGCATTAATAGTTTTAAATAATCCTCCACTTACACTACCCGCATAGATCAAATTGTCGTCAGCAGGGTCAATTGCAATGCCTCTTGTTCTTCCACCAACATTATCCGGTCCTTCATCTACAAATGTAAATGCACCACCTTTTTGCATCATGATCTGCAAGACTTCTTGCTTAGCTAACCTTAGCTGTTCATGGTTTATTTTACCAGTAATAACATCTGCATATAATGAATGATATAGCTCAGCAGCATCATTCCAAGTTTGAGATTTTCCTTCATTGGATTTCAATTCAGCTAACTGATAATTACGCTTAACTGGTTCATTAACAGAATCATTATTAAAATATATAATTCCACCTATTGCGATAAAAAGTGAAGTTGAAAGTAATAGTATTGATTTTTTCATAGTCCTAACAGGTTATTTCTATCATATTAAGTTGTCGAATTTACAAATAATCCAATAAAAACATATCTATTATTTGATGTTTTTTAAAAGAAACTTATTAAAAGGGGGATTTTACAAGAAAACGGCAAATCAAAGTTTATATCATGTGTTTTTCCGCATGGTAGCTTGAGCGAACCAATGGACCACTTTCTACATATCTGAATCCCATCTTTAACCCAAGCTCCTTATATTCTTCGAATTTCTCTGGTTCAATAAAATCTTTAACGGGTAAATGTTTAGGAGTTGGCTGAAGGTATTGACCCAATGTTAATATATCTACTTTTACCATCCTTAGATCTTCCATCGTCTCTAAAATTTCATCTTTTGACTCTCCTAAACCCAACATGACTCCTGATTTAGTTCTCATGCCTCCTTGTTTTAATCTCAATAAAAGTTCTAAGCTTCTATCATATTTAGCTTGAATTCTTATAGCTTTAGTTAATCTTCTTACTGTTTCAATATTATGAGATACAATTTCAGGAGCAACATCTATGATTTTTTGAACATTATCCCACTTACCTGCAAAATCAGGAATTAAAGTCTCTAAAGTGGTGCCTGGAGATTTTCTTCTAATAGCCCTTACTGTGCTCGCCCATATTTCTGCACCACCATCCTTAAGGTCATCTCTATCAACAGATGTAATAACAGCATGCTTAACCTCCATTAATTTAACTGAACTAGCCACTCTTGCAGGTTCAAAAACATCTGGCTCATCAGGTTTTCCAGTAGATACTGCACAAAAACCACAGGACCTTGTACATATATTCCCTAAGATCATAAATGTAGCTGTTCCTGCACCCCAGCATTCACCCATGTTAGGACAATTCCCACTTTCACAGATTGTATTCAACTTATGTTCAGAGACTAACCCTCTGACCTTTTTATATTCCTCTCCTGTTGGTAATTTAACTTTTAGCCAACTTGGTTTTTTTTGTTTTTCTTTCTTCAACACACTTATTTGCTCACTCATTACAAATACTTCAAATTAATAGAATTTAGCTCCAAATATAAAATTGAGATAGATCGTAGGGAAAATGAAAGGATTTTCCACATTTGTCATAATTGGTATCCTTCTGGGATATACATCAATAACACTTCCGACTTCAATTGCTCTTATTAGATCCCTTTCATTACTATATTCAAATTCCAAACCAATTTTAGCAAACCCTCCAGGATGAAATTTAGCTTCAGTCAATCCTCTTGACCAAGGACCCCTGCCATAAATATTATATAGATTATGAGATTCAGGATCATATTTCTCAATAGAATTACCTATTACCTGACCAAATTGATCAATTTTTAAAACTTCTAAATAAACTGGCTTTGTTATGCCAATTGAAGGACCAAAAGACCAATTAACTGCAATCTGTATCCCATTTTCACGTAACTTCTCAAAAAACATTTTTCTTTTCCCTATACCAGGTCGAATTACATAAAATGAATTTAATTTTCCGTAAACATATCGTTTTGCATTTTCATCAATAGAACCAAATATCTTATATTCTTTTTCATGTTGCATTCCAACAATATCCAAAGTATATAGAACCTTCTTTTTATAGGTTTTGAATTTTGCATAATTTAAATTCAATCCTAAACCAAAGGTGTGAATAGTTAATCCTCCCCATACCTCTTTAGTAAATCTAGCATAATTCTGTTGCTTTGCAGGCATTTGAGCACTCATGTTAGATGAGTAAAAAATGAAAGCTAAAAAAGTCAACAGATATTTAGAAGCACAAGACATGTATCAAAGATAATGAATAATAAGCAAAATAGTTGCCTAAAAACACTCAAGATTTAACAGAAAAAGGGAAATTAGATTTGCTCAATCTTTTGATCAAGTAATTTTTCATCCAATTGGATATTATCTAGTTCATCAGATCCATAAGCAGGACAACGCTCATGAGTAGGTCGAAATAAAAAACAAGAAGAAGTCATAAATGTAAGGGCAATAACAACGAATAATAAATTAATTTTTCTCATCTGTTTTTTTATTTTTTGCTAGTGCAAAGTTATAAAAATCATAATACTAAGTGAAAAAGACATTTTTTTATAAAAAAAATAAATTCAAGTACCTCTTATAATGCCTGTGTTATTTTCTTTAAAATCATTGTCTTTTTTTATTTCATTATTCTTTTCATAAGTATATGCAGGACACGAATTATGACTACAACTATACAAAAATAATGAACTTATTATAACCAATAAAATCACAATAGAATTAGAAGAAAATTTCATATATGGTATTAAATTAAAATTAATATGTTTCAAAAATATTTATACATTACAATTCTGCAATATTTTTGCAAGTAAATTAACACTTTATTTATCAAATGAATAATGTTGAAAAAGTAACAGTTAAGCTACCTTTATCTTGGCATAAAGACCTTTTAAATGAGTTTAATAAACCCTATTTTATTAGGCTACTTAGCTGCCTTAAAATTGAAAATAACCAATATAAGGTTTATCCTAGAAATACAGATATATTTAAAGCATTTGAGCTAACGCCCTATTCAGAAGTAAAAGTAGTAGTAATTGGTCAGGACCCATATCACGGATTAGATCAAGCCAATGGGCTTGCATTTTCTGTTGACACTGGCATTAAACTCCCACCATCATTAAAAAATATTTTCAAAGAATTAAAAAGAGATCTTAATATTGAAACACCCAAACATGGGAATCTAGAAAAATGGGCAACTCAAGGAGTTCTATTAATTAATTCAACTTTAACAGTGAGAGCTGGAACACCTAATTCTCATCAGCAATTAGGATGGAATAAATTTACTGATTCTGTAATAAAATTACTTTCAGTCAAAAAAAATGGCATAGTGTTTTTATTATGGGGAAAATTTGCTCAAGAGAAAGCAAAATTAATTAATCATAAAAATCACCATATTCTTATCTCCTCACACCCTTCTCCATTTTCTGCTCATAGAGGTTTTATAGGATCAAATCATTTTTCTAAAACCAATTTAATTTTAAAAAGTAATAATATTTCACCTATTAACTGGGATATCTCATAAAATGAATTAATAATTAAAACGTTATTGACATAATGCAACAATTAATTTTCATACTATTCATACTGATTGGTTTAGAGATAAATTCCCAAAAATCTGAAGTAACAATATATGAGTTAAATGGTAAAACTGCTAAAGAATATTCAACCTCAATACTACAAACAAAAAAAATAGCAGAAAAGCATTGGCTTAACCTTGTTGAAAATGGCTTTTTGAGTGCCTCCATTGACTCATTGATATTATCAGATAGCCTTCATCATAAAATCTATATTTATAAAGGAAATAAATTCATAGTAGACAAAGTGGTTTCAAACATCCCTCCTACCATACAATCTCAAATTGGATTTAAAGAAAGTTTTTTGAAAAATAAAGGATTTTCATCTAATAGATTAATTAAAATCATTGAAAACACTTTAGATTATTGTAATAATAATGGGTATCCATTTGCCTTGTTTCAGCTTAATCAGTCTGAAATAGATAGCTCAACTATTTTCCTAAACTTAGATTTAAATCTTGGACCATTAATTACTGTAGATTCAATTATTCTTAATCCAGAAATATTAGATCAGAAAAGGGTTATTCAACAAATAATTAACATTAAAAAAGGGGATGCTTTTAATCAACATTTAATCAACTCAATCAGCACAAGAATTAAAGAAACTCCTTATCTCACAGAATTAAGTAACCCTGAATACGAATTTATAAATAACAAAATCAGTTTATTCATCAATGCAAAAAACAAACCTGCAAATTTCATCAATGGAATTTTGGGAGTTCAGCCTCAAAATGATGGTTCTATAAATATAACAGGGGATGCAAATATTAAATTCATTAATGGAATAAAAAAAGGTGAAACCATTTCTGTTAAATGGAGAAAAATGTACGCTCTTTCCCAATCATTGTCCTCTGTAATTGAGTTTCCTTATTTATTGAATTCTAGTTTTGGAATGTTCAATAACCTTGACATGCTTAAAAAGGATAGCACCTTTTTTAATCTAAAAAACAAGATTGGATCTACCTACTCTTTTACCGAAAAAACTAAATTGGGGATGTATTATTTATTTTCAAGATCAAATATGCTTTCTTCAATAAATTCATTGAATTTCAACTCTACCTCTTTGAATTCATTTGGTATAATATATAAATATGACAGACTAGATTATAAGTATAATCCAAGAAAAGGATTTTTAACAAAAGGAGATTTGCAATTTGGATTTAAGAATATACTTTCTCAGTCTGACACATTAATTGAAACCTCTGGATCATCAAATTACCAATTTGATTTAACAATAGAATCTTATTTACCATTAGGTAAAAAAAGCACAATAAAGCTAGGATGCAATTTTGCTAGTATTATTAATCCAATATTGTATGAAAATGAATTACATAGAATTGGAGGAAATAACCTACTAAGAGGTTTTGATGAAGAATCTATATGGACTAGCTCATTTTTAATAGGCACTATTGAATACAGATTAATACTTGAACAGAATTCAAATTTATTTGCTTTTTTTGACATAGGATGGGTTGAAAAAAAACTAACCCATGAATACCTAAATGACATTCCATATGGACTAGGTGCAGGCATCAATTTTGAAACAAAACCTGGGATATTTTCAATAAGCTATGCATTGGGATCGCAACAAAACAACCCACTATTATTTAAAACTGCTAAAATTCATTTTGGGTTCATAAACTTTTTTTGATATTTATAGTATAAAGGTCATTAAATGAATTATGGTAAGAATTGTTATATTATTGGTTTTGACTCTTAATTTTCCATTCAGTCTTTTGGCTCAATATAACGATCCAAAAAGTCTGTCCGAGAATGATGATGACAAAATGCTAAGGTTTCTTTTAGAATACTTAGAAATTAAATATCCCTCCTATCAATTTAATGATTTCACTTATGTAGGAGTGAAAAGACAAAAGATCTACCTTATTAGAAATAATCAAATATTTCTCTCTTATGACGTCTCTACATCTGAACATGGCGCAGGGATCATTAAAAACAGCAACATGACTCCTATAGGTCTTCATAAAATAAAAACTAAAATTGGAGATAATATACCTGAAAATGGAATCTTTAAATACCGAAACTATACAGGAAAAGTTGCTGAAATTGAATACCAACCAATTAAAACAGGACTTGATATTATAAGCTCTAGAATAATTACAATAGAAGGACTAGAATTAGGTTTAAATAAAGGTGGTAATGTTGATTCTTTTGATAGGAATATATATATACACGGCACTAATGAAGAAGGATTGATCGGAAAACCTGCTTCTCATGGATGTATTAGAATGAAAAATAAAGATGTTATAAAATTTTACAACTTGATTAGTCCAGGAGAAATCATTGTCATTTTAAATAATTAATCAAGCACCTTTTGAATTTCTTATAGTTAATTGTAATTTTGCATCGTTTTACATAAAAAAGACACATTACAATGAATGAAACTACAGAGAAATTACCTTATAAGGTTAAAGACATAAGTCTTGCTGACTGGGGAAGAAAAGAAATAAAAATTGCTGAAGCTGAAATGCCTGGTTTAATGAGCCTAAGAGAAGAGTATGGTGACTCTAAACCTTTATCAGGAGCAAGAATTGCGGGATGTCTACACATGACCATTCAAACCGCGGTTTTAATTGAAACATTAACTGCCTTAGGAGCAGAAGTTACATGGTCTTCTTGTAATATTTTTTCAACTCAAGATCAAGCTGCCGCTGCAATTGCTGCAACTGGAGTTCCTGTTTATGCATGGAAAGGGTTAAACGATGAAGAATTTGATTGGTGTATTGAACAAACTATCTTTGGATTTGAGGGGGATAAACCTCTAAATATGATACTTGATGATGGTGGCGATCTAACAAACATGGTTTTTGATAAATACCCTGAACTATGCAAAGACATTAAAGGTCTCTCAGAAGAAACCACAACAGGTGTTCACAGATTATATGAAAGAGTTAAAAATGGGACATTGGTTATGCCAGCAATTAACGTAAATGACTCTGTTACTAAATCTAAGTTTGATAATAAATATGGATGTAAGGAATCTTTAGTAGATGCTATACGAAGAGCAACAGATGTTATGATGGCAGGTAAAGTTGCTGTTGTTGCTGGATATGGTGATGTTGGTAAGGGTTCTGCTGCTTCTTTAAAAGGTGCAGGTGCAAGAGTAATTGTAACTGAAATTGATCCGATTTGTGCTTTACAAGCTGCAATGGACGGGTTTGAGGTGAAAAAAATGGATAACGCATGTAAAGAAGCAAACATTATTGTTACCACAACAGGAAATAAAGATATCATTCAAGGTCGTCATTTTGAGAGCATGAAAGATCAAACAATTGTTTGTAATATTGGTCACTTTGACAACGAAATTGACATTAGCTGGCTTAACAATAAGTACGGTAATACAAAGGATACTATAAAACCTCAAGTTGATATGTATAATATTAACGGAAAAACAATATATGTTTTAGCAGAAGGTAGACTAGTAAATCTTGGATGTGCTACAGGCCACCCATCTTTTGTGATGAGTAATTCATTTACAAACCAAACGTTAGCTCAAATTGAATTATGGACTAACTCAGATGCATATAGCAATGAAGTATATATGTTACCTAAACACTTAGATGAAAAGGTAGCAAAATTACACCTTGAAAAAATTGGTGTTGAACTTGAAGATTTAAGACCAGATCAAGCAGATTACATAGGTGTTAAAGTTGAGGGTCCATATAAACCTGAACATTACAGATACTAATAAATAATATAGCTTTATAAAAGTCCTCCTAGGAGGACTTTTTTATTATGAAACTAAGTAATAGAATTAAATATTATTTATTAGGCTTTAGTCTTGGTCTCATTTTAGTCTTTTTCATTTTTGGTACTAGAGGGTGCGAATGGCTTCCTAATAATAGAGTACTAAAATCCATCAGCTCATCTCAGCTTTATATATCACAAAAAAACAAATGTCTCCTTGATTGTAATTCTTCAATTGAAAAAATATTTCATTTGATTGAAAAAGGAGATGTAGACTTTAGTAAGAGCGTAACTAATAATAGAGTCAGAGAATATTATATTGAACATGAAGGAATGAAATTAATGATCGCCATTGATCCTAATGATAGTAGTTCTACTATTATTACAACCAACTCTCCTTCCAAAAATTGTGATTGTAAGAGTGTTCCCAATGATCTAGTCCCCCTTTATATGCCAAACAAAATGGCACTTAAAAAATTATCGGCTAAACCTTTAACTATTGATTCTGTTTTTCAATGCCAGCTCAACTGCTTAAACATTAACAAAAAGGTCATCAATAAAGTTTTTGACAAAGGCGTTATTTTAATGGCACATAGCTATCCTAAAAGAAAACCAAACCCATCATTTTTAATTGAATTAAAAGACAATGAAAGACACCTACTATTCCTTGTTAAAGAAGGTGCCACTAAAACAAGATTAAAACAGATAGTAGAGCTAGATAAAAAAGACCAAAATGCAACTAATGAATTTTACCAAAGATTTTTAAATGAGATGTATTTTGATGAGAATTGCCCTTGTTTATAGATGAATTACACCTACTAATTTTTTAAAAAATCGATTACATCTAAAGCAGATTTTTCCGGAATTTCTTCCATAGGCACATGACCTACATTTTCATAAATCAACAATGTTGAAGATGGTAAATCCCTATGAAAATACTGCGCATGTTTAGGATTGATCCACCTATCCTTTTCTCCCCAAATAATTAGAACTGGAAGATTTAACTTATTTAATTTATGTGTGTTTTGAATAAAATAAGAATTAGCAATTTTAACAAATGCATCTAAATTACCTTCTCTATGTATAAGATCATAATATCTATTTACAACATCATCAGTAAGACTTGTTTGATCACAATATACCTGCCTTAAAAATCTTCTTACGACTGCACGAGGTATAAAGCTAAAAGCATTACGTAAAAATGGTGTCTGAGCGATCACAAAAGGTAATGGATAATCTCTATCATTTATATAACCTGCAGAATTTAATAAGATCATTTTTTTTATTCTTTTAGAACATATCAATGCTAATTCCCATGACATCCAACCTCCTAAAGAATTTCCTGCAATATTAAATTTCTTTACTTTAATAGCATCTAAAAAATCCATTATAAACTCAGTAAATAATTCTATACTATATTTATTATCATTACTTGGTCCAGTAATACCAAAACCAGGAAGATCCAATCTAATTACCCTAAAATGATTTTTTAGAATCTCTGTCCAATCATCAAATGTATGTAGAGAAGAAAAAGTGCCGTGTATCAACAATAACACTTCCCCTTTTCCCTCATCTCTATAGTGCACATCTAGGCCATTAATATTAATGAACTTAGAATACTCATTGGTATATTTTTCAATTAGATCTGTAAGCTGCATATCATTATCTCCTTCTAAATATAATAATTTTCAAAAGTCAATGCTTACCTATTTTTTGTATTTACAGAATCATTTAATAAAAAGTCATATTATCAATCAATCATTTTTATTGTCTACTTCACTACATTTTCATTACTTTACACTCAGTAAATAATAGGATTTTTGAAAAAGTATTTCATTTTTATAGCAGCTTCACTTATTTCCATAAACACACTATCTCAGGAAATAAACAACAAAAACAGAGTTTATTTAGAATTCTTAGGAAAAGGTCTGTTCTATTCTATGAATTATGAAAGAGAAATTATTCATACTGATATCAATATCAATATGAACATCAGTGCTGGAATTTCAGTTTTTCCTGGACTTACCTCACTTGAAAAATCAGTAGACCTGTTTCTACCTTTTGAAATTAATGGGACCTATAGTTTTGGGAATCATCATGCAGCAATTGGATATGGAACAACATTCTGGAAATATAAGATCAATCACATAGAAATAGACAACACTAATCTATCTCAACAACCTGTAGAACCTTCATTAATAGTGATTAGAGAATGGTTTGCTCATCTATGCTTTGAATATAGATACATGAAACCAGAAGGTGGTTTAATGTTAAAAGCTGGTTACACCCCTTTGTTCTTTGCTGAAACTAGGAATTCTCAACTAAATAAATCTATTAATTATCAAACATCATTTAATCTTGGGGTTGGATGGACATTTTAATCATTTTAAACATGAAACTTAACACTACATTCATTTTAACTATTTTATTAATCAATGTTTTATTTACAAATTGTAAAAAATCTGAAATTGAAGAAGACACTAAAGTAGGTGGCTGCACTGATGTAGATTCACCCATCTATAATGCGCTTGCTGATTTTGAAGATGCCTCTTGTTTGTATGCTTATGTTCATCAATATGAAATTAGTTATTATCCTAATGAAGACCCTAATGCATCATGGCCTATTTACACATGGGACGACCCCCTATCAGGTGAAAATGCAGACCTAATTTTAAGAATATGGGAACAGGACAACTCTAATGAAGTATTTAACTCATCAGAAAAAGAAGATCAACCATATAATACTCCCGCAATATGGACAGCTCCTTATAATATAAAACTGTTAAATAAAACATATGAGTGGGACTTAGTAGATTATGACGCTACAAGCCCAGATGACTTCATAGCTTCTGGAACTTTTAACCCTATAGAATTAGCTGATAATGGTACCATTACAACTATTGGATATCACACAGCTGGGAATCAAACACAACTAATTCTTCATTATGAATTGTCGCCCTAATTATTATTTCTTGATCCTTTTATAAAAAAGGTAAATAGCAACAAAAGTGAATAATAAATTTGGGACCCAAACAGCTAAGATAGGATGCAAACCTATATTGATAGATGCTACTGTAGTCATTTTCATAAAGAAAATATAAACTAAGCCAAAGCCTAATCCAACTACTAAATTCCTTCCAACCCCTTCCCTAGACTTTAATGAAGCAACAGAAATTCCTATTATGGTTAAAATATAAGCAGCAAATGGATAGGCAGTTCTTTCATATTTAGTTATATCAACATGGCTAGTAGGGTTCCCTTTTTGCTCTTCTTTATTTCTGTATTTAACTAATTCAGGAGTGGTCATAGCAAATGTAATATTTCTTCTCTGTCCAAGATCTCTTATGTTGAAATTCAATACAGTATCTATGCTATTAAAAAATTTCATTTTTTCATTAGCACCATCAATCGTTCTAATAAAAACATTATTTAATTTCCAATTATTTGAAAGACTGTCTCCAACTGCCTTTTCAATCTGCATATCACTCAATAATTCCCAATCATTATCTTTTTGTTCTTTCCATTGTTCTATCCACATTCTTCTTACTGTTGTTGTATTTCCAACAAATTGTCTGTAGCTAACTATTGTCCCTTTTTTAATCTCTAGGTGGACATCTTTAAAATTTACATTATAATGTGTATACTTATTTTCAAAATCCAATCTATTACTGTTTGCTAAAGGAGCGATATAATGATTCATAAATAAAGAAAGGATCAATAAAATAGTAGATGCAATCATGTAAGGTCTAGAAAATCTCCAAAAACTCACTCCATTCGATAAAATAGCAATGATCTCTGATCGTTGAGCCATAAAACTCGTAAACCATAGTACAGATAAGAAAATAATTAATGAAGAGAACAAATTAGCATAATGAACAAAAAAATAGGGATAATAATCAAATAAAATTTCTCCTAATGAAAGGTCATTTTTTGGATCCATAAAATCCTTAAGCTTTTCACTAACATCAAAGATGATAGAAATACTCATTACCACCATAATCATGAAAATATAGGTGCCTAAAAATTTCCTGATTATATATAGATCCAGCTTTTTCATGAATTACAATCTAGAGTTAAGCTTCGGCATTAGTTCTTTTTTCCATGCATAAAACGAACCATTAATTATATGTTTTCTTGACTCTTTTACTAACCATAAATAAAAAGATAAATTATGTATGCTTGCAATTTGTGCTCCTAAAATCTCTTTTGACACAAGCAAATGTCTTAAATAAGCTTTAGAATAAACTTTCCCAATAGCTGACCCTCCATTTGGATCAATCTCTGAAAAATCAAATTGCCATTTTTTATTTTTTATATTAATTATCCCTTCTGAAGTGAAGATCATTCCATTTCTGGCATTTCGAGTAGGCATTACACAATCAAACATATCTATACCTAATGATATACATTCCAAAATATTTCCTGGCGTCCCTACCCCCATTAAGTACCTTGGTTTTTCCTCTGGGAGGACACTGCAAACAACATCAGTCATTGCATATAACTCTTCATGAGGTTCTCCAACTGACAATCCTCCAATTGCATTTCCTACGCAATTAAATGATGCAACTTTTTCTGCACTTTCCAATCTAAGATCTTTATAGGTACTACCCTGAACTATTGGAAATAAATATTGTCCGTAATTATAAACGTTGTCTGTTTTTGCAAAATGATCGCAACATCTTTTTAACCACCTATGAGTCATCTGCATAGAGTCTTTTGCATATTGATATTCACAAGGGTAAGGGGTACACTCATCAAATGCCATGATAATATCAGCTCCAATAGTTCTCTGTATATCAATTGCCCTTTCTGGTGTAAATAAATGCTTTGAGCCATCTATATGTGATCTAAAAGTAACTCCTTCTTCATTAATCTTCCTTTTTTCAGACAAACTATATACCTGATAACCACCAGAATCTGTAAGAATAGGTGCATCCCAACCAATAAAATCATGAATGCCACCGGCCTTATTAATCACCTCCAGCCCAGGTCTTAAATATAAATGATAAGTATTTCCTAAAATGATCTGTGCCTTAATTTCATTTTTCAATTCCTCCTGTTTAACAGCTTTAACTGTCCCAGCAGTACCTACAGGCATAAATATTGGAGTCTCTATTTCTCCATGATCAGTTTTAAACACACCAGCTCTTGCTTTTGAGCCTTCATCTTTCTTAATTAATTTAAAGTTCATAAAACTGTGAATAAACATCAAAGAAACAAAGAAATAATTAGTTACTTAAAAGATACTTTTGATATAAGCAATTAATTTTTCACATGACAGATCAATTTGATCAAATTATGCTATCTATAATTGGGTTTAGTTTTATATTCCAATTATTCTATTATTTATATTTCTTTATAAGAGTCCCCTTCCAAAAAAGCAAGGCAGAACATTCAAACCTTCCTGCTGTCTCAGTAATTATAGCTGCCAGAAATGAAGCTGAAAACCTAAAAAAGAACCTTCCTTCAATACTTAACCAAGATTACCCTGATTTTGAAGTAATTGTAGTAAATGACAGATCCTGGGATAAAAGCAAAGATATATTAACTGAATTCAGTCAGAATAACAGTAATTTAAAAATAGTTAATAATCCTGATTTCGGAAAAGACGGATTTTCGAAAAAACTAGCTTTAACATTAGGCATTAAAGCTGCAAAAAATGAATGCCTATTATTTACTGATGCAGATTGTTATGTTATAAGTAATAAATGGATTAAAAATATGTCTAGCTCATTTTCTGAAAAATCAATCGTCCTAGGAGCAAGTCCCTATCGAAAAAGAAAGGGATTTTTAAATGCCTTAATTAGATTTGATACCATTTTCATTGCCGTTCAATATATGGGAATGGCATTGGCAAGAATCCCCTATATGGGAGTAGGAAGAAATTTAGGATATAAAAAAACTGTATATGAGTCTTTAAGTGGGTTTAAAAGCCATTATCATATACCCTCTGGGGATGACGACCTGCTTGTAAATAAGGGCTCAGACAAAAAAAATACAGCTGTTGTATTTAACAATGACGCTATCACTTTATCTGAACCAAAATCAACCTTTAAAGAATGGTTTGATCAAAAATCAAGACATCTTCAAACAGGAAAATTTTATTTGTTTAAACATCAATTGATCCTGTTTTTATATCCACTTTCACTAATCATATTTTACACCTCCTCCTTAATCTATGAAATCACATCCAGCTATTTGCACATAGGAATTATACTCGTACTATTTAGAATACTAATTCAAATAATTATATTTATTCGCCCGTTCAAAATTATGGGATCTAAGGATTTGATTATTTTTGCCCCAATAATAGAATTAATTTTAATGTTTATATATCCATTTATTCAATTAAGAACAAAAAAAACAGCCATTTAACATGAACGAACCTATCTCTATAGATCATTTATCTGATAAAGCAAAATATGATTATGGCTTAGTATTAAAAGCTACTCAGAATAAAGATCAGCAAGCCTTCACTGAGTTAATGGATAGATATAAAGATTCTATTTTTTTCATGCTTCTTAAAATGGTAAATAATAAAGATGATGCTGATGATCTTACTATTGAAGCATTTGGAAAAGCATTCAACCGATTAAACCAATATACTCCAAATTACGCCTTCAGTACTTGGTTATTTAAAATAGCCACCAACAACTGTATTGACTTTATTAGAAAGAAAAAGAAAAATGTATTATCAATAGATAATAGATTTGAAAATGAAGAAGGTGATTCTCTTATGATCGAGCTAAAATGTGGCGGTTTAAACCCTGAACAAGAAGCCATGCGTGAGCAGAAAATAAAAATGATGAGAAAAGTAGTTCAAAGACTAAAACCAAGATATCAAATCTTAGTAGAGCTTAGGTACTTCAAAGAATTTAGCTATGATGAAATTGCTAAGGAATTGGATTTACCTTTAGGAACGGTAAAAGCTCAACTATTTAGGGCAAGAGAATTTCTATACAATATCATGAAAAACACAAAAGAAAAGATTTAACTATTTGGAGCTAATAGAAAAATATTTTCCAGATATATCTACCGATCAGCATCATCAATTTAAAGATTTAAAAAAAATCTACGCTCATTGGAATCAATTGATTAATGTAATTAGCAGAAAAGACCTTGATAATTTTTATGAAAGACATGTTCTTCACTCACTTGCTATCGCGAAATTTATTTCTTTTAATACTAGCTCAACTATCTTAGATGTAGGAACTGGTGGTGGATTTCCAGGCATTCCTTTAGCTATCTTATTTCCAAATGCCAACTTCACTTTAATAGATTCAATTGGAAAAAAAATAAAAGTAGTGAACGCTGTAAAAGATGAATTAGCTATAAATAATGTCATGGCTTTTCATGAAAGAGCTAATAAAATCAGCGGAACTTATGATTTTGTAATTAGTCGAGCTGTTACAAGGTTTAACAAGTTTATTCCATGGGTTGATAAGAAAATCAAAACAAAAAATAGTCACAATATTAAAAATGGAATTTTATATCTAAAAGGTGGTGATATTTCTCAAGAATTAACTGAAATTAATATTAAAAACAAAGCAACTATAGCTCCTGTTTCTAAATATTTCCAAGAAGACTTTTTCTCAACTAAATTGATAGTTCATATACCATTATCTTCAATTAAATAATTACCATGAACGTCTACATGTATTTCAACCATTGTTTTAAATTTCTTAAAATGATCATATATCACTTTTAAATTAAGCCAAAAAGAATTTAGCTTTATATCATGTTCTTTATCAAATTCAAAAGGATAAATATGAACAGGAATTTCCTTTTGTCCATTATTTCTAGCTTCCATGCAAAATATATATAGCTCTTCGATCCAATAATCAGTGATAGGAATGCATCCAATTGTAACACAATCACCATGTATATAAATATTATCTCCTAATTTTTTTGCATCTGATAATGCCTTATCACTTTTATTTGGGTAATTAATACCTAGCGATAAATGATAAGAACTACTTGGGTTAAAATGATTAATATAATAGAACCCTTCTGGTATTTGACCATCCCATTCTTTTCTTTTAGGACCTAAATCTCCTGACATTTCACAAAAACTGTATTTTCTGATTAAAACAAACTCTTTATCTCCTTTATTTTTTGCATATAAATTTAATTCTCCTTCTAATTTTGTCCCTAATAATAGCACCTCTAACTGATCCAATTTTATTTCATTTTTTTGCAAAACAGATTTTACTCCTTCGATTCTTTTATTATAAACTGAAGAAACTCTATTGTATTTTAATTGTGCTGTTTTGAACGATTGACACATGAAATCTGTATTAATTAATAGGAAAAAGATCAATAGAACAATAAATGGTATGTTTTTTGAATTATATATATTGAAACCAATATTGTATTTAATGTTTTTTAACAGCTTTTTTGTAACTATTTTCATACTTTCAAGGTTTGTTGTAATTGATGTAATAAATTTTTAATGAAAAGAAACAGTTACCTAATATTATCCCTTTTTGCACTATTGAATTTTTCTATTCTTGGTCAATCAAATAATTCAAGTATTAGTACTTATGGTAAAATTGATGACCTATTAAACAGAATACAATTAATGTATGTGAATAAAGTAGATATTTCTACTCTGGAAAATGATCTAGTTATAGGGATGTCCAATCAATTAACTCCTTTCTCTGCTTATCAAAAAAACACATTAACAGAAAAATTAAACATCAAGGAACAGCACAGTTATGAAAGTATAGGTATTACTTTTAAATTTAAAGGAGACACTGTTCTTGTGGAAGAGGTAATACCGAACAGCGGGGCTGCAAGTGCTAATATAATTGAAGGAGATAAAATCTTCAAGATCAATGAAAAAAGTGTAGATGACATGTTTTATTACTCAGATGTAACTAAGCATTTGATTGGCCCAGAAAATTCTGAAATCGAGCTTTTTTATCTTAGAGGAAATGACACCTTGAATTCTAAGGTTAAAAGAAAAAGAATTAAGAATCACAATCTAGTCTTATTAGGTGATTATGACATTAATTATTCCCTTAGAACCTACAACTCTGCCTTAAAATATTTTGATGCTGTATATCCAGATTCAGTTAAAAATTCGTTAATTACAGAACATGGGATTCGTTATATGTTGGAACAACTGGACCCTCATTCAACCTATATTTCTTTAGAAGACATTCATGACATGAATGCTCCCTTAAAAGGGTCATTCACAGGTGTAGGAGTAAGATTCCAAATTGTTAAGGATACTATTATAATTGTTCAGGCTATTCCTGGAGGACCTTCTGAAAAAGTAGGGATTATGGCAGGCGATAAAATAGTAAAGATTGATGAAGAGATTGTAGGTGGCGTAGGAATCAAAAATAGTGGAGTTAGAGATAGATTATTAGGTGAAAAAGGTTCTGAAGTTACAGTCATCATTAAAAGATCAGGGAACAAAGAATTACTTGAATTCAATATTGAAAGAGATAAAATACCTATTTATAGTGTTGATGCATCCTATATGGTTACGCCATCTATTGGTTATATTAAATTAAATAACTTTTCTGCAAGCTCTCTTACTGAAATTAAAAAAGCAGTTTACCAACTAAAAAGTGAAGGAATGAAAGACATTATCCTTGACCTACAAAACAATGGCGGGGGATATTTAATGACTGCTGTTGATCTTGCTGATGAATTCTTATCAGGTACTAAACTTGTTGTCTCAACTAAAGGCAGAATGTATTCAGAAAATCCTTACCAAACAAGGTCTAAAGGATTATTGGAAGATGGGAATGTTGTTGTATTGGTAAACGAAAGTAGTGCAAGTGCTAGTGAAATTGTTTCTGGAGCTATACAAGATTGGGACCGTGGGTTAATAATTGGCAGAAGAACTTTCGGTAAAGGATTAGTTCAAAAACCAATAAACCTATTGGATGGAACTCAGGTTAGAATCACAACCTCAAAATACTATACACCTACAGGAAGATGTATACAAAAACCTTATGAAGAAGGCTCTATCGCTTATAGAAAAGAAAAATATGACCGTTATTCCTCTGGAGAATCATTCCATAGAGATAGTATTAAATTCAACGAAGATGAAATATTTTCTACCAAATTAAAAAAACGAACAGTATATGGTGGAGGTGGTATTATGCCAGATTATTTTGTTCCTTTAGACACAACAGGAACTAGTGAATATTACAGCTCATTGATCAGAAAAGGCATAATGAATCAATTCTCTTTGATTTGGGTTAACGATAATCGAGAGAAATTAGAAAACAAATATACTTCGTTCAAGAAATTTAAATCAGATTTCAATACTGAAAAGGTGACAAAAGAATTAATTGATTATGCTGAAAAAGAAGGATTAGAGTTTGACAAAGAAAGCTATGAAAAAGCAGAGAATACTATCAAAACAAGACTTAAAGCTAATATTGCTCAAAACCTATATGATTACAAAAAATTCTATGAAATCATAAACGAACTTAACAACACCCTTAAAAAATCAATTGAATTATTAGAGGATGGAGAAGCATTCAAGAAATTGGCTAAAAATTAATTTTAATATTCATTTACAAAAACTATAAAAATGCTAAATAACATTTCATTATTAGATAAAATAAAGTGGAGTGGAATTGGATTAATATTTTTATTAACCCTATACAACACATATCAAATAATATTAGTAAATGAACAATTAGAAGAATCTTCTATTGATAATAGTGGAGTAAAAGTAACACCAGAGCCTGCACCTAAATTTGTACCTAAAGCTGAACCTACACCTAAATTAATTTCATTTGCTAAAATTGCATTTAAGGAAGAGATAAAAGATTTTGGCAATGTTGATCCAAATTCAGAGAATAAACATTCATTTGTATTCACAAATACAGGGAGTGAACCTTTAAAGATTTTAAATGCAAAAGGATCTTGTAGCTGCACTGTACCAAATTTCTCAGAAGACCCTGTTATGCCTGGAAAACAAGGGTCAATAGAAGTCATCTTTTCACCTAAAATTTCACAAGCTGGAAAGCCTCAGGAACAAACAGTTACAATAACTTCAAATACAGAACCTGAAACCTCTTTTTTGAAAATAAAAGCAAATGTCAACCCTCAGTAAGAAAACATATCATTTTAATTTAATTGCATTTTGTTGCTTTAGCTTTTTATTAATTTTTAATGGATTATCACAAGATTGTAAGCCTAAGGAATATCCATTCAAAGCAGGAGAACAAATTGATTATGATGTTTTCTATAATATGGGAAAAGTATGGGTTCCTGCAGGAAAAGTAAGATTTACAGTTAAAGACTCAATCTACAATAATAAGTCATGCTTTTTATTTGATGGAAAGGGAAAAACATTAAAAAGCTATGACTGGTTTTTTAAGGTAAGAGATCACTATGCTTCTCTTGTAGAAAAGAAAACTTTTCAACCACAGAGATTTGTAAGAAATGTATTAGAGGGTGATTTTAGGCTTTATTATGACTATCGATTTAACAATCAAACAGAAAAAGCAATTGTATATAAAGACAAAATAGATCATTCAAAAAAATCAACAATCAATTTCCCAAATTGCTCATATGATGTAATTACTTCTGTTTATTATGCTAGAACTCTTGATTATTCAAATGTTAAATACAATGACACCATTCAACTAAGTATGATGGTTGACAAAGAGATCTATGATAATGTTTACATAAGATATTTAGGCACTGAAACCATTGAAGATCAATATGGAAAAAAACATGAATGTATTAAATTTAGCCCTCAACTTATTGAAGGCACACTATTCCAAGAAGGAGAATCCATGAATATTTATGTAACAAATGATAAAAACAGAATTCCAATCTATATAGAAGCTGAAATTGTAGTAGGGTCAGTTAAAGCATACATTAAATCAATGAAAAACATAAAATACCCTGCATAAGCTAGATTAAACACTTAATTTTCTTCTTTTAATTTCCTTCCTAATTAAAGAAAGCTCTCTGCTTGTTTGCCCAGCAACAGAAGTGTTTTCTTCAGCTCTTCTCATTAAATAAGGCATGACTTCATTAACAGGACCATAAGGAACATATTTAGCAACATTATATCCTACTTTAGATAAATTAAAACTAATATGATCACTCATTCCTAATAACTGCGCAAAACATATTCTATGATCATTATTATCTAGTTTATTCTCCTTCATTAATGCTAATAAATATTCAGTACTTTTTTCATTATGCGTACCTGCACAAATGCTTAAATCACTAATATTATCAATACAATATTTAAGTGCAAGGTCATAATCTTTATCTGTATCTTCTTTAGTTTTCTGAATAGGATCTTTATAATTCATTTCTGCTGCTCGAGCTCTTTCCTTTTCCATATAAGCACCACGAACTAATTTAACACCTAACTTATATTTTTTCTCTTTAGCATTTTTAATTAAAGATGTTAAGTAATCAATTCTATCCCATCTGTAAAACTGAATAGTTGTATATACAATTACTTTTTGTTGATTATACTGCTTCATCATATTCTCTGCTATACAATCAATAGTCCCCTGATACCAACTATCCTCTGCGTCAATAAATATTGGAATACTTTTACTATAAGCATAGCTACAAATATCATTAACCCTAAAAAGAAGCTTATCATATTCTTCTTTTTTCAATTCACTTAATTGATCAATCCCATTATTAGCAGCTTTCAGAACAGAATAAGAACCAAGACCTGTAATTTTAAATACAGAAAAAGGAATATGTTCATTTAGTGATGCAGCATCAATAGTCCTTTTTATTTCTAATACGGTAGCATTAAAATCATCCTCCTCACCTTTTGCTTCAACTGAATAATCTAGGATTGTCCCAACGTTATAAGTCGAAATCTGATCTATCCTTTTTTTACAATCAATTACATTCTCCCCGCCACAAAATTGTTCAAAAATAGTACTTCTAATAAGTGATTTTACTGGGAAATGTAATTGCAAAGCTAAATTTGCAAGCCTACTTCCAAAAAAAACCAACGTACTATTATTCATCATCTTGAATAATCTGTAAGCTCTTTTTAATTGAAAATTACTTTTATAAGCAAATGCAGTTTCAGTATCATTAAAGTCAATATTCAATTCACATATTTTAATTTACGAATGTAATAATTGAAATAATTAAGGCAGTCAATTGTTTCAAAAATAATTAGTGCTATATAACAATAGTTTATTACAGTTTAATATTAATTATAACTAAACATTTTTTTAATAGCCTATTAAAATCTTCAGATATCTTTAAAAAATAAACCAGAGGAGTAAATATTATAATTACTAGCATAGATCTTAATATTATATCAATAAATATATTTTGAAATTCAGGTAAGAAACTATTAATAAAAATAATTAACATTCCTATTAAGGTTAATAGAATCAATTTATAATTATAGGGTTGTAATTTATATTTAGACCATAAAAAAAGAAAAGACACAAAATTTAAAATCAAAAGTGAAATGGAAGTAGCAATTGCGGCACCTTCAATTCCAGATCTACCAGGAAGTTCTTCAAAAATTGGAATTAAAATCAAATTAGAAATAAAAGTGATAACAACTAAGCTAACCATGAGATATGTGCTAACGATATAATATTTAGACAAATTAATAATCTTTGCATTTACACCTGAAGCAAGATGAATCAATTTAGCAATACCTAAAAACAGAAAGACCCATTTACCTGTAGAATAATCTTTTCCAGTAATTATCAATAAATTATCGATACTAACCCATATACCAACAAATATCAACAAACCTGATAACATTTGAGTAATTGAAGACCTTTTATACAAAGCGTCAATAGTTTCTAGATCATTTTCTTTCCAAGCCTTACTAATAAAAGTGGTTACTATATTATGTAAAGCCCTTGCAGGCATTTCAATCATTGTAGCCATATAAGCAGCAATTGTATAAATCGTAATGTATTTTAACCCCTGATTAGAATTTTCAGATAAAATAGAAGTAGTTCCTACCATGGCTCCAATCATCATAAGGTCTATTCTATTTGTTAGGCTACCTGCTAGCCCGGTAATCATATTAGCAGCACCATATTTAACTATTTCTTTTTTATCACTCATAGCTAAATCACCTTGCAATTGAAGCTTAATCTCTTTATGATAAATTAAATACCCTAAAAGTAACAATGAAGAGAATCCATATATGGATACAAACAGCATCATAAATAACTCAAAATCAATGAACTTATAAAAGAACATCCCTAGAAAACATGACTGTAAGATTCTAATAAAAACTTCATTAACAAAAAGAGGAAAAACTGATCTATATACAGCCTGTAATAATGCAGTGAAATAATTAATAAGAATCTGAAAAAAAAGTAGTGGAATTAAATAAAATAAATAACCAATAAACAATGAAGAGTTTTCTCCATAAAAATGGACAAAAACAGGTTTACCAAATAAAACAGCTAAAATTGAAACTACAAATCCAACAATTCCTATCCAAAAAATAAAAGTTGCAGATCCTTTATAATCAGCTTTATTTACTTTAAAAAAAGGAATGAACTTGATCAGCATAGATGACCCTCCTAATGAAAACAACTGAGAAAATAATACCATAAATGTGATTAACAACCTTGTCAACCCTATCTGATCATCCTCTAATACTATAGGATATAATAGTAATATATTTATTGCCCCTAGAAAAGCTCCAAAGAAAATGATCCCAATATTAGATATGGTTTGTTTAGCAACAATTCCCATGGTAAGAATAACTGATTAATGATGACCTTATTTCAAAAGTATCAATTATTAGCGTTAAAAAAGGTTAATTAGATTTAAAGGTGAAATACTTCCTCTTCTAAATCAATTTCTTGAGAATTTTCTTTAAAATACGTAAGATAAATCAAATAAACTCCTAATAAAATTATAATTGAGGAACATATTAATGAAATAACACTACCAATTGAATAGGAACTTCTACTAAATTCAAATCGAATTTTATGATTACCTTCAGGTACTTTAAGCCCTCTAAGCAAGTAATTAACTCTAAAATGAACTACTGGTTTATCATCTATATAAGCTTGCCATCCACCTTCATAAAAGATTTCAGAAAAGACTACAAGCTCATCCTTTTCTGAGCTAAAGTTATATTCTATTTTATTAGGATTATAATCTGTCATTTTAACCAATGCAGAAGGATCTTTTGTTGTAACCTCACCGACTAGTTTTTCATACTTTTTATCAACTATTACAATATTTTTTGGGTCAAATCCATTTTCAACTTTTAGTGCTTCCATTTCATGATTGGCACTATCAACAAATTTTACACTATTAACGATCCAAGCTGGCCCCAATGCACTTTCTCTTTGTACAGCAGTACTTTGATTAATGATTTTATACTTAGTATTTAACATGTCTAGAACTTTTTCATTTCCAAGACCAATATGAAAATCAATTAATTCTTGATACCTCATTAATTTTGCTCCATGATAACCGCCTAATGATTTATGAAAATAACTAGTTCTCGTACTTGATGTTAACCCATCACTAGGCAAAACTCTATAATTTGTATTTGCATTTAATAAACTTAGCTGTTTAATTAAAAGGTTATTCTGATTATTTACACCTTCATTTTCTTTAATATATAATTTAACCTCTTCATTAATTACACTATCAAGATCTTTATTTTTAGACCTTTCCATATTTAAAATATCTAAATCTGCACCATTTGGAGGATATGGTTTAATTTCTGCATCTGCTTCAGCCCAATAAACTAAATTTCCAGCAGCGTCCTTTTCATTATTTAAATATGTTTTAGCAACCGGCACCATTTCAATTAAAACTAGAATTGCAATGCCAACTAATAAAAGTTCTTTTTTAATTTTTTCATTAACAAAAAGAAAAATCAATAAAAAAACACCACATATAAATGCCAACCCTTTTAGGGCATCTTGTTGAATGACACTTTTTCTTAAATTAAATAATTCTTTTTCATATGAATCAAAGAAAAAATTTGCTTCTTGTTTGACATCATTTAATTGATATTCATCTAAATAGGCATTATAATAAAATTGATCTCTAGCTAGATAATTAGAATTATCAGAGATATTAAAAAAAGTATCAGGACTTATTGAAACAATTAATGTAAATAAAGTAAATAATCCAACTGATAAATAAACCCACTTCAACTTTAATTTTATTGAATCTCTATCTTTAACTAATTTCACTAAAAATAAAATCCCAATTAATGGTATCAATAATTCAGCTACAACAAGAATCATAGTGACAGACCTGAACTTACTATATAAAGGAAAATGATCTATAAAAAACTCAGAAAACCCTATATAATTCTTACCCCATGACAAGAATGTTGTCATTAATAATACAGTAAATAAAAACCAGATTAATCTGCGATTGATTACACTTAATGCTACCATTAAAATTAATCCAACTAGCACCAATATAGTCATCTGCATTAGTGCAAATATGATTACCAATAGAGAAACACCTAATAAAAAATAATTATATTTCCCATCACTTATAATCAATGTTAAAAAGCACAAAAAACAGAGAATAATTCCAATAAAAACTGGTCCATTTGTTAAACCTTGTTGTCCAAAATAACCTGTTTCACTGACTGGCATCTGATTTAATAACCTAAAAGGAGGATATTGTTTATTTTGAATAAATGAATTATTTAATTGATTTGAAAAATTGACAAAATTTGGAGCTAATGAAATCTTTTCAAAAACATTTTTTTCAAATTCCTCATACTGAGTTGGATATAACTTTGATAGTGTTTTAGTGTTTGCTGGCTCAGTATTATTTCCTCCACCTTTTAAATTAGGAAACATAAATGTAAATGTCTCACCTGTACCATAACTCCAACCCAAAATATAGTCATTATCTAGTCCGTCCTTAACTGATCTATATTTTGAAATCGTTTTTCCTGGATTTTCTTGTTGTTTTCTTTTAAGATTAGCTGGAGTTTCAAGTGTTAATTCACTTTTTCCTCTTATTGTCTCTTTTCCATATTCAAAAGTGCTCCATAAAGAAGCCATACTAGAACCAATACCTAAAAAGACAACTATAACCGAATATCCAATAATTTTAAGACTATGCTTGTATTGCTTTTTTAATAGCAAATTAGAAATATAAAAAAGCCCTACAAAACCTATAATAAAAAAAGTATAATAAGTTATCTGAGGATGTCCTGCCCACAGTTGCATAGAAAGAAAGATTGAAGACAGAATACCTCCCTTAAATAAATACCCCCTAAATAATAAAATAAAACATCCAATGGTAGGGGCCATTAATCCGATTGTACAAACCTTACTCATATGACCCGCTTGCATGCTAATCATAAAAAATGATGAAAATCCAAAAGCTATAGATCCAACTAATGCTATCCAAGGATCAACTTTTAAACACATTAATAAAATATAAAAACCAATAAGGATAGTCCATAGATAAGATATAGGTCTTGGCATCCATAATGTATATATATCATAGATATATGAAACTAAATTTGAATCATATTTAACTGAAATTTGATCGGCTGGCATACCCCCAAACATTGAGTTAGTCCATAATGGCTCTTCATTATACTCTGCTCTATAATCTACTATTTCTTTAGACATTCCTTTATGCTGTTTTAAATCATGCGTTTTTAAAACATATCCTTCTAATACAGGGCTAAAATAAATTGCAGATATGGCTATTAAAATAGCTACAACTATAAGATGAGGCATCGCTTTTTTCCAATCGATTTTTATGCTATTCATTATTAACGATTTGAATTCTGTTAAATATATATATTATTTAAGAATTTTAATGAATGAAATAAGTATTTAAGCAATATGGAATCAGAGCTATCATTACTTGAACTAAGTATATATAACCCCTATACTATTTATCTACTTAGATATAAATTTCTCTCAGAATAGACTTTTCTAAAAAATGGATCTTTTAAATCTTTAATAAATCTTATAGCCTCCCCAGTTGACTTCATTTCAGGACCTAATTCTTTATTAACATTAGGGAATTTATCAAAAGAAAAAACTGGAATTTTAACAGCATAACCATTCTTCTTCACATTGAAATCAAAATCTGTTACTTTATTTTCGCCCAGCATGACCTTAGTAGCAAAATTTACATAAGGTTGATCATAAGCTTTTGCTATAAAAGGAACTGTTCTTGAAGCTCTTGGATTCGCCTCTATGATATAAACAACATCATCTTTAATTGCAAATTGTATATTGATCAATCCTACTGTCTTTAAAGCAAGAGCAATTTTATGAGTATGTTCTTCGATTTGCTGTATAATAAAATCTCCTAAATTATAAGGTGGTAAAACAGCATATGAATCACCAGAATGTATTCCTGCCGGCTCAATATGTTGCATAATTCCTAAGATCTGAACATTTTCACCATCACAAATAGCGTCTGCTTCTGCCTCAATAGCTCCACCCAAAAAATGATCTAATAAAATTTTATTATCTGGCATATCTCTAAGGATATCAACAACATGATGCTCTAATTCATTTTCATTGATCACAATTTTCATCTTTTGACCACCAAGTACATAGCTAGGTCTTACTAATAAAGGAAATCCAAGATTTTTAGATAGTTCAACAGCTTGTTCAGCACTCTCAACAACACCAAAATCCGGATATGGAATACCATTTTCCTTTAATAACTTTGAAAAGCTACCTCTATCCTCGGCTAAATCTAATGCCTCATATGTTGTGCCAATAACTTTTATTCCATATCTGTCTAATTTTTCTGCCAACTTTAATGCAGTTTGACCACCCAATTGAACAATTACACCAACAGGTTTTTCATGTAAAATAATATCATATATATGTTCCCAAAAAACAGGTTCAAAATATAACTTATCTGCAGTATCAAAATCTGTAGAAACAGTTTCGGGGTTACAATTAATCATAATTGTTTCATACCCACATTCTTTAGCCGCTAACACACCATGAACACAACAATAATCAAACTCAATTCCCTGACCAATTCTATTCGGACCAGAACCTAACACAATAATTTTTTTCTTATCTGTTACAATTGATTCATTTTCATCTTCAAAAGTTGAGTAGAAGTAAGGAGTAACAGCTTCAAATTCAGCAGCACAAGTGTCAACTAATTTATATACCCTTTTTACCCCTAAATCATGTCTCTTATTAAAAACCTCACTTTCTAGACAACTCATTAAATGCCCTAACTGTCTATCAGCATATCCTTTCTGTTTAGCCTCATATAAAAGCTCTTTTGAAATGGCATCAATAGTAAATTCTTTTATTCTATCTTCTAGCTTGATCAGGTCTTCTATTTGTCTCAAAAACCAATCATCAATCCTAGTTTTTTGTTTAATCGTTTTAAAAGGAATTCCTAATTTAATTGCATCATAAACATGAAATAACCTATTCCAACTTGGAAATTCTAAACTTTTTAATAAAGCATCTTGATCTCTTACTTCTCTTCCATCTGCACCTAATCCATTCCTTCCAATTTCTAAAGATTGACAAGCTTTTTGTAATGCCTCCTGAAAAGATCTTCCAATACCCATTACTTCACCAACAGATTTCATTTGTAACCCTAATAAATTATCAGAACCTTGGAATTTATTAAAATCCCATCTAGGTATTTTTACAATTACATAATCTAAAGTTGGCTCAAAAAATGCAGAAGTAGATTTAGTTATTTGATTATCTAATTCATCTAATGTATATCCAATTGCTAATTTAGAAGCAATCTTAGCAATAGGATAACCAGTAGCTTTAGAAGCTAAAGCAGAAGAACGACTTACTCTAGGGTTAATTTCAATGGCAATTATATCTTCATTTTCATCATCACTTACTGCAAATTGAACATTACAACCCCCTGAAAAATCACCTATAGATCGCATCATTTCGATGGCCATATTTCTCATTTTCTGATAAGTAGAGTCACTTAATGTCATAGCAGGAGCAACAGTTATAGAATCACCTGTATGTATACCCATTGGGTCCATGTTCTCAATAGAGCAAATTATATTTACATTATCATTTTTATCCCTAAGAAGTTCAAGCTCAAATTCTTTCCAACCGACAACAGCTTTGTCAATCATAACTTCATGAATTGGAGATGCATGTAGTCCTCGATTAAGTAATTGTTCAAATTCTTCTTCATTATGTACAAACGAAGCACCCGAACCACCTAATGTAAAAGAAGGTCTAATGCAAAGAGGAAAACCATATTCTTGTGCAATTTCTTTTCCTTCTAAAAAAGATTTTGCAATAGACTGAGGAGCCATTGAAACTCCTATTTTATCCATTAATTTTCGAAAAGATTGTCTGTTTTCTGTGATTTCAATAGCACTAATATCAACACCAATAATTTTTACACCAAAATCCTCCCAAATTCCTAATTCATCACATTTTATACATAAATTTAAAGCAGTTTGACCACCCATTGTTGGAAGAACCGCATCAATTTTATGTTTTTCTAAAATTTGTATTATTGATTCAGACTCTAGAGGTAATAAATAAATATTATCAGCTACAACATTATCAGTCATTATAGTTGCAGGATTAGAATTAATTAAGGTTACCTCAATCCCTTCCTCTCTTAAAGATCTAGAAGCTTGAGATCCTGAATAATCAAATTCACAGGCTTGACCTATTACTATAGGTCCACTACCAATAATTAAAATTGAATTTAAAGACTTTTCTTTAGGCATATTTTAGAATTTCTTTGCGAAAATAATTGATGTGTTTAGTATAAGTAAATTTTAATAGACTTATTTATTAAAGATTTCAACAAGATTTCAAAAATTTAAATTTAAACATAAAAAAACCTCCTAAATAAATTTAGGAGGTTTTAAAAGTGGCAACGACATACTCTTCCAGGTGTTACCCTAGTACCATCTGCGCTAATAGGCTTAACTTCTCTGTTCGGAATGGGAAGAGGTGGACCCTATTGCAATAGTCACCGAAAATCATAAATACATTATAACATAAATTATATTGATCAAAAGAACAAAACAAACTGCCTTTATTCAAAGCTTACAGGTAATTAGTACTACTCGGCTTTGTCATCACTGACTTTACACCTGTAGCCTATCAACGTTATCATCTATAACGACCTTTAAAAGAGATCTCATCTTGAGAAGAGTTTCGCGCTTAGATGCTTTCAGCGCTTATCTCAACCGAACATAGCTACCCTGCGATGCAGCTAGCGCCACAACAGGTCCACCAGAGGTTCGTCCAACCCGGTCCTCTCGTACTAGGGTCAGGTTCCCTCAAATCTCTAACGCCCACAACAGATAGGGACCGAACTGTCTCGCGACGTTCTGAACCCAGCTCGCGTGCCACTTTAATGGGCGAACAGCCCAACCCTTGGGACCTTCTCCAGCCCCAGGATGTGACGAGCCGACATCGAGGTGCCAAACCACTCCGTCGATGTGAGCTCTTGGGAGTGATCAGCCTGTTATCCCCGGCGTACCTTTTATCCTTTGAGCGATGGCCCTTCCATACGGAACCACCGGATCACTAT